>NZ_JBFBBC010000001.1:0-782143 GCF_040689545.1 Streptomyces sp. NPDC051180
CGTACGGGGCGTACTCGCGCTTTCGCCCGGTGCGGCGAGAGCGCGTGCCAGGCGTCGCGGGGCAGAGGGGAATGTGACGACAGGCCCTAGGGGGCGTCTCGTCGGCCGGCGCGAGCCCTGCCTGATCGACAAGCCTCCCAAGGGGGGGGCGAGGGCACGGGCCGCCCGGCCCGTGCCCCCGTCGGCTCCGTCTCAGCCTGTGGTGCGGCGGCGGAGCTGGTGGGCGCGGGCGGCCAGGTCGCCGGGACCGGAGCGCTCGGCGAGTCGGTCCGCCACGCGGTCCTGGACGTCCTGCGGCTTGTTGCCCGCGTACTTGAACTTGGCCCGCACCTCGGTCACCTCGAGGCTCAGCACCCGGATGCCCGGCAGCATCCGGCCGAACGGGGCCTCGCCGGGAACGGCCGGCGCGGTGCCGCCGTCCGGCTGGAAGTGGGCGACCTGCAGGTTGAGCAGCTCGGCCTTCTCCGCCGCGTCGTCGACCACGCGTGCGGTGCAGCGCAACTGGACGGCCGCGTAGTACGAGGTGGGGGTGCCGTGCTCGGCCGGGGCGCCGGCAGGGGCCGTCCAGGTGCCCGGCACGAAGACGTAGTCGTCGACCACGCTCAGCAGCACCACGGGGTCGGCCTCGACGGCCCGCCACAGCGGGTTGGGGCGGGCGAGGTGGGCCAGCACCCGACCGTACGGGCCCGGCTCGGCGTCGTACCGGAAGTGCAGCGGCTGCACCCACGGCGGGTCGCCGGGGAGGCCGTTGACGGCGAGCTGGCCGAAGTCGTGGCGGGAGAGCCACGCGCGCCACTCGCCCTCGTCGTGGGCGGCGTCCCAGGGATGGATCAGCATCGGGTCCGTCCGTCCTCAGAGCGCGGCGAGGTAGTCGGGCAGGGCGACGGCCGGGTCGAGGTCGTCGGCCGGGACCGGGGCGCCGTAACCGCCCTGCAGGGGGACCACGCCGGACCAGTGGGGCAGGCCGAGGTCCTCGGCGTCGTCGTTGGGACCGCCGGTGCGGACCTTGGCCGAGACCTCGTCCAGGTCGAGCCGGATCACGGCCGTGGCGGCGAGCTCCTTGGCGTTCGCGGGCCGCGAGTCGGCGGATCGGCCCGGGACGACCTGGTCGACGAGGGCGTCGAGGGCGGTGCGCAGCTCCTCCGGGTCGGTGACCTGGTGGGCGGTGCCGTGGACGACGACCGAGCGGTAGTTGAGCGAGTGGTGGAACGCCGACCGGGCCAGGACCAGGCCGTCGACGTGGGTCACGGTCAGGCAGACGGGCAGGCCGGGGGCCTTCACCCCGTCGCCCGTGGCGCGCAGCGGGCGCGAGCCGGTCGAGCCGTGGACGTAGAGCCGGTCGCCGACCCTGCCGTAGAGCGTGGGAAGCACGACGGGAGCCCCGTCGCGGACGAAGCCGAGGTGGCAGACGTACGCCTCGTCGAGTATCGAGTGGACCAATGCCTTGTCGTACGACGCACGCTGCCTGGAGCGGGTGGGCACGGTCCGGTCGGTGGGCGTGTAGGTCTCGGCGGCGGCGGTCATTGCGTACTCCATTGCACTAGTGCATAATCTCTTTTGTGCTAGGAGAGTATCGGATCGAAGGTCGTCGCGCATCGGACATCGCCGCCAGCGTGGAGCGCGGAGTCGGCACGGGAGCCCTGGAGCCCGGTCAACTGCTGCCGCCCATGCGCGAATTGGCCCAGACGCTCGGCGTGAACGCCAATACGGTCGCCGCCGCCTACCGCACCCTGCGGGAACGCGGCGTCATCGAGACGGACGGACGGCGCGGCAGCCGCGTCCGGCCCCGGCCCGCCACGACCGCGCGCGGCTCCATCCGGGTCGACGCCCCCGCCGGCGTGCGGGACGTGAGCAACGGCAGCCCCGACCCCGCCCTGCTGCCGCCGCTCGGCGACGCCCTCGCCGAGGTCGCGCGGCGGTACGCCGAGCACCCCGGCCTGTACGGAGAAGCCCCGGTCGACGAGGAGTTCGCCCGGCTCGCACGTGCCGCCTTCGACGCCGACGGGGTGCCGGACGGACCCGTCGGCGTCGCCTCCGGCTCCCTCGACGCCGTCGAGCGCGTCCTCGCCGCCCACCTCAGGCCCGGCGACGCCGTGGCCGTCGAAGACCCCGGCTGGGGCAGCCTCCTCGACCTCGTCCCCGCGCTCGGCCTGCGGCCCGTCCCCGTCCCCGTCGACGACGACGGGCCGCTCCCCGAGGACGTCGAACGCGCCATCCGGCAGGACGGCGCCCGCGCCGTCATCGTCACCGACCGCGCGCAGAACCCCACCGGAGCGTGCGTCACCGCGGACCGCGCCCACGCCCTGCGCCGCGTCCTCGCCGCCCACCCCGACGTCCTCCTCGTCGAGGACGACCACGGCCACGGCATCGTCTCCCAGCCGCTCCACCCGCTCGCCGGCGTCACCGACCACTGGGTCCTCGTCCGCTCCGTCGCCAAGGCGTACGGCCCCGACCTGCGCATCGCCGCCTTCACCGGCGACCCCGAGACCCTCGACCGCGTCCTCGGCCGCCAGCAGCTCGGCCCCGGCTGGGTCAGCCGCCTCCTCCAGGGTGCCGTCGCCCACCTGTGGGCCGCCGACGCCGTCGACCCCTCCGCCGTCTCCCGCTCCTACGGCAGGCGCCGCGACGGCCTCGTCCGCGCCCTCGCCCGTCGGGGCGTCCCCGCGCACGGCCGCGGCGGCATGAACGTCTGGGTCCCCGTCGCCGACGAGACCGCCGCCGTCGCCCGGCTCATCGCCGAGGGGTGGGCGGTCGCGCCCGGTGCGCGCTTCCGCATGAACACGGGGCCGGCCGTCCGGCTGACCGTCTCCTTCCTCTCCCCGTCCGACATCGAGCCGCTGGCGGATGCGGTGGCGGGGGCGGCGCGGAGGGGGGTGGCGCGGAGCTTCGGGTAGGGATGCCTGGAGCCTAGGCCCGGCAGGGGGCGCTGTTCCGTTGTGCCCACCCTCCCCCAAGCTCTCGGCTTCGCTCGAGCAGGGGGGACCCCCATCGCCCCAGCGGAACGATTGCCCACAACGAGGTGGACCCCTTGGCCCCGTCCGATGGGTGGGCCCGCCCCGGCGGAACGATTGCCCACAACGGGGTGGGCCCACGGCCCCGTCCGAGGGTGGGCCCGCGCCGGCGGGGTCAGGGGCGGGGGCGGCGGGAGGTTCGGGTTTGGGTGAGGGCGGCGCCGGCGAGGACGACGAGGGCGCCGACGGGGGTGTTCCAGGTGAGGTGTTCGTCGAGGAGGGCGACGCCGGCGGTGGTGGCGATGACGGGGATGAAGTAGGTGACCATCGAGGCAGTGGTGGGGCCGACCTCGGCGACGACGCCGTACTGGAGGAGCATCGCGTACCCCGTGCCGAGCGCGCCGAGCGCGATGACGGCGAGGAGGGGGAGCAGTTCGACGGAGTGGGGGACCGAGGTGAAGAGCGGGGTGACCACGGCGAGCTGGAGGGTGGCGAGGCCCACCTGGGAGCCGGCGAGGGAGAGGTGGGAGGCGCCGGTGTCGGCGAGGGTGCGGCGGACGTAGATCCAGCCGACCGCGTAGCTGAAGGAGGCGAGCAGGGCGAGCGCCGTGCCGGTGACGTCGAGGCCGGAGAAGCCCTGCCAGGCGCCGAGGACCGTGAGGACGCCCATGAAGCCGATGCCGAGGCCGGCGGCGCGGACCCGGGTCGGGCGGTCCTCGGAGAGGGCGACGAGCGAGAGCAGCATGCCCCAGAGCGGGGTGGTGGCGTTGCAGATGCCCGCGAGGGTCGAGGGGATCGTCAGCTCCGCGTACGCGAACAGCGAGAACGGCAGCGCGTTGAGGAGGAACGCCGCGACCGTCAGGTGGCCCCAGACGCGGGCTCCCCGCGGAAGGCGGTCACGCTTCACGACGAGGGCGACGGCGAGCACCGCCGTGCCGAACAGCAGCCGCCCGAAGGTGACCTGGAACGGGGCGAAGCCCTCCGTGCCGACCTTGATGAAGAGGAAGCTGAAACCCCAGATCAGCGCCAGTGCGCCGAAGCGGACCCGCCAGTCGAGCAGCCGTGCGCCACGGCCGGGACCGGCGGGGGTCGCGCGGGCGGCGGAGGCGGGGGCGGGGGCGGCGGTGCGGGCGGGTGACGGCGAGGGCGGTGCTGCGGGGCTCATGCCCCTCAGGGTGACCGGACCGACGTCGTAGAACAAGCGAGAATTCCTCGACCCCTTCCCTTAGCATCGCTTACATGTTGAATATGGAGCGCCTGCGCACGCTCGACGCCCTCGCGCGGCACGGTTCGGTCAGCGGCGCGGCCGACGGACTGCACGTCACGACCTCGGCCGTCTCCCAGCAGCTGTCCAAGCTGGAGCGCGAGGTGGGGCAGCAGCTGCTCGCCAAGAACGGCCGGGGAGTGCGCCTCACCGACGCCGGCCTCCTGCTCGCGGAGCACGCCGCCCGCATCCTCTCCCAGGTCCAGCTGGCCCAGGCCGACATCGAGGCCCAGCGCGGACAGGTCGTGGGCGAGGTACGGGTCGCGGGCTTCCCGACGGCCGCCCGCGGGCTCTTCCCCACCGCGCTCGCCGCCCTGCGCGAGGGGCATCCCGAGCTCCGCGTCCGCACGACGGAACTCGAACCCGAGCAGGGTGTCCGCGCGGTGCTCCGCGGCGACGCCGACCTCGCGCTCGTCCTGGACTGGAGCAACAAGCGGGCACCTGTCCCCGGCGGCCTGCAGCGCGCCCACCTCCTCGACGACACCGCCGACGTGGCCCTGCCCGCCGGGCACCGGCTCGCCGGGCAGGACGCCGTGGACCTGGTCGACTTCGCCGACGAGGAGTGGGTGTCCTGGCCCGAGGGCGAGTTCTGCCACGACTGGCTGATGTTCACCCTGCGGTCGCAGGGCATCGAGCCGCGCATCGGCCACCTGGCGGGGGAGCACCACACCCAGCTCGCGCTCGTCGCGGCGGGCCTCGGCGTCTGCGTGACCCCGCGGCTCGGCCGCGCGGTGCCGGACGGCGTCGTCTTCGTTCCCGTACGCCAGCAGGTCCGCCGCCACATCTACGCCACCTGGCGCGCCGACGCGGGCCGCCGCCCCTCCGTACGGGCCGTGGTGAGCGCCCTGCGCGCGGCCGCCGGGCCGCTGGAGAGCTGACCTGCGCCGGAAGCCCCGGCCGTCGCGGGCCGGGAGCCCGCGGTGCCGGCCGGGGTGGACGGGCCCGTCAGAGGGCGGCCAGTTTGCGGAAGTCCCACGACGCGACCGCGTCCGGGGTGAGGCGGAGCCAGGCGTGGCGTCCGTCGTGGGGCATCTCGGAGAGGCCGAAGTTCTTGGCGGCGAAGAGCTGTTCGGGGACGTCGAGTTCGGGACAGGGGGCGCCGGTGCGCGGCGCCTCGCCGACGAAGACGGCGGTGCCCGACAGCTCGACCCCGCGCAGGTCGCCGTACTCCTCGCCGTCGTCGATCACGACCGCGATCCGCGGATCGGCCCTGAGCTCCGCCCAGCGGCGGCTACGGGTGATCGAGTACAGCCACAGGGAGGTTCCGTCCCAGGCGAACCAGAGCGCGCTGACGTGTGGTCGGCCGTCGGCGGAGACGGTGGCGACCCGGCAGGTGCGCTGTTCGGCGAGGAAGGAGTCGAGCTCGGCCGGGGTCATCATGATCCGGCGTCCGCGGCGCTGTGCGACGCTCATCGTGCGCACCCTTCTAGATTTCTGACGAGACGTCAGAAAGCATGGAGGGCCATCCGCGCGCGTGCAAGGGGAGACCATGGGTCAGAGTTCGACAGAACGGCTCGGGGAGCGGCTCCGGCCGGACGGCGGGGTCGTGCTGCTCACCGTCGAATGCCAGCAGGGGGTCGTCGGACCGGAGAGCGCCCTGCCCGAACTGGCCCTGGCGGCCCGCAGGTCGGGCGCCCTGAGGAACGTCGCGCGGCTGGTCGCCGCGGCGCACGAGGCCGACGTCCAGGTCGTCCACGCCGTCGCCGAGCGGCGTCCCGACGGACGGGGCGCCAACTCCAACGCGCGGCTGTTCCGGGCCGCCGCCCGGCTGCCCGTGCAGCAGCACAGCGGCAGTACGGCGGTACGGATCGCCGAACCGATCGAGGTCGCCGACGAGGACCTCGTCGTGCGGCGTCTGCACGGGCTCTCGCCGCTCGCCGGCACGGACGTCGACGCGCTGCTGCGCAACCTCGGCTGCCGGACGCTGATCGTCACCGGCGTCTCCGCCAACGTGGCCGTGCCCAACGCGGTTTTCGACGCCGTGAACCTCGGCTACACCGTGGTGGTGCCCGGGGACGCCATCGCGGGGGTGCCGGCCGACTACACCCCCGCGATGATCCGGCACACCCTCGCGCTGGTCGCCACGATCACGACGACCGACGACGTCCTGGCGTGCTGGAAGGCGCCCAGGGGCGCCGGGCGTCCCGGAGGCGCCGTCAGCCGAGGCTGATCTCCTCGCCCACCACCTGGATCGGCATCGGCGGCAGCGGGGCGGTCGCCGGGCCGGACTTCACACTGCCGTCCGACACGTCGAAATGGCTCTGGTGGCACGGGCAGACGATCGCGCCGCCCTCGACGGCGCCCACGGCGCACCCCGCGTGCGTGCACTTCGAGGAGAACGCCTTGAACTCGCCGGCCTTCGGCTGGGTGATCACCAGCCCCCGGTCGGCGAGTACCTTCCCGCCGCCCACCGGGATGTCCCCGGTCTTGGCCAGCGGGGCGTCCGTCGGCGTGTCCGCCGCCGTGTTCTTGTCGTCCGCGCCGCCCCCGCAGGCGGCGAGCGCCGCCGCCAGGCCCGCGCTGCCCGCCGCCGCGACCACCGTCCGGCGTGCCACTCCGCTCATGTACTGCCCCTCTTCCCTCGGTGCACTGCTGTCGGCACCTGACGGTACGGCTGTGAGCTGTGTCCCGTTCACAGGATGGGGTCTTCGACCGCCTTACAGTTCGCAGTAGAGTGTCGGAAGTTGGACATCCTTCGATGAAAGTGTCCAGCCCTGGCTGCCCGGGGCTGCCCGACGTCGCCGGAACGGGGGCCCGTACATGCCGACGCACTCGGTCGGCGCCCATCACGTACGGGCCGTGCTCCTGGGCGCGGAGCGGCGCGGGATGGCCGCCACGTCGCTGCTCACGCGCGCCGGGCTGCCTGCCGCACTCGTCGACGACCCCCGCGCGCGCGTGTCGGCCGACCAGTTCTGCCGGCTCCTTCGGATGCTGTGGGCCACGCTGGACGACGAGTTGATCGGCTTCGGCGGGGCGCCCAGCAAGGTGGGCACGTTCGCGATGATGGCCCACGTCGCCGTCCACGGCAGCCGGGACCTGCGCGAGGCGCTCCGCCGCTGCCAGACCTTCTACTCCCTGTTCCCCGCCGGACCGCGCTTCCGGCTCGTGGAGCCCGTACCCGGCGGGGACGGCGAACCCGACGAGGCCCGCGTGGAGTTCGACGTCTCCGCGTACGACGATCCGCTCCACTTCGGCGCGGAGTCCACAGTGCTCGTCGCGGACCGCTTCGCCGGCTGGCTCATCCGGCGCCGGATCGGGCTGCGGCGGGTCGAGTTCGTCCATCCCGCCCCCCGGCACGCGCGCGAGCACGCCCTTCTGTTCGGAGCCCCTTGCGTCTTCGGCGCGGCCCGCACCGTCGCCGTCTTCGACCGCGCGGACCTCGACGAACCCGTGCTGCGCGACGCGGCGGCGCTCAAGACCTTCCTGCGCCGCGCCCCGGTCGACGTGCTCGTCCGCGCCGACCACGGCGCCACGGTGACGGGCCGGGTGCGCCACCTCATGGGCCGCGCCCTCCCCGCCGGGCCCGTGCCCACCCCCGAACAGCTCGCCGAGCGGCTGGCCGTCAGCCCGCAGACCCTCCGCCGCCGACTGGCCGCCGAAGGCACCACCTACCAGCGCCTCCGCGACCAGGTGCGGCGCGACCACGCCATCGCGGAGCTGGCCGCCGGCCGCGTCTCCATCGAACGCCTCTCCCACCGACTCGGCTTCTCCGAACCCAGCGCCTTCCACCGCGCCTTCCGCCGCTGGACCGGCGAGACCCCCCGCGCCTACCGCGCCCGCCCCGGGACGGCGGCCCCCCTCTCCCAGGGCGGCCGCCACGAGTGAGGCACCGGCCGCCCGCCCGCCGGCGCCCCCGGGGTCAACAACCCTGAGCGGTACGGTCACGGCCGTGGTGCGTGGGTGGGCCTACCGTCCCGGCATGACCGAAAGGGACGGGTCCGGGGGCGCGAGGGCTCCGGGCGGGGAGTGTGGCCGGTGAGGGCGGGGCGGGCGGTCGGGGTCGCCGCGGGGGTGGTCGTGCTGCTCTGCGCGGTGGCCGGGGTGGCGGTGACGGCTCTGGCGGTGCGGGTGGACGGGACGAGCATGGCGCCGACGCTCCGGCCGGGGGACCGCGTACTCGTGGCGCCGGGGTCGGACGGGGAGGCGCACCGGTTCGACGTGGTGCTGCTGCGGGCGACGGGCAGGGACGCGCTGCTGGTCAAGCGGGTGATCGGGCTGCCCGGTGATCGGGTGGCGGTGGTCTCCACTCCCGACGAGCCGTTCGTGGTCCTGCTCCAGGAGGGCGGGCGGGGGCCGGTGTACCGGGTGGTGGCGCCGCAGTGGGACGCGCAGGCCCGGCGTACCGGGGCCTGCTGTGCGCCGGACGGGACGCGGTCGGGGCGGCCGGGGCTGAGGACCGTCCCCGAGGGTGCTTTCTTCTACCTGGGCGACAACCCCGACCTGTCGGACGACTCGCGGGTGTACGGCTGGGGGGAGATCGGCCGGGTCGAGGGGAGGGTCGGACTGCGGGCCTTCCCCGTCGCCTCGGCGCGGGACATCGGCCACCGTCCCGTGCTGGAGGAGTACCGGGGGGCGAGCCCGTGACGGCCGGGCCCCGCGCGGCGGGCGCGATCCGGAGAGCGGCGCCTGGGGGGTGTCCTGCCGATCATGCCGGGCTCGCGGCGTCCGGCACCGCGCCTCGCGGCCCCTGGTGCGCGTTCTCGTGGCCGGTGCTCAGGGCGACCCGGACGACGGTGTCGGCGATGCGACGGGCCGACACCTCGGGTGAGGGGCCGGCCTGGACGATGTGGCTGGCGGTGAGCCGGACGGCCGCGTCCACGGCGAGTTCGCGGGCGACGGGGTCGACGCTCGGCCATGCCTCGGTGACGTAGGCGTCCGCCATCGCCGTCGCCGTGTCGAAGGCCGCCGCGGAGCGCGTGGTCAGGTAGGAGAGGAGTCCGTCCTCGCCGGTGCTGGTCAGCATGGCCTTGATCAGCGGATTGCGGCCGGCGAGCGTGAGGGTGAAGCCGACGGCCGCCTCGACGGCCGCGTGCAGGTCGTCGGGGTGCGCGTCCAGGCCCTGCTGGATGCCGACGAGGCAGCGCTCCAGCTCGCGTCGGAAGAGGGCCTCGCCGACGGCCTCCTTCGAGGGGAACTCGGAGTACAGCGTCTGGCGGCTGACGCCGACCGCGTCGGCCAGGTGCGCCATGCGCAGCTTGTCGAAGCCGCGGTCCGCGACCGCCTCGTACGCGGCGTCCAGCAGCCGCTCGCGCAGCAGTGTCCGGACCGTCTCCCTGAAGCGTGGCATCGGCCAAGCCTAGTGCCGGCGCAATTCTTCCCAGGATTGTCCGAAGTGTTGACACTCCCTCCAAGAGTGTCCAATTCTCGAACAGGCAGCCGCACGGTGTCATCCGTCTCGGACCATCCGGCCGCGGGACGTACGGCTGCGTTCGCCTCCCCACCCGCGCGCCTCGTGCGGGACGACGGTTGGAGATCACATGCAGAACGAGACCAGGGGCGTCACCCGCTGGCGGAGATCGGCCTTCCTGGCCCTTCCGGCGACCGCGGCCGTCGCCGCGATGGCCACGGCGATGGTCCAGGGTGCGCTCGCCGCGAACCTCTCGCTGACCAGCGTCCCCTTCACCCTCAGCTCGAAGACCGTCGCCGCGCCCCAGGGCATCGGCGCGGTGATGCACACCATCGACGCCGGCGGGGCCAAGGGCGCCGCCGAGGTCGGCATCGCCAAGGCGGGGCTCGACGGCATCTGCGTCCACGCCGTCCAGTCCGTGAACCTCCCCGTCATCGGGAGTCTGGGCACCTGGTCGCTCAACATCTCCTCGCCCGCCGCGGCGACCCCGCTCACCAGCGACCAGCTCGTCTCCGGCGCCGGGCTCCAGGCCAACAAACTCGTCCTGGACGCCCAGTCGCTGAAGGCGGCGACGGCCACGCTGAACGCCGGCGACGCCACCCCGAACGTCATCGGCGCGGCCGCCGACGGCGCCGGGATCAAGGGCACCGGCATCAACGACGGCACCCCGGGCCAGTTCGGCCTCGACGCCACCGGCGGCCGGACCGACATCAGGAACCTCAGCGCCGACGCCAACGGCGCCACGATCTCCGGCGCGATCACCCTGCCCGACCTCGCCATCGCCATCGCCCACGGCGACAAGGGCTGCTGACCCCGCGCGCCACCCGCCACCCTCACGGACCGGGTCCCCGCGCGACCGGTACGCGCGCGGGGACCCGGCCCCTCCCCCCCGACCCACCGCTGAGAGGCAGCCATGACCACCGATCCGCCGCCCGAGCCGACCGAGGGGCCCGCCCCGAGCCGACAGCGCCGCGCGCGCCGCGCGTTCCGCCGCTGGCGCCGCACCCGGCCCTTCTGGGCGGCCCTGTGGACCGGCGCCGGCGGCTTCGTCGTCTTCTTCCTGCCGATGGCGCCGCTCGGCAAGATCCTCCAGGTCGGCGTCGGAGGGATCGCCGGCATGGCCGGCGGCGTCGTCCTGATGGCGATGGCCGCGCTGATCCTGCTGATGCCCGGCCAGCGGCACACCGCCGGCGTCCTCGCGGTGATCGCGGGGGTCGCCTCCTTCCCCCTGTCCAACCTCGGCGGCCTGTTCGTCGGCATGTTCCTCTCCGTCCTCGGCGGCTCCATGGCCTTCGCGTGGCTCCCCGAGAAGCCGGCCGGGAGGAGCGGCGGCGGCCTGCTGCGCCGTACGCGACGGCCGGCCGGCCCACCGCCCGTGCCCCCCGTGTCGGTCGGGAGCGGATCCGTATGACACGCCGGACAGACCGCATCGGGCGGTCCCTCGCCCGGGCCCGCGCCGCCGGCCCGCGCGCCGTCGCCGACTGGAACGCCCGGATGCTCGCCGAGGCGGCCGACGGCACCCGGCGGGGCACCCGCTGGGGGCGCGGCGCGCTCGCCCTCGTCCCCTCGGTCCTCGCCATCGGCGCCCTGGGCACCGCGCTGGCGCAGGGCGCGCTCGCCGCGAACTTCAGCGTCACCGGGCAGCCCTTCAGGCTGACCTCCAACGGAGTCGAGGGCACCGGCTTCGGAGCGATCGTCAACACCCCCGCCGTGGGGCGGCCGGACGGCACCTCGACCACCGACACGGCCATGGCGCGGGTGGGCTTCGCCAGCGCGGGGCTCGCGGGACTGTGCGGCATCGTCCACCAGACCATCGCCGGAGTGCCGTACTCGCTGCTCCTGACGGGCGGCCAGAAGGTGGCGGCGACTCCACCGGGGAGCTTCACCACCGACATCGACGCCTCCAACCTGTACATCCAGGCCACCGAACTCCAGGCGTACGGACCGACCACCCTCCAGAACGCGGTGCTCGGCCAGTCCGCCGACCAGGTCACCGTCGCCGGCAAGCCGCTCACCGGCGCCCTGCCCGGCGGCTTCGGGCTCGGCTCGGCGGGCGGCGAGGGCGGCAGCTCGATCAGGCTCCACGGCCTGAACGCCACCGCGTACGACGCGGAGATGGCCGGGGCGCTGGTCCTGCCCGACCTCAGGATCAGGGTCGTCGCGGGATCGGCGACGACATGCTGAGCCGGGCGAGGGCGGCGCGCCTGTGGTTCCGCGCCTTCCGCCGCACCCGGCCGTTCTGGGGCGGGGTGTGGCTGGTCGCGGGCGGCTGGACCGTCCTCAGGTTCTCCCTCAGCTCGCTCCAGCTGATCGTCAGCACGGGGTTCGGGGGGATCGCCGGCTACCTCGTCGGCGGCGGGATGATCCTCTGCGGGCTCATCCCGATCGCTCTGCCCGCCCAGCGGTACACCTTCGGGCTGATCGGCGCGGTCCTCGCGGTCGTCTCGCTGGTCGTCTCCAACCTCGGCGGGTTCCTCCTCGGCATGGCGCTCGGGGTCCTCGGCGGCTCGATGACGGTCGGCTGGGGCGCCAAGCGCCCGTGCCGGACGCGCGAGGCGGTGGACGGGTGAGCGCCCGGGCGCGTCACAAGGCGCTCGCGGTGCCGGCCGCCCTGCTGCTCGCCGTCGTGACGGCCCTCTGGTCCGGGCAGCCGAGCAGCGCCGCCGGACCGGCCGCCGCCCCCCAGCCGCTGGGTGTGCCCTTCCTGCCCGCCCCCGACCCGCTGCACGTGACGATCTCCAGCATGGTCGCCGTCTCGATGACGGTGGACAAGAACGTCACGATCCGGCTCTCCGACGGCACGACGCGGACCACCACCCAGTACACCTTCACCAAGCTCAAGATCCGCTCGCACATGAACGTGACCCAGCGCGCGGCCGGTCACACCGTCACCATCGACGTGCCCGGGGAGGGCTCCCTCGGCGGCTACGACAGCGCGGGGAAGCCCGAGACGACCACGATGTGGGGGAACATCACCCACGTCTGCGTCCGGGTCCTCGTCAGGATCTGCGGGGTGCAGGGCCTGCTCGACTTCTTCGGCTCGTTCATCCCGCTCACCGCAGGCGCGGAGGATTTCGTCGGCGACATCTACGCGATCCGCACGGTCGACGACCACGCCGCACTCGACTCCACCGACAACCCCGTCCACCTCCCCGGGACCATCACGGTGACCACCCCGTGAGCCCCGGCCACCGCCTCGTCGAGGGACGCACCCACTGGCGCCGCTCCCTCGCCGTCGCCGTGCCGGCGCTGCTCGCCGCCGGCGGCATCGGCACCGCCATGGCCGGCGGAGCGCTGGCCGTCGGGCTCCGCATCCAGGACCGGCCGGTCGACTTCACCACCAGCAGCCTCTACGGGACGCAGTACGGTGCCGCCGTCGTCGACCAGACCGTCGTACGGCCCGACGGGAGCACCGCCACCGTACGGGTGCTCCGCATGGGCTTCGCCGACGGCGTGCTCAACGGACTGTGCCTGAGCCGGCGGCAGGAGATCGCGGGAGCGACGTACACGCTGCTGCTGACGCTCGGCGACGACGACCCCGGCTCCTGGGAGATCAGGACCAGGAACACCGTCCTCGACCTGCGCAGCGCCACCGGGGTCCTCGACATGGACGGCGTCGTCGACCTCAACGTCAACGGCGCCGACGTGAAGACCGTCAAGGACGCGGGAGGCGCGTACGTGGTCAACCCGCTGGACAGCCCCCCGCACCGGTTCGGGATCCAGGCGCGCTACGCGAAGTTCGACCGGATCGTCGGCACGGCCCAGGACTTCCAGATCCCGGGCCTGCTCACCACGCCCGAGCTCAAGCTCGCCGTCCGGCCGGGAACGGTGGCCTGCCCCGCCCCGGCCGCCCCGACGGGCACCCCGGGGACGCCGTAGCGGCGGCTCCCGGGGCCGTCGGACCCGGGACCCGCCGCGCGTGGACGCCTTCCCCGCGGGGCGCCGTCACACCTTCGGCATGGCCATGGTGGCGACCGGTGCCGAGGTCGGGCGGGGCGAGCCGCCCTCGGGCTCCACGGTGATGCCGATGCCCGAGGACCCGTTCACCGCGCCCGCGAGGAGGGTGGCGGAGCTCTCCGTCCCCGTGGGCATCAGACCGGCCGGCCGCATCGTCCCGGAGTCGTCGTACCAGAGCTGGTAGACCTTGCCGGGGGGCGGCGTCGGCATCCCCGCGGCCGCGAACACCGCCCGGTCCAGGGACGGGGAGTGGACGAGCGTGCCCACGGCGCCGTCGGCGAGGCGAGCCGTCGACACCCGGGCGTCCGGCGCGGCCAGGACCGCCGCCACGGCCGCCGCCTGGGCCTCGGCCCGGGCCGCCTGCCGGTCGGCGTCCTCCGCGCGCCGGTACTCGATCCCCGCCACACCGGCCAGCGCGACCACCCCGGCGACCGAGGCGGCCAGCGCCCAGCGCGGCAGCCGGCGCAGGCCGAGGCCGCCGCCGGACGCGCGCCCGGAGTGCGGGGTCACCGGGGCCAGCTGGCGCACCCCCTGGATCCGGCGGAGCACCTCGGCGCGCAGCGCGGCCGGGACCGGTTCGGCGGCGGCGAGCCCGAGCCGGGCCGCCGTCTCCGACAGCTCGCGCACCTCGGCGGCGCACGCGGAGCACTGGGCCAGGTGCCGCTCCACGGCGTCCCGCTCCTCGACGCCGTCCAGGGCGTCGAGGACGTAGGCGCCGGTCAGCGTGTGCAGGTCGTCGACGGTCACGCCGTCACCCCCAGGCAGTCGCGGAGCCGGATGAGTCCGTCGCGCATCCGGGTCTTCACGGTCCCCAGCGGCAGCGAGAGCAGCTCGGCGACCTCCCGGTAGGTCAGGCCCCGGTAGTAGGCCAGGGTGACGGACTGCCGCTGGCGCTCGGTCAGACCGCGCAGGCAGCGTCGTACCCGCTCGCGGTCCAGCCGGTTCTCCACCTCCTCGGTCACCTCGTCGTACGCCGGTGTGTGATCGAGCAGCGCGACCCGGCGGGCCCGGTCCGAGGCCGCCTGCTCGGAGCGCACCCGGTCCACCGCCCGGCGGTGGGCGAGGGTGAGCGACCAGTTCAGGACCGTGCCCCGGTCGGAGCGGTAGCGGGCGGCGGAGCGCCAGAGGTCGACCATCACCTCCTGGGCGACCTCCTCGGACTGCGCGGGATCGCGCAGCACCGAGCGGACCACGCCGAGGACGGGCCCGGAGACCCGGTCGAAGACGGCCGCGAAGGCGTCCTGGTCCCCCTGCGCGACCCGGGCCATCAGCTCGGGCAGCGCCTCGTCGCCCTGGTCCGGGGCCCGGCCTGCGCCGACCCGTGCGTGCTCTCTCACCGGATGTGCCCTCCTGTGTTTCCTGGGGTGCACTCCTCCTTCGGAGCGGAGGAGGCCGCGGATTGGTCGGACCGCTCGCCGTCTTCGGGAAGGCGGCTGAGCGCGCCCGGCCACCAGGCCCGGGGACCCAGGTCCCGCACGAGCGCCGGGACGAGGAGCGAGCGGACCACGAGGGTGTCGAGCAGGACGCCGAAGGCGACGATGAACGCGATCTGCACCAGGAAGGCCAGCGGGATCACGCCGAGCGCGGCGAACGTGGCGGCCAGCACCACGCCGGCCGAGGTGATCACGCCGCCGGTCGCGGTCAGACCGATGCGCACGCCCTCGCGCACCCCGTGGCGCAGCGACTCCTCCCGGACCCGGGACATCAGGAAGATGTTGTAGTCGACCCCGAGCGCGACGAGGAAGACGAAGCCGTACAGCGGGACCGAGGCGTCCGTGCCGGTGAAGCCGAGGACGTGCTCGAAGACGAGCGCCGAGACGCCCAGGGTGGCGGCGAAGTTGAGCGCCACCGTCAGGACGAGGAGCACGGGCAGCACCACGGCGCGCAGCAGCGCCATCAGGATCAGCAGGATGATCGCCAGGACCACGGGGACGATGAGCGCGCGGTCCCGCGCGGCCGTGCGCTGGGTGTCGTACTGCTGGGCGGTGGAACCGCCGACCAGTGCGTTCGCCTCCGGGACGGCGTGGACGGCGGTACGGAGGCGGGCGAGCGTCTCCCGGGCGGCGTCGCTGTCGGACGAGGCGCCGAGCGTGGCGTCGATCCGCACCCGGCCGTCCACGACGAGCGGCGCCGTGGGAGCCGGGCGGCCCGTGGCGTCCACCGGGGACGCCGAGGCGACGCCGGCCACGCCCTCGGCTGCGGCCACCACCCGGTCGGCCGCCCCGGCGTCGGCGATGATCACGGCCGGGTTGCCCGCGCCGCCGGGGAAGTGCCGGCCCAGGGTCTCCTGCGCGGCGACGGACGGCGCGTCGTTCACGAAGATCTCGTCGAGCGGCACGCCGCGGGAGTCGAGGGCGGGTGCGAAGGCGGCGCAGGCCAGCAGGCCGGCGAGGGTGACCGCCCACACCTTGCGGGGGGCGCGGTCCACGAGGTCCGCGATGCGCTGCCAGATGGCCTGGCCGCCCTTCGCGACGGAGGGGGCCGCCTTCGCTCCGGCCGTGGTCCGGCCGGTGACAGTGGGCGCGTCCGCCGTGTCCGGGGTGCCGGTCACGGGGGCGTCCGGGCCGGCCTCGGCGGGGAGCGACGTCGGGCGGGCCGGCCAGTACGCGGCGCGGCCGGCGAGGACCAGGGCGGCGGGCAGGAAGGTCAGGGTGCTGACGACCGCGCAGACGATGCCGATCGCGCCGACGGGGCCGAGCGCCCGGTTGTTGGCCAGGTCGCTCACGAGGAGGGCGATCAGGGCGAGGGCCACCGTGGCAGCGCTCGCGACGATCGGCTCGACGGAGCGGCGCAGGGCCTTGCGCATGGCGGCGTAGCGGTCCGCGCCGGGGGCGGCGAGCTCCTCGCGGTAGCGGGCGGCGAGCAGCAGGGCGTAGTCGGTCGCGGCGCCGATCACCAGGATGGACAGGATGCCCTGCACCTGGCCGTCGACCCTGACCAGCTCCGCGTCGGCGAGCACGTAGACGATCGCGCAGGCCAGACCCAGGGCGAAGACCGCCCCCAGGATGATCATCAGGGGTAGCAGGACACTGCGGTAGACGACGAGCAGGATCAGCAGCACCGCGATCAGCGCGACGCCCAGCAGGAGTCCGTCGATCCCGGCGAACGCGCCGGCCAGGTCGGCCTGGCTCGCCGCGGGCCCCGCGATCCACACGGTCGTTCCCGGCACCGCGGCCGCCGCCGCGCGGACCGTGTCGAGCGTCTCCGGCAGCGTGTCGCCCAGGTCGGGGCGGAGCGGCACGACGGCCCGCAGCGCCCGGCCGTCCTCCGAGGCCAGTGCGGGGGAGGGCGGGCCGGCGACGCCCGGACGTCCCGCCAGCGCGGCGACGGCCTCGGTCGCCTCGGCCGCCGAGCCGGTGACCGGCGCGTCACCGTCGCGGGCCGTCCACACCACGATCGCGGGCACGGTCTCCCCGGCGCGGAAGGGCTTCTGCTCCTCGATGACGCGGGTCGACTCGGCGCTGCGGGGCAGGAAGGCGGCCTGGTCGTTGGTGGACACCTCGCCGAGCCGGCCGGCGAAGGGGCCGAGGCCGCCTCCGACGACGAGCCAGACGGCGAGGAGTGCCAGGGGTAGGAGCAAGCGGGTCCGGCGCAGGGCGCGGGGCATGGGGACTCCGAACTGTGTCTCGACCATTAACTATCTCAATGATTGAGAGAAATATGTATCACGACGGCTCCGCTCACGTGTCCTGCGGGTACGACGAAGCCGACCGGTACGAGACTGCTCTCGCCCGCCACTTCGGGCGCGCCCGCCCGAACGGATGCACCCGATTCAGCGACGGGGGACGCGGAGCGCCCCGAGCTCCTCGTTCAGCGTGTTCAGGAAGCGCAGGGCCACCAAGAGCTCCTCGGCGTCGAACTGCTCGCGCGCCCGCTCCGCGGCCTCCGCGAGCGGCAGGAAGTACCGGCGGGCGGCGGCCTTCGCCCCGTCCTCGTACCGGACGTGCACGACCCGACGGTCCGTGCTGTCCCTGGACCTGCGGATGTGGCCGGCCCTCTCCAGCCGGTCCAGACAGGCCGTCACCGCGCCGGAGGTGAGGCCGAGATGCTCCCGCAGACGGCCGGGCGTCAGCGGCTCCGGACTGTCCAGGACGACCGCCAGCGCCTGCACGTCCGTGGGATGCAGCCCCTGCGTCTGAGCGAAGCCGTGGACCAGGCGGTTGATCTCGCCCTGCGTCCGGCGCAGCGCGACGGCGAAGCTCTGCAGGTCACCCGCCGTGCCCCCGGGGGCGGCGGTAGCGTCTCGGTCATCTTCGCGGGCCACAGGCCCAGCCTATAGACGTCGCTCCCGCGCATCCGTCCCGGCCGTCGGGAGAGAAGAATCCACGTGGCGACCGCCCGCGCGGCGCCGCGGCCACCCCCCCCGGGACGGAACGGAGCACATCCCATGGCGACGCACCCCACCCCCGCGCCATCCGACCCGGGACCGGACCCGGCCCCCGGCCCGCCGTCGCCCGACCCGGTCTCCGGCCCGTCCTCGCCCGACCCGGTCCCCGACACCTCGCTCTGCCTCGTGACCGGCGCCGGCGGGTACATCGGCGGGCGCCTCGTCCCCGAGCTGCTCGGCGCGGGGCACCGCGTCCGCTGCCTGGCCCGTACGCCGGCCAACCTCCGGGACCACCCGTGGGCGGACGAGGTCGAGGTGGTGCGGGGCGACGTCACCGACGCGGAGACGCTCCGTCCCGCGTTCCGCGGCGTGGAGGTGGCCTACTACCTGGTGCACTCCCTCTCCTCGGGTCCCGACTTCGAGGAGACCGACCGCCGCGCCGCCCGGACCTTCGCCGAGGAGGCCCGCGCCGCGGGGGTGCGCCGCATCGTCTACCTCGGCGGCCTCACCCCGGCCGGGATCCCGGAGCAGGAGCTCTCGCCGCACCTGCGGTCACGGGCCGAGGTCGGCCGCATCCTCCTGGACTCCGGCGTCCCCACGGCCGTCCTGCGCGCCGCCGTGGTCATCGGCTCCGGCTCCGCCTCCTTCGAGATGCTCCGCTACCTCACCGAGCGGCTCCCCGTGATGGTCACGCCGAGCTGGGTCGGCACCCGGGTCCAGCCCATCGCCGTGCGGGACGTGCTGCGCTACCTGGTCGGCAGCGCCCGCATGCCGGCGGACGTCAACCGGGCCTTCGACATCGGAGGACCCGACGTCCTGACCTACCACGACATGATGGTCCGCTACGCGGAGGTCGCCGCCCTCCGCCCGCGGGTGATCGTGCCCGTCCCGATGCTCACCCCGCGTCTCTCCAGTCACTGGATCGGGCTCGTCACCCCCGTGCCGGCGGCGCTGGCCCGCCCGCTCGCCGAGTCGCTGCGGTACGAGGTGGTCTGCGCCGAGCACGACATCGCCGACCACGTGCCCGACCCGGCAGGCACCCCCGTCCCCTTCGACCGCGCCCTCCGGCTCGCCCTCCAGCGCGTCAGGGAGGCCAGGGTGACCACCCGATGGTCCTCCGCCTCGCTGGCCGGGGCCCCGAGCGACCCGCTGCCCACCGACCCCGACTGGGCCGGCGGCAGCCTCTACACCGACGAGCGGGAGCGGACCGTCGAGGCGGGCCGGCAGGAGCTGTGGCAGGTCATCGAGGGCATCGGAGGACAGAACGGCTGGTACTCCTTCCCCGTCGCCTGGGCCGTACGAGGCTGGTTCGACCGGCTCGTCGGAGGCGTGGGCCTGCGCCGCGGACGGCGCGACGCCCAGCGGCTCAGGGTCGGCGACGCCCTCGACTTCTGGCGGGTCGAGGAGATCGAGCGCGGCAGCCTGCTCCGGCTGCGCGCCGAGATGCGGCTGCCCGGCCTCGCCTGGCTGGAGATGCGCGCCGAACACGACGACGCCACCGGCCGCACCCGCTACCGCCAGCGCGCCCTCTTCCACCCCCGCGGCCTGGCGGGGCACGCGTACTGGTGGAGCGTCGCACCCTTCCACGCCGTCGTCTTCGGCGGCATGGCCAGGAACATCGCGCGGACGGCGGAGAAGGCCGCCGCGGCCCGGGCCCCCGTGCCCGACGCGCCCGTGGCGGGCGAGGCGGGGTAGCCGCGGGGCGCAGTCGGGCGGCCGCATCCGGCGGGGGCCCGCGAGCGGAAGGGGAGTGCAGGACACCACCACGCAGCACGTCCGTACTCAGCCCACCAGCACAGCACCCCGCCGGGTGCGCCCGGTCCCCGTGGCCCGACCTCCCGGTGACCGAACCCCGGGAGTGGCGCCATGACCGTCTCCGTCGTCCTCTTCACCTCCGATCTCCGCGTGCACGACCACCCGCCCCTGCGCGCCGCCGTGGAGGAGGCGGACGAGGTGGTGCCGCTGTTCGTCCGCGACCCGGCCGTCGACCGGGCCGGATTCGCGGCGCCGAACCGGCTCGCCTTCCTCGCGGACTGCCTGGCCGGCCTGGACGCCGGCCTGGAGGAGCGCGGCGGGCGGCTGATCGTGCGCGGTGGCGACCTGGTGACCGAGGTGTGCGCGGTGGTGCGGCGGGCGGAGGCCGACGAGGTCCACATGTCCGCCGGGTACTCGGCCTTCGCGCGGGCGAGGGAGGCGCGGCTGCGGGAGGCCCTGGAGTCCGCCGGATGCCGGCTGTACGTGCACGACGCCGTCACCACCGCCGTACCCCCCGGCGACGTCACCCCGCAGGGCTCGGACCACTACGCCGTCTTCACTCCTTACCACAAGCGCTGGTCGGCGGAGCAGCTGCGCAGCCCCCTCGCGGCCCCGCGGGCCGTGCGGGTGCCCCTCGGGCTGCGCTCGGAGCCGCTGCCGGACCGGTCCTCGGTGGCCGACGTGTCCGAGGGCCTGGCCACCGGTGGCGAGGCGGAGGGCCGGCGCAGGCTCGGAAGCTGGTTGTCCCGGCACGTCGACACCTACGAGAAGACCCACGACGACCTCGCGGGCGACGAGACCTCGCGCCTCTCGCCCTACCTCCACTTCGGCGCGGTCTCGCCGACCGAGGCTGTCCACCGGGCCCGGGCCCGCGGCGGTCCGGGCGCCGACGCCTTCGTCCGCCAGCTGTGCTGGCGGGACTTCCACCACCAGGTGCTCGCCGCACGCCCCGAGACGGCCGTCGAGGACTACCGGCCGCGGCTCGACCACTGGCGGCGGGGGCAGGAGGCGCAGGCGGACCTGGACGCGTGGCGGGAGGGCCGGACGGGCTACCCCGTCGTGGACGCCGCGATGCGTCAACTCGCCCACGAGGGCTGGATGCACAACCGGGGCCGGCTGCTCACCGCCTCCTTCCTCGCCAAGACGCTCTACGTCGACTGGCGCGAGGGCGCCCGGCACTTCCTGGGCCTCCTCGTGGACGGCGACGTCGCCAACAACCAGCTCAACTGGCAGTGGGTGGCCGGCACGGGCACCGACACCCGGCCCCACCGGGTCCTCAACCCCGTCCTCCAGGGCAAGCGGTACGACCCCGACGGCGCCTACGTCCGCCGCTGGATCCCGGAACTCGCCGAGCTGCCCGGCTCCTCGATCCACGAACCGTGGCGGCTCAAGGGCCTCGACCGCGCCTCGTACGACTACCCCGACCCGATCGTCGACCTCGCGGACGGCCTCGCCCGCTTCCGGCACGCCCGCGGCAGGGACTGACCCCCGGCGCACAAGTCGACGCACGAACGATGCGAATTGCGGCGGCGCCTCCTCCCACCGGACGCTGAGGAGGCCGGGAGCACCGGGCTCCGGGCGGAGGAGAGCCCGCCATGACCACCACAGACCAGCCCGCCCGCGCCGACCGGCCCGTGCGTCCCGGCGACCCGTACGACACGCTCTCGGACGAGGAGATCGGCCGCGGGCTCGTCGAGGGCGACGAACGCTGCCTCGCCCTCGCCCACCGGCGCTGGAGCACCCTGGTGCACACCCTCGCGGCCCGCGTCCTCGGCGACCCGCGCGAGGCCGAGGACGTCACCCAGCAGGTCTTCCTCGCCGCCTGGCGCGGCCGGGCCGGATACGACCCCCGGCGCGGCCCCGTGCCCGCGTGGCTGGTCGGCATCACCCGGCGCAAGACCGCCGACGCCCTGACCGCCCGGACCCGCCGGCACGACCTGGTCGCCGCGGCGGGCGCGGCCCTGCCGCCGGCCTCCGCCTCGGCCTCGCCGGAGGAGCCCGGACACGTCCTCGACCGGATCGTCGTCACCCGCGAACTGGCGCGCCTGCCGAGCGTCCAGCGCGACGTGCTCGCCCTCGCCTTCTTCGCCGACCTGACACAGGTGCAGATCGCCGACCGGACGGGACTTCCCCTGGGCACGGTGAAGAGCCATGCCCGCCGGGGCCTCCAGCGCATGCGCCGGGTCCTGGTCGCCGAGGCGGTCGGCGCCTGACCCGCCGCGCTTCGGACCCGGACCCGGCCGACCGGCCCGCGGCACCGAAGTACCCGTCGACGGACCGCTCACCACCACGTGACTCCCCGCCGCCGCGCCCCACCCCGCGGGCGCTGTTCCTGACGGCGTGGAGGAACTGGCAGACTGCGGGCCTCACCTTTCTCTCCCCGCGCGTGACGGCCGGACCGCTCGCCGCGGGGAGTGCCCACCGACTCCTGGAGGCCCCCATGGCGCAGCGGCCCGGTCACGCGGCCGGCACGGCCCGTACGAGCGGGACGGCCGCGCGATGACGGGGTGCAGGACCCGCCGGGCCGGCGGTCCCGGCACGCTCCTCGTACGCAACGCGCCCGAGGCGCCCACGGCCGCCGTGCTGCTGCTCCACGGCGGCCGCGCCGACGGATCGGAGCCGCCGCCCGCGCTGAACCTCCCCGCACTCCGCATGCGCCCCTTCGCCGCCGCCGTGACGCGCGCCGTCCGGGGCCGTGACGTGCTGATCGCCGAGGTGCGCTACGAGCACCGCGGCTGGAACGGCGACCGCGCCGACGCCGCCCGGGACGCCGAGGCCGCCCTGGCGCGGCTGCGCGAGGAGGCGGGCCCCGTCCCCGTCGTCCTGCTGGGACACTCCATGGGCGGCCGAGCGGCGCTCCGCACCGCCGGCGACCCGGCCGTCCGCGGGGTCGTCGCCCTCGCCCCCTGGTGCCCCACCGGCGAACCCGTCGACCACCTCGGCGGCCGGCGGCTCTACCTGCTGCATGACGAGGCCGACCGCGTGACCTCGGCCCGCGAGTCGTGGGAGTTCGTCCGCAGGGCCCGGGCGGCCGGCGCGGACGCGGCGGGCATCCCCATGCCGATCGGCGGACACGCCATGATCCGCGGCGCGGCCCTCTGGCACCGCCGCGCGGCCGAGCTCACCGCGGCGCTGCTCTCCCACGGCTGACACCGGCCCTTCCGGAGGACGGACGCCCTCCAACCCTTCCCGCGGGCGGGCCGGGGTCAGGCGCCGCTCTCCGGACGGCTCACCGTCCCGGCGTCCTCGCCGGTCCGGCATCCTTCTCGCCACCGTCCTCCCCGCCCGGGTACGCGTACCGGAGCACGTCGCGCGTGCCGGTGCCGATCCGGAGGCCGTCCCGCAGCAGCCCCTCGCGGCGGAAGCCGGCGCGTTCGGCGGTCCGCACGGACGCGGTGTTCCACGGTTCGACCTGCAGTTCGAGACGGGTGAGCCCCAGGTCCCGCAGCGCCCAGCCGGCCACGGCCCGCAGCGCGCTCAGCGCGGCGCCGCGGCCGCGTGCCGACGCCACGACCCAGTAACCCACCGACGCGAGGCCGGGGTCCGGCCTCGTCCAGAGGCCCGCGTTGCCGACCGGGCGTCCGTCCGGGTCCACGAGGACGAACGGGTAGCCCGTGCCCACCGCGGCCCTGCCCCACTGCCGTTCGACGAACGCCACCCCCGCCGGATCGGAGTACGGCGTCGGGACCGTCGTGATCGTCGGGATGTACGGGTCCTCCGACGCCTCCCGCACCAGCGGAAGATCGGAGAGGCGCCAGGGCCGCAGCGTGAAGCCGCGCTCGGCGGCGAGTTCGGGCACCTGGAGGTCGCGGTCCATCGGCCCATCGTGCCCGGTCCGGAGCCGGTCCTGCCCGGCGGGTGATGCCGTCCGGAGCCGGGGCCGGAGCCAGGGCCGGGGCCGGAGCGGGGGCCGTAGCCGGGCCGCCGACCGGCTCCGGCGGTCACCCGGCCTCGGCCGGGGTCCCCGCTTCCGCGTAGAGGCGGCCGAGGAGGCCGAGCGCCTCCCGCAGCCCCGTCGGGCGCGCCATGCCCGGCGCCGGGGCGCGGCCCGCCCATCCCGGGCCGGCGAGCACCACGAGGGGGCGGGTCCGTGCCCCCTTGACCCCGAACGCGCTGGTGGCGATCTGCCCGGCGAGCGCGTGATGCGCCGTCGAGCGTGCCTGGGACCAGAGGACGACCGCGGCCGGCCCCATGCGCCGCACGGCGGCGTCGAGCGCCTCGGCGGGGACGGCGGCCCCGAACATCCGGGTGGGCAGGCCGCGTTCGTGGAGACCGGCCGCCAGCGCCTCCAGCGGCAGGGTGTGCTGCTCGCCGGGCACGCACGCGAGGAGCACCGGGGGAGAGGCACCCGTCGGACCGGGCCCGACGGGCGGGGCCTGCCGGAGCGCGGTGGACACGTGCCAGGACAGCAGGTGTTCCACCTCGACGTAACGGTCTCCCGAGGACTCCCACTTCCGGCCGACCGCGTGCAGCGTGGGCGCCATCACCTCCTCCCAGGCGGTGACGAGACCGTGTTCCGCCACCACCTCCCGGAGCAGCGCGTCCAGGGTCGGGCTGTCCAGCCGCACGGCGGCACGGGCCAGCCCGCGGCACTCCAGGCGTACGTCCCCGAGGGGCAGTCCGTTCCCGGAACCCGGCTGGCGGGCCGGGCGGCGCGGGTCGTCCCCCGCCGCGACGGGCGGGGGCGGTGTCTCGTCGGCCGGGTCGACGCGTGTCCGCCGGGCCGTCCTGGCCGCCTCCGCGGGCGGGACGCCCGAGGCGGTGAGCCGGCACATCTCCTCCAGCGCCGCGACGTCGGCCGGGGCCCAGCGCCGGTGGCGGCCGTCCTCCCGTGCCGCGGGGCCGATGCCGTACCGCCGGTCCCAGGAGCGCAGGGTGGTCGGCGACACCCCGAGGCGGCGTGCCACCGCCCCGGTCGTCAGGCCGTGCGCGGAGTCGGACATGTGGCCAGGTTACGACGCACGAACGATGCGAGGGCGCAGAGCCTCACCTCCGCTCCGCCGCGAGCAGGTCGGCGCAGGCCGCCAGGGTCGCCCGGTGCACCGCGCGGGCGAGCCGGGCGCCCCAGAGCGAGCGGGGTCCGGCGAACGACTCGGTGCCCGGCCGGAGGGAGGCGTCGCCGCCGGCCGCGGGCGACGGGGCGGCGACGCAGACCGCGTCCGTGGGGGTGCCGGAGGCGTCCGCGCCGAGCTCGACGAGCGCCTGCGTCTTGGCCTCGGTGGCCGTCGCGACGGCGTTCACCAGGGCGGCGTCGGTGAGCGGCACGGGCAGCGACACGATGATGTTGATCGTTCCGGGGCGCGGAGGCGCGATGTCCCCGGCCTCCGGCGCGGCGGCCCAGCCGCGCACCCCGATGCCGGCGGTGACCAGGGCCTCGGCTCCGCCGTCCGCCGCGTGGCGCCGGTCCGCGACCGAGGCCGCCGTCATGAGCCCCACGCCGGGGCCGTCGAGCCCCGCCCCGGAGGCGAGGCCGCGAAGATGGGCGACCGGGTCGAGGCGGCCGTAGCCGGGGGGCACCTGGGCGTTCAGCACCCAGGCCCGCTCGCCGATGCCCCCGCCGAGGACGGCGCTCGACACCATCCGTACGCCAGGTCCCGGTGCCCATACCAGGAGCGGCCACTCGCGCTCCTGCTCCGTGTGGGAGAGGAGGACGGAGTCGGCGAGGGAACGGCTGGTGAGAAGGGTCCGCGGAAGCACCCCCCACCCTAACGCGGGCCCTTTTCTCACTCGATCGGGTGAGAGACCCATCCGGTCGGCCGTGGGATCCGAAACACCCACGACACCAGGGCCACGGGCGGGAGTTCCCGCCGGCGGCCCGGACACGTCGTCACACTCCCGGCCGGGGTGGTCGTTCGTCTCTCCGCACCGTGCGCGGTCCCGCCGCGCATCCGATCCAAGGGGTTCCTCCTCATGAACGCTCTCCGCCTCCGCCGTGCCGCCGTCGCCGCGGCCGCCGCCACCGTGCTGCCCTTCGCCCTGGCCGCGTGCTCGGACTCCGGCGCGGACACCAAGGCCGAGGCCGGTTCCGAGGCGTCGGCGTCCACCGGTTCGGCGAACACGCCGTCGACCGGGACGGACATGGCCGCCGACGGCCCGTTCGGCCCGGCCTGCGCCTCCGTCCCGAAGGACGGCGCCGGCTCCTTCGACGGCATGGCGAAGGACCCGGTCGCGACCGCCGCCTCGAACAATCCGGCCCTGTCCACGCTGGTCGCCGCCGTGAAGCAGGCCGGGCTCGTCGACACGCTCAACAACGCCAAGGACATCACCGTCTTCGCGCCGACGAACGACGCCTTCGCCAAGATCCCGAAGGCCGACCTGGACAAGGTCCTCGCCGACAAGGAGACGCTGACCAAGATCCTCACGTACCACGTCGTCGGGCAGAAGCTGACGCCGAAGCAGCTGGAGAACGGCTCCTTCACGACCCTGGAGACCGGCAAGGTCACCACCAAGGGCTCCGGCGAGGACTACACCGTGAACGCCACCTCCAAGGTGGTCTGCGGCAACGTCCCCACGGCCAACGCCACCGTGTACATCGTCGACACCGTCCTGATGCCCAAGTAGCGGTCCACCGGGGGACCGGGGCCGGGCCGGAGCCGGCGGGGCCTGTCACGCGACCACGCGCGACGGGCCCCGCCGCCGTGCCGTCCCGCCGCGACTCCCTGCCTCCCGTCGTACCGCTCACGGGGAGTCGTACGGCCACAGGTCCGATGTGACGCCGCGGCCCCCGGGCTCGTTGGTCGGTCATGCTGTCCCGCCGCACGACCCACGACATCTCGATATCCGACCGCCGTCCCGCCCGGGAGGCCGCAGAGGCCGCGCTCGTGGAGAACTACTCCGGGCTGGTCCGCCTCGCCTATCTGATCCTGCCGCCCGCACTGGGCCGTCACCGTCGCGTCCTGACCGCCCACACCCTCGTGCAGCGCGCCCTCCCCGCCGCCGCCCGCCGGAGCGGACCGGAGGCGTCCGGCGCCGGGACGCCGCACCCCGTTCCCCCCGGCGCCGGATCCCCGGACGCGCCGGAGACCGGCTCCCCGCCCGCTCCGTCCGTTCCGGGGCAGCGCGGGGGCGAACGCCCCGCCCACTCCCGGCTCCGTGCCACCGTGGTCGCGGCCGCGCTCCACCCGACCCGCCGGTACGCGGCGCTGGTGCCGCTGCCCCTCGTCCTGGGGCTGAGGCTCTTCCCCCGGGCCGGCGGCTCCGAGGAACTCGCCCTCGACCGTGCCCTGGCCGGGACGTCGCCGGAGGTCCGGGCCGCCCTCGCCCTCCGTACCCTCGAACACCTCACCGAGGACGCGGTGGTGCGTCTTCTCGCCTCCGCCGGTGTCGCCGAACCGTCCGCCGCCCTGCGCGGTGCGGACCTGATCGTCGCCGACTCCGGAGCCGACGTCGAACGTCTCCTCAGGAGCGCCGAGTTCGACCCGTGCACCGTCCAGACCCGCCCCACCGACCTCCTGCGCCGCAGCCGGCACGGGCGGCTCGCCGCGCTCGCGGGCGCCCTGCTGCTCGCCGCCACGGCCACCGTCGCGACCGGGGGGCTCCGGTCCGCACCCGACCCGGGGCCCGCGGGACCCGTCGGCAGCGTCTCCGTCGCCGGCTCCCCACCCTCCCTCGACCCCGCGGCCCTGGTCCGCGCGCCCGCCGACCGCTGGGCCGACACCGCGCGGGTCGACTTCACGGCCTGGCCGGCCCGCGGACCCCGCACCGGGGACACGGCCCTGCTCGGCCGCGCCCTGATCGCCTGGGGGCGGGGCGCCGACGGCGGCGCGCGCGTGACGGCGACCCCCGGGACACCGACGTCCCCACCCGCCGATCCACCCCGGCTCCTCTTCGCGGGCACCGTCGACGACGCCGCCGTGGTCCTCCTGCACGACGGGCGGCGCCTCGCCCGGTACGCCGAACCGCGCGACGGACGGGGACCCGTCGTCCTCGACCTCGCGCGGGCGGACGACGCCGACGTCACCACCGGCGCGGCCGTCGTCGTCGGCCGGACCGGTGCCGGGACCCGGTTCCTCCTCGCGCCCTGGATCGCCGGGGCCGGCACACGGGACCTCGGCTCGCCCGGCACCGCCGCCGGCCCCCTGGCGGTCGATCCGGACGGCGTGACCGCGCCCGTGCCCTACGACGGCGCCCCGGCCGCGGCGGCCGCCTGCCCCCGCACGACCGCGCTCCAGCTGCGCTCCTCCACCCGGATCGTCGAGGACCACGCCTTCCTCCTGGCGGACCTCGGGGAGCTCACCCCCGTCCACCTGACGTGGACGCCCCCGCCGGGGACGGGCGCTCCGGCGCGCGCGCCGCGCGAGGCGACCGGTGCCCGGGGGCTCGCCGCCTGGGCCCGATCCGCCTGCTCCCTCGCGGGGCTGCACGGCGCCGGCGTCCGCGCGGTCAACCGGTGGGAGTACGCCGAGCAGGCACTGCCCGAGCGGGCCGGCCGAGCCGTGTGGGTGTGCACCCGCGCGGACACCTGGGAGGGCGGCGGCCGGGTGGCCCTGTCGTTCGAGGTCCCGGCCTGGCGCCGGGTGGCCGAGGTCAGGGACACGGCGGCGTGCAGCCGCTTCGGCCAGCACGTCCTCGCCGGCGGGTACTGGACGGCGCCGTCGGGCACGCGGTACTTCCTCGCCGCCGGCAGCCGCCACGTCACGGGCGTCACCGCCGGGGGAGCGGTCTCCGCCACCGGACGGGGGCCGGTGCTGGCCGCAGCGGCCGGCGCCGAGGGTCCCGTACGGCTCACCGGGCGGCTCACCGACGGCTCGGACCTGTCCGGCCTGACCGCGGGGCCGGACCCGGCGGCCGGTGCCGGCGCGACGGCGGGCGACCCTGCCGCGGCCGGGGGCGGCGGTCCGGCGGCGGACGGGGGGCCGGGCCGCCCCGGCAGGCCGTCACCGCCCGCGGTGAGCGGCGGATAGCCTGGCCGGATGCTCACCGAAGTCACTGCGACCCGGTATGTGACGCCGCTGCGTGAGGGCGGCTCGCTCCCGGGCATCGTCGAGGCCGACGACCTCGGCACCTACGTCATGAAGTTCACCGGCGCCGGCCAGGGTCGCAAGACCCTGGTCGCCGAGGTCGTCTGCGGGCAGCTCGCGCGCAGGCTCGGCCTGCGGGTGCCGGAGCTCGTCACCATCCAGCTGGACCCGGTCATCGGGCTGTCCGAACCCGACCAGGAGGTGCAGGAGCTGCTCAAGGCGAGCGGCGGGCTCAACCTGGGCATGGACTTCCTGCCGGGCTCGCTCGGCTTCGACCCGCTGGCCTACGAGGTGGACTCCCGTGAGGCCGGCCGGGTCGTCTGGTTCGACGCGGTGATCAACAACGTCGACCGGTCCTGGCGGAACCCGAACATGCTCGTCTGGCACGGCGAGCTGTGGCTCATCGACCACGGCGCCACGATGATCTGGCACCACAACTGGCCGGGCGCGCAGACGTCGGCCGCCAAGCCGTACGACGCTTCGGACCACGCCCTCGCCCCGTTCGCGCCGGACGTGGCGGCGGCCGCCGCCGAGCTGGCGCCGCTCGTCACCCGCGCGCTCCTGGAGGAGGTCGCCGCCGACGTGCCCGACGAGTGGCTGCTCGACGAGCCGGGCTTCGCCGGACCGGACGAGGTGCGGGCGGCGTACGTCGACGCGCTGCTGCCGCGCGCCGCCACCATCCACGAGCGGATCACGCTCGGCCCGCGTACCGAGAACCGGCCCCAGCAGCCGCCCGGCTGGCTCGCCGAGCGCCTCGCGCCCCGCGCGCACTCCACCGAGAAGGACAGCACCACGTGACCGACCGCGATGTCTTCGAGTACGCGCTGCTGCGCGTGGTGCCGCGGGTCGAGCGCGGCGAGTGCTTCAACGCGGGCGTGGTCGTCTACTGCCGCGCCCGGTCCTTCGTGGCCGCCCGCACCCATCTGGACGAGGCGAAGCTGTCGGTGCTCGACCCGGCGGCCGACGTGATCGGCGTACGGGCCGCGCTGCGCGCCGTCGAGGGCGTCTGCCTGGGCGGCGACGCGGCGGGCCAGGCGGCCCGGGACGACGCCGGTCGGCGGTTCCGCTGGCTGATCGCGCCGCGCTCCACGGTGGTGCAGCCGGGCCCCGTGCACACGGGGCTGACCACCGACCCCGAGGCGGAGGTGGAGCGCCTCCTGGACCTGCTGGTGCGCTGAGGGCGCGCGCCCGGGGACGGAGAGTGACCTGGTGCACCCGATGGGCCGTTGACACCGGGTGCCAGGGCTTCTAGCGTCTCGTTCTGCGGACGATACTAAGCGGTCGCTCATGTGCGGGACGCAGGAGCGGGTGACCGGTTCGGCCGCGACCAGGGACGATCCAAGGGCGAGGAGAACCAAGCATGTCCACCACCGAGCAGCGCGTAGCCGTCGTCACGGGTGCCGCACGGGGCATCGGAGCCGCCACCGCGCTCCGCCTGGCGGCCGAGGGCCGCGCCGTCGCCGTCCTCGACCTCGACGAGGCGGCCTGCAAGGACACCGTCGAGAAGATCACCGCCGCGGGCGGCACCGCCCTCGCGGTCGGCTGCGACGTCTCCGACGGCGCCCAGGTGGAGGCCGCCGTCGCGCGGATCGCCGCCGAACTCGGCGCGCCGACGATCCTCGTCAACAACGCGGGCGTGCTCCGCGACAACCTGCTGTTCAAGATGAGCGAGTCCGACTGGGACCTCGTCATGAACGTGCACCTCAAGGGCGCCTTCCTGATGTCGAAGGCGTGCCAGAAGCACATGGTGGACGCGGGCTTCGGCCGGATCGTGTCGCTCTCCTCCTCCTCGGCGCTCGGCAACCGCGGCCAGGCCAACTACTCGGCGGTCAAGGCCGGTCTGCAGGGTCTCACCAAGACCCTCGCCAAGGAGCTCGGCAAGTTCGGCGTCACCGCCAACGCCGTCGCCCCGGGCTTCATCGTCACCGAGATGACCGCCCAGACCGCCGAGCGCGTCGGCATGGGCTTCGAGGAGTTCCAGGCGGCCGCCGCCTCCATGATCCCGGTCCAGCGGGTCGGCCGCCCGGAGGACGTCGCCAACGCGATCGCCTTCTTCGCGGGCGACGACGCCGGCTTCGTCTCCGGCCAGGTCATGTACGTGGCCGGCGGCCCGCTCAACTGACGTCGGGAAACAGCGAGAGGAGACGGACATGACCGCGAACGAAAGGCCGGCGCTCTCCGGCAAGGTCGCCCTCGTCACCGGCGCGAGCCGGGGCATCGGGTACGGCGTCGCCGAGGCGCTGGTCGCCCGCGGCGACCGGGTCGTCATCACCGGGCGCGGCGAGGAGGCCCTCAAGGAGGCCGTCGAGCGGCTCGGCGCCGACCGGGCGATCGCCGTCCCCGGCAAGGCGCACGACGAGGCCCACCAGGCGGCCGCCGTCGAGGCGGCGATGGACGGCTTCGGCCGGCTCGACTTCCTGATCAACAACGCGGGGACGAACCCGGTCTTCGGCCCCATCGCCGATCTCGACCTGGGTGTGGCCCGCAAGGTCTTCGAGACCAACGTGATCTCCGCGCTCGGCTTCGCCCAGCGCAGCTGGCACGCGTGGCAGAAGGAACACGGCGGAGCGATCGTGAACATCGCCTCGATCGCCGGCGTCTCCGCCTCTCCGTTCATCGGCGCATACGGAATGAGCAAGGCCGCGATGGTCAATCTCACTCTGCAATTGGCGCACGAATACGCGCCGCTCGTCCGGGTCAATGCAATTGCCCCGGCCGTCGTGAAGACGAAATTCGCACAGGCGCTCTACGAGGGCCGGGAGGCGGAGGCGGCCGCCTCGTACCCCCTCGGCCGGCTCGGCGAGCCCGAGGACATCGGCGGCGCGGCCGCCTTCCTGACCTCGTCCCAGTCGGAGTGGATCACCGGTCAGACGCTCGTCGTCGACGGCGGGATTTTCCTGAACGCCGGAGTCGGGTGACCGATAACCGGACACTTTCCGGATTTGGTGTCCGGATTGACCCCGGTTATACGTTGAATGCCTCAAGTGCCCCGTCAGGCTCGAACATTGACCTGACGGGGTGCTGCGGTATCGTCGGCCGACCCCTGGCTGAACGAGGAGCGTGCACGTGTTCAACCGGACCAGTCTGCAGGCCGCTGCAGCCCTTGTGTCCATATCCCTGGTGTCCGGATGCGGTGTCTTCTCGGACAGTGATTCCGCCGGGGATCAGAGAATCGTCATCGGTACGACGAGTTCTCCCACCACGCTTGATCCGGCCGCCGCCTGGGACAATTCCTGGGAGCTGTTCCGGAATGTGTTCCAGACCCTGGTGAGTTTCCCGACCGGCAGTACGACGCCGCAATCGGACGCCGCCGACTGCAAGTTCTCCGACACTTCCAGCCGGGTCTTCGAGTGCAAGCTGATCGAGGGACTCACGTTCTCCAACGGCCACAAGCTGGACGCCAAGGCCGTGCAGTACTCGATCGAGCGCATCCGGAAGATCGACCAGGAGGGCGGCCCCAACGGGATGCTGGGCTCCCTCGACAAGATCGAGACCGTCGGCGACCGCACGGTCGTCTTCCGGCTCAACAAGCCGGACGCCACCTTCCCGTACGTGCTGGCGACCCCCGCCATGTCCCTGGTGGACCCGGCCGACTACCCGGCCGACAAGCTCCGCAAGGACGGCAAGGTCACCGGCTCCGGCCCGTACGTGCTCGACTCGTACGAGGAGCGCAAGGTCGCGGAGCTGACGAAGAACCCGACGTACAAGGGATTCGCCGACCGCAAGAACGGCGGCGCGACGATCAAGTACTTCAACGACTCCGACGCCATGGTCGCCGCGCTCAAGAAGGACGAGATCGACGCCACCTACCGCGGCCTCACCGCCGAGGAGGTCGTCGCCCTCCAGGAGGACACCCCCGAGAACAAGGGCCTCCAGCTCGTCGAGTCCACCGGCGCCGACATCCGCTACCTCGTCTTCAACGCCCAGGACCCCTCGGTCGCCAAGCTCCCCGTCCGCAAGGCGATCGCCCAGCTCGTCGACCGCGACGAGCTGGTGAACAAGGTCTACCAGGGCACCGCCGAGCCGCTGTACTCCATGGTGCCCAAGGGCATCGCCGCTCACACCACCAAGTTCTTCGACCGCTTCGGCTCGCCCAACGCGGCCAAGGCCAAGAAGATCCTGCGGGACGCCGGCATCGACGACCCCGTCGAGCTGACCTTCTGGTACACCACCGACCGGTACGGCTCCTCTACCGCCGCCGAGTTCGCCGAGCTCAAGCGGCAGCTGGAGGAGCAGGGCCTCTTCAAGATCACCCTGAAGGGCAAGCCCTGGAAGGAGTTCCAGGAGGGGTACCAGCAGGGCCAGTACCCGGTCTTCGGCCGCGGCTGGTTCCCGGACTTCCCGGACCCGGACAACTTCGTCGCCCCGTTCGTGGGCAAGGAGAACGTCCTCGGCACGCCGTACGTCAGCCCGCGGATCACCAACGAGCTGCTGCCGAAGTCCCGCCGCGACAGCGACCGCGGGACCGTCACGGACGAGTTCGTCGAGGCCCAGGAGATCATGGTCCAGGACGTCCGTCTGCTGCCGCTGTGGCAGGGCAAGCTGTACATCGCGGCCGGCGAGGACATCGGCGGCGGCGAGCGCGCCCTGGACCCGCAGACGGTCATGCAGCTGTGGGAGCTGTACCGCCGGGCGAGCTGGTAGACACCTGCGGGGGCCACTGTCAGTGGCCCCCGGTAGGTTCTCGGACGGAGAGACAGGAACCGTCCACCGGAGGTTGTTGACCGTGACCGACACCAGCATGCTGCCCGACTCCTGGCGAGGCGTCCTCGGCGAGGAGCTGCAGAAGCCGTACTTCGCGCAGCTCACCGAGTTCGTCGAGCAGGAGCGCGCCGGCGGGCCGGTCTTCCCGCCGAAGGACGAGGTCTTCGCCGCCCTCGACGCCACCCCGTACGACAAGGTGAAGGTCCTGATCCTCGGTCAGGACCCCTACCACGGCGAGGGCCAGGGGCACGGCCTCTGCTTCTCCGTCCGGCCCGGTGTGAAGACCCCGCCCTCCCTGCGGAACATCTACAAGGAGATGCACGCCGAGCTGGGCCACCCGATCCCGGACAACGGCTATCTGATGCCGTGGGCCGAGCAGGGCGTCCTCCTGCTCAACGCCGTGCTGACGGTCCGGTCCGGCGAGGCGAACTCGCACAAGGGCAAGGGCTGGGAGAAGTTCACCGACGCGGTCATCACCGCCGTCGCCTCCCGCCCCGACCCGGCCGTCTTCGTCCTCTGGGGCAACTACGCGCAGAAGAAGCTGCCCCTCATCGACGAGGAGCGGCACGTCGTCGTGAAGGGCGCCCACCCCTCGCCGCTCTCGGCGAAGAAGTTCTTCGGCTCGCAGCCCTTCACCCAGATCGACGCGGCCGTCGCGGCCCAGGGACACGAGCCGATCGACTGGCGCATCCCCGACCTCGGCTGAGCCTCGGCCCGATCCGGGCCGGCGGCGGCTAGCGTCGTGCCTCCCAGTGGACGACCGGGTGGAGTGCGCGGTGACCGAGCAGCAGCAGGTGTCGGACGACGGGGTCATGACCAGGATCGGGCAGGCCCTGATGCTGCTCCACGGCGGGGATCCCGAGGAGGCCCGGAACCGGTTCGGGCTGCTCTGGCAGCAGATCGGTCCGGACGGCGACCCGCTCCACCGGGCCACCCTCGCGCACTACATGGCGGACGCCCAGGACGACCCGGACACCGAGCTGGCCTGGGACCTGCGGGCGCTGGGTGCGGCCGAGGAGCTCGCCGGGGAGCGGCTCCCCGCCCACGGCTCGGCCGTCGCCCTGCGGGCGCTCTACCCCTCGCTCCACCTCAACCTCGCCGCCGACTACGCGAAGCTCCGCCGTCCCGACGCCGCGCGGGTCCATCTCGACCGGGCCCGCGCGGCCTCGGAGACGCTCGACGACGACGGCTACGGCAACGGGGTGCGGGCCGCGATCGAGCGGCTGGAACTCCGGCTGCGGGGCGAGTGAGGGGGCCGGGGGCGGGAACGGCCCGAGGGGTCACCGGCCCTGGACGCCCCGGCAGATCCTCGTGGGCCCGCTCCGGGCGTCCCAGCCGCCGTACCGCTCGCCGAGCGCGCAGAGGTCGTCGCGGGAGACCGGCGGGACCTTCGGCAGGCCGGTGAGATCCGGCAGCCGGGTCGGCAGCGGGCCGGCCGTCGGGAGCGGGCCCCGCCCCCGCGGGGGCACGGCGACCGGACGGGGAGCCTCGGGCGGCCGCGGTGCGGTCGCCCGGCGCTGCGCGCCCTGCTCCGGTGTCCCCTGCGGCCGCGCGGGCGGGGGAGGGGCGGGCAGTGCCGCTTCGAGGGCGTCGAGGGCCGGGCCCTCGACGATCTGCGGGGCCACCTGCCGGGCGGGCCGTACGGTCTCCGCCGCGGGCGCGGTGACGGGCGCCGTCGGCGGCGCGTCCACCGAGACGCAGCCCGCCAGGGCGGCGACCGCCGCCCCGACCAGGATCTTCGCTGTGGTTCGGGTTCCATGCACCCGCGCCACTCTGCTGTCCCGACGGCGATCTTCGCGCCCCTACCGGCGGGGAATGCCCCGCACGGGTGCCACCGGGGCACCGCCTTGACCGGCCCGGTGGCGTGCCGCCGACCGGCCGGGGGCGTTCCGTCACGGCCGGTGCCCGGGCGGCAGGCGCGGCTCCCGCCGCCGCCTCCCGTCCGTGACGGGGGCGTCGTCGCGGTCCGCCGCCTCCCGTCCGTGACCGGGGCGCCGTCGCGCTCAGTCGCCGGTCGCGCCGTCGATCCGCTCCCGGATCAGGTCCGCGTGGCCGTTGTGGCGGGCGTACTCCTCGATCATGTGGAGGTAGATCCAGCGCAGGTTGAAGCTCTCCCCGGACCGGTGCTTGCCCACGCCGATGTCGTCGAGGCCGCGGTCGGCGGCCAGGGTGCGGGCGTGCGCGATCTCGCCCTGCCAGGTGGCGTGGGCCTCCTCGTACGTGTCCTCGTCGGAGGCGTGGATGTCCCCGTCGGGGTCCTCCTCGGTCGAGTAGATCCAGGGCGCGTCCTCGCCGGCCAGGACGCGGCGGAACCAGCCGCGCTCGACCTCCGCCATGTGCCGGACCAGGCCCAGCAGGTTGAGGTCCGAGGGCGGGGCGGACGGGGTGCGCAGCCGGGTGTCGTCCAGCCCCTGGCACTTCTGCGCGAGGGTGACGCGGTGGAAGTCGAGCCACTGCTCCAGCGCCTCGCGTTCGCCCGAGGTGGTGGACGGGTCGACGCGGGTGACGGTGTCGGTGCGTTCGGTGGTCATGCGCGGCATCGTCCCCCATGTCCGGGCACCGCGCCAGGCAATTGCCGGTCGGCCGGGAGCGCGCCTCACGCGCGTCGGCGGCCCGGCGCCGGTGTGCCCGTCAGATGCGCTCCGCGGCCCGGCCGCCGAGCATGCCGCGGAGCAACTCCTCGAACCCGGTCCGCAGTTGCGCCCGGCTGGGCACGGTCGCGTGGAAGGAGCCGGCCGCGCAGGAGAACATCAGGCCCTCGCACCAGGCGACCAGGGACAGCGCGTGCCGCTCGGGCTCGGGCGAGCCGGCGGCGGTCATCATCGCGACCAGCGGGGTGCGGAAGGCCGAGCCGGCCGCGTCGAAGAAGGTGCGCAGTTCGGGGCGGCGGGTGGCTTCGAGCGCCAGCTCGTACCGGGAGACCAGCAGCGAGCGGTGGTCGGTGAGATAGCGGTGCAGGGCGAGGGCGAGCGCGTCGACGAGCGCGTCGTCGCCGCTGTCCGGTCCGGGCATCCCGTGCGGCGTGAGGACCTCCGACTCCCGCTCCACCTGGCGCCGGACGGCCGTCTCCAGGAGGGCCTGACGGGTACGGGCGTGGTTGGAGGTCGACCCCTGGGGCAGCCCCGCCCGCTCGTCCACGGCGCGGTGCGTGAGGCCGCGCATGCCCCGCTCGACGAGGAGGTCGAGGGCGGCGTCGCCGATCCGCTCGGCGCGGGAGGCGGGGGACTCCGGGGCCGGGGTTCCGGCGGTGGCGGGGCTCATGAGGACAACCTACCGCCGCCCCCTGCCCCGCTCACTACACCTGTAGTACGGTCGGCACGTCGGACTCACTACACCTGTAGTTCCCGGATCCGAGGAGCAGCCATGGAACAGCAACGCGCCGTCGTCGTCGGAGCCGGCATCGGCGGACTCACCGCCGCCGTCGCCCTGAGCCGAAGCGGCTGGCGGGTCACCGTCCTCGAACGCGCCGCCGCCCTCACCCCCGTCGGCGCCGGCATCGGCCTCGCCCCCAACGCACAGCGCGCCCTCGACGTCATCGGGCTCGGCGACCGCGTCCGCGACCTCTCCGCCTGGCAGGGCGACGGAGGCATGCGCACCCCCGGCGGCCGCTGGCTCGCCCGCACCGACTCCCAGGCGGCCGCCGCCCGATTCGGCGGGCCCCTCGTGCTCCTCCACCGCGCCACCCTCGTCGAGATCCTGACCTCGGCCCTCCCCGGGGGAGCCGTCCGCACCGGCGTCACCGCAGCCGTCACCGACCCCGGCGACGACCGCCGCCCCGCCCGCGTCACCCTCGCGGGCTCCGGGGCCGGACTCCCGGGCGAGCTGGAGGCCGAACTCGTCCTCGCCGCCGACGGCATCCACTCGGCGACCCGCCGGGCGCTCTTCCCCGGCCATCCCGGTCCCCGCTACTCCGGCAGCACCAGCTGGCGCGTCGTCGTCCCCGCCCCCGCACGGCCCTTCGCCCCGCACGAGACCTGGGGCGCCGGCCGGCTGTGGGGCAGTCAGCCCCTCAAGGACGGCCGGGTCTACGCGTACGCCATGGCCCTCGCCCCCGAGGGCGCCCGTGCCCCCGACGACGAGCGGGCCGAACTGCTGCGCCTCTTCGGCGACTGGCACCACCCCCTCCCCGAGATCCTCGACGGCGTCGACCCCGACCGGGTCCTGCGGCACGACGTCCACCACCTGCCCGACCCGCTGCCCGCCTTCCACCGGGGGCGCGTCGCCCTCCTCGGCGACGCCGCGCACGCGATGATGCCGAGCCTCGGCCAGGGCGGGAACCAGGCCGTCGAGGACGCGGTCGTCCTCGCCCACCACGCCCGCTCCGCACCCGACTTCCTGCCGAGCCGCGCGCTCGCCGCGTACACCGCCGACCGGCTCCCGCGCACCACGACCCTCGTCCGCAAGGCGGCCCGCACCGGCGCGCTCACGATGCTCTCCGCCCGCCCCGCGGTCGCCCTGCGGACCGCGCTCGTCGGAGCCGTCTCCCGCTTCGGCCCCGGACTCGTCCTGCGCGGCTTCGACGGCGTCTGCGACTGGCGCCCGCCCGTCGGGCCGCCCCGGGCCGCCGGGACCCCGATTCCGCCCCGCGTAAGCTGACCAGCGCGAACGGCCCGGCCGACCGCGGCCGGTGAACGACGACAAGGGAGACCCCGTGAAGGTTGGCTGCATCGGACTCGGCGACATCGCGCAGAAGGCATATCTCCCCGTCCTCGCCACCCTGCCCGGGGTCGAACTCCACCTGCAGACCCGCACGCGCACGACCCTGGACAGGGTGGCGGACACCCTGCACCTGCCCGCCGCACAGCGCCACGGCGACCTCGACTCGCTCCTTTCCGCCGGACTCGACGCGGCGTTCGTCCACGCCTCCACCGCCGCGCACGCGGAGATCGCCACCCGGCTCCTCGACGCCGGGGTGCCCACCTACGTCGACAAGCCCCTCGCCTACGACTACGCCGACTCCGAGCGGATCGTGGAACTCGCCGAGAAGCGCTCGGTCGCCCTCGCCGTCGGCTTCAACCGTCGCCTCGCGCCCGGCTACGCCCAGTGCCTGGAGCACCCGAGGGACCTGATCCTGCTGCAGAAGAACCGGATCGGGCTGCCCGAGGACCCGCGCACCCTCGTGCTCGACGACTTCATCCACGTCGTCGACACCCTGCGCTTCCTCCTCCCCGGCGAGATCGAGCACGTCGACGTGCGGGCCCGCGTCCGCGGGGGGCTCATGGACCACGTCGTGCTCCAGCTCTCCGGTGACGGCTTCACCGCCATCGGCATGATGAACCGGATGAACGGCTCCACCGAGGAGGTCCTGGAGGTCTCGGGCCAGGACGCCAAGCGCCAGGTGCTCAACCTCTCCGACGTGATCGACCACAAGGGCCAGCCGACCGTGCGCCGGCGCGGGGACTGGGTGCCGGTGGCCCGGCAGCGCGGCATCGAGCAGGCCGTACTCGCCTTCCTCGACGCCGTGCGCGAGGGCCGGGTGCTCAGCGCCCGCGACGCCCTCCTCACCCACGAACTGTGCGAGCGCGTGGTCCGCGAGGCGCTGGCGCAGTCGTCCTGAGCGCGCCGCCGGCTCCGGCGGCGCACACCGCGCCGACCACCGCGAGCGCGCCGTACACGGGCCAGTCGCCCCAGCGGACGTAGAGCGTCGTCGCTTCCGACAAGGGGAGTTCGCGCACGACGGCGGCGCTCGCTCCGGTGCCCAGCGAAGGGCCGCCCGGCCGCCCGTCGGGGCCGTACGCGGCACTGATCCCGGTGAGCGTCGCGTGGACGACGGGGCGGCCCGTCTCGGCCGCCCGCAGGGCCGCGAGGGAGGCGTGCTGGGCAGGTGCCCAGCTGTCCTGGAAGGTGCTGGTGGACGACTGCACGACGAGCAGTGCGGCGCCTTCGCGGACCAGGTGGCGGCTCATGTCGGGGAAGGCCGACTCGAAACAGACCAGCGGACCGACCCGCAGCCCCGGCACGCCCGCCTCGCGGGCCGGCAGGGACATCACGACGGGCTCGGTCCCGCGCCGCCGGTCCTCCTCGGCGGCTCGACCGGCCGAGGTCACCCAGCCGAGCAGACCGCGGGCGGGAACGTACTCGCCGAAGGGGACCAGCCGCATCTTGTCGTAGCGGTCGCCCGTGAGACCGCCGGGCCCGACGAGGACGGCGCTCTTGTGGATGCCGGGACGGTCGGCGCCCCGCGCGTCCACGTTCACCAGGAGGGGCGCGTCCACCGCCCGGGACAGCGCGGCGAGCCGGGCCGCGAGCGCCGGGTCGCCCGCCGGGTCGGCGCCCACGCCGCTCTCGCCCCACACGACCAGGTCGAGCCGCTCGCCGGCGAGCGAGCGGGTCAGCTCCTCGGCGCGGGCGAGGCGCCGCCCGGGACCGTCCGGCCCGTCGAACACCCCCGGCTGCACCATGGCGACCCGCACCGTCCCGGTCCCGCGCGGGACGGGCACGCCCCAGGCCGCCGTCGCCGCCACCAGCGCGCAGGCGGTGAGCCCGGCGAACCCGACGGAACGCGGCCCCACCGCCAGCAGGACGGCGGCCGTGTTCACCGCCACCACCACGAAGCTCACCAGCCACACCCCGCCGACCGAGGCGAGCCGGAGCGCCGCGGGGACCTGCCACTGACTGGCTCCGAGCAGCCCCCACGGGCCGCCGAGCCCCTCCCAGGACCGCACCAGCTCGACCAGGAGCCAGCCCGAGGGCACCGCGAGCAGTGCGGCGACGGCCCGCGTCGCCGACGGCGGGCCGCCCAGCAGCGCGCGGACGAGCACGCCCCACGGCAGCCACAGCAGGCCGAGGAGAGCGGCGAGCGGGAACAGGAACACGTGCAGGCTCGGCAGCAGCCAGTGGTGCAGGGCCAGCACGAAGCCGAGCCCGCCGAGCCACCCGTCGAGGCCGGCGCGGCGGGCCCCCGGCGCCGTACGGATCAGCAGCAGCCACGGCACCAGCGTGAGGTACGCCCACCACCACAGACCGGGGGCGGGGAAGGCGAGTGCGGGAAGGGCGCCACAGCCGACGGCGAGCAGCGAACGCCCCACCGCGCGGCCCGCGCCGCGGGCCCCGGGCGCCGCGTGGCCCCCGTCCCCGGCCCGGCCTCCGCGGCGGCTCGTGAACGGACCACGCATGACGTGCCTCCCGTCGCTGCTTCCAGTGTCCGCGCTCCGGACGGCCGGGGCGCCGCGGGGCCGTCGGCCCGGGGCGCCCCGGCGCCTCCGCGCGGGCCCCGAGGGGGCCGTCGTTCAGAGGCGGCGCCACCGCTCGTCGACGACGACCGAGCGGAGCCGCCAGCCCTCGGCGGTGCGCCGCGCCGTGAAGGCGTAGCGCCCGCCGCAGACGAAGTCCTCGCCGGAGGAGAAGCGCATCGGGTTGACGTAGTCGGCGCGGACCGACGCCTCGTCGCCCGGCTGCGGGTAGCCGCCCGGCGCCCGGAAGGAGACCAGCCGGTTGACGATCAGGTGCTGGCGGACCGGGAAGAGCGTCATCGTCTCGGCGAGCCATGCGGCCACCTCGCCGGCCGGGCCCTCGATCCCTCCCGAACCCCGGTAGTCGGCCCGGCCGTCCGGGACGAAGAGGGCGCGGTAGGCGGTCCAGTCGCCGTCGTCCACGGCCGCCGCGTACCCGGAGACCAGGTCGTCGACGGCGAGGCGGTCCATCACGGTCGCGAGGTCCACGCGCTGCGTCATCGGCACAGTGTCGGGCAGCGGGGGCCAGGGGCCAAGAGGCGTGCGCGGGGGAGTGGCGGGGCGCGGTCATACTGGCGGACATGCGCGTGAACATCGATCCCCGTCAGAGCGACGCCGCCACCTTCTACCGGCTGCTCACCGCCACCGTCGTGCCCCGGCCCATCGCCTGGGTCTCGACGACGTCCGCCGACGGGACGGACAACCTCGCCCCGCACTCCTTCTTCACCATCGCCTCGGTCACGCCGCCGGTCGTCCAGTTCACGTCCGTGGGGCGCAAGGACTCGCTGCGGAACGTGGAGGAGACGGGGGAGTTCGTCGTGAACCTCGCCCCGCAGGACCTCTTCGAGCAGATCAACGCGACGGCGACGGACTTCCCGCGCGGGGTGAGCGAGTTCGACGCCTGCGGCGTGGAGCGGGAGCCCAGCCTGCTCGTCAAGCCGCCGCGGGTCGCCGGGTCGCCGGTGGCGCTGGAGTGCGAGCTGCACAGCACCCTGCGCATCGGCGACTCGACGGTGGTCTTCGGCCGGGTCGTGCACGCGGCCGTGGAGGAATCGGTCCTCGTCGACGGCCACCCCGAGATGACGCTCCTGCGCCCGCTGTCCCGCCTCGGCAGGAACGAGTGGGGCACCCTGGGCGGCATCGAGGAGATCGCCAGGGTGCCCTACCGGGACTGAGGCCGGGTCAGCCCGCCGACTCCCCCGCGTGGGGGCTCAGGACGTCGGTGCCGACCAGGACGAAGAGCAGGATGCCGAGCAGGATGCGGTAGATCACGAAGGGCATGAAGCTCTTGGTGGTGATGAACTTCATGAACCAGGCGATCACCGCGTAGCCGACGGCGAAGGCGATGATCGTGGCGAAGATGGTCGGACCCCAGGCGACGTGCCCCTCGCCCGCGTCCTTCAGCTCGAAGACGCCGGACGCGAGGACCGCCGGGATCGCCAGCAGGAACGAGTAGCGGGCGGCGGACTCGCGGGTGTACCCCATGAGCAGACCGCCGGAGATCGTCGCGCCGGAGCGGGAGACGCCGGGGATGAGCGCCATCGCCTGGCACATGCCGTAGATGAGGCCGTCCTTCACGCCGAGGTCCTTGAGCGTCTTGCGCTCGCGGACCACCCGGTGCCGTCCGCCGATCTCGTCGCGGGCGGCCAGCCGGTCGGCGACGCCGAGGACGATGCCCATGACGATCAGGGTGGTCGCGATCAGCCGCAGGTCGCGGAAGGGGCCCTCGATCTGGTCCTTGAACGTCACGCCGAGGACACCGATCGGGATCGAGCCGACGATCACCAGCCAGCCCATCTGGGCGTCGTGGTCGGACCGCATCGCCTTGTCCGTCAGCGAACGGAACCAGGCCGAGACGATCCTGGCGATGTCCTTGCGGAAGTAGATGAGGACAGCGGTCTCCGTGCCGATCTGGGTGATCGCGGTGAAGGCCGCGCCCGGGTCGTGCCAGCCGGCGAAGGCCGCGGTGAGACGGAGGTGCGCGCTGGAGGAGATGGGAAGGAACTCCGTCAGCCCCTGGACGAGCCCGAGGATGAACGATTCGAACCAACTCATGGGGCTAGGGCCGTCCCGTTATGTACGTGTGCGGTCAGAAGGTCGAGCGCAGCGTACCTTCCCAAGATGACGGGGAGGCCCTCAGGTCCGGGGACCGTCCGGGACGGGGTCCACCGGCCCCGCGGTGGTCCAGCCGGGTGACCTGACGTGGTGGCTGAGACGCGTCCGGTCGGCCTCGCCTCCGCAGTGCGCGCACACCAGCCGGGGGCTGAGCACCTCGCCGCAGTCGTGCTCCAGGACGACCGGGCGGTCGTCCGCGTTGAGGTGGCGGTCGCCCCAGGCCATCAGGGTCACCAGGACCGGCTGGAGCTCCTCGCCGGCCGCCGTGGCGCGGTACTCGAAGCGCGGCGGGCGCTCGCTGTACGGCACCTTCTCCACGATCCCGGCTTCGACGAGCCGCTTCAGCCGGGCGGTGAGGATGTCGCGGGGCGCCCCGGTGTTGCGGGCGATCCGGTCGAAGCGGTGCACGCCGAGAGAGATCTCGCGGAGGACGAGCAGTGCGTACTTCTCGCCGACGAGCGCGAGGGTGTCGGCGATCGAGCAGGGGCGGGGGGCGGCCTTCATGGGGCCAGCCTAAACCGGCCACGACCCAGTGGGTCCAGGAATCCAACGAAGTGGGTTTGAAAAGCCAACTCGCTGGGCTATGTTACCCACCAGTCGGTCCACTTCTCCCACTCAGGAGCCTGTCATGCGCGACGCCGTCATCGTCGAAGCCGTCCGGACGCCCATGGGGAAGGGCAGGACGGGCGGGACCCTGTCCCACGTCCACCCCGTGGCCCTCCTCTCGCACACCCTGCGCGCCCTCGTCGCACGCAGCGGCATCGACCCCGCCCTCGTCGACGACGTGATCGGCGGCACCGTCGACCAGGTCGGCGAGCAGGCCATGAACACCACCCGCTACGCCTGGCTCGGTGCCGGATTCCCCGACTCGGTGCCCGCCACCACCGTCGACCGCCAGTGCGGCTCCTCCCAGCAGGCCGTCCACTTCGCGGCCCAGGGCGTGCTCTCCGGGGCGTACGACATCGCCATCGCCTGCGGGGTCGAGTCCATGAGCCGGGTCCCCATGTGGTCGAACGTGCCGCCGGGCGCCGACCCCTTCGGGCCCGGCGTCGCCGAGCGCTTCCCCGAGGGGCTCGTCCCGCAGGGCGTCAGCGCCGAACTGATCGCCGCCAAGTGGTCGATCGGCCGCGAGGCCATGGACGCGTTCGCCACCGCGTCGCACACCAAGGCGGCCCGCGCCTGGGAGGCCGGGCTCTTCGACCGGGAGGTCGTGCCCTACGAAGACGTCCGCCGCGACGAGTCGGTGCGCCCCACGACCACCCCCGAGATCCTCGCCGGCCTGCGCCCCGCCTTCGAGGACCCCGCCTTCGCCACGCGCTTCCCGCAGATCGACTGGTCCGTCACCGCCGGCAACAGCAGCCCCGTCAACGACGGCGCCTCCGCCGTGCTCGTCATGGAGGCCGAGACCGCCCGCCGGCTCGGTCTGAGCCCCCTCGCCCGGCTGCACGGCTTCGCCGTCACCGGCTCCGACCCGCTGCTCATGCTCACCGGCGTCATCCCGGCCACCGAGAAGGTGCTGCGCCGCACCGGCCTCGGCCTCGCCGACATCGACCTCTTCGAGATCAACGAGGCGTTCGCCAGCGTGGTGCTCGCCTGGCAGCAGGAGACCGGCGCCGATCCGGCCAGGGTCAACGTCCACGGCGGCGCCATCGCCCTCGGCCACCCCCTCGGGGCCAGCGGCACCCGCCTCACCACGACCCTCGTCCACGCCCTCCGGGCCCGCGGCGCCCGCTACGGCCTCCAGGCCATGTGCGAGGCCGGCGGCCTCGCCAACGCGATGGTCGTCGAAGCGCTCTGAAGGGGGCTTCGGGGCTCGTCAGCCCGCGGTGCCCACCGGCTCCCGCTCCGGCGCGGGGGCCGCGACGGCGGCGGGGGCGCGCAGGCCGTGGCGCTTGCGCCAGGCCACCACGGCGGCGGCGAGCCCCGACAGGACGATGAACCCCGCCGAGAAGAGGAAGGCCGGGGACCCCGGAGAACCGGCCTGGGCGCCCGCGACCACGTACGCCGCCGTGTTCGGCACGGTGCCGAGCGCCGTCGCGAGGAGGAACGGCACGTATCCCATGCGGGAGACCGCGGCGCAGTAGTTGGCGGCCGCGAACGGCACACCGGGGAACAGGCGGATCGCCAGCATCGAACGGAACCCGTGCCGGCTCAGCTGGCCGTCCGCCGCCTTCAGCCAGCGGCCCCGCAGCAGCGGCCGCAGCGCGTCCTGACCCAGGTACCGCCCCAGGGTGAAGGAGATCCCCGCGCCCAGCACCGTCCCCGCGACCGCCGCCGTCAGCCCGAACGCGGAGCCGAACACCGCGCCGGCCGCCAGATTGAGCACCGGCCGCGGCACGAAGGCCGCCGTGCACACCCCGTACGCGAGGCCGAACAGCAGGACCGCCCCGGCGCCGTTCGCCTGCGGCGACCAGCCAGAGGAGAGCAGCCGCTGTGGCTCGTACAGCACCACGAGGGCCGCCGCGGAGAGCAGCAGCAGTGCCAGCAGGGAGAGCCGCGAGCGGGGCGAGAGCAGGGCCCGGGAGCAGCGGACGGCCAGGGAGCCCGGCGGCCGGGGGACGGGAGCGAGCATTCGGGGAGAGTAACGGACGCGTCCATATGATCGCCGTAATGTGCGTCATGTCCGTCCGGGCCCATCCGGAGCGCTCCATGGCCGAAAGAGCTCCATGACCGACACCGCGCCCCCCGACAGCGCCCTCGCCGACACCGTCCTGGAGCGGCTCACCGCCCTCTACCCGGCCGCCGGAAACCCGTTCAGGGCGCAGGAGATGGTGGCGTACATGAAGGGCGTGGCCCCCTTCCTCGGCGTCCGCACCCCCGAACGCCGCGCGCTCTCCCGCACCGTCCTCGACGGCACCCCGCGCCCCGACCAGCGCGACTGCACGGCCGTCGCCCTGCGCTGCTTCGCCCTCCCCGAGCGCGAGTACCACTACTTCGCCGTCGACTACCTGCGCCGCCATGTGAAGCGCTGCTCCTCGGACTTCCTCCCCGTCGCCCACCGGCTGGTCACCACCGTCTCCTGGTGGGACACCGTCGACCACCTCGCCGCCCACGTCGTCGGCCCCCTCGTCGCCGCGGACCCGTCCCTCGCGGTCCGCATGGACGAGTGGATCGAGGACGACGACCTGTGGGTCGCCCGCACCGCGCTCCTGCACCAGCTCCGCTTCAAGGAGTCCACCGACGCCGACCGGCTCTTCGCCTACTGCCTCCGGCGTGCGTCCGACACCGACTTCTTCCTCCGCAAGGCGATCGGCTGGAGCCTGCGGGAGTACGGCAAGACCGCGCCCGCGGAGGTCCGGTCCTTCGTCGCCGCGCACCGCGCACGGCTCTCCCCGCTCTCCGCGCGCGAGGCACTGAAGCACCTGTGACCCGCCCCGGCCCACCGGCCCGCGGCCCGTGTCCCCGGGACCGGCACAATGAGGGCGTGAACGAGCACATCCCCGTCATCCGCGAGGTCGACCAGGGCACCGCGCGCCTCATGCCCGACGTGGACCGGGAGCGGGCCTGGCTCCTGACGGTCGACGGCGCCCCGCAGTCGTACGTGGACCTGGACGACCCGGCCCACCTGGAGTTCGAGTACGCGCGGCGCCTCGCCCACGTCGCCGACGGCGCGGCGGGCGAGGGGGAGCCCCTCGACGTCCTGCACCTCGGCGGCGGGGGGCTCTCGCTGCCGCGGTACGTCGCGGTCACCCGGCCCGGCTCGCGCCAGGACGTCGTCGAGGCGGACCGGGGTCTGCTCGACCTGGTCGCCGAGCACCTGCCGCTGCCGGACGCCTCGGGGATCACCGTGCACGGAGCGGATGCCCGCGGCTGGCTGGAGGCAGCGCCCGCCGCCTCCGCCGACCTGATCGTGGGCGACGTCTTCGGCGGCTCGCGGGTCCCCGCGCACCTCACCTCCGTCGAGTACGCGCGCGAGGTACGGAGGGTCCTGCGGCCCGGCGGCCTCTACGCCGCCAACCTGGCCGACGGCAGGCCCTTCGCCTTCCTCCGCTCCCAGCTCGCCACCTTCGCCGAGGTCTTCCCCGAGCTGGCGCTGGTCGCCGAGCCGGCCGTCCTGCGCGGCCGGCGCTTCGGCAACGCCGTCCTCGTCGCGTCCGCCCGCGGGATCGACATCGCCCACCTCGCCCGCCGGGCCGCGGCGGACGCCTTCCCCGCGCGCGTGGAGCACGGCGCGAGCCTGGACCGGTTCACGGCGGGCGCCGCACCGGTCCAGGACACCGGGGCCGTACCGTCACCGGTTCCTCCCGACGGGGCCTTCGGCATCGGCTGACGCCCCCGACGCGGCGTCCGCGCTCAGGCCCCCTGCGGCGCGGCCGCCTGCTCCCGTTCGGCCGAGGGGTCGAGCGGGGAGCCCGCGACCTCCTTCGTGTGGACACGGCGGGTCAGGTTCCGCACGTCCGGCACGAGAAGGACGAGGGCGGTGACGACCACCATGAGGACGGCGGCGCCCCAAAGCGCCTCGCTGCGCCCGAAGGCGATCTCCGCGGGACCGGCGAGGGCGGTGGAGAGGGGCAGCAGGGCCGTCGAGCCGAACCAGTCGTAGGCGGAGACCCGGGAGAGCTTGTCCTCGGGGATCTCCTGGTGCAGGGCCGTCATCCAGGAGACGCCGAAGACCTCGATGGCCACGCCGCTGACGAACATCGCGGCCGTCAGCCCCAGCGCCGGCAGCGGCACGGCGAGCGCCGCCGAGGGCAGCGCGATCGGGAAGACGCACAGGGTCCCGACGTAGAGCAGGCGACGGGGCTTCCAGCGGGTCATGAGGACGGCTCCGGCCACCGTCCCGACGCCGTAGGCGGCCAGCGCCAGGCCCCAGGGGCGCGCGCCGCCGAGCTGGTCGCGGGCGACCAGCGGCCCGAAGACCGACTCGACCGCGCCGATCAGCGCCACCACGACCGAGAACTGGGCGACGATCGACCACAGCCACGGCCGGCCGACGAACTCCTGCCAGCCCTCGCGCAGATCGGCGAAGAGCCCGCCGCTCGGGGCGCGCTCCGGGATGCCGTCCACGTCGAGGAAGGCGCGCAGGCCGCCCGCGACGGCGAAGGCGAGCGCGTCGACGGCGAGGACCCAGCCGGGTCCGACGAAGGCGACGAGCGCGCCGCCGAGCGCGGCCCCGCCGATCCCGGCGCCGTGCATCGCCATCCGGTAGACGGCGAACGCCCGGCTGGCCTGCTCCCCGCTGACGCTGGACATCAGCATCGCCTCGGCCGCGGGGTTGAAGAACGCCTGCCCGGTGCCGCAGAGGGCGGTGAGGACCATCATCTGCCAGAGCTGGGCCTGGCCGGAGATGACGAGTGCGGCGAAGACGGCCTGCGAGACGCAGTTGAGGGCGTTCGCCGCGACCATCACCCGGTGCCGGGGTATCCGGTCGGCGACGGCGCCGCCGATGAGCAGGAAGAGCACGAGCGGCAGGAAGCGCGCCATCGCCACGAGACCCGCGTCCCCCGCGTCGCCGCCGGAGTCGAAGACCGCCCAGGTCGTGGCGATCAGCGCGCCGTGCGCGCCGAGGTTGGTCACGATCGTGGCGGCGGTCAGCAGGACGTAGTTGCGGCCCGCCCACGCGGGGCGCCGCGAGGAGAGCGGGGCGCGGCCGGGGGAGGCGGGGGAGTCGGCGGGATTGGTCACCCCGGGACTATCCCTGTCGCCTCCCCCTCCTGCCAAACCGGTATCCGGTGCGGACGCCTCAGGAACCGGACGCGAGCCGGACCGTGGAGAGGATCTGGCGGATCGTCGCGTCGGGCAGCTCGTCCTTCACGCCGTCCGCTCCGTAGAGGACCCAGGTGGTGAAGTCGCCCGCGGCGTTCTTGAAGGTGAAGGCGAACGCCTTGCCGTCCGTCTCGCACTTGTTGCGCTTCTTGACGTTCGGCGCCGTGGCGGTCGACAGGCTGCCGACGAGGCCCGACTTCGTGGTGTAGGGCACCGCCTTGGTGATCTTGATGGTGTTCTGCGGCATGTGCTGCGCGTAGCCGCCCCAGACCCAGGTGCCGGCCTCGTTGTACGCGGCCTCCGAGGTGTTCTTGGCGCCCTGGCCGCCCTTGGTGCCCGCGGTGCTCAGGCCCCAGGTCTCCTCGGTGCCGTTCTTGTCGGTGTCGTAGGTGCACCACTTGCTCTTGAAGCGGGTGGGGCTGGACATCGTGACGAGCGGCGAGCCGTCGTTCTTCTTCTCGTCGTCGAAGTAGGTGATCGACCCCGGCTTCATGACCTCCCACTCGGGCGGAACGTCGAAGAGGGTGCCGTACTTGGGGTTGTGGACGACCTTCCAGCCCGGGATGGTGGGCTGCTGCGCGGCTCCGTCGCGGGGGTTGTCGAGCGACGGAGAGGTGCTGGGCGTCGCATCCCCGGAGGGGGCCGAGGTCGTCGCGGACGGCTTCGGGTCGCCCGCGTCGGTGGTCTTGTCGTCGTCCTTGCCGAGCACCAGGTAGCCGGTGACGCCGGCGGCGACGACGACCGCGGTCGCGGCGACGATCGCCACGAGGGTCGTCTTCTTCTTCCCGTCACCCGGGCCGCCGGGCTGCCCCGGGCCGGGCACCGCGTACTGCTGGGGCACGGTCGGCTGCTGGTACGGGTTCGGCTGCCCGTATCCGGGCTGCTGGCCGTATCCCTGCTGCGGATAGCCCGGCGCGGCGGGCTGCTGCGGGTAGCCGGGCTGCGTCGGCGGCTGCTGCGGATAGCCGGGCTGCGTCGGCGGCTGCGGGTACCCGGGCTGGGCCGGCGGCTGCTGGTACGGGTTCGGCTGCTGGTACCCCGACTGTTGGTAGGGGTTCTGACTCTGGTCCTGCGGGTTCTGCTCGCCCCCGGGCGGCTGCTGTCCTGGCCACATGGCCAGTAACCATAGAGGTGTGCGGCCGGTCGGACCACGAGAGGGATGGCCAACGCTGCTACTGGTGGGTAACATCACGGCCATGAGCGCAGACCAGATGAACGTCGGCGAGATGCTCGCCGCCACGGTCCCCATGGCCGGAACCCTCAACCTGGAGTTCCTGGAGACCACCGCCGAGCGGGCCGTCGTGCGCCTGCCGGACCAGCCCGCCTACCACAACCACGTCGGCGGCCCCCACGCCGGAGCGATGTTCACCCTCGCCGAGTCCGCCAGCGGTGCCATCGTCCTCGCCGCCTTCGGCGACCAGCTCGGCCGCGCCGTCCCCCTCGCCGTCAAGGCCGAGATCGGCTACAAGAAGCTCGCGATGGGCCCGGTCACCGCGACCGCCACCCTCGGCCGCCCGGTCGCCGACGTCGTCGCCGACCTCGACGCCGGGCAGCGCCCCGAGTTCCCGGTCCACATCGACGTCACCCGCGAGGACGGCGCCGTCACCGGCGAGATGACGGTCGTCTGGACCCTCCGCCCGAACGGCTGACGGCCGGACCGGTCGCCGCGAACCGCCCCCGCGCCCCTCGGGTGCGGGGGCGTCGTGCTTCCCGCAGCCGGCGCGACGCCGGCCGGAGCGCCCCGCCCCGGGCGCCCGGAGCGCGCTCGCCCTCGCGCGGGGGCCGGGTGACCCAGGACTCACCACGGGCGTCGAGGTCCGTCCGTTCCGACCGATAGGCTGCCCGGGCGTGCCCGACGCGGTGCACGCCGGGCGGCCGACACGGGAGGAACCGCGTTGCACGTGCAGGAATGGCTGGAGACGATCCCGGCGGTCGCGATCTACGCGCTGGTGGGCGTGGTGATCGGCCTGGAGAGCCTGGGCATCCCGCTGCCCGGGGAGATCGTCCTCGTGAGCTCGGCGCTGCTCGCCTCGCAGCACGGCGAGATCAACCCGTACGTCCTGGGCGCCTGCGCCACCGCCGGCGCGATCATCGGCGACTCGATCGGCTACGCCATCGGCCGCAAGGGCGGCCGGCCGCTCCTCGCCTGGCTCGGCAGGAGATTCCCCAAGCACTTCAGCGAGGCCAACATCGGGCTCGCCGAGCAGTCCTTCCAGAAGTGGGGCATGTGGGCGGTCTTCTTCGGCCGCTTCATCGCCCTGCTGCGGATCTTCGCCGGACCGCTCGCGGGCGTCCTGCACATGCCGTACTGGAAGTTCCTCGTCGCCAACGTCCTCGGCGGCATCCTCTGGGCCGGCGGCACCACGGCCGTCGTCTACTCGGTCGGCATCGTCGCCGAGGCGTGGCTCAAGCGCTTCTCCTGGCTCGGTCTCGTCCTCGCCGTGCTGATCGGCGTCGCCTCGATGCTGGTCGTCCGCAACCGCGCCAGGAAGGCGGCCGCCGAGCGGGCCGCCGCCCCCGAGGCGGAGCCGGTCCCGGTCGCGGACTGACACCCGGACGAAGCGAGTGGAGGGCGGCACCCCGGCCGGGGTGCCGCCCTCCACGCCTTCCGCCTGACGGGCGCGCGCCCGGCGGATCGTACGGCTCAGTCCTCGAACGCCTCGGCGTGGCCCTTGGCGAGCAGCAGGTACATCTCGGCGTTCAGCTTGATGCCCTCCTTCTCCTCGTCGGTGAGGGGGCGGCGGACCTTCGCCGGGACGCCCGCGACCAGGGAGCCCGGCGGGATCACCATCCCCTGCGGGACGAGCGCCTGGGCGGCGACCAGCGAGCCGGCGCCGATCCGGGCCCCGTTGAGGACCGTCGCGCCCATGCCGACGAGCACGTCGTCCTCGATGACGCAGCCGTGCACGGTCGCGTTGTGGCCGACGGTCACCCGGTCGCCGATGGAGACGGGGAAGCCCGGGTCGACGTGGACGGTGGAGTTGTCCTGGATGTTGGAGTCCTCGCCGATCGCGATCGGACCGCAGTCCGCGCGCAGCACGGCGTGGTACCAGATGCTCGCTCGGGCGCCGAGCGTCACCTCGCCGAGCACCACGGAGGTCGGGGCGGTGAAGGCGGTCGGGTCGATCACCGGCTCCTTGCCGCCCACACCCTTGATCAACGCCTCTGTCATGGTTCGCTCCTGATCGTCAGCCGTCGTGTCGCGCCCGCGGACACTCCCGGCCGCAGCCTATGCCGTGCTCATGACGGACATCACAGCGCACCGCACTGATCAGGCACGACGGCGCCGACTACGGTGGCCGGGTGCCCAGGAACAGAAACACGTTCTCCTCTCTCGCCGCCTGGCGACGCCGGGTCCTGGCCAACGCCGTGCAGGGCGGCTGGCGCTGGGTGCAGCGGGCAGGCTCCGTCACCGCGGAGCATCCCGGGCGGCTGCGCTTCCGCAGGCTCGGCGCCGGCACCCGGCTGGCCTTCCCGCAGGGCACGGTCTTCGGCGAACCGTGGATCGAGATCGGCGAGTGCTGCATCATCGCCGAGCAGGTCACGCTGACGGCGGGGATGCTGCCGGACCTCGACCTCGGGCCGGACACCGTCCTGACCCTGGGGGACGGGGTGGTCCTCGGCCGGGGCAGCCACGTCATCGCCGACGCGCGGGTCTCCATCGGCTCGGACACCTACTGCGGGCCGTACGTCTACATCACCTCGACCAACCACAGCTACGACGACCCGGACGAGCCGGTCGGCCGCCAGTGGCCGCGCTCCGAGCCCGTCTCCATCGGGCCCGGCTGCTGGCTCGGCACGGGCGCCGTGATCCTGCCCGGGGCGCGGCTCGGCCGGAACGTGGTGGTCGCGGCGGGCGCGGTGGTGCGCGGCGAGGTGCCCGACCACTCGGTGGTCGCGGGCGCGCCCGCCAGGGTCGTCCGCAGCTGGGACCCGGAGAAGGGCTGGCAGCCGCCGATCCGCACGCCCGCCCCGGTGCCCATCCCGGAGCACGTCACCCCCGAGCAGCTCGCGGCGCTGGCGGCCTGGGAGGCCCAGCGGGCCGAGCCCACGGAGTCCGTGCCGTCCTGACCGGCCCGGGCGCGACCGGCTAGCCGGTCGCGAGGAGGACCGTGCCCACCAGCGCCAGGCCCGCGCCTGCCGCCTGGACCGCGCGCAGCCGTTCCTTGAGGACGCCGCGGGCCGCGAGCGCGGTGACGACGGGGTAGAGACTGGCCAGCACCGCGGCCACGGTGACCGGGCCCTGCTGCGCCGCGATCGCGTACGTGCCGTTGGCGGCGACGTCGGCGAGGCCCACGAAGGCGAGGGCGGGCAGGGCCGCGCGGACGACCGCGGGGCCGCCCTCCGGAAGCGCCCGGCCGCCGCGGCCCACCGACGCGAGGAGGGCGGCGCCGCCCACCAGGACGTTCGTGACGCGCTGGACGAACAGGGCGAGGAAGAGGCCGGTGACCGTGGTGGACGCCTCGGAGATGAGGGCCATCACCGAGCCGAAGCCGATGGCGGCGAGCAGGGTCAGCAGGACGGCCTGGCGCCGGACGGGCGCGCCGCGCAGTTCGGGGCCGCCCGCCAGGACGACGCCGAGGACGGCCACGCCGATGCCGGCGAACTGGAGCAGACCCGGCCGGTCCCCGACGAGGAGTCCCACGGAGACGGGGACGACCACGCCGAGCGAGCCCAGCGGGGAGACGACGCCCATGGGGCCGAGGGCGAGGGCCTTGTAGAAGGCGAGCATGGCCGCCGGACCGACGACGCCGGCCCCGACCGCGTACCAGAGTCGGGGTCCCGCCTCGCTCCCGGCCCCGGTGGCGAGGACGATCGTGCCGAGGACGAGGACCGCGAGGACCTGGGAGACCACGACGACCGTGAGGGCGGGGATCCGGCGGGTGAGCAGTCCGCCGCCGAAGTCGGCGAGCCCCCAGAGCAGACTGGTGGCCAGGGCGAACAGGGCGGTCATGGAAGCCTCGCAGTCGCGTACGGCGGGACGCAGTACAGTGCGGTGAACGATCGGGTACACCCCACCGTAGTTCAGTTTGTTGAACTCTGTCATCCAGAATATTGGACGGAACGTGTCGGACCTCGACCAGCTGACGCAGTCGCTCGCCCGCAACCTGAAGCGCTGGCGCAAGGAACGGGGCTTCACCCTGGACGCGCTCGCCGCACGTGCGGGGGTCAGCCGCGGGATGATCATCCAGATCGAGCAGGCCAGGACCAACCCCAGCGTCGGCACCACGGTGAAGCTGGCCGACGCGCTCGGCGTCTCCATCACGACCCTCCTCGACTACGAGCAGGGCCCCCAGGTCCGGCTGGTCCCGCCCGGCCAGGCCGTCCGCATGTGGTCCACCTCCACCGGCAGCCACACCACCCTGCTGGTCGGCACCGAGGCCCGCGGCCCCCTCGAACTCTGGTCCTGGACCCTCATGCCGGGCGACGGCAGCGCCTCCGACCCGCACCCCGAGGGCACGACCGAGCTCCTCCACGTCACCGCCGGCGTCCTCACCCTCGTCGTGGACGGCGAGGAGCACACCCTGCCCGCCGGCACCTCAGCCGTCTTCGAGGCCAACGTGGCGCACGTCTACCGCAACGACGGCGACGAGCCGGCCGAGATGACGATGGCCGTCTCCATCCCGCCCGTACGCTGAGACGAACGCCCCCGCCCCGGCTCCGGGTTGTTAGCGTGAGGCCCATGCGCGCACCCCTCGGAGACTTCGACGACGCCCGGCCCGCCCCCGACTGCCTGGACCTGCTGACCGGCCCCGTCGCCGCCGCCGTCCGCGCCTGGACGGGTCCCGTCCCGGCCGACCGACTGCTGTACGTGGACACCGACCCGGCCATCGCCGACACCGCCGACTTCGTCGCGCACCACGGCCCCGACCTGCTCGACGCGTCCGCCAACTGCGTGGTCGTCGCGGGCAGGCGCGGCCAGACGACGACCCTGGCCGCCTGCGTCGTGAAGTCCGCGACCCGGGTCGACGTCAACGGGGTGGTGCGGGGGCACCTCGGCGCCCGCAAGGCGTCGTTCGCGCCGATGGAGGCCGCCACCGGCGAGACCGGCATGGAGTACGGCGGCATCACGCCGATCGGCCTCCCGGCCGACTGGCCCCTGCTCGTCGACGCGGCCGTCCTGGACACCGAGTGGGTCCTCGTCGGCAGCGGACGCCGCCGCGGCAAGCTCATCCTGCCCGGCAAGGCATTCGCCCAACTGCCGGGCGCGGTCGTCCTGGAGGGCCTCGGCGTCCCGGCCGGCTGACCCGTCCCGGTCCGCCGGCCCCGGCACCGTACGACGACGGCCCCCGCGGGTACGACGGCCTCGCCCCGGTACGACGACGGCCCCTGCGCCGTACGACGACGGCCCCGTCCGGCGCCGCTCGGGCGCCGACGGGGCCGGTCCGCGCGCGGTCAGCCGAGGCGCGGGATCTCGATCGCGGGGCAGCGGTCCATCACCATGTCCAGGCCGGCTGCGCGGGTCCGGGCGAAGGCGTCGTCGTCGATGACGTCCAGCTGGAACCAGACCGCCTTGGCGCCGATCGCGACCGCCTCGTCGGCGATGCCGCCCGCCTGGTCGCCGTTGACGAACACGTCGACGACGTCGACCGGGAAGGGGATGTCGGCCAGGGAGGCGTACCCCTGCTCGCCGTGGACCGTCTCCGCCTTCGGGTGGACCGGGACGATCCGCTTACCGAAGCGCTGGAGCACGGCCGCCACGCCGTACGCGGCCCGCGCCCGATTGGAGGAGAGCCCCACGACGGCCCAGGTGTCGCCCGTGGACGTGAGGATCCGCCGTACCGTCTCCGCGGCGGAGGAGCCGGTCGGCTCGGTGGTCGTGGTGTCGACGCTCATCGTTACTGCTGCCTCTCCTCGGCGCGGCCCGTCCACGAGGAGAACGAGCCGCGCGGCGCGGTGATTCCCGGTGGACGCCTCAGACGTCCCAGGCGAGCCGTTCGGCCTCGCGCGGGGCCTCCACGAGGGACGGAGCGCCCGGGCCGAAGGTCATCACCGGGCGGGCCGCGTCCCAGGCGCGCCAGCCCGGGTCGCCGGTCGCGGCGAAGGCCGTCCAGGCCGCGTGCATCGCCGTCGCCAGCTCCCTCGGCGCGTCCGGACCGGTCAGGGCGCGGGTCTCCGGCAGGTCCAGCGTGTCGAAGACGAAGCCGAGCTCCAGCGCGTGGCAGGCACCGAGACCGAGGACCGGGGAGCGCCAGCCGAACTCGTAGAGATGCGTGCCGCCGGGAGCGCCCGCTCGCAGACGGGCGTCCGCCAGCCGGTTCAGCGGGATCCGCAGCAGCTTGTCCGTGGCGATCGCGCCGAGCACCTCGCCCGGCTTCTCCCGCCGCCGGCCCGCCCGGTACACCCGGGCCGTCCGCGACGGCACCCCGGTCTTCCACAGCAGCAGGCGCTGGGTGAGGGAGCCGATCCGGTCCACCACACCGCCGGGCACGAACCAGAGCCGGTACTCCTCGGTGGTCGTCCCCATCAGGACGTCCACCCCCTCCGAGGCCCCGGCCGCCAGCGCCTCCGCCGGATCGCGCGGCAGGACCTCCCCGTCCACGGCGATCTGGAAGGAGTGTCCGCCGGTCAGCGGCGAGCCCTTGCCCGTGACCTCGGTCTGCGCCGCGAGCAGGTGCTCCCGGTCCACCCGCCCGAACGCCTCCGCCGTCGCCGGCACCCCGAGCCGCGCCGCCACCGCCTCGGTGGTCCGGCGGGCCCCGGCCAGCGGCAGCGCCATCGGAGCCCCGCTCTGCAGCACCGCCCGCCGGAACAGGCCCTCGGCGAGCGGCGAGGCGAGGAGCGCCGCGATCGATATCGCCCCCGCGGACTCGCCGAACACCGTCACCCGCTCCGGGTCGCCGCCGAACGCCGCGATGTTCTCCCGCACCCAGCCGAGCGCGGCGATCTGGTCGCGCAGCCCCGGATTGGCGGGGGCGTCCGGGAAGACCCCGAACCCCTCGACGCCCAGCCGGTAGTTGACCGAGACGAGCACCACGCCGTCGCGGGCGAAGGCGGTGCCGTCGTAGACGGGGACCGACGAGGAGCCGTGGACCAGCGACCCGCCGTGGATCCAGACCATCACCGGCCGCCCGCCGGCCGCCACGGCGTCGTCCGACGGCCCCGAACCGTCCCACGGCGCCCACACGTTCAGGTTGAGACAGCCGTCGCCCGCGACCGAGGGGTCGGGCAGGAGCGCGTCGAGCGGTGGCGCGTAGGGCCGCTTCGGCGCCGTCGGCCCGAAGGCGGTGGCCTCCCGCACGCCTTCCCAGGGCTCGGCGGGCTCCGGTGCCCGGAAACGCAGCGCACCCACGGGCGGCCGCGCGTACGGGATTCCCAGGAAGGAGGCCACCCCGTCCTTCAGGGAGCCGCGCAGCGCGCCGGCGCGCGTCCGCGCCTCGGCAGGAACGTGATCCGACATCGATGCGGGCCTTTCTCGCGGACGACGCGACCGGGACGACGGCAGGGGGTCGACGGGACCCGAGGACACGGACACCCCTAGCTCCCCGACACCAGTGCGCGCTTGAGGACCTTGCCGGTCGGGCCGAGCGGCAGCGCGTCGACGAAGCGCACGATCCGGGGGTACTTGTGGCGGCCAAGCCGCTCGCGGGACCACTCCACGAGCGCGTCCTCGGTGAGCGGGGAGCCCTCGCGGCGGACGACCACCGCGCAGACCTCCTCGCCCTTCCGCTCGTCGGGGACGCCGATCACCGCCACCTCCGCGACCGACGGATGGCGGACCAGGACCTCCTCGACCTCGCGCGGGTAGATGTTGAACCCGCCGCGGATCACCAGGTCCTTCTTGCGGTCCACGATCCGCAGGAAGCCGTCCTCGTCGCGGGAGCCCAGGTCGCCCGTACGGAACCAGCCGTCCACGACCGCGGCCGCGGTCGCCGCCGGGTCGTCGAGGTACCCGGCGAAGACGTTGTGCCCGCGCACCACGACCTCGCCGACCTCGCCGTCGGCCAGCAGACGGACCTCCCCCTCGACGGCCGCGTCGGCGACGCCCACCTCGACCCCCCACACCGGATGCCCGACCGTCCCCGGCCGCCGTCCCAGGTGCGGCTGGTTGAAGGTGGCCACCGGCGACGTCTCCGTCAGGCCGTATCCCTCCAGCACCTGCGTGCGGAAGGCGTCCTCGAAGCGCTCCAGGACCGCGACCGGCAGCGCCGCGCCGCCCGACACCGCGGCGCGCAGGGCCGCCGGCCGCAGCTCCGACCCCGCCGCCGCCTCCACCAGGGCGTGGTACATCGTCGGCACCCCCATGAAGACCGTCACCCCCTCGTCGGCGAGGATCCGCAGCGCGGCGGGACCGCTGAACCGGGGCATGAGGACGAGCGTCGCGCCCCGCCGGAGGGTGCCGTTCATCGCGCACGTCTGGCCGTAGCTGTGGAACAGCGGCAGACAGCCGAGGACCACGTCGCCCTCGCCGAGGCCGAGGAGGTCCTGCGACGTCACGGACGCGTTCATGACGATGTTGAGATGGGTCAGCAGGGCGCCCTTGGGGCGGCCCGTCGTCCCGCTCGTGTACAGCACCACGGCGACCCCGCCCGGCTCGGACGGCTCCGGCGCGGCCAGCGGCTCCGCGGCCGACGGAGCACCCTGGAAGGCGCGCACCCCGGCGGCCCGGGCCGCCTCGTCGGCCACCGTCCACAGGGGCCCGCCGCTGACGATCCCGACGGCGCCGCTGTGCTCCAGGACGTAGCGCACCTCGTCGGCGACGAGCAGCGCGTGCACCGGCACGACCGTCGCACCGGCGGCGAGCGCCCCGTAGTACACCCGCAGGAACTCGACGGTGTTCGGCAGCAGCACGGCCACCCGGTCGCCCGGCTTCACCCCGGCCTCCCGCAGCCCCGCGGCGCACCGCAGCGCCTCCGTCCACAGCTCTCCGTAGGTGAGCCGGGTCGCCCCCTCGACGACCGCGATCCGGTCGGGGAAGTGACGGGCGGACTCGCCCAGCACACCGGCGACGCTCAGTGACATGACACGCTCCAGGGACACGGAGCCGGCGGCGCCGCGGAGACCGCTCGGGGAAGCGGAGGCGACGGCGCCGTCGACCATCGGCTGACACGGCACAGACTCCGCCGAGACCCCGCCCGCGCGCCATGTGCAGACGCCCACCATGTGACGGACCGAGCTGGGCAGCGGCCCCACCGTCCGGCCCGAACCGTGGCATCCGCCAAATTCCGGCGTTACCGTGCGACCCATGACGCACAGCTCGGCCGCACCCGGCGAGCCCCCAGGGGCGCGCTCCGGCGGAAGCCACACCCCCCTGGGCGGCGCCGGAGGCTCCGGCGCGCTCCGCCGCTCCCTCGCCACGGCCATGCTCGGCGAGGTCGACCGGCTCACCGACCGCGCCGTCGACGACATCCGCGCCCACTCCGGTACGTACGCCTCCGGGGCTCCCGTCACCCGCGAGGACCTCTGGGAGATCTGCCGGGACAACCTCATCCGGGCCCTGGAGGACTTCGGCGGCCTGGAGGCGACGGGCGGCGACTTCGAGTGGGCGGCCCGCGAGACGGGCCGCCGCCGCGCCGAGCAGGGCGTGCCGCTCGACACCGTGCTCCAGGCGTACCGGCGCGGCGGCCGGATCCTCTGGCAGGTCATGGCCGAGCACCTCCGGGTCCGGGCCGGCCGGGGCTCCGACAGCCGGGACATCGAACTCGACATGGCCGGCGGCGTCTGGGAGACCATCGACCGCTTCTCGGTCGCCATGGCCGACGCGTACCGGATCGCCCAGCTGGAGCTGCAGAGCCGCCAGGACACCCGGCGCGTCGCCCTCTTCGAGGCCCTCCTCGACGGCCGCGCCGACGACCCCGCCGTCGCCTCGGCGGCCGCCGCCGCGCTCGGCGTCCCGGCGGTCGACCGCTACGTGGTCGTCGTCGCCGCCCAGGACCCGGCCGCCCCGCCGCATCTCGCGCCGGTCCTCGACGCCCACGGCCTCTGGTCCTTCTGGCGGCCGCGCTCCGGCCGGTACGCCGGGATCGTGCGGCTGCCGGGCCGCGCCACGCCCCCCGGCCGGTCCGCGACCGGCCCCGGCGTGGCCGACCCCGTGGCGCCCGGCCTGCTCACCGCCCTGCGCGAGCGGACCGGCGTGACCGCCGGCGTCTCCCCGGAGTTCGAGCGGCTCTCCCAGGCCGGCCGCGCCCTGCGCCTCGCCGAACAGACCCTGCGTACCCTGCGGGCCGGCAGCGGCGAGGTCGCGGGCTTCGACGCCCGGCTCGCCGAGGTCCTCCTCAGCGGCCGTACCGACATCGCCGAGCGGATCGTCACCGTCCACCTCGGCCCCGTCCTCGCCACCGGCGGCGAACGGGCCGCACTCCTCACCACCCTGCGCGCCTGGCTCGACCACGGCTGCTCGGCCTCCCGCGCCGCGGAGCAGCTCTACTGCCACCGCAACACGGTCCTCAACCGCATCGGCCGCATCGCCGAGCTCACCGGCCGCTCCAGCGAGTCCGGTGAGGCCCGCCTCGGCTGGGCCCTGGCCCTGCGCGCCCTGCCGTACGCCGGCCGCACTCCCGCGCCCGCACCGGCCGCGGGAGAACGGCGGACCGACGGAACGTAGGCTGGCCGGATGCAGGAGCAGTACCGCACCCTGGCCCGCGAGGGCGTGCACGAGACCGAGATCAACCGCTCGCGCTTCCTCTGCGCGCTGGCACCCGTCGCCGACGAGAGGGAGGCGCAGGAGTTCGTCGCCCGCATCCGCCGCGAGCACCCGACCGCCAGCCACAACTGCTTCGCGTACGTCCTCGGCGCCGACGCCTCCGTCCAGAAGGCGAGCGACGACGGCGAACCCGGCGGCACCGCCGGCGTCCCCATGCTCCAGATGCTGCTCCGCCGCGAGATGCGGTACGTCGCCGCCGTCGTCACCCGCTACTACGGCGGCGTGAAGCTCGGCGCCGGCGGCCTCATCCGCGCCTACGGCGGCGTGGTGGGCGAGGCACTCGACGCCCTCGGCACCGTGACCCGCCGGCGCTACCGTCTCGCCACCGTCACCGTCGACCACCAGCGGGCCGGCAAGCTGGAGAACGACCTGCGCGCCACCGGCCGAGCCGTCCGCGACGTCCGCTACGCCGACGCCGTCACCCTGGAGATCGGCCTCCCCGACTCCGACGTCCCCGCCTTCCGCGCCTGGCTCGCCGACGCGACCGCCGGCACGGCCACCGTCGAACTCGGCGGAGAGGCGTACGGCGACGCGTGATCCCGCGCGGCGCCGCCGCGGTGTGACACGCCCCACCCGCCCGCGGCGCCACCCGCACGGATGGTCCGCCCACGACCCTTGTCCGGCGCGCGATCGCGGTGCGGCGGTCCGCCGGCACCGGTTTCCCGGACGGCCTCGCCCACCCCGTCCGCCGGGATAGCGTGGAGGCCGCACAGGACGGGACGAGCGGGCGAGGAGCGGCGCACATGCGGGGTGGGACGGCATCGTGAGGCTCCTGCACACCTCGGACTGGCATCTCGGCCGGTCCTTCCACCGGGTCGGTCTCCTCGACGCCCAGGCCGCCTTCCTCGACCACCTCGTGGCGGCCGTCCACGAGCACGAGGTCGACGCCGTCCTCGTGGCCGGGGACGTGTACGACCGGGCCGTGCCGCCGCTGCCCGCCGTCGAACTCTTCGACACCGCCCTGCACCGCCTCGCCGAGGCGGGCGTCCCCACCGTCATGATCTCCGGCAACCACGACTCCGCCCGCCGCCTCGGCGTCGGCGCGGGGCTCATCCGGCGGGCCGGCATCCACCTCCGCACCGACCCCGACGGCATCGGCACCCCCGTCGTCCTCGCCGACGGACACGGCGACGTCGCCCTCTACGGCCTGCCCTACCTCGAACCCGCCCTCGTCCGCGACCGGCTCGGCGCGACGAAGGCGGGCCACGAGGCCGTGCTCGCCGCCGCCATGGACCGGGTCCGCGCCGACCTCGCGACCCGGCCCCCCGGCACCCGCTCGGTCGTCCTCGCCCACGCCTTCGTCGCCGGCGGCGCGCCCAGCGACAGCGAGCGGGACATCACCGTCGGCGGCGTCTCCGCCGTGCCCACCGGGGTCTTCGACGGCGTGGACTACGTGGCCCTCGGCCACCTCCACGGCAGCCAGACCCTCACCCCCCGCGTGCGCTACTCCGGCTCACCCCTCGCGTACTCCTTCTCCGAGGCCGACCACCGCAAGACGATGTGGCTGATCGACCTCGGCGCGGACGGCGCGGTCACCGACGCCGTGCGCCTCGACTGCCCCGTCCCGCGGACCCTCGCCCGGATCCGCGGCCGGCTCGACGACCTCCTCGCCGACCCCGCGCTCACGCCCCACGAACAGGCGTGGGTGGAGGCCACCCTCACCGACCCGGTCCGGCCGGCCGAGCCGATGAACCGGCTCACCGAGCGGTTCCCGCACACCCTCCACCTCGTCTTCGACCCCGAGCGGACCGCCGACGACACCGGCGCCTCCTACGCCCAGCGGCTCCGGGACCGCAGCGACCGGCAGATCGCGGAGGACTTCGTGGCCCACGTGCGCGGCGGCGCGACCCTCGACGGCGCCGAACGCGCCGTCCTCTACGGGGCGTTCGACGACGTGCGCGTCGACACGACCGAACGGGAGGCGGACCGATGAGGCTGCACCGCCTGGAGATCACCGCGTTCGGGCCCTTCGGCACCACGCAGTCCGTCGACTTCGACGCCCTGTCCTCGGCGGGACTCTTCCTCCTGCACGGACCGACCGGCGCCGGCAAGACCTCCGTCCTCGACGCCGTCTGCTTCGCCCTGTACGGCAGCGTCCCCGGCGTCCGCCAGGCCCCCGGCACCACCCTGCGCAGCGACCACGCCCCCGTCGGCACCTCCACCGAGGTCCTGCTCGACCTCACCGTCGGGGAACGGCGCCTGGAGATCACACGGCGGCCCGCCCAGCAGCGGCCCAAGAAGCGCGGCGGCGGGTTCACCACCGAGAAGGCCCAGACCTGGCTGCGCGAGTACGACCACGCCACCGGCGAATGGACCGGCCTCAGCCGCTCCCACCAGGAGACGGGGGAGGAGATCACCCAGCTCGTCGGCATGAGCCGCGAGCAGTTCTGCCAGGTCGTCCTGCTCCCGCAGGGCGACTTCGCGAAGTTCCTCCGCGCCGACGCCGAGGCCCGCGGCAGGCTCCTCGGACGGCTCTTCGACACCCGCCGCTTCGCCGCCGTCGAGGAGCGCCTCGCCGACCTGCGACGCGCCGCGCTCCAGCAGGTGGAGCAGGGCGACGGGCGGCTGCTCGCCCTCACCCACCGCATGACGCAGGCCGCGAGCGGCCTGGACGCCGCCCGCACCCCGGTCGAGGGGCGGCCCGGTGAACCCGGCCTCGCCGACGCCGCCCTCGCCTGGGCCGCCGTCGCCCGCACCGAGGCCCGCGAGGCCCTGGACATCGCCGGCGTGCGGTGCGCCGGAGCCGAGACCGCCCAGGCCGCCGCGCGCGCCGCGCTCGACGCCGAGAACGACCTCGCCGCCCGCCAGGCCCGGCACGCCGACGCGCTCCGGCGCCGCGAGCGCCTGACCGCCCAGGCCCCCGAGCGCGACCGCCACCAAGCCGCGCTCGACCGCGGCCTCAAGGCCGACCGCGTCGCCCCCGCACTCGGTCTGCGCCGCGACGCCGAGCGCGAGCACGCCGGCGCGCACGCCGCCCGCGACCGCTCTCGCGCCCAGCTGCCCCCCGACCTCGGCGACGCCGGGGCCGAGCAGCTCTCGGCGCTCGAACACCGCCTCCGCGAGGACCTGGGCGGCCTCGAAGCCGCCCGCCGCGCCGAGCGCCGTGCCGCCGTCATCGCCGACGAGCGGGCCGTCCTGACCCGCGAGGCCCGCGCCGACGAGGACGCCCTCCAGGACGCGGCGGGCTGGCTCGCCGGCTGGGAGCCGCGCCGCGCCGGGCTCGTCGAGAGAGTCGAGGCCGCGACGGACGCCGCCGCGCGCGCCGAACACCTCGCCGGGCGGCTGGAACCCGCCCGCCGTCGGCTCGCCGCCGCCCGCCGGCGCGACGCCCTCGCCGACTCCACCCGGGCGGCCGAGGAGCGCCTCGCGGACGCCCGCGAGCTCCGCAACTCCGCGCACGAGACCTGGCTCGACGTCAAGTCCCGCCGCCTGGAGGGCATCGCCGCCGAACTCGCGGTCACCCTCGTGCCGGGCGACCCCTGCCAGGTCTGCGGCTCCACCGCCCACCCGGCTCCCGCCCGCACCACCGCCGGCCACGTCGACCGGGCCACGGAGGACGCCGCCTATGCGGCGTACACCGCGGCCGAGGAGACCCGCACCGCGGCCGAGCGCGAGGTCGCCGGCGCCCGCGAAGCCTGGTCCGCGGCCCGTGCGGAGGTCCTCGCGGTGCCTTACGGGGCGGAACGCGACACCACGGCCGGCGGCCGGTCCGCTGCCGAAGCCGCCGTGCGGACTTCCCCCGACGAAGCGCCCGAGCCCACCGTCGACGCACTGGCCCGCGAGGTCGAGGAGCTGGCGCGGCTGCACGCCGAGGCACACGCGCTGGCCGGGCGGACACACGGCGCGCGGGAGGCGCTCGCGCGGGCCGAGCGGGAGCACGAGGAGCGGGTGGGCGCCCAGCGGGAGGCCGAGCGGCGGGTCGCCGCGAGGACCTCGCGGCGGGAGGCGCTGGATCGCGAGCAGACCGCGCTGGACGAGGAACTCGCCCGCGGACGCGGCACGTTCGCCTCCGTGGCCGAGCACGCCACGGTGCTGGAGCGGCGGATCGCCCTGCTGGTCGACGCCGCCGGGGCCGTACGCTCCGCCGAACTCGCCGCCCAGCGGCTCAAGGAGGCCGACGACCGGCTCGCCGACGCGGCCTACCGTGCCGGCTTCACCACCCCGGAGGAGGCTTCCGGCGCGCTGCTCGACGAGCGGGAGCGTCGCGACCTCCAGCACCGCGTGGACGCCTGGCGGGCCGAGGCCGCCGCGGTCGCCGACCGGCTGGCCGAACCCGGCACCGAGGAGGCCGCCGCCCTCCCGCCCGCCGACCCCGCCGCGGCGCAGGCCGCCCACACGGCGGCGGAGCGTGCCCTGCGCACGGCCGCCTCCGCGCTGTCCGCGGCGCGGGAACGCGCCACGGGCCTGACCGCGCTGTCCCGGGAGGCCGCCGCCGAGGTCCGCCGACTGGGCCCGCTGCGCGAGGAGTACGACCGGGTGGCCCGGCTCGCCGGCCTCACGGCGGGGACCTCCGCCGAGAACGAGCGCCGGATGCGCCTGGAGTCGTACGTGCTGGCCGCCCGGCTCGAACAGGTCGCCGCGGCGGCGACCGCCCGGCTCCAGCGGATGTCCGCGGGCCGTTACACACTCGTCCATTCCGACGCGCGCTCCGGCGGCAAGCGGGCCGGCCTCGGGCTGCACGTCGTGGACGCCTGGACCGGCAACGAGCGGGACACCGCCACCCTCTCCGGGGGCGAGACGTTCTTCGCCTCGCTCGCCCTGGCGCTCGGCCTCGCCGACGTCGTCACCGACGAGGCGGGCGGCGTCCGGCTCGACACCCTCTTCATCGACGAGGGGTTCGGCAGCCTCGACGAGCAGACCCTCGACGAGGTGCTCGACGTCCTCGACTCGCTGCGCGAGCGCGACCGCAGCGTCGGCATCGTGAGCCACGTGGGCGACCTCCGCCGCCGCGTCCCCGCCCAGCTGGAGGTCGTCAAGGCGCGGCACGGCTCGGCCGTGCGGCTGCGGACCGGCGCGGAGGCGCTCAGCGGCTGACGGCGCGCCGGGCCAGCGGCGAGGAGTAGACGACGCTCGTCGTCACCGAGCCGAGTGTGGAGATCTTCCCCGTGATCTCCTCCAGGTGCCGCATCGACCGGGCGGCGACCTTCAGCACGAAGCAGTCGTCACCGGTGACGTGGTGCGCCTCCAGGATCTCCGTCGTGGCGTCGAGCAGGTCGTGGAAGGGCTTGTAGTTGCCGTGCGGATAGCGCAGCCGCACGAAGGCCAGGATCGGCATGCCCAGCCGGTCCTGGTCGACGATCGCGGTGTACCCGGCGATCACCCCCGCCTCCTCCAGACGCCGCACCCGCTCGGTCACCGCGGACGGCGACATCGACACGGCGCGCGCCAGCTCGGCGAAGCTGGCGCGGCCCTCGCTCTGCAGGGCCTCCAGGATGCGCCAGTCGGTGGCGTCCGGGGTGTAATCGTTGCTCATGGCAGAGACCCTGCCGGGGAATCCCCGGCCGATCAAGAAGACGGCCGGGGATTCTCATGATGCGGAAGGGCTTCCGCGACGGGTCGTGTCAGAGGCGCGACAGCTCCTCGACCAGGTCGTCGAGGCCCAGCGGACCCTGCGACAGCGCCGCCATGTGCCATGCCTTCGCGTCGAACGCGTCGCCGTGCGCCGCCATCGCGTTGGCGCGGCCGAGCAGCCAGGCGCGCTCGCCCAGCTTGTAGCCGATGGCCTGACCGGGCATCGAGAGGTAGCGGGTCATCTCGCTCTCCACGAAGGCCGCCGGACGGCTGCTGTGCAGCTGGAAGAACTCCTGGGCGAGTTCCGGGGTCCACGTCTCGCCCGGGTGGAACGGCGAGTCCGCCGGGATCTCCAGCGCGAGGTGCATGCCGATGTCCACGATGACGCGACACGCGCGCATCATCTGGCCGTCGAGGTAGCCGAGGCGCCGCTCCGCGTCCGGCAGGAAGCCGAGTTCGTCCATCAGCCGCTCCGCGTAGAGCGCCCAGCCCTCCACGTTCGCGCTGACCTTGCCGAGCGTGGCCTGGTAGCGGGAGAGCCGGTCGGCGACGTGCACCCACTGCGCGATCTGCAGGTGGTGGCCGGGCACGCCCTCGTGGTACCAGGTCGACACCAGGTCGTACACCGGGAAGCGGGTGGTGCCGTCGACCGGCAGCCAGGTGCGGCCGGGGCGCGAGAAGTCCTCGGACGGGCCGGTGTAGTAGGGGGCCGCCGCGCCGCCGGGCGGGGCGATCCGGGACTCCACCCGCCGGACCCGGTCGGCCAGTTCGAAGTGGGTGCCGTCCAGTGCCTCGATGGCCTCGTCCATCAGCCCCTGGAGCCAGACGCGGACCTCCTCCGTGCCCTCGATGTGCGTGCCGTGCTCGTCGAGGTGGGCGAGCGCCTCCCAGGGGCCCGCGCCGGGCAGGATCCGCTCGGCCTCGACGCGCATCTCGGCGAGCAGCCGGTGGTACTCGGTCCAGCCGTACGCGTACGCCTGGTCGAGGTCGAGGTCGGTGCCGTTGAAGTAGCGGGTCCAGCGCTGGTAGCGCTCGCGGCCCACGGTGTCCGGCGCGCCGGCGACGGCGGGCGCGTACACGTCGCGCATCCAGTCGCGCAGCGCGGCGACGGCGGCGGTGGCGTCCTTGCCCGCCGCCGCGAGCTCGGCCCGGAGCGCGGCGGGCAGCGAGTCGGGCCCGGAGGCGGCGAACTCCTCGAACCAGCCCGGCTTCGCGGCCGGTCCGCCGGACCACTCGGTGAGCTGGCCGATGAAGGTGTCGGTGGGGCGGGGGCCGCCGAAGAGCTTGCGCTCCAGGCCGAGTTCGAGGGAGGAGCGGTATCCCTCCAGGGCCGCGGGGACCGCGCGCAGCCGGGCGGCCACCGCCGTCCAGTCCTCCTCGGTCTCGGTGGGCATCACCGTGAAGACGATCCGGACGCTGTGCGCGGGGGAGCGCATGTTGCTGACCGCGCAGAGGCTCTCCTCGGCCTCGTGGACGGCGAGTTCCGCCGTCAGGCGCTCGCGCAGCAGGCGGGCGCACCGGCGCTCGGCCTCGCCGTCCGCGCCGGGAGCGCGCTCCGCCTCGTCGAGGCGGGCGAGGGTGCGGCGTGCGAGGTCGGCGACGGCCCGCTGCCCGGCGGGTGAGAAGTCGGGCAGCAGTCCGGCGCTCTCCTTGACTCCCAGGTACGTTCCGGTGATCGGGTCGAGGGCGATGAGTGCGTCGACGTGATCGTCGGCGACCTGGCGGGGCAGCGCGCTGCTGGAAGTCTCTGGCATGGGGGTCATCCTGGCGCCTAGGACGGGCCCGCGTCACCCTCGTCCGGCCTCAGTCGGCTGACATGGAGGGGCTCGGCCCCGGCGGCAGAAGCGGCCCGCACTCCCACTGCTGGAAGATCAACCGGGTCTCCACCCGGGCGACCTCGCGGCGCGAGGTGAACTCGTCGAGCACGAGTCGTTGCAGGTCGGCGGGGTCCGCCACCGCCACGTGGACCAGGTAGTCGTCCGGGCCGGTGAGGTGGAAAAGGGCCCGGGACTCGGGAAGGGCGCGGATGCGGTCGACGAACGGACCGATCAGTTCCCGCCGATGGGGGCGGACCTGGACGAGAAGCAACGCCTCGAGCCCGCGGCCGAGTTTGGCCGGATCCAGTCGTAGCTGGTGTCCGAGGATCACGCCGGTGCGGCGCAGGCGGGCCACCCGGTCCAGGCAGGTCGAGGGCGCCACGCCGACTTCGGCGGCGAGTTCGCGGTAGGTGGTCCGGGCGTCGTTCTGCAGGAGGCGAAGAATGTGCAGATCGACCGCGTCCAGTACGACAGAATCGGCCATTCGCCGAACGTAGCACGGTCATTTTCCGCTACTTCCCGGTATCCGTTCACAGTGCCGCCATGGACGCCATGGACTACGGCACCTCGGCCACCCCGAGGGCCCTTGCCACCGATGCCGTGCACGCCGGCCGCGAGGATCTCGCCGGGCTCGGACTGCACGCCCCGCCGCTCGATCTGTCCACCACCTACCCCTCGTACGACGCCCGGGCGGAGGCCGCCCGGATCGACGAGTTCGCCACCACCGGCGCCCGCCTCGACGGGCCGCCGGTCTACGCCCGGCTCGACAACCCCACCGTCGCCCGCTTCGAGGAGGCACTCGCGCGGCTGGAGGGTACCGAGGCCGCCGTCGCGTTCGCCAGCGGCATGGCGGCGTTCACCGCCGTCCTGCTCGCCCGGGCGAGCCAGGGCCTGCGTCACGTGGTGGCGGTCCGCCCGCTCTACGGGTGCAGCGACCACCTCCTCGACGCGGGGCTGCTCGGCACCGAGGTCACGTGGACCGACCCGGCGGGCATCGCGGAGGCGATCCGTCCCGACACCGGCCTGGTCATGGTCGAGTCGCCCGCCAACCCGACCCTCGCCGAGGCGGACATCCGGGCCCTGGCCCACTCCTGCGGATCGGTGCCGCTGCTGGTCGACAACACCTTCGCCACCCCGGTGCTCCAGCGCCCCGTCGAGCAGGGTGCCCGCATCGTGCTGCACAGCGCGACCAAGTACCTGGGCGGCCACGGCGACGTCATGGGCGGGATCGTCGCCTGCGACGAGGAGTTCGCCCGGACGCTCCGTCAGGTCCGCTTCGCCACCGGCGGGGTGCTCCACCCGCTCGCCGGCTACCTGCTGCTGCGGGGTCTCTCCACCCTGCCGGTACGGGTGCGGGCGGCCTCGGCCTCGGCCGCCGAACTCGTCCGGCGGCTCGCCACCGACCCTCGGATCGCCCGGGTGCACTACCCGCGGATCGGCGGCGCGATGATCGCCTTCGAGGTGTACGGCGACCCGCACGACGTGATCGCCGGGGTCCGGCTCATCACCCCGGCGGTCAGCCTCGGCAGCGTCGACACGCTCATCCAGCACCCGGCCTCCATCAGCCACCGGATCGTGGCCGAGGGAGACCGGCGCTCGGCGGGCGTCAGCGACCGCCTGCTGCGGATGTCGGTCGGCCTGGAGGACGTCGAGGACCTGTGGCGGGACCTGACCCAGGCGCTCAGCGCTCCGCCCGCCGCGCCCCTCCGTGCGGCTGCTCCTGCTGCGTCCGGCCGGCAGATCGCTGCGCCGAGGCCAGCCGGGCGGTGATCACCAGGGTGCCCTCCTCGATCTGGTAGTCGAGGGGCAGGTTCAGCGCCCGCATCGCGGCCACCATCCCCGTGTTGGAGGACTGCGTCACGGCGTACACGCTGTCGCAGCCGGCCTCCTCGGCCATCGCCACGAGCCGGCCGAGGAGTTCGGAGCCGATCCCGCGCCGCTGCCAGTCGTCCTCGACCATGAGGGCGACCTCCGTCTCGTCGCCGTCCCACAGCAGGTGGCCGAGGGCGACGAGACGGCCCGACGTCGTCTGCACGGCGAGGGTGCGCCCGAAGCGGGGGCTGAGCAGGTGGTCGAGGTAGCGGTCCGCGTCACCGACCGGGCCGTGGTACCGCAGGCTCAGGGTGCGGGCCGAGCAGCGGTCGTGCATGGCGCGCGCGGCGGCCAGGTCGCGCTGGTCGGCACGGCGGACGGTGATCTCGTTGCCCTCGGGCAGGGTCAGCACGTCCTGGCTGCGCGGCACGCGCGGGCCGAGCCGGGCGTCGAGCTCCACGAGCGCCCGGGCCCGGGCGAACTCGGTCGGGGTGAAGGCGAGGTAGGGCCGCTCGATGACGATCGAGCCGCCGTGCGGGTCGCGCAGCCGCATCACGGTCTCCTCCAGGACCCCTTCGACCGGCGCCTGCTCGCCGATCGGGCGGCCGGTGAGCGAGACGGCGGGCACGGAGTGGAGCGTGCAGCGGCCGAGGAGCTGGCGCAGCGCGAGCGGGAGTTCGGCCGCGTCGAGCGCGGTACGGGTGGCCAGGCCGAGGACCCGGGTGGGCGTGTCCACCAGGTCGTGGGCGTCGGCACGTTCGGTCCAGGTGTCGCGGCCGCCGGCCGCCGCGGTCTCACGGGCGAGGGCGTGGGCGGAGAGGTCCGCCGGGGCGCGGAGCAGGAACTCGTCGACCGTGCCGTCGGCGAGCGGGTGCGTCTGGAGGGTGAGGATGTCCACCCGCAGGCGGGCGAGGACGGTGCACAGGGCTGCGAGGCTGCCCGGGGTGTCCGCGACCGTGGTCCGCATCCGCCACAGCACCGTCTCGGCCGGCGCCCCCGACCGGTCCTGCGCCTCCGGGGCATCCCGTCCTTCGCCGGTCGACGGTGCGGTGGTGGAACGCCCGTCGGTGACACCGGGTGTGTCATCGCCGGGCGGGGCATGGCTGGCATGGCCGTGGCGCCGTGCCCACCAGGTGTGGAACGTGGCCGTGGCGGCCAACGCGATCGCCGAGAAGACCAGCAGGTAGGGTCCGTCCGGGCCCTTGGCGATGGTCTTGGCGATCGTGTCGGCCACCACCACGGCGGTGAACAGCGCGGCCAGCTCGATCAGGTCGTGCCGCCAGTGGTGCGGGCGGCGGGTGCTCTTCGAGGACGTCACATCGGTCATGCCCTCACTGTGACCCAGCGGTGTTGCGTGATCACGAACGCTTTGTGACTGACGGGTTAAGCGGCGATCTGGAGCCTTAACGACCGATTCAGGCCGTTTATGGCGTGGTCTGACCGGTCCCCTGGTGGAGTGCGTTCAGCAGCCGCTTCGCCTGGGTCACCAACCGGGTGGAACCTCCACGCGCCACCAGCGCGGACAGCCCCGACGGCACGCCGTCCGCCCCGCACCGCTCCACACAGTCCGCCGCCACCGCGAGCACCTCGCCCAGGCCCCGGACCGGCTTCTCCGGGACCAGCGTCGCCGGCAGGGCCGCCGCCAGGACCGCCCAGACCGTCGCGTACGCACCCGCGTCCGCCGCCGTCCGAGCCGCGTCCGCCAGCCGGTTCGGCTTGACGGTGCCCTCGGCGACCAGCCACCCGAGCTCTTCGCCCACCCCGCGCGCGTCCAGATCGCCCCGGGCCGCGAGCACCAGCAGGGCGTCCACCGCCCGCAGCCGGTCGTCCGCGTCCCCCGCGCCCAGCCCCAGTGCCAGGGCCAGGGCGACGGCCCGGCCCACCCGACCCTCGGTCTCCGCCAGCGGGGCCAGCGGCTCCGTCGACTCCCGAGAACTGTCGAGGGTCCGCGCCACCGACGGCAGCACGCAGGCCGCGAGCACCTCGCGGTCGGCCGGCAGGACCGCCGCCCAGTGCTCCATGCCGGTGACCCAGTGGGGACAACGGCGGGGCGTCGCCTCCAGGGTGCCGCCCAGCCACCGGAACGCCGCCGGGAACTCCTCCCGCAGGACGGTACGGTCGGCGAGGTCGACGACCAGCCGATCCCGGATCGACCACCTCGTCAGCGACCGGTCCCCGTCCCTCCGGAGGAAGCGCACGCTCGCGGCCATCGGCTCGTCCGCCCGCAGCCACGCCGCCAGCCGCCGGCCGGCCCCGGTCCCCAGATCCGCCGCCTGGACGGCGGCCTCCCCGGCCTCCGGATCGTCCCGCAGCACCCTCAGCAGCGCCTGCGCGAGGTCCGCCGGAGCGGGCTCGACGCCCGCGTCCCGCAGGGCGCGCAACCGCTCCACCAGCACCCGCGGGGCGATACCGCCGCCGTCCAGGGTCGGCGCGGCGAGCAGGAACGGCAGCGCGTCCGTGCCGACGAGCGCCGCGGCCTCCCACAACCTGGTGTCCGTGATCTCCGTCAGGCCCTGGTGCAGACAGTCCGGCGTCGCCCCGCCCCGAGCGAGCCGGGCCGCGATCCACGCCGGCTCCGCGATGCCGAGCAGCCCCGCGAGGACCGCGTGCAGCCCGTGGGAGTGGTGCGTGAAGTGGTGCGGCTGCTCCCACTCCACGGTGGCGAACGCCTCCCGCACCGCACGCGCCACACCCTCCCGGTCCCGGTGGGCGTGCCGCACCAGTCCGTCGAAGGCCCGCTCGAACCGGACGGGGTCGTCGGAGACCCCCTTCGCCAGCAACTCCTCCACCAGCGCCTCCACCGACGTCGCCGGCGGCTCGACGCGCCGCGGTCCGGTCACCGGCGGGAGGATCTCCTCGTACGGCTGACGGCTCCGCGCGACCGGCGCCGTCCCGAACAGGTCCGCCACGGCCTGCCCGTGCACCGGCCCCGACTGTCCGGCCCGGTCGGCCAACTCCCTCCGCACCGAGGCGTCCACCGCCGACAGGTGCCGGCCCACCAGCTTCAGCGCCCGCTCCTGCAGCGCGGTGTCCTCGTGCCCGAACACCTCGGCCACGGCCGGCAGCAGCACGTCCGCGGCACCCGGCTCGCGCACCAGCACCTTGCCGACCAGGACCAGCTGCGCCTGCACCAGCTTCTTCTCGCTACGGAAGAACACCGCGCTCGTCATCTCGGCCAGCGCGGAGGTCGGCAGCCTGCCTTCCAGCGCGAGTGCGGCCAGCGCCTCCTGCGCGTACCCGGCGACCGGCGACGGAGCGTCCGCCGCGATCCCGATCAGGTCCGGGACCCGTTCGCCGAACTCCGCCGCCGTCGGTCCGAGCAGCCTCAGCACCTCCAGCGGGAACCGCAGGTCGTGCAGACGCCCCCCGCGCAGCAGCCGGGAGAGAGCCGCGTCCACGACCTCCGTCCGGTCCACCACGCCCTCCCCGACGAGCGTCGCGACCGCCGTCGGCCAGTGCCTCGGCGAGTCGGCCTCGACCGACCAGGTCAACTGCTCCGCGGGCTCCGGCATGGACAGGGCGTGCACCACGAGGAACGGCGTCTGCGGATCCACCCGCAGCCGCTGCACGAGCGGCGGAGCCTCGTCCGCCCGATGCACCCAGCGCCCGCCGGGCGTCACCTCACGCGCCCAGCCCCGCACATAGCCGTCCGAGGCGGGCACCGCGCAGCCCGACCGCTCCACCAGACGGCGGATCAGTCCGTAGCTCCGCTCCGCCACGGCCGGCCGCGCGGCGAGCCGGCCCGCCAGCTCCGCCTGCCACTCCGCGCTCCGCCCGGCCACCACCCGCAGCACCAGGCCCGCGTCCTGCGAACGCCAGGCCGGCAGGTCACGCCCCCCGAGCCAGGTGGCCGCCCCCGCCGCCCCCGGATGACAGCCGGCCCCGGCGACGTACAGCCCGCGTCGCACGAGAGCCGCCTCCCGCTCCCGCGTGCCCGCCCAGCCCCGCACCTCCGTGCGCAGCGCCTTCAGCCGTCCGAGTGCCGCCTTCCGCCCGGCCGCGTCCAGCGGTTCGAGCAGGACGGGCACCTCCTGGAAACTCCCCGCCCGTACGGCCTCGACCAGCGCGTCGACCCCCACGGCCCTCCCGGTGTCCATGCCCTTCCCGCCCCCCACGGCCTTCGTTCCTTCCCCGGCCTTCTCGGTCCCGGTCTCCACGGACCCCTCACTCCCCGGTGCCTCGTCGTTCCCCATGGCCCGCTCCTTCCTCCCGCCCCTCGTCGACGTCCCGGCCCCGCCCGTACGCGCGCCTTCCCCCTTCCCCGGTACTCCCGCCCCGCGCTCCGTCATCGCACCGCTTCCCGCGCCGCCGTCCCCGCGGCCGTCGCGCCCCGCCGGACCATCCGGACCGCGAGCGCGTGCTTGCAGGGCCCGCGCCGCCCCTGATGGTCGGACCACCAGCGGCAGGTGCAGCTCAGGACACCGTCCGCGTGACGGACCCGGTGGAGCCGGTCGCCCGAGGCGACCGTCGCCAGGTCGCCGTCGAGTGCCACCGCGTCGTCCGCGACCAGCCTCCGGGCCTCCAGCAGGCGCGGGTTGTGCCGCTCCGCGCGGTCCGCGTCATAGGGCAGCTCGCGGTGGAACCAGGCCGCTTCGGCCGCGTCGTACCCCACCCGGCCCGCCGTCCCGAGCCGCGTCAGTGCCGCGCGGACCCGGTCGACGGTGAGGCCCGCCCGCGCCGCCAGATCCGCCGGGTCGATCCGGGGCTCCCAGGCCAGCAGCACGGCGACCAGCTCCGCGTCCCCGGCCGCCTCCTCCGTCGCGAGTGCCTCCAGGACCCCGCCCTCGCCGGAGAAGCCCCGCGCGGGGTCGGGCGACAGCGTCAGGGTGAGCCGCATGCCGGGCAGGGTCACTTCCCAGGCGCTCGCAGCGGCCGCACCGTCCGGCACCTGCCCGTACACCCGCAGTCCCGTCGCGTGCCGAAGGACCCGCTCCAGGGCGGCCAGCCGGTGCGGCCCCGCCAGGCACACCGCGTCCGGGCCGGGCCGCGTCGTGGGGCGCAGGGACCGGCCCGACGGAACCAGCCACACCGGGCCGCGTCCCCGGCCCTGCGCGCGCGGCAGGGACCGCAGGAAGCGGACGGCCTCCGGCCCGGGCAGCTCGGCACGCGGGTCGAAGCGGGCCGAGGCGACCTGCGCCTCGGCGAAACCCCGCAGCCAGCGGTCCGGCAGCGGTACCTTCTTCTCCACCACCGCCCCCGCGAGGGTGGTCACCGCCATCTCCTCGGGGCCGACCCGCAGGTACAGCGGATCGTCCCCCGTCATCCGCGACAGCGCCTCGCGCAGCGGGTCGTTCACGTCGACGTTCGTGGTGCCGTGCCCCGTCGCCGCCCCGCCGAGCCCCTCGCCCAGCACGTCCAGGCGCGCGTACACCCCGCCGCAGCCCGAGAACGACTCGAACCGCAGCCGGTCGCCGCTCCCCGTCACCACCGGGTCCAGCGAGCCCGGACCCGTCCTCTGGTGGTAGCGCGCCGCCGCCACGTCGGCGACCGCGAGCAGCCCCCGTGCGGCCGCCTGCGGCGCGGCCAGGAACCCCGCGAAGAACCGCGGGCGGGCCTCGGCACCCCGGGGGGTGAGGCCCCCCGAGGTCTCCAGGCCGAGCCGCCGCCCGGAGCCCGAGGACTCCAGCACGGAAGGGCGTGCGTAGGCGAGCGCCTGTACGGATCGCGTCATGGGAACGACGGTAGGGCCCGCCACTGACACTCACCCGGGACGGACCTCCGCACTGCCGCCGACCAGGAGTTCCGCACTGCCGACAGCACCCGAGGGCAGGTGCCCGACGTGCGTCCGGGGATGCCTCTACTGCCCCACGAGCCCCGGACGCAGCACCTTGCCGAACAGCACGGTGCCGCCCTCGGCCCGCAGCCGAACCGTCAGCTCGCCGCTGTGGCCGTCGATGTCGACCTCGCCGAAGTACTGCGGGCTCTCCATCGGCGACACGTTCGCCCGCTCCGGCGCCCGGACGAACACACGGTCCGGACCGAACGTCCCGTCCAGCGCGTTCGCGGGGAACCCGCCCGCGGCCAGCGGCCCGGACACGAACTCCCAGAAGGGCGCGAAGTCCTGGAACGCCGCGCGCTCCGGCGCGTAGTGCTGCGCCGAGGTGTAGTGCACGTCCGCCGTCAGCCACACGGTGCCGGTGATCCGGCGGTGCTTCACGAACCGCAGCAGCTCCGCGATCTGGAGCTCGCGGCCCAGCGGCGCGCCCGGGTCGCCCTGCGCGACCGCCTCGAAGTCCGTCGCGCCGTCCGGCACGACCAGACCCAGCGGCATGTCGGCGGCCAGCACCTTCCACACCGCGGTCGACGCGGACAGCTCCCGCTTCAGCCATGCCAGTTGCCCGGCCCCGAGGATGCCGGTGGAGTCGTCGGCCTGGCGGCCGGGGGAGTTGGCGTTCCGGTACGAGCGCATGTCCAGGACGAACACGTCGAGCAGCGGCCCGTACCGCACCACCCGGTGCATCCGGCCCCCGCTCCCTGCCCCGTGCCCGCCCTCGCGCGCGTGGAGGGTGGACACCGGCGTGTACTCGCCGAAGGCGCGCAGCGCCCGCGCGGCGAGGACGTCCACGTCCTTCTCCGTGTAGCGCGCGTCGTCCAGGATCTGCCCCGGGTACCAGTTGTTCCGCACCTCGTGGTCGTCCCACTGCACCACCGACGGCACCTGCGCGTGGAAGGCGCGCACGTGGTGGTCGAGCAGGTTGTACCGGAAGTTGCCCCGGTACTCGTCGAGCGTCTCGGCGACCTTCGCCTTCTCGGGAGTCGTGACGTTCCGCCAGATCCGCCCGTCCGGCAGCGTCACGCTCGGTTGGATCACCCCGTCCGCGTAGATCGAGTCACCGCTGCACAGGAAGAAGTCCGGATCGAGCCGCCGCATCTCCTCGTACGCGCGGAACCCTCCGATGTCCGGGTTGATGCCCCATCCCTGGCCCGCGATGTCCCCCGACCACAGGAACCGCACCCCGTCGCGCCGCCGCTCCGGCGCCGTGCGGAAGCTGCCGAGCACCGGCTCGGACGTACGGCGGGGGTCATCCGGATCCGCCAGCGTCACCCGGTAGTGGACCCGCTCCCCGGCCGGCAGACCCCGCAGGGCCGTCGTGCCGGTGAAGTCCGTCCCCGCCCCGACCAGCGGCCCCTGATGCCTCCTCACCCGCCGGAACGACTCCGTCGCCGACGTCTCCACCACCACGCGCGCCGGCCGGTCCGACCTCACCCACACCAGCCCCGAGGACGCCGTGACATCCCCCGTCTGCACCCCCCACCCCGCCCTCGGCCTCCCCGACAGCGCGAACGCCGGCGCCACCGCCGACCCCGCACCCCCCACCGCCAGCGCGGCCGACACGGCCAACGACCCCCTCAACAAACCCCGTCGCCCAGGCGACGGCACATCAGGCACGGCGTGCGACATGAACGGCCTCCGACATCGAATCCCTGCGGTCATAGTGCGCCGCCCCATCCCTAACGACCCGGAACGGCGCCCACACGAACCCCACATGAACACCACCCCGGCCGTCGCCGGCCCGCCCCCGTTGTGGGCTTTCGTCCCTCTGGGGCGGCGCCCCCCCTCACGGTCGATCCGGGTCCCCCCCCCGTTGTGGGCAACTGTTCCGCTGGGGCGGAACGGGTGGGCACAACGGAACGGCGCCCCTTGCCGGGCCCAGGCTTCCGCGCCCGGGCCCGCACCCCGTGCGCGTGGCACTACGAGTGCGGGCCAGGGCACAAGGGGCGGGGGCGCGGCCGAGCGCGCCGTCCCGTGTGCCCACCCGTCCCGCCCGGCGGGACGATTGCCCACACGGCGGGGGGCCCTGACGCCTGGCCGCCCAAGTCAGGCCAGACACCGGCCTACACGGCGAGGGGCCCGGCCGCGTGCCCGCTTCGGACCCGCGGCGTCACCGCGTCGCCGCCTCCGCCGCCGCCCGTACCCCCCTCTCGATCGCCGAGGGCGAGAGATGGGCGTAACCGATGACGAGCCGCACGTCGCCGTCGGCGGGCCGGGCGGTGCCGTAGTCGTCGAGGCTGCGGAGGGCGACGCCGGCGTGGGCGGCGCGGGTGAGGAAGCGGGGTGGGGGGCCGAAGCGGGCGGGGACGCGGGCGATGACGTGGAGGCCGGCGGCGATGCCGCTGACCCGGGTGCCGGGGAGGTGGCGGTCGAGGGCGGCGAGGAGGGCGTCGCGGCGCTCGCGGTAGGCGCGTTGGCAGCGGCGCAGCTGGCGGTCGTAGCCGCCGCGGGTGACGAACTCCGCGAGGACGGCCTGGTCGAGGACGGGGTTGCCGAGGTCCATCGTGCGCTTGCGTTCGACGACGTCGCCGAGCAGCTCGGCCGGGACGAGCATCCAGCCCAGCCGCAGGCCAGGGGCGAGCGACTTGCTGACCGAGCCGGTGTAGACGACCCGCTCGGGGTCGAGGCCCTGGAGGGCGCCGACGGGGGCGCGGTCGTAGCGGAAGTCGCCGTCGTAGTCGTCCTCCAGGACGTAGCCGTCGACGGCCCTGGCCCAGTCGAGGAGGGCGGCGCGTCGTCCGGCGGACCAGCTGATGCCGGACGGGAACTGGTGGGAGGGGGTCACGACGACCGCGCGCACCCCGGAGGTGGCCAGGGGCCCGGGGACCAGCCCTTCGTCGTCCAGCGGAAGCCAGACGGTGTCCATGCCGGTCGAGGCGAACAGCCGCCCGTGTTCGGGGCTGCCGGGGTCCTCGATGCCGATCTCGCGCAGGCCGCGAGAGCGGAGGACGAAGCCCAGCAGGGTCGACGCCTGCGCCACGCCCGAACAGACCACGAGCCGCTCGGGGTCGGCGACCACGCCCCGTCGCCGTGCCAGCATGCCGGCCAGTGCCTCGCGGAGTTCGGGGAGTCCGCGGGGGTCGGGGTAGCCGAGGGACGGGTGGGGCAGCCGTGCCAGGACGGACCGCTGGGCGGCTCCCCACGCGGCCCTCGGGAACATCGACAGGTCCGGGGTGCCCGGGTGGAAGTCGACGTGGACGCCCGAGGCGCCCGGCGCCAGGTCGTGGACACCGCGCACGGCCGCTCTGGCCGCGCCGCTCACCCAGGTGCCCGCGCCCCGGTCGCTGCGCAGGTACCCCTCGGCGGTGAGCTGCTCGTACGCCTCGGTGACCAGGCCGCGCGACACGCCCAGGTCGGTGGCGAGCTCGCGGGTCGACGGCAGGCGGGTCCCGGCCGCGAGCCGCCCCGAACGCACCGCCTCGCGCAACGCCTCCTGAAGGGCGCGACCGCGCCGCCGCGCCGGGGCGCCGGCGGCCGGGAGCAGCAGCTCCCAGGCCGCCTTTCCGTGGCTCGTCATCAGGTGGGCCCTCCCTCGGTCTCCGCGCCGGACCCCCGTGCGTCCCGGCGCGGTTCCATGATTCGGCATCCGCGGTTGCCGAAGTGGTCCCCGATGGCGTCGTCGAAGTGGACCTTAACGGGGGCCGGGCCGGTTTCTAGCGTCGGAGGCATGAACGCGAACTCCCTGCGAGGGGTCCTGCTGGTGACCCTCGCCTATGCCCTGGTCGGTGCCTCGTTCACCGCGAACAGTCTGCTCGGCGACTACCCGTACGCGGGTGGGCAGGCGTTGCGGTACGGGGCGGCCTGTCTGCTGCTGCTTCCGCTGCTCGGGCGCGGAGGACTGGCGCCGCTGCGGCAGTTGACCGTCCGTCACTGGCTGCGGCTGGGGGCGCTGGCGGGGGTCGGGATGGTGGGTTTCAATCTGGCGGTGCTGGCCGCGGAGCGGACGGCGGAGCCGGCCGTGCCCGGGGTGCTGGTCGGCTGCGCTCCGGTCGTGGTCGCGGTGCTGGTGCCGTTGACTGAGGGCCGGAGGCCCGCGCCGGCCGTGTTGTACGGGGCGCTGCTGGTGGCGGCCGGGGCGTTCACCGTGCAGGGCTGGGGGAGGACGGACGGCGCGGGCATCGGCTGGTCGGTGGCGGCGCTCGCGGGTGAGGTGGGGTTCACGGTGCTCGCGGTGCCGGTGTTGAGGCTGTTGGGGCCGAAGCTGCTGACGGCCGCCGTCTGCGGGGTGGGTGCGGTGGAGGCGGCGCTCGTGGGCCTGGTGGTGGACGGGGCGGGCTTCGTCCGGGTGCCGACGGCGGTCGAGACGGGGGCCCTGGTGTGGCAGGCGGCGCTGGCGACGGTGGTCGGGTTCGTCCTCTTCTACATGGGGGTGCAGCGGGTCGGCATGGAGAGGGCCACTCTCTATACGGGTGCGATCCCGGTCGCTGCCGCGCTGAGCGCCGCGCTGGTCGGGCACGCCGTGTTCGGGCTTCCGCAGGCGGCCGGGAGCCTGCTGGTGGGGGCCGGTGCCGCGCTGGGCACCGGCCTGTTCAGCCGTCGGTCCCGCGCGGGGTCAGCGGCTGCCGTCGAGGATCACGCGCGCGACGAGGGCCGGGTCGTCGTTCATGGGCACGTGGCCGCAGCCGGGCAGCCGGACGAGGCGCGCGCCGGGCAGGGTGTGCTTGGCGCGGACGCCCTGGCGGCGCAGGAGCAGCCGGTCGCGGGTGCCCCAGGCGATGGTGACGGGGACGGAGGGGACGTCGTCGCGGAAGAGTACGTCGCGGCCCGAGGCCAGGGTCTGGTGGAAGCCGGTGGCCCCGCGCAGCGCGAGCGTCTCGGCGACGACGGCCTCGGGTGAACGGCGGCCGGGCTTCGCGTAGATGGTGCTGGTGAGCGCGGTGCGCCCGGCGGCGGTGCGGGAGAGGCGTTCGATCACCGGCACGGGCAGCGAGCGGGCGGCGCCGCGCATGGCGCGCAGCGTCCCGAAGGCGTAGCGCCGCTCGCCCTCGGACCAGAAGCCGGCGGGGGAGAGGGCGGTGACCGAGCGGACGCGCTTCTCGCGGCCGAGCTCCAGGGCGAGCAGCCCGCCGAGCGAGTTCCCGGCCACGTGCGGGCGCTCGGCTCCGACGGCCTCGCAGAAGGCGCCGAGCACGGGGACGACGGTGGACAGACCGTACGGCGAGCCGTCCGGGAGGGCGTCGGAGGCGCCGAAGCCGGGGAGGTCGACGGCGATCACGTCGCGCTCGGCGGCCAGCACGTCGAGGACGGGCTCCCACGCCTGCCAGTGGTGGCCGATGCCGTGGAGCAGCAGCAGGGGTTCCCCCGCCCCCCTCCGCTCGTACGTCATCGACGTCGTACGGGGACCCGTGGGGGTCTCGATCGTGAACGCGATCCGTGCGGGCATACCGGCTCCCTGTCCTGAACACCTGGCGTGCGACGTCTCTTGGACGGCTTGTCAGCAAGAGCATTACCGCTCGGTAGCCAGGAGTTCAAGACCACGTCCGAAACTGGACAGGAGGGTGCCCTTGGGCTGGGATGGGCGGGTGTCCACCCACACTCCGACCGACTCCCTGACCGATCTCTTCGAGGAGCACCGGCCGATGCTCCTCGGCGTCGCCTACCGGATGCTCGGCCGCACGGCCGACGCCGAGGACGTCGTCCAGGAGGCATGGCTGCGCTGGACCGCCCAGGAGCGGGCCGACGTCCGTGAACCGCGCGCCTTCCTCGTACGGATCACCACCCGGCTCGCCGTCGACCGGCTCCGGCACGTCCAGAGCCGCCGCGAGTCCTACGTCGGCCCCTGGCTGCCCGAACCCGTCGTCACCGACTTCGGCCCGGCCGCCCCCGACACCGCCGAGCGCGCCCTGCTCGCCGACTCCGTCTCGCTCGCCGTCCTCGTCGTCCTCGAAGCCCTCTCGCCCCTGGAGCGGGCCGTCTTCGTCCTCCGCGAGGCGTTCGGCTTCCCGTACGGGGAGATCGCTACCGCCCTCGACCGCTCCGAGGCGGCCGTGCGCCAGCTGGCCGGCCGGGCCCGCCGTCACGTCGACGAGGGCAGGCCCCGCTACGACGTCGACCCGGCCGAGCGGCGCGACCTCACCGAACGCTTCCTCGCCGCCGCGGGCGGCGGCGACCTCGGCGAGCTCCTCGCCCTGCTCGCCCCCGACGTGCGCCTCGTCGGCGACAGCGGCGGGAAGTCCAAGGCGCCGCTTCGGGTCATGGACGGCGCCGACAAGGTGGGCCGCTTCCTGTTCGCGGTGGCCGACGGGGCCGGGGTCCCGTACGACTTCCGCTTCGCCGAGCTCAACGGCGGGCCGGCGCTGGTCGCGCTCGTCGACGGACGGCCCGACTCCGTCTTCCAGGTCGAGGTCCGCGACGGGCGCATCCAGTGCCTCTACATCCTGCGCAACCCCGACAAGTTCCAGGGCCTCGCCGGCCTCTGATCGCACCGTCCCACGCCCCGTCCCCCGGCCCGGGGGACGGGGCTCTGTGCTGCGCGGGCCTCACGGGGGCGCGAACGTCCTGTGAACGATCTAGGTCAGAGGGTCACATTCGGGGGCGTTCGGCGGAGGATTGGTCTTGACCAAGGGGGTGGCTCGCCTTATGGTCGCAGAGTTAGTGCAGGAACCTTTAATAAACAAGGGCGCGGAAACGCCGCGGGACACGGCGAATTGCGGAGGATCAGGGTGGGGACCACGCAGCTGGCATCGGTACCGGAACCGAAGTACCAGCACCTCAAGACAGTGATCGGCGAAGCGCTCGACTCGGACTTCGCGGTCGGGGAGATCCTCCCCAACGAGCGCGAGCTCGCGGCACGCTTCGGCGTCGCCCGTGCCACGCTCCGGCAGGCCCTGGAGCAGCTGGAGCTGGAAGGCCGGCTCCAGCGCCGCCGCGGCGTCGGCACCACGGTCGCCCCGCCGCGCGTCGGCGTGGACGTCTCCACCACCCAGCACGCCTGGCCCGGCGTCGGCGACGACGTCTGGCAGTCCCTGGACTCCGCCGCCGACGTGGCCCCGGCCACCGTCGCGCGCGTCCTGGAGACGGGCGCCGAGGAGCGCGTGCACGTCGTGCGCCGCCTCCGCATCTCCCAGGGCCAGCCGGTCGCCGCCGAGCTCCTCTACGTGCCCACGGCCTCCGTTCCCGGTCTCACCGCGATCGACATGCCCGCCGGGCCGGCCCGCGCCCGCGCGGTCCTGCGCGAACTCCAGCACCTCGCCCTCGACGGCCAGGACCGCGCCGTGGAGCTCGGCTCCGCCCGCGCCGACGACGCCAAGGAGCTCGACCGGCTGCCCGGCGCCCCGGTCCTCGTCGTCACGACCCGCTACCTCTCCGGAGGGCGTACCGCCGCCGTCTCCGTGGCCACCTACCGCGCCGACACCTGCCGCCTCACCTTCGGCGACTCCGGCGACCTGGTCATGGCCTCGTAACACCCGCGGCGGCACCGCCGTCCACGCAGCGCGGCCCACGGCCCGTCGCCGGGAGCATGCTTCCCAGCGGCGGGCCGTCACCGTGCCGTCGCCGGGGACATGCTTCCTAGGGCCTGTCGTCACATTCCCCTCTGCCCCGCGACGCATGGCACGCGCTCTCGCCGCACCGGGCGAAAGCGCGAGTACGCCCCGTACGAGCACTTCCACCCGGCACACCGAGAGCACGCACCAGACGCCGCAGGGCCGCCCTTCGGGCAACGAGGGGAATTTGACGACAGGCCCTAGCGGCGGGCCGTCACCGTGCCGTCGACGGCGAAGAGCTGCTCCTCGACGTGGTCGAGGGCGAGCCGGAGGGCACCGGTGCCGACGGCGGCCTCGCCGAGCAGGGACAGCACCACCCGCGGCGGGCGCAGACAGAAGCGGGCCAGCTCCTCGCGGAGCGGCGGGAGGACGCCGTCGAGACCGGCCGCCCAGCCCCCGACCACGACCAGTTCGGGGTCGATGGCCAGGACCAGTGCCGCCACGTCGTGCACGAGCCGCTGGATGAAGCGCTCGACCGCCGCCTCCGCGCGCGCGTCGCCCTTGCGGGCCAGCGCGAACACCTCGGCGACCGCCTGCTCGTCCAGCGGGTGCAGCGGCTCGTCGGTGGTCGACAGCAGGTGCTCGGGGGTGACCCCGCGGCCCAGCAGGTGCAGGGCGCCGATCTCGCCGGCCGCCCCGCCGTACCCGCGGTGCAGCCGGCCGCCGATCAGCGAGCCGGCGCCCGGACTCAGCCCGGCGAGCACGAAGACGATGTCGTCCGAGTCGGTCGCCGCGCCCTTCCAGTGCTCGGCGACGGCGGCCGCGTTCGCGTCGTTCTCGACGATCACCGGGCAGCGGAAGGAGCGCCGCAGCCGCTCGCCGAGCGCGAGGCCCGTCCAGCCCGGCAGAGCCGTGCCCAGGCGCACCGTGCCGTCGGCCTCCACGATGCCGGGGGTGCCGACACCGACGGCCCGCAGGTTGGACCGGGCGACCCCGGCCCTGCGCAGCACGTCGGCCACGACCGTCCGCACCTTGTCCAGACGCTCGTCCTCCGGCGCCGTCTCCGACACCTCGCGGGACCCGGCGCCGATGATCCGGCCGTCCAGACCCGAGAGCAGCGCGGCCACCCGGTGCGGGCCGATCTCGATGCCGAGCAGATGACCCGCCTCCGCACGGAAGCGGAACCTCCGCGCCGGACGGCCCTGCCGCCGCGCCTCGCCCTCCTCGGGCGCCGACTCGACGACGAGTCCGCCTTCCATGAGACCCTCGACGACCCCCTCGACCGTGGGCCGTGACAGCCCCGTGATCCGGGTCAGGTCCGTGAGCGTGGGCGCGTCGGCGCCGCGCAGCGCATGGAGTACCACCGCGGAGTTGATCCGCCGCAGCAGAGACGGATCCCCGCCGGTCAGCCGCCCCACAGTGTGTCCTCCCAGCTCGTGCACCTCTTCGGCGGATGGTACTCAATGGGCCGGTTCCCGGCGAGCGCCGCCCCCGGCCCGGACCCTCCCGGGCTCCTGACGCGACGCCAACTGTCAGTGCCGAGGGCTTTACTGGCTCCATGGCGACCACCGCGCACCACCTGGCGACGATCGATTTACTCAGGGCCCGCGGCTTCGACGGGAGTCCGGGCTTCCACGTGGCCGAACTGGCGACCAGCGAGGACTTCTGGGAGGACGACGGGACGCGCCGGGAGGCCGTCGAGGACCAGTACGAAGCGGAACGGCAGGGGCTCGCCGTCCTCCTCGCCGCGCGGTGGGGCCCGCCTCTGCGCTTCCGCCTCTGGTCCGTCCTGGAGCGCTCGACCGAGGGCGAGGAGATGCCCGAGCCCTGGTCCACGCTCAGCTGCCACACTCCCGACCTCTACCTCTGGCGGGCCGACGGCGCCTGGGTCGGACTCGGCGTCTCGCAGTGGGACAGGGAACTCCCGTTCCAGCTCCTCGCCGTGGTCACGACGGTCGACCCGCCGGCGGAGCCGTCCCCGGACCCGCGCGGACGGCCTCAGGCGTAGCCCATGATCACCGGATGCCGGTGGGAGACGTCCCGCACGCCCGCCCGCGAGCGGTAGAAGGTCCAGGAGAGTCCCGGGGCCCTCCTCCAGCGGCCGGAAGGTCCGGTAGTCACCCCATTCCGCGGGCGCTCCTTCGCTACGGGCCGGGCACCTCGGCGGCCTCCCGGAGACGGGCGTACTCCTCGGCCATCGTCGCCGCGGTCCAGTGCGCGTTGAGGCCGCTCGGGTTGGGCAGCGCCCAGACCCGGGTGGATCCGATCATGCGCCGCTGCGGCCCGATCGCGGCCTTCGGCTCGCCGAACGCCGTGCGGTACGCGGTGACGCCGACGACCGCCAGCCACCGGGGCGCGAGCCGCTCCACCTTCGAGGAGAGGATCCGCCCGCCCTCGACGTACTCCTCACGGCTCAGCTCGTCGGCCCGGGCGGTCGCCCGCGCCACGACGTTCGTGATCCCGAGGCCGTACGCCAGGAGCTCGTCCTGCTCGTCCGGCCGCAGCTGCCGCGGGGTGAAGCCCGACAGGTGCAGCACCGGCCAGAAGCGGTTGCCCGGCCGCGCGAAGTGGTGGCCCGTCGCCGCCGTCATCAGACCCGGGTTGATCCCGCAGAAGAGAACGGAAAGGCCGCCCGCGGCCACGTCGGGGACGACGCGGTCGCGGGCGGCCTCCAGCTCCTGCTGGGTGAACCGGGGGGTCCGGGTCAGAGGATCGCCCCGGGGGCGTAGGCGGCGGCCTCCGGGTGCTGCTTGAGGATCTCCTCGATCCGCGCGACCACGGCCGCGACCTGGTCGGCGGCCGCGCCCGTGAAGGACAGCTTGTCCGCCATCAGCTCGTCGAGCTGCGCGCGGTCGAGCGGGATCCGCTCGTCGGCGGCCAGCTTGTCGAGGAGCTCGTTGCGCTCGGCGCCCTGCTCGCGCATGGCCAGGGCGGAGGCGACGGCGTTCTCCTTGATGGCCTCGTGGGCGACCTCGCGGCCCACGCCGGCGCGGACGGCGCCCATGAGGACCTTGGTGGTCGCGAGGAACGGCAGGTACCGGTCGAGCTCGCGGGAGACGACGGCCGGGAAGGCGCCGAACTCGTCGAGCACGGTCAGGAAGGTCTCCAGCAGACCGTCCAGCGCGAAGAAGGCGTCCGGCAGCGCGACCCGGCGGACCACGGAGCAGGACACGTCGCCCTCGTTCCACTGGTCGCCGGCCAGCTCGCCGGTCATCGACGCGTAGCCGCGCAGGATGACCATGAGGCCGTTCACGCGCTCGCAGGAGCGGGTGTTCATCTTGTGCGGCATCGCCGAGGAGCCGACCTGGCCGGGCTTGAAGCCCTCGGTGACCAGCTCGTGGCCCGCCATGAGGCGGATCGTCTTGGCGATCGACGACGGGGCCGCGGCCAGCTGCACCAGCGAGGTCACGACGTCGTAGTCGAGCGAGCGCGGGTAGACCTGGCCGACCGAGGTGAAGGCGTGCGCGAAGCCGAGGTGACCGGCGATGCGCCGCTCCAGGTCGGCCAGCTTGTCGGCGTCGCCGCCGAGCAGGTCCAGCATGTCCTGCGCGGTGCCGACCGGGCCCTTGATGCCGCGCAGCGGGTAGCGGCCGAGCAGCTCCTCCAGGCGCGCGTACGCCACGAGCAGCTCGTCCGCGGCCGTCGCGAAGCGCTTGCCGAGGGTGGTCGCCTGGGCGGCGACGTTGTGCGAGCGGCCGGCCATGACCAGCTCCGCGTACTCGGCGGACAGCTTGCCGAGGCGGGCCAGGACGGCGACCGTACGGTCCCGCATCAGCTCCAGGGAGAGCCGGATCTGCAGCTGCTCGACGTTCTCGGTGAGGTCGCGCGAGGTCATGCCCTTGTGGACGTGCTCGTGGCCGGCGAGGGCGTTGAACTCCTCGATCCGGGCCTTCACGTCGTGGCGGGTGACCTTCTCGCGCTCGGCGATGGAGCCGAGGTCGACCTGGTCGAGAACGCGCTCGTAGTCGGCGAGGGCGGCGTCCGGGACCTCGATCCCCAGGTCCTTCTGCGCGCGGAGCACGGCGAGCCACAGCCGGCGCTCCAGCTTCACCTTCTGCTCGGGGGACCAGAGGACGGCGAGCTCCGCGGAGGCGTAGCGGCCGGCCAGAACGTTGGGGATGCGGGGCTTCGCAGTCTCAGCAGTCACGTGGAGAGAGTCTACTGGCGGTTTCTGCAGGCCAGCGCCACGGTCCGATGTGGAGCTTGCTACGAGACGCAGCTCACGCGCGCGGGGGCCCGGCGTCCGTCACGGGGGCGGCCTGGGACGCGTACGGCAGCAGGTCGGGGCGCTTGGGCGCCCGGCCGTCACCGGAGGACCGGCCGGTCAGCCGGCGTCCGATCCACGGACCGAGGTGCTCCCTGGCGAACCGCGCGTCCGCCAGCCGGCGGCTCGCCCAGCCCGGTTGCGCCGACGGCGGCAATGGGGTCCGCCAGTCCTCCTCCGGCGTCAGACCGAGGCTCTGCCACACGGCCTCGGCCACCCGCCGGTGGCCCTCGCCGGTCAGGTGGAGCCGGTCCACGTCCCACATCCGGGGATCGCCGAGGGAAGGGGCGCCGTACAGGTCGACGACGAGCGCGCCGTGCCGGTCGGCGAGCCCGTCGACGTGGGCGAACAGCTCCTCCATCCGGGGCCGGAAGCGCTCCATGACCGGCCCGTTGCGACCGGGGCTGCGCATGAGGACCAGCTGCCCGCAGGCCGGTGTGAGGCGTTCCACTGCCTCGGTGAGGAGGTCCCGCACGCGCACCATGTCGACCTTGGGCCGCAGGGTGTCGTTGAGTCCGCCGACGAGGGTCACCACATCGGCCTTCATCGTTGCGGCCAGGCCGACTTGCTCCTCGACGATCTGCCCGATGAGCTTCCCGCGCACGGCGAGATTGGCGTAGCGGAAGTCGTCCGAGCGGGCGGCCAGCCGGCCCGCGAGGACGTCGGCCCACCCCCCGTAGGAGCCGTCGGGCTTCAGGTCCGACATACCCTCGGTGAAACTGTCGCCGAGGGCGACGAGACTGTTGTACGTGGCATTGATCTCCATGACGGAGCGATCATACCGTGCGGTATGCACGGGATGCCGTTGGAGACCCGGGAGGGGAAACCCGATGAGCGAGACGCTGTCGGCCACGCTGGCCGATGCCCTGGCAGAACTGGTGGCGGCGGTCGAGACCTGCGGAGACGGGGGCGTCGACCCCGGTACGGCGACGACCTGGCTGGAGTCCACGGCCCGCACCCTCTCCGCGCTCCCGCCGGCCGACCGCCGCACCCTCGACGGCCTCGTCCGCCGGGCCGCGCTCCGCCGCCCCGAAGGCCCCCGCCGCGACGCGCTGCTCCGCGTCCCGGCCCGTATCGGCGCCACCCAGGCCCCCGGTCCCGCCGGGCCGGCCACCGCCCTGACGGCCTCGGTCGTCACGGAAGCCCCCGCGACCGGTACCGGCGTGCCCGGCCCCGACGGGCCCCTCGGCCACGCCACCACACCCGCCGCCCACGTCGCCGTGTGCGACGCCGTCGCCGCGCGCGTGCGGCGCTTCGCCGCCGTCGTGGCGGACGCCGACCCGGCGACGCCGGTCCCCACCTGTCCCGGCTGGACCCTCGCGGACCTCACCCGGCACCTGGGAGCCGTGCACCGCTGGACCGACCGGCTCGTCCGCACCCGGGCCACGGTCCGCGTCCACGTCGCGGACGTCCCGCTCGACCTGCCGGCGGACCCCGCCGCGTACGCCGGATGGCTCACCGACGGCGCCGAACGGGTCCTCGCGACCCTGCGCGCCACCGACCCGGACCTCCCGGTCTGGTCCCCGGGTGCCGACCCGCACGCCCGGACCTACCCGCGGCGCCTGCTCGACGAGGCGGTCGTCCACCTCGCCGACGCCGAGATCGCGCTCGGCGGCGCCGCCGCACCGCTCGACCCCACCACGGCCGAGGACGCGATCGACCGGTTCCTCGCCGACGCCCCCTACATTCCCTGGATCGCCGAGCCCGTCGCCCACCTGGACCGGGAGGGCGCCGTCCTGCGCCTCACCGCCCGCGACAGCGGCGCCGTGCGGACCCTGACGCTCGGCGGCGGCGGGTTCACCTGGACCCGGGGGAGCGGGGCCGCCGCGCCGACCGCCGCGGTCGAGGCGGACGCCGGGGAGCTGCTGCTGCTCCTGCACCGGCGGTACGCGGCCGACGACCCGCGCTTCACGCACTCCGGCGACCGGGACCTGCTCGACGACTGGCTCGCCGCCACCGCGCTCTGACACGCCCGAGGGGCCCCGGGATCGATCCCGGGGCCCCTCGTCGTCAGCGGTTCGGTCACGGCGCCGCGGGGCGCCCCACCAGCTCGCGCAGCACGTCCTCCATCGTCACGAGGCCGGCCGGCTTGCCGTCCTCGTCGAGCACGGCCGCCAGGTGCGTCCGGCTGCGGCGCATCGCCGTCAGGACGTCGTCCAGCGGCGTGGCGGCCCGGACCCGGGCGATCGGCCGCAGGGCCGACACCGGGAACGGGACGTCCCGCGGGGAGACGTCCAGCGCGTCCTTGACGTGCAGGTAGCCGAGGATCTGCCGCTCGGGGTCGACCACGGGGAAGCGTGAGAAGCCCGTCCGCGCGGCCAGCGCCTCCAGCTCCTCGGCCGTGGTGCCGACCCGTGCGTACACGACCTTCGCCGCCGGCATCACGACGTCCCGGACGGGACGGCGGCCCAGCTCCAGGGCGTCGTGCAGCCGCTCGGCGGCGCGGTCGTCGAGGAGACCCGCATGGCCCGCGTCGGTGACCAGCCTGGCCAGCTCGTCGTCCGAGAACGTCGCCGCCACCTCGTCCTTGACCTCCACGCGCATCAGCTTGAGCAGCGTGTTGGCGAACGCGTTGATCGTGAAGATCACCGGGCGCAGCGCCCGTGCGAGCGTCACCAGCGGCGGGCCGAGCAGCAGCGCGGAGCGCGTCGGCTCGGCGAGCGCGATGTTCTTCGGGACCATCTCGCCGAGCAGCATGTGCAGGTACGTCGCGACCGACAGGGCGATCACGAACGAGATCGGGTGCACCAGGCCGTGCGGGACGCCGAGCGTGTCGAAGACCGGCTCGAGCAGGTGCGCGATGGCCGGCTCGGCGACGATGCCGAGCACCAGGGTGCAGAGCGTGATGCCGAGCTGCGCGGCGGCGAGCATCGCGGAGACGTGCTCCAGGCCCCAGATGACGCTGCGCGCCCGCCGGTCCCCGTTCTCGGCCAGCGGCTCGATCTGACTGCGGCGGACCGAGATCAGGGCGAACTCGGCGCCGACGAAGAAGGCGTTGACGACCAGCGTGAGCAGACCGATCAACAGCTGGACGGCGATCATCGGCGGGCCTCCCCGGTCTCGTCCCCGGTCTCGTCGGCCGGGTCGTGGGCGGGCGCGTGCATCAGCACGCGCGCGGCGCGGCGGCCCGAGGCGTCGACGACGTCGAGTCGCCAGCCGGCCAGCTCCACGGTGTCGCCGACCGCCGGGATGCGGCCCAGCTCGGTGGCGAGGACGCCCGCGAGGGTCTCGTACGGTCCGTCCGGCAGGCGGAGGCCGATCGCCTCCACCTGGTCCGTACGGGCGGCGCCGTCCGCGGACCAGAGCTCGCGCCCGTCCGCGTCCTCGCCCGCCCGCGCCAGGTCCGGGGTCTCGTGCGGGTCGTGCTCGTCGCGGACCTCGCCGACGACCTCCTCGACGATGTCCTCCAGGGTGACGACGCCGGCCGTGCCGCCGTACTCGTCGATGACCACGGCCATCGTCTGCTTGCCCGAGAGCCGGTCGAGGAGGCGGTCCACCGTCAGGGTCTCGGGGACCAGCAGCGGCTCGCGCAGCATCTCGCCGATGCGGCGGCGCGGCCGTTCGGCGGCCGGTATGGCGAGCACGTCCTTGATGTGGGCGATGCCGACGACCGAGTCGAGGCTGCCGCGGTAGACCGGGAAGCGGGACAGGCCCGTCGCGCGGGTCGCGTTCGCCACGTCCTCGGCGGTGGCCTGCACCTCCAGGGCGGTGACCTGGACGCGGGGCGTCATCACGTTCTCGGCGGTCAGCTCGGCGAGGTTGAGGGTACGGACGAACAGCTCGGCCGTGTCCGCCTCCAGCGCGCCCTCCTTGGCGGAGTGCCGGGCCAGCGCCACCAGCTCCTGCGGGGAACGGGCGGAGGCCAGCTCCTCGGTCGGCTCCATGCCGAGACGGTGCAGGATGCGGTTGGCGGTGTTGTTGAGGTGACTGATCAGCGGCTTGAACGCGGCCGTGAAGACCCGCTGCGGGGTGGCGACCACCTTCGCGACCGCGAGGGGCGAGGAGATCGCCCAGTTCTTCGGGACCAGCTCGCCGACGACCATCAGGACGACGGTCGACAGCGCCGTGCCCAGGACGAGGGCCACCGAGGAGGCGACGGCGGGGGAGAGGCCGAGGGCCTCGACGGGACCGCGGATCAGCTTCGCGATCGACGGCTCGGCGAGCATGCCGACCACCAGGTTGGTGACGGTGATGCCCAGCTGGGCGCCGGAGAGCTGGAAGGTCAGCGACTTCACTGCCTTCAGGGCGCTGCCCGCCCCGCGTTCGCCGCGCTCCGCGGCGGCCTCGAGCTCGCCGCGCTCGACGGTCGTGAGCGAGAACTCGGCCGCGACGAAGGCACCGCACGCGAGGGAGAGGAGGAGCGCCAGGAGGAGCAGGAGCACTTCGGTCATCGGTTCACCTCCGTCCCATGATCAGTCAGCGGGAGAAGGATCGCTCGGTGTCGGCCGTCGAAGCCGGAGCTGTCGGAACCAGTGCTACTGGGAGGCTCGCCCATGGGCGGACGCTCACACCTTTCGGTCGTGGGGATGAGCCACCATGGTAAAGGACGGGCAAAGCGAGGAGGTGATCACCCCCGCGCGCAGACCCCGAGTGTGGTGGTGATCACCCGCGGGCGGAACCGGGACACGGTGTCCGTCACCTCCCCCGGGCCGTACCGGGCAAACCCGCGACGGCGAGGCGACCACCGCGCGCCCGCGGTCCGGACTCACCCCTTCAGCGGCTTCACCCAGCGGCGCCAGTGGTCCTCACGCCCGTACCCCGCGGCCGCCCACAGCCGCCGTCCCGTCTCGTTCGCCTCCAGGACCATGGCGTCCGCGCGGCGGCCGCCCAGCGCGACGAATCGCTCCTCCGCCGCCCGCAGCAGCGCGGTGGAGATCCCCCGCCTGCGGTGCGAGGGCAGGACGGCGAGCCGGTAGAGGGAGGCGCGCCAGCCGTCCCAGCCGGCGATCACCGACCCGACGATCCGTCCGTCGGCCAGGGCGAGGACCAGCGCCTCGGGGTCGCGCGCGACGAGCCGGGTCACCCCGTTCACGTCGTCCGAGATCGAGGTCCCCTCGGCCGACTCCTTCCAGAAGGTCAGGACGTCCTCGGCGTCGGCGGCGGTGGCGGCACGTATCTGAAGATCGCTCATGGCCGGATCCCACCACGGCCGACCCCGGCGCTGCCACGGAGTTCCGCGGGCCGGGACGGACGCCGTTCGCCCCCGAGGGGGCGTCCTGCCGATCGTGGGGGTTCGCGGCCTGATCCGGCCTGATCGACAAGACACCCCCTAGACCCGGGCGGTGCCCAGGAAGCAGGGCGAGGACGGCAGGCGCGGGCCGTTCTCCGGCAGGTCGAAGGAGCGGGACGACACGACGGTGAGGCCGGCCGCCCCGAGAGCGGCGATCGGGTCGCGGGAGGTGTGGCAGCCGCCGAAGAGCAGGGGCCAGACCGTGCGGTCGAGACCCCGCTGCACGCGCGCGAGGCCGGGCGAGTCCGCCGCCCCGTGCTCCAGGAAACGGAGCTCGCCGCCGGGGCGCACCACCCGGCGCACCTCCGCGAGGGCCGCGGGCACGCTGCGCACCGTGCACAGCACCAGCGAGACGACGGCCGCGTCGAAGGAGTCGTCCCCGGCCGGCAGGGCCTCCGCCGTCCCCGGCAGCACGGTCACCGGGACGGGCGCGCGGCGCGCGGCCTCCTCGGCGAGGCGCCGCAGGTGGTCCTCGGGCTCGACGGCGACGACCTCGGTGACACCGTCCGGGTAGTGCGCGAAGTTCAGGCCGTTCCCGGCGCCGATCTCCACCACCCGGCCGCCGAGCCCGGAGAGCAGCTCCGCGCGCAGGGCGCCGACGCCGCCGTGGACGTCCGCCGACACGCTCACGCGCGCGTAGAACCGTGCGAACAGGGGGTGATGGACGCGGGGCGCCCGGCCACCGGGCCGCGGCGAGGTCACCGTACGCCCCTCACCCGGTCACGAAGCAGAACTCGTTGCCCTCCGGGTCCCGCATGACCTGGAAGGAACCCTGCTCGTCGGTGACGAGCCCGCCGACCCTGACCGCGCCGGACACGAGCGCCTCGTCGGCGGCCCGCTCCGGGTCCTCGACCTCCAGGTCGAGATGGAGCCGGTTCTTCGCGGCCTTGCCCTCGGGCACCCGCTGGAAGGCGATCCGGACGAACTCCGGCGGGTCGACGTACGACCAGTCCTCGCTCCGGTCGACGGGTTCCCCGCCGAGCAGCCCGGACCAGAACCGGACGAGTGCCGCGGGACCGGCACAGTCGAAGACGATCTCCTGAACGTGAGCGCGCATGGCCCCAGCCTACGGATCGACCGTCGCCGGGGCCGTGCGGACGTCAGACCCCGACTGCCGCGGCGAACGCCTCCGCGTCCCAGCGGCCGCCGAGCGCCGGCGCCAGCCAGTCGCCGGCCGCCGCCCGGAACTCGGCCGGAGCGAGCGACCCCGAACCCTCCGGTACGGCCCCCAGCAGGGGCGCCTGCGCCGACCGGGGCAGGTCGGCGAGGTTGCAGCGCGCGGCGAGGTCGGGAGCGTCCGGCCAGCTGCCGACGACGACGCCCAACTGCTCGACGCCGCGCGCCCGCAGCGCCTCGCCCGTCAGGGCGGCGGTGTTGAGGGTTCCCAGGCCGGCCGGGACCACCACCAGGACCGGGGCGCCGAGGAGCGATGCCACGTCGGCGAGCGTGCCGCCCTCCTCGTCGAAGCGGACCAGGAGGCCGCCGGCGCCCTCCACGACCACCAGGTCGTGATCGGCGGCGAGCTTCCGGGCGGCCTCGGCGACCTCGGAGGGACCGACCGGGGCGAGGCCCGACCGCCGGGCGGCCGTGTCCGGGGCCAGCGGCTCCGGGAAGCGGGCCAGCTCGGCGGAGGTCACGGCCCCGGACAGCCGGACGACCTCGTCCGCGTCCCCCCGCTCGTCCGGGCCGACGCCCGTCTGCGCGGGCTTCAGGACGGCGACCGACCGTCCCGCCGCGGTCGCGACGGCGGCCACCGCCGCCGTGACGACGGTCTTGCCGATCTCCGTCCCCGTACCGCTGACGACGATGATTCCCACTGCTGCCCCGCTCCTTCCGTCCATCCTGATCGGTCTTCCGTGCGGGCCGGTCAGCCCGCCGCGGCCGCCGCGAGGACCGCCCCGCAGATCCTCGCCAGGTCCTCCTCGCCGGTCACGTACGGCGGCATCGTGTAGACGAGGTCCCGGAACGGGCGCAGCCACACGCCCTCCCGGACCGCCGCGCGCGTCGCCGCCTCCATGTCGACCGGGTGGTCGAGCTGCACGACGCCGATCGCGCCGAGCACCCGCACTTCCCGGACGCCCGGCAGGTCGGCCGCCGGAGCGAGGCCCGTCCGCAGCCCGGTCTCGATCCGCTTGACCTCGACCTCCCAGTCCTGGGAGAGCAGCAGGTCGAGCGAGGCGAGGGCCACGGCGGAGGCGAGCGGGTTGCCCATGAAGGTCGGCCCGTGCGCCAGGATCGGCACCTCGCCCTGCGAGATCCCGTCGGCGACGCGGCTCGTGCAGAGCGTCGCCGCCATCGACAGGTAGCCGCCGGTCATCGCCTTGCCCACGCACATCACGTCGGGGGAGACGCCCGCCTGGTCGGCGGCGAACAGGCGGCCCGTACGGCCGAACCCGGTCGCGATCTCGTCGAAGACGAGCAGGACGTCGTGTGCGTCGCACGCCTCGCGCAGCACCCGCAGGTACGCCGGGTCGTGGAACCGCATCCCGCCCGCGCCCTGCACCACCGGCTCCACCACCACGGCGGCCAGCTCGTGCGCGTGGCGCCCGATCTCGGCCCGCAGCAGCTCGGCGTACGACTCCTCGAAGGCGGCCGGCGGCGCGTCCACGAAGACCTGACGCTGGAGGACGCCGGTCCACAGCTCGTGCATCCCGCCCTGCGGGTCGCAGACCGACATCGGCTGCCAGGTGTCGCCGTGGTAGCCGCCGCGCCAGGTCAGCAGCCGCTGCTTCTCGGGGCGGCCGAGGGAGCGCCAGTGCTGCAGGCACATCTTGACCGCCACCTCGACGGAGACGGATCCCGAGTCGCTCAGGAAGACGTGCCGCAGCGGCTCGGGCGTGATCTCGACGAGCCGGGCCGCGAGCCGCACCGCGGGCTCGTGGGTGAGCCCGCCGAACATGACGTGGCTCATCCGGTCCAGCTGGCCGCGGATCGCCTCGTTGAGCACGGGGTGGTTGTAGCCGTGGATCGCCGACCACCACGACGACATGCCGTCGACCAACTCGTCCTGGCCCTCGGCCGGTTCGGCGAGCCGGAGGCGCACACCGGAGGCGGACGCGACGACCAGCGGTTCCGCGCGGCCCGGCATGGGGCCGTACGGGTGCCAGACGTGCGCCCGGTCCAGGGCGAGCAGTTCGTCGTTACGCATTCGGGGCCAGGTCGGTGCCGGCGCCCCGGCGGCGCACCGCCACCAGGTCGGGACGGGCGCCGTTCGCGGCGGCGTCCGCCTCGGCGGCGGGGGCCTGCGCCGGCTCCGCCGCGTGACCGCCGCAGGGACCGCAGCCGCCGCCGGCGTGTCCGCCGCAGCCCGCGTCGCCGTCGGCCGTCGCCTGCGTACCGCAGCCGCCGCCCCCCTCGGTCGCGCCGTGCGAGCCGCAGCCGCCGCCCGCCGCGGCGAGTGCGTCCGCGCGGTGGGCCGGCAGCGTCGTGGTGCCCGCGCCCTCCACCTCGAAACCGGCGTCCGCGATCATGTCGAGGTCGGCCTGGCCGGCCTGGCCCTCGCTGGTCAGGTAGTCGCCGAGGAAGATCGAGTTCGCGATGTTCAGCGCCAGGGGCTGCATCGAGCGCAGGTGCACCTCACGGCCGCCCGCGATCCGCACCTCGACGTCGGGGCAGACGAACCGGACCATCGCGAGGATCCGCAGACAGCGCTGCGGGGTGAGGTTCCACTCCTTGGCGAGTGGGGTCCCCTCGAACGGGATGAGGAAGTTGACCGGGACCGAGTCCGAGTCCAGCTCGCGCAGCGCGTAGACGACGTCGACCAGGTCCTCGTCGGTCTCGCCCATGCCCGCGATCAGACCCGAGCACGCCGACAGACCGGCGGCGTGCGCCTTCTGCACGGTGTCCACGCGGTCCGCGTACGTGTGGGTCTTGGTGATGCCCCCGTACGTCGCCTCGGACGTGTTCAGGTTGTGGTTGTACGCGTCGGCGCCGGCCTCGCGCAGCCGCTCCGCCTGGCCGTCCGAGAGCAGACCGAGGCAGGCGCACACCTCGACGCCCTCGTTCTGCTCCTTGATGGCCTCGATGGTCCTGCCGACGCGCTCCACGTCCCGGTCCGTCGGGCCGCGGCCGCTCGCCACCAGGCAGACCCGCTTGGCGCCGCCCGCGACGCCCGCGGCGGCGGCCTGCGACGCCTCGTCCGGCTTGAGCCAGGTGTACTTGAGGATCTCGGCCTTGGAGCCGAGGCGCTGCGAGCAGTACGAGCAGTCCTCGGGGCAGAGCCCGGACTTCAGGTTGACCAGATAGTTGAGCTTCACCCGTCGGCCGAACCACTGGCGGCGCACCTTGCCGGCCGCGGCCACCACATCGAGCAGTTCGTCGTCGGTCGTCGCCAGCACGGCGAGCGCTTCTTCACGGGTCGGCAGCTCGCGCCGCAGCCCCTTCTCCACCAGCGTGTTCAGCAGGTCCATAACCGCTGATCCTTGCCTACAGCCCACCCCCGGGCCAAGGAGGAACCGAACAAACGCCCCCGATCGGGGTGTGTGGATGACCACATCCCGACCTCGGCCTCCTCCGGCTAGTGTCTGTGCGCTGCCTACAAAAGGATCGCCGCATGCCACAGGCCGACGACGCGCGGGCCGCGGGCCCGCGCCGTACCGCGTTCGACTGGACCGACGCCGAGGCGCGCCGCCGGGCGGAAGCCGGTCTGGTCCGGACGCTGCGGCCCCGGGCGGCCGAGTCGGACCTCCTCGACCTGGCGGGCAACGACTACCTCGGGCTCACCCGCCGGCCGGAGGTCACCGAGGCGGCGGCCGAGGCGGCACGGCGCTGGGGCGCCGGCTCCACCGGCTCGCGCCTCGTCACCGGCACCACCCGGCTGCACGCCCGTCTGGAGCGCGAACTCGCCGACTTCTGCGGCTTCGAGGCAGCCCTCGTCTTCTCCTCCGGCTACACCGCCAACCTCGCCGTGCTCACCGCGCTCGGCGGCCGGGACTCCCTGATCGTCTCCGACGCCGCCAACCACGCCTCGATCGTCGACGGCTGCCGCCTCGCCCGCGCCGAGACCGCCGTCGTCCCGCACGCCGACCCCGAGGCCGTGCGCAAGACCCTGGACGCGCACCCCGGGCGCCGCGCCCTGGTCGTCAGCGACTCCGTCTTCTCCGTCGACGGCGACAAGGCGCCGCTGCCGGAACTGGCCGCGGCCTGCCGCGCGCACGGCGCCGGTCTGGTGGTGGACGACGCCCACGGCTTCGGCGTGCTCGGCGAAGGCGGCCGGGGAGCCCTGCACGAGGCCGGTCTGGCCGGCGACGAGGACGTCGTCGCGACCCTCACCCTGTCCAAGTCCCTGGGCAGCCAGGGCGGCGCCGTCCTCGGGCCCGCCCGGGTCGTCGAGCACCTGGTGAACGCAGCCCGCACCTTCATCTTCGACACCGGGCTCGCCCCCGCCGCCGCGGGCGGCGCGCTGGCCGCCCTGCGGGGGATCGCCGCGGAACCGGGCCTCGCCGAGCGGGCCCGGACCGTCGCGACCGTCCTGCACCGGCGGCTCACCGACGCCGGGCTGACCGCGGCCCGCCCCGACGCCGCCGTCGTCTCGGTCCGCGCCCCCTCCCCGGAGGCCGCGCTCGCCTGGGCCGCGGACTGCCGCGAGCAGGGCCTGGTCGTCGGCTGCTTCCGGCCGCCCTCGGTGCCCGACGGCATCTCGCGGCTGCGCCTGACGGCCCGGGCCGACCTGACCGACGCGCAGATCGAGTGCGCGGTGGAGACGATCCTGCGGACGGCGCCCGTCGGCTGAGTCGCCCGGCGCCGCCCGGACGGGGCGGCCGGATGCCCGCCGGCCGACGCGACGGCGGCCCAAGCGTGTGCGCGGGCCGCAGAGTTCACCGCTTCGGGCGACAGACAGGGACATATCTTGGTGGAACCCCGCCCGGGGCGGCACGATCGGTGGCACTCTGACGCGAAGTGCAATCCGGGACGATGTTCCCGGCGGGAAAGGGACAGCGTCGCATGGCAGATCACCAGGAAGCATCCGTCACGCTGCCGAGCGAGCCCGCCTCGGTCCCCACGGCCCGGCGGTACGTCGCGGACGTCCTCACCGGCTGGGGACTCGACGACACCGCGGACACCGCCGACGCGATCCGTCTGATCGTCTCGGAACTGGCCACCAACGCCGTCCTCCACACCTTCGGCCTGTCGCCGACGTTCACCGTCGACGTCCGTCTGGTGCGCGAGGAGGTCCTCCACATCGGGGTGACCGACAGCCACCCCCGCAGGCCCCGCCGTCTGCCGGCGGCGGTCCAGCAGGACAACGGCCGCGGCCTCGTCATCATCCGCTCGCTCGCGGCCGAGGCGGGCGGCCGGTTCTCCGTCACGCCGACCGACGACGGCGGCAAGACGGTCTGGATCACCCTCCCCTGGACGGCCGCCCCCGTACCGATCCGCTGACCCGCCCGCAGGGGCCGGCCGGCCGCCGGGACGGGGCGGCCGCACGGTGGTGCGGGGAGGGGCGGTCGTACGGGGCTCCGGCGGCTCGTGGAGGTTCCACGCCGGTGGTGCCGACGGGGACACCGGGGTGCCGGGGCGGTGGTCCGGCCGGAGAGCGGGGCGGCGCCACCCCGCTGCTCATGCCGGTCCGAGAGGCCGTGTCAGCGGCCGGGGGCCGTCAGGGACGCGGCCGTACACGGGTCGTCATCGGACGCGGCCGTAGTAGACCTTCGACGACCAGATCCTGTCGAGCTTCACCCACGAGCCCGTCTTGGGCGAGTGCCAGATCTTGCCCGCCCCGGCGTAGATGCCCACGTGGTAGACCCTCCCACCGGAGTGGAAGAAGACCAGGTCCCCCTGTTGTCTGCTGGACGCGGCGATGTGCCGGGTCTTGTTGTACTGCTGCTGCGCGGTGCGGGGCAGCGACTTGCCCGCCTTCTTGTACGCGTAGAGCGTCAGGCCGGAGCAGTCGAACCGGGTGGGTCCACTGGCTCCGTACCGGTACGGGGCTCCCTTCTTGGACTGGGCGACGCTGAGTGCCTTGTACGCGTGTGAGGTGGCTGCCTGGGCCTCCGGCGCCGCTCCCGGTGCGAGCAGCGTGCCGCCGACGGCGGCGAGGGTGAGAGCCGAGACGGCTCCGGCCCGGGACAGCAGGGACGGGACGTGCATCTGCGCAGTCATGCGCAACCCTTCGTCAGCCGCCTGCGAAGGATGACCTGTCGGGTTCGGGCTGGCGAAGATGCCCGGCCGCGGCTGCGGCTTCACCCCAAGGAGCGGCCTCGCTGCCGGAACAGCGCGTACGCCCCGTAAAAATCGGGTCCTCCACTCCTGCCGATCCACTCCTGTCGACCAGACGTCCGGGACAGCGGCAGGACTCGGCGTCCGCCCGGACCGCCCCGCCGCGGCGGCGGGGGCTTGTCGTCGTCAGGGATCTTGACTCACGACATGGGCGAAAACCGAGTTGAAACGGCGATATGTGAGGCTCCTCACGACTGATCCATTCAGGTGGACAGGCAGCCTTTGTGATCTTCCGAGGTTTGGCCGACGAGCCCCGCACCAGCGATGGAACGTTCGATTCCGCCAGATGTGTACACCTGCTGCGCAACTCACCCGCTGCATTTGTCGACTCGTCGACTACGCCGAACGAGCGAGGGATTCTGCGGCGCGCGTCGGCCGTCCGGCCCTCGACACGACACGCGGGAATGTCAACTCGCGCGGGTGTCGGGGACGGTGACCCGCCCCGTCCGGCGCTCGCCGTCCAACACCCGCAGGGCGCGCGCCAATGTGTCCGCGTGCACCTCGTTCTCGCCCCGCATGTGCATGAGCGTCAGGGCGGCACGCAGCGCCTCGACTCGCCCCACCAGGGCTTGTGCCGCCCGCAGGGCCCCATAGGTATGCGAACCCCTGGATGGGTTGATCTTCCCCAGGAGGTCGACGACTTCGAGGTAGGCGTCGACGAACTCGCCCTCGGCCCGGGTCAGGGCGGGCAGCGGCGGCAGCTCGGGGACCACGTCGGTCTCACCGCGCCACGCCGCCGGCGGGAGCCCGCCGGCGGCTGACGAGGTGGTCGACCAGGCCGTACGCGACCGCCGCGGGGGCGTCCAGGACCGTGAGGCGGTCCAGGTCGGCGTCGATCCGCTCCCGGCTCCGCCCCGTGTGTTCGGTGAGCATGGCGGCCACCAGGGCGCGCTGCCGCAGCAGTTCGCGCGCGTGGACGTCCAGATCGCTCGGCTGTCCCCGCATCGGCTCGTCCAGGGCGGGCTGTTCGAGCGTGACCCGGGCGCCGGGGAGGACCATGCGCTTGCCCGGGGTGCCGGCCGCGAGCAGCACGGCCGCGGTGGACTCGGCGCGGCCCAGGCAGGTCGTCTCCACGTCGGAGTGGAGCGAGCCCATCGTGTCGTGGATCGCCGTCATCGCGGTGACCGCTCCGCCGGGGGAGTTGATGTACAGCGCGATGTCCTGCCCCGGGGACGCGTGGTCGAGGTACAGCAGCTGCGCGATGACGTCGTTGGCCGAGGTCTCGTCGATCGGAGTCGACGGCGACAAGGCGCCGCTGCCGGAACTGGCCGCGGCCTGCCGCGCGCACGGCGCCGGTCTGGTGGTGGACGACGCCCACGGCTTCGGCGTGCTCGGCGAAGGCGGCCGGGGAGCCCTGCACGAGGCCGGTCTGGCCGGCGACGAGGACGTCGTCGCGACCCTCACCCTGTCCAAGTCCCTGGGCAGCCAGGGCGGCGCCGTCCTCGGGCCCGCCCGGGTCGTCGAGCACCTGGTGAACGCAGCCCGCACCTTCATCTTCGACACCGGGCTCGCCCCCGCCGCCGCGGGCGGCGCGCTGGCCGCCCTGCGGGGGATCGCCGCGGAACCGGGCCTCGCCGAGCGGGCCCGGACCGTCGCGACCGTCCTGCACCGGCGGCTCACCGACGCCGGGCTGACCGCGGCCCGCCCCGACGCCGCCGTCGTCTCGGTCCGCGCCCCCTCCCCGGAGGCCGCGCTCGCCTGGGCCGCGGACTGCCGCGAGCAGGGCCTGGTCGTCGGCTGCTTCCGGCCGCCCTCGGTGCCCGACGGCATCTCGCGGCTGCGCCTGACGGCCCGGGCCGACCTGACCGACGCGCAGATCGAGTGCGCGGTGGAGACGATCCTGCGGACGGCGCCCGTCGGCTGAGTCGCCCGGCGCCGCCCGGACGGGGCGGCCGGATGCCCGCCGGCCGACGCGACGGCGGCCCAAGCGTGTGCGCGGGCCGCAGAGTTCACCGCTTCGGGCGACAGACAGGGACATATCTTGGTGGAACCCCGCCCGGGGCGGCACGATCGGTGGCACTCTGACGCGAAGTGCAATCCGGGACGATGTTCCCGGCGGGAAAGGGACAGCGTCGCATGGCAGATCACCAGGAAGCATCCGTCACGCTGCCGAGCGAGCCCGCCTCGGTCCCCACGGCCCGGCGGTACGTCGCGGACGTCCTCACCGGCTGGGGACTCGACGACACCGCGGACACCGCCGACGCGATCCGTCTGATCGTCTCGGAACTGGCCACCAACGCCGTCCTCCACACCTTCGGCCTGTCGCCGACGTTCACCGTCGACGTCCGTCTGGTGCGCGAGGAGGTCCTCCACATCGGGGTGACCGACAGCCACCCCCGCAGGCCCCGCCGTCTGCCGGCGGCGGTCCAGCAGGACAACGGCCGCGGCCTCGTCATCATCCGCTCGCTCGCGGCCGAGGCGGGCGGCCGGTTCTCCGTCACGCCGACCGACGACGGCGGCAAGACGGTCTGGATCACCCTCCCCTGGACGGCCGCCCCCGTACCGATCCGCTGACCCGCCCGCAGGGGCCGGCCGGCCGCCGGGACGGGGCGGCCGCACGGTGGTGCGGGGAGGGGCGGTCGTACGGGGCTCCGGCGGCTCGTGGAGGTTCCACGCCGGTGGTGCCGACGGGGACACCGGGGTGCCGGGGCGGTGGTCCGGCCGGAGAGCGGGGCGGCGCCACCCCGCTGCTCATGCCGGTCCGAGAGGCCGTGTCAGCGGCCGGGGGCCGTCAGGGACGCGGCCGTACACGGGTCGTCATCGGACGCGGCCGTAGTAGACCTTCGACGACCAGATCCTGTCGAGCTTCACCCACGAGCCCGTCTTGGGCGAGTGCCAGATCTTGCCCGCCCCGGCGTAGATGCCCACGTGGTAGACCCTCCCACCGGAGTGGAAGAAGACCAGGTCCCCCTGTTGTCTGCTGGACGCGGCGATGTGCCGGGTCTTGTTGTACTGCTGCTGCGCGGTGCGGGGCAGCGACTTGCCCGCCTTCTTGTACGCGTAGAGCGTCAGGCCGGAGCAGTCGAACCGGGTGGGTCCACTGGCTCCGTACCGGTACGGGGCTCCCTTCTTGGACTGGGCGACGCTGAGTGCCTTGTACGCGTGTGAGGTGGCTGCCTGGGCCTCCGGCGCCGCTCCCGGTGCGAGCAGCGTGCCGCCGACGGCGGCGAGGGTGAGAGCCGAGACGGCTCCGGCCCGGGACAGCAGGGACGGGACGTGCATCTGCGCAGTCATGCGCAACCCTTCGTCAGCCGCCTGCGAAGGATGACCTGTCGGGTTCGGGCTGGCGAAGATGCCCGGCCGCGGCTGCGGCTTCACCCCAAGGAGCGGCCTCGCTGCCGGAACAGCGCGTACGCCCCGTAAAAATCGGGTCCTCCACTCCTGCCGATCCACTCCTGTCGACCAGACGTCCGGGACAGCGGCAGGACTCGGCGTCCGCCCGGACCGCCCCGCCGCGGCGGCGGGGGCTTGTCGTCGTCAGGGATCTTGACTCACGACATGGGCGAAAACCGAGTTGAAACGGCGATATGTGAGGCTCCTCACGACTGATCCATTCAGGTGGACAGGCAGCCTTTGTGATCTTCCGAGGTTTGGCCGACGAGCCCCGCACCAGCGATGGAACGTTCGATTCCGCCAGATGTGTACACCTGCTGCGCAACTCACCCGCTGCATTTGTCGACTCGTCGACTACGCCGAACGAGCGAGGGATTCTGCGGCGCGCGTCGGCCGTCCGGCCCTCGACACGACACGCGGGAATGTCAACTCGCGCGGGTGTCGGGGACGGTGACCCGCCCCGTCCGGCGCTCGCCGTCCAACACCCGCAGGGCGCGCGCCAATGTGTCCGCGTGCACCTCGTTCTCGCCCCGCATGTGCATGAGCGTCAGGGCGGCACGCAGCGCCTCGACTCGCCCCACCAGGGCTTGTGCCGCCCGCAGGGCCCCATAGGTATGCGAACCCCTGGATGGGTTGATCTTCCCCAGGAGGTCGACGACTTCGAGGTAGGCGTCGACGAACTCGCCCTCGGCCCGGGTCAGGGCGGGCAGCGGCGGCAGCTCGGGGACCACGTCGGTCTCACCGCGCCACGCCGCCGGCGGGAGCCCGCCGGCGGCTGACGAGGTGGTCGACCAGGCCGTACGCGACCGCCGCGGGGGCGTCCAGGACCGTGAGGCGGTCCAGGTCGGCGTCGATCCGCTCCCGGCTCCGCCCCGTGTGTTCGGTGAGCATGGCGGCCACCAGGGCGCGCTGCCGCAGCAGTTCGCGCGCGTGGACGTCCAGATCGCTCGGCTGTCCCCGCATCGGCTCGTCCAGGGCGGGCTGTTCGAGCGTGACCCGGGCGCCGGGGAGGACCATGCGCTTGCCCGGGGTGCCGGCCGCGAGCAGCACGGCCGCGGTGGACTCGGCGCGGCCCAGGCAGGTCGTCTCCACGTCGGAGTGGAGCGAGCCCATCGTGTCGTGGATCGCCGTCATCGCGGTGACCGCTCCGCCGGGGGAGTTGATGTACAGCGCGATGTCCTGCCCCGGGGACGCGTGGTCGAGGTACAGCAGCTGCGCGATGACGTCGTTGGCCGAGGTCTCGTCGATCGGAGTGCCGAGGAAGACGATCCGCGACTCCAGCAGCTTGGAGTACGGGTCGAGGGTGCGGGTTCCGAAGCCGGTCCGCTCCGTGAACGAGGGCAGGACGTGTCGGGCGTCCATGACGGGCACCTCCATCTGTAAAAAATGTACAGGACGTACAGGCCGTAAGATGAGGAGCATGACCTACGAGATCCCGGTGACGCAAGCCCGGGCCGAGCTCGCCGACCTCATCAACCGCGTCGTCTACGGCGGGGAGCGCGTCGTCGTCACCCGCCACGGCAAGCCGCTGGTCGCCCTCGTGTCCGCGGCTGACCTGGCCGAACTCGAAGCCGCCGAGAAGCCCGCCGACGAGCAGGTCGTCAGCTCCCTCTCCGGCCTCCACGCCGTCGACTCCGCTCCCGGCGAACAGCGCCGCTTCGGCATCGCCGCGCACCACCGCGAGCCCGGCGCCCCCTGAGCGGCGCCACGCGGAAGCGGCGTGCCCCCGACCGTCTCGGTCGGGGGCACGCCGCTTCCGGGGCAGGGGTGCTCAGGACGCGAGCACCGGTGCCGGAGTCGCCGCAGGGGCCGCCGAGCCCCGGCGCCGACGGTCGCCGAACACCGTCAGGGCGAGGCCCGCGGCCGCCCAGACGGAGAGGACGAGGAGGGGCCGGCCCGCCGCCGCCCCGTCGAAGGCGGACACCGAGCGGAGGGCTGAGCCCGCGGCGCCGGGCGGCAGCCACTGGCCGAGCGCCCCGATGCCGGTGGGCAGCATCTCGGGCGCGCTCGTCACGCCCGAGAACGCGTTGCCGACCAGGATCGTCAAGACCGCCGCGAGCCCGAACCCGGGCTTGCCGAGCAGGGTGGCGAGCCCCGCGAAGGCCGCTCCGATCGCGAGTACGGTCAGGCCGACCACCCCGGCCTCCGCCCACCAGTCGCCGGTCAGCACGCCGAGCCAGCTGTCGGCGAGGGCGGCGACCGTCACTCCCGCGAACGCCGCCGCGCCCGCCAGGGCCGCGGCCGCGCGTGCTCCGCGCAGCCCCGTCAGGACCGTGACCACGCCGGTGGCCGCCCCGATGAGCGCGAGGGGGAGCAGGCTGGCGCCGAACGCGGCGCCCCGGGGGTCGTCCGCCGGGGCGGCGACCACGTCCGTGACCCGGACCTGCGCCCCGGCCGGCGCCTGCGCGGCGACGGCCTCCCGCAGCAGGCCGGCCACCACCGGGCCTCCCGCGGACGCGGTCAGCAGCTCCGTGCCGCCGGCGGTGACGACGACGGCGCCGTATACATCGCGGTGCTCGACGGCTGCCCGGGCGGCCTCCGCGTCCGCGTAACGGTGGACCTCGAAGGCGCCCTCGTGCCGTCCGAGCTCCTTCTCGACGGCTCCGGCCGCGGCGGCGGGCCCGGCCACGCCGAGCGGCAGGTCGCGAGGGGCGATCCGGGCGGCCGGCCAGGCGAAGACGGAGAGGGCCAGGGCCGCGACGACCGGTATGAGGACGAGCACCGCGAGGGTTCTGCGCCCCGCGGAGGGGGCGGTGGCGGTGGGCATGACGGTCTCGATTCAAAGAGAAGGATCGTTCGTTTTACGTTCGTCACTGTGCGCCGGGGGTCGGCGGTTGTCAAGAATGAATATTCGTTTTAGATTTCGGACCATGGCTCGTGTCTCCCAGGAACACCTCGACGCCCGGCGGCGCCAGATCCTCGACGGCGCCGCCCGCTGCTTCGCCCGCACCGGCTTCCACGCCTCGTCCATGCAGGACGTCCTCGCCGAGGTGGGCCTGTCCGCGGGGGCGGTCTACCGCTACTTCCGCGGCAAGGAGGAGCTGATCGCCGCGATCGCGTCCGAGGCGTTCGCCGCGATCCGCAGCGCCTTCGAGGAGGCGTCCCGCGCCACGCCGCCGCCGACCCCCGACGTCCTCCTCGGTGCGGTGCTCCGGCTCTTCCTGGAGGAGCGGATCGCGGGCGCCGACCGGCAGGCGTTCGCGCGCCTGATCATCCAGGTGTGGACGGAGACGCTGCGCAACGAGGAGCTGGCCGGCACCCTGACGGAGGGGTACGACGGGATGCGCGCCGCCTGGACGACCCTGGTGACCGCGTACCGCGAGAACGGCCTGATGGCCGCCGACGTCCCGGCCGACCACGTGGCCCGCACGCTCATCGCGACCGCCCAGGGGTTCATCGCCCAGCAGGCGCTGTTCGGCGACGTGAGCGTGGACGTCCTGGAGGGCGGGCTGCGCGGACTGATGTCCATGTCCGGTTCCCCGGACGCCGAATCGAGCCGATGATCATAAAAATGCAAAGGCGCAGTTAACGAGCCGGAAAAACTTGCGCCCTAACGTGCAATCTCTCGCCGCGCACCGCATCTCCGCCGTTCAACACCCTGTTGACGGTCGGTAGGGTCCGCAGCTGTCCGGGTGCCGTCCCGGTCGACGACTGTGAGGTGGAAGAGTGCAACTGAGCCCGCACGAGCAGGAGCGCCTGCTGGTCCATGTGGCGGCGGACGTGGCGGAGAAGAGGCGGGCGAGGGGGGTGCTGCTGAACCACCCGGAGGCCGTCGCGCTGCTGACCTCGCACATTCTGGAAGGCGCGAGGGACGGGAGGACCGTCGCGGAGCTGATGGCCTCGGGGCGCAAGGTGCTCACCCGTGCCGAGGTGATGGACGGGATCCCGGAGATGATCCACGACGTGCAGGTCGAGGCCACGTTCCCGGACGGTACGAAGCTGGTCACCGTCCACGACCCGATCGTCTGAGCGGGCGGCCGCCGATGATCCCCGGAGAGATCCTTCACGGGGACGGGCCCGTCGTCCTGAACGAGGGGCGCCCCGTCACCCGCCTGACCGTGCTGAACGCCGCCGACCGGCCCGTCCAGGTCGGTTCCCACTACCACTTCGCCGAGGTCAATCCCGGTCTGGAGTTCGACCGGGTCGCCGCCTACGGGCTGCGGCTGCACATCGCCGCCGGGACCGCCGTCCGCTTCGAGCCCGGCATCCCCGTCGACGTCGAGCTCGTGCCCCTGGCGGGCCGCAGGATCGTGCCCGGTCTGCGCGGCGCGACCGCCGGCCCCCTGGACCCGGCACCGACCCCCGCGACGGACCCGGACGTGAACGGAGCCTCCCGTGCCTGAGCTGCATCGCGCCGTATACGCCGACCTGTTCGGACCGACGACCGGCGACCGCATCCGCCTCGCCGACACCGATCTGCTCGTCGAGATCGAGGAGGACCGCTGCGGCGGCCCGGGGCGGGCGGGGGAGGAGGCCGTGTTCGGCGGCGGCAAGGTCGTCCGGGAGTCGATGGGGCAGGCCAGGACGACCCGGGCCGAGGGGGCGCCGGACACCGTGATCACCGGTGCCGTGGTCATCGACCACTGGGGCGTCGTCAAGGCCGACATCGGCATCCGGGACGGCCGGATCACCGCCCTGGGCAAGGCGGGGAACCCGGACACCATGGACGGCGTCCATCCGGACCTGGTCATCGGGCCCGAGACCGAGATCATCGTCGGCAACGGGCGGATCGTCACGGCCGGTGCCGTCGACGCCCATGTCCACTTCATCTCCCCGACCGTCGTGGAGCAGGCGCTCGCCACCGGGGTCACCACCCTCGTCGGCGGGGGCACCGGGCCCGCCGAGGGCACCAAGGCGACCACGGTCACGCCGGGCCCCTGGCACCTGGCCCGGATGTTCGAGGCCCTGGACACCTTCCCGGTCAACATCGGCCTGCTCGGCAAGGGCAACACGATGTCCCGCGACGCCATGCACTCCCAACTGCGCGGCGGGGCGCTGGGATTCAAGATCCACGAGGACTGGGGGGCGACCCCGGCCGTCATCGACACCTGTCTGGACGTCTGCGAGGAGACGGGCGCACAGCTCGCCATCCACACCGACACCCTCAACGAGGCGGGCTTCGTCGGCGACACCCTGGCCGCCATCGCCGGCCGCACGGTCCACGCGTACCACACCGAGGGCGCGGGCGGCGGGCACGCGCCGGACATCATCACCGTCGTCTCGGAGCCCTACATACTGCCGAGTTCGACCAACCCGACGCGGCCGCACACCGTCAACACCATCGAGGAACACCTCGACATGCTGATGGTCTGTCACCACCTCAACCCGGCCGTCCCCGAGGACCTGGCCTTCGCCGAATCCCGCATCCGGCCCTCCACGATCGCCGCCGAGGACGTCCTGCACGACCTGGGGGCCATCTCGATCATCTCCTCCGACTCCCAGGCCATGGGCCGGATCGGCGAGGTCGTCATGAGGACCTGGCAGACCGCGCACGTGATGAAGAAGCGGCGCGGAGCGCTGCCCGGCGACGGCCGCGCCGACAACCACCGGGCCCGCCGCTACGTCGCCAAGTACACGATCAACCCCGCCGTCGCCCAGGGCATGGACCACCTCATCGGCTCGGTAGAGCCCGGCAAGCTCGCGGACCTGGTGCTGTGGGAGCCCGCGTTCTTCGGGGTGAAGCCGCTCACCGTCCTCAAGGGTGGTCAGATCGCGTACGCGCAGATGGGCGACGCGAACGCCTCCATCCCCACCCCCCAGCCGGTGCTGCCCCGACCGATGTTCGGCGCCCTCGGCCGGGCCGCGGCGGCCGGTTCCGTCAACTTCGTCGCCCCCGCGGCGATCGAGGACGACCTGCCGCGCAGACTCGGACTGCACAAGGAGTTCGCCGCCATCGGCTCCACCCGCCGGGTCACCAAGGCCGACATGCGCGAGAACGACGCCCTGCCCCGGGTCGAGGTCGACGCCGACACCTTCTCGGTGACCATCGACGGCGAACCGGTCGAACCCGCACCGGCCGCCGAACTGCCCATGGCCCAGCGCTACTTCCTCTTCTGACGGGGCTCCGATGACCTCACGATCGGCTCTGCTCGTCCTCGCCGACGGGCGGTTTCCCGCCGGGGGGCACGCCCACTCCGGCGGCGCCGAGGCCGCTGTCCGGGCCGGCCGGATCACCGACGCCGCCGGTCTGGAGTCCTTCTGCCGGGGGCGGCTGCACACCACGGGCCTCACCGCCGCCGCGCTCGCCGCCGGGGCCGCGCACGGCCTCGACGCGGACGAGCTCGACGCGGCCGCCGACGCGCGCACCCCCTCGCCCGCCCTCCGCGCCGCCGCCCGGCGGCTCGGCCGTCAGCTGATGCGGGCCGCCCGCGCCACCTGGCCGGGCCCCGAACTCGACGCGCTCGCCGCCGCGTTCCCCCGCGGAGCCCACCAGCCCGTCGTCCTGGGCGTCGCCGCCCGGTCCGCCGGACTCGGCCCGGAGGACGCCGCGCACTGCGTCGCGTACGAAACGGTCGGCGGCCCGGCGACGGCCGTCGTCCGCCTGCTCGGCCTCGACCCCTATCAGGCCACCGCCGTCCTCGCCCGCCTCGCGCCCGAGATGGACCGGGTCGCCGCGGAGGCGGTGGCCGCCGCCCGGCGGGGCGTCGACGCGCTGCCCGCCGCCTCCGCGCCCCTCCTCGACATCACCGCCGAACAGCACGCGGCCTGGCCCGTCCGCCTCTTCGCGTCCTGACACCCGGTCCCACCACCCGAAGCCCCCCGGAGCAGCCCATGCACCTCGACCACGGCCACACCCACCACGGCGCCGTCTCCGCCGACGCCCACCGCCCCGACGGCACCCGCCGCGCCCTGCGCATCGGGCTCGGCGGCCCCGTCGGCTCCGGCAAGACCGCGACCGTCGCCGCCCTCTGCCGCGCCCTGCGCGACACCCTCTCCCTCGCGGTCGTCACCAACGACATCTACACCCGGGAGGACGCCGAGTTCCTCCTCCGCAACGCGGTCCTGCCGCCCGAGCGCATCCAGGCCGTCGAGACGGGTGCCTGCCCGCACACCGCCATCCGCGACGACATCTCCGCCAACCTCGAAGCCGTCGAGGACCTGGAGGAGAGCGTCGGACCGCTCGACCTCATCCTCGTCGAATCCGGCGGCGACAACCTCACCGCCACCTTCTCCCGGGGACTGGTCGACGCCCAGATCTTCGTCATCGACGTGGCCGGGGGAGACGACATCCCCCGCAAGGGCGGCCCCGGCGTCACCACCGCCGACCTCCTCGTCGTCAACAAGACCGACCTCGCCCCGTACGTCGGCTCGGACCTGGAGCGGATGGCCGCCGACGCCAAGGAGCAGCGCGGGGACCTGCCCGTCGCCTTCACCTCGCTGCGCGCCGAGAACGGCGTCGGGCCCGTCGCCGACTGGGTCCGCGCCCAGCTGGGGGCCTGGACCGCGTGAGCCTGCGCGCCACCGCCCGGATCGCCGCGACCGCCGACGGCGGGCTCCCGCTCCTCGTCAGTGACGGGCCCCTCGCCCTGCGCCGCACCCGCGGCACCGGTCCGTACACCCGGGTCACCGTCGTCGGGGCGATGAGCGCCCCGCTCGGCGGGGACCGGCTCGCGATCGAGACCGAGGTACGGGACGGGGCCCGGCTGCTGGTCGACTCGGCCGCCGCCACCCTCGCCCTGCCGGGCCGGAGCGCCGAGCCGGCGGCGTACGACCTCCGGATCTCCGTGGGCGCGGACGGCGAGCTCCGCTGGCTGCCCGAGCAGCTGGTCTCCGTCCAGGGCTCGGAGCTGAGGATGCGCACCACGGTCGAACTCGCCCCCACGGCTCGGCTGGTCCTGCGCGAGGAGCAGGTCCTCGGACGGCACGGCGAACCCTCCGGCACCCTCCTCACCCGGCTCACCGTCCGCCGCGGAGGCCGCCCGCTCCTCGACCAGGAGCTGGCCTTCGGGCCGGGAGCCCCCGGCGGCTGGGACGGCGGAGCGGTGCTCGGCGGGCATCGCGCCACCGGGCAACTCCTCGTCGTCGAGCCCGCGTTCGCCGACAAGCCGGTCGAAGCCCGGCCGCTGGGGGAGCTGGCGGCCGTCGCCCCGCTCGCCGGCCCCGCCGCCCTCGTCACGGCCGTCGCGCCGGACGCACGGGCGCTGCGCCGTGTGCTCGACGCGGCTCTGGCCGAGCTCGCCCCGTTCTGACCCGCTCCGGCGGGTGCACCGCTCAGCGGTACACCCCTCACCGGTTATTGGTTCGGCAAAGAAACAGGCGTTCGCTCTTTCATCGTGTGCCCCAGGGACGAAAGGATCCCCCGGACAACCCGATACGCGGCGCTGCCACGGGGGCGGCGCCCACCCTGGGGGAGGACCATTGAGACGTACCGCAGTGCTCGGCTCGGCCGGCACTCTGATAGCGGGCACGCTCGTCGCGGGCGCGATCGCCGCCCCGGCGGCCAACGCCGACAGCCGTCACCTGCGCGACGCGGAGTCGATCGGCGTCGCCGTCGCCGCCGCCCGCGCCGCCCAGACGGGCATCGACTGGCAGGACTGCCCGGCGGACTGGGGCCTGGAGAAGCCGATCCAGTGCGGCTGGGTCAGCGTCCCGGTCGACTACGCCAAGCCCAACGGCAAGAAGATCAAGATCGCGGTCGACCGCATCAAGTCCACCGGCACCCCCGCCGAGCGCCAGGGCGCCCTGCTCTACAACCCGGGCGGCCCCGGCGGCTCCGGCCTGCGCTTCCCGCGCCGGGTCACCACCAACAACAAGATCTGGGCGAACGCCGCCAAGGCGTACGACTTCGTGGGCTTCGACCCGCGCGGTGTCGGCCACTCGGCCCCCATCTCCTGTGTCGACCCGACCGAGTTCGTCAAGGGCCCCAAGGCCGACCCGGTCCCCGACAGCGAGGCCGACAAGCGCGCCCAGCGCAAGCTGGCCGCCGAGTACGCCAAGGGCTGCGCCGAGAAGAGCGGCGACATGCTGCCCTTCATGACCACGCCGAACACCGCGCGCGACCTCGACGTCGTCCGCGCCGCCCTCGGCGAGAAGAAGCTCAACTTCGTCGGCGTCTCGTACGGCACCTACCTGGGCGCCGTCTACGGCACCCTGTTCCCGACGCACGTCCGCCGCATGGTCCTGGACAGCGTCGTGAACCCCTCGACGCGCAACATCTGGTACGAGGCCAACCTCGGCCAGGACGTCGCCTTCGAGGGCCGGCTCACCGACTGGATGACCTGGGTCGCCCAGAACGACGCCACCTACCACCTCGGCGACACCCTGGCGGAGGTGCGACAGCAGTGGACCACCCTGCGCGCCGCCGCCAAGAAGGCGCCCCTCGGCGGCAAGGTCGGACCGGCCGAGCTCATCGGCTTCTTCCAGAACGCCCCGTACTACGACTCCATGTGGGCCCCGGTGGCCGAGGCGTGGAGCGCGTACGCCGCCGGTGACCCGCAGCCGCTGATCGACAACGCGGCCGCCGACCTCACCGACACGGCCGGCAACATCGCCTCGGAGAACGGCAACGCCGTCTACACCGCGGTCGAGTGCGCCGACGCCCCGTGGCCGACCAGCTGGAAGAAGTGGGACCGCGACAACTCCCGCCTCCACCAGAAGTACCCGTTCATGACCTGGGCCAACGCCTGGATGAACCTGCCCTGCGCGACCTGGTCCGGACCGAGCGTGCGCCCGACCGTGGTGACGACGAACAAGGGCCTGCCGCCCGTGCTCATCACCCAGTCCGAGCGCGACGCCGCCACCCCGTACGAGGGCGCCGTCGAGCTGCACAAGCGGTTCAAGGGCTCGCGTCTGATCACGGAGAAGGACGCCGGCTCGCACGGCATCACCAACCTGGTCAACCCCTGCCTCAACACCAAGGTCGAGGCGTACCTGCTGACCGGTCAGCTGGACGCCAAGGACCAGACGTGCGCTCCGCACGCCGCACCGCAGCCGTAACGGCCCGCACCGCGGCATGAGAGAGGGGCGGCCGTCCGACGACGGCCGCCCCTCTCGCTACGCCCGGGACGCCAGCCAGGCGTCCTCCGCCGCGTAGTCGAAGAAGTCCACCCCGTACCTGGCGAGTCCGGGGAAGGCGTCCCGCCACTCCCGGCCCGCCAGCCGCCCGGTCAGCCACTCCACCGTCTCGGGCAGCGACCCGGCGTACGACACCACCGGCCGGTAGCCCACCTCCCGCTCGGCCGCCGTCATGTCGTAGACGACGGGGTGGTCCGCGGTCCACGGGGTGAGCCCCACCAGGCCCTCCGGCGGAGCCCCGTCGATCAGCACCGACTCGCTCTCGACCCCCATGACCGCGTCGATCGCGGCACCGATCTCCGCCACCGTCGGCGCCTCGGGGTCGGCGCCGTTGAGCACCCGGCTGCCCGGCCTCGCCGCCGCGAGCCGGACGATCTCCGCGAGGTTGTCCACGTGCGCCGGGTGGAACCGCGACAGCCCGCCGAACGAGAGCGGACGCACCCTCCGCCCGTCGAGCACCCGCTTGACGAACCACAGCTCGCGCGGCCCCGGACAGAACGGCCCGTGGATCGCGCCCGCCCGCAGCAGCGTCGTCGGCAGCGCCTCGCCCGCCCCGAGCAACTCCCGCTCCAGGGCCACCTTCCGGGTGCTGTACGTGGTGTCCCCCGGCGCGACCGTCGGCCACTCCTCCGCCACCGGCACCGGGAAGGCGGGGAAGCCGTCCGGCCGGTCCTGGGTGTCGAAGCTGCGGCCCTGCTCGTCCTCGTAGACCGCGCCGCTCGACACCACGACCGCGGAGCCGATCCGGCCGGAGAGCCCGGTCAACTGCCGCCCGTGCGCACCGTCGTAGGCGACGATGTCCACCAGCACGTCGACCCCGTCGCCGAGCGCCGCGGCGAGCGCGCCCTCCTCGGTCCGGTCGAGCCGCACCGTCCGGACCTCCTCGCTCCACCGCGCGTCCCGGCCGCCCCGGCGCGATGCCGCCGTCACCTCCCACCCGTCCGCGACGAGGGCCCGCACGGCCGCCCGTCCCACCTGTCCCGACCCACCCAGTACGAAAGCGTGTCCCTTGGTCATGAGCGAGACGCTACGGGCGCGACGGCGTCAGGTCGGGGCGATTGCGCCGTGCGCGGATCCGCCCTCAGCGTTCACCGCGGGGGAACTTTCGCGTCGGCCCGTCGTCCGGCGCCTCCGCGGCCTTCACCACCGCCGCGTAGTCGTCCACGTACTCCTGCCCGGACAGCCGCAGGATCTCGTACATGATCTCGTCGGTCACCGCGCGCACCACGGTCCGTTCGTCCGCCGAGCCCTCGAACCGGGAGAAGTCCAGGGGCGCCCCGAAGCGGATGGTCACCCGGCGGATCCGCGGCACGACCTTCCCCGGCGGCTGGATCTCGAACGTGCCGACCATCGCGCACGGCACCACCGGCACCCCGGCGGTCAGCGCCATCACCGCCACCCCCACCTTGCCCTTGTACAGCCGCCCGTCGTGCGAGCGGGTCCCCTCCGGGTAGATGCCGAGCAGCTCGCCCTTGCCGAGCACCCCGAGCCCCTCGCGGATCGCCGCCTGTCCCGCCTCCTTCCCCGAGCGGTCCACCGGGATCTGGCCCGCCGCCCGGAAGAAGGCGGCCGTCAGCCTGCCCTTGATGCCCGGCCCCGTGAAGTACTCCTGTTTGGCGAGGAAGGTGATGCGCCGGTCGAGCACGGCCGGCATCAGGAAGTGGTCGGAGAAGGAGAGGTGGTTGCCCGCGACGATCGCCGCGCCCTCCTCCGGGACGTGTTCGAGCCCCTCGATCCGCGGCCGGAAGAGCAGCCGCAGCAGCGGTCCGAGCAGTACGTGCTTCATCAGGTGGTAGAACACCCGCGGCCCCCGTTCGTCGTCGTCCGTCCCGTTGTATCCGTGCGCGGGCCCGTGGTCCACTGGTGGGGGAGCGTCACGATGACCGGCGAGCACGGAACCAGACGCCCCGGCCGCGCCCTCACCGCGCTCCTGTGCGCCGTGACGGCGGCCGGGCTGTACGGCTGCTCCGGCTCGGGGCCCGAACCGGCCCCGACCCCGACCGCCACCCCCACCACCCCGCCGACCGCGACGCCCACGGCCCCGCCCACCACCACGGCCCCCGGGCGCTCGCCGTTCACCGGCCTCCCCGCCCGGCCCGCGCCCGTCGTCGCCGTGAAGATCGACAACGTCACCGCGGCCCGCCCCCAGACCGGGCTCGGCGCCGCCGACCTCGTCTACGTCGAACAGGTCGAGGGCGGCGTGACCCGGCTGCTGGCCGTCTACTCCTCCCGCCTCCCCGACCGCGTCGGCCCGGTCCGCAGCGCCCGCGAGTCCGACATCTCCCTGCTCCGCCCCTTCGGCGAGCCCGTCCTCGCCTACTCCGGCGCCCAGTCCGCCCTCCAGCCGCTGCTGCGCGCCGCGCCGCTCCACCCCGTCACCGAGAGCACGGCCCCGCAGGTCTTCCTGCGCTCGCCGGAACGCCCCGCCCCGCACAACCTCTACCTGCGGCCCGGACGCGCGCTGGCCACCGACCCCGGCGCCGCCAACGCCCGGGACATAGGCTTCCGCTTCGGCCCGGCCCCGGCGGGAGGCACCGCGGTGGAGTCCTCCACCGCCCGCTTCCCGGCCGCCCGCTACACCTTCACCTGGTCCGCCGCGGACCGCGCCTGGAGGGTGGCGATGGACGGCCGCGAGGCCCGCGCCACCGACACCGGACCGGTCCGTCCCGCGACGGTCGTCGTCCAGCGCGTCACCGTCCGCCCGTCGGCCTTCCACGACCGGTTCGGCTCGGTCTCGCCGTACACCGAGACCGTCGGCAGCGGGACCGCCGTGGTCCTGCGCGACGGACGCGCCTACGAAGCCCGCTGGTCGCGGCCCACGGCCGACTCGGGCACCACCTTCACCACCCCCGCCGGCGCACCGCTCGCCTTCGCCCCGGGCCAGGTATGGGTGGTCCTGGCGCCGCGCTGAGGGGCGCCGGGCCGGTCAGGCCGCCGCCGCGTGTCGGGCCGGATCAGGGCCGCGTGGGGCCCGGCCGTCCCCGCGGGCGCCCCGGGGGCTGCGGCACCGAGCTGTCGGCCGCGGCCATCCCGATCGTGGCCACGATCAGCACCATCAGACCGAACCAGAGCCAGCCGCTGCTGCCGAGCGCCACCGTGTACGCCGTGGTCAGCACCAGCGCCGCGCAGGTGAGCACCGCCATCGTCTTCGTGGGACCGGACATGCGTCCGCCCTCCTCCCGACCGGGGTCGTGGAAGCCTCCTGCCCATCGTGACCCCCGAAGAGGGGCGCGCGCTACTCCCCGGACGCTCCGGCGTGCGCCCGGCACCCGCACCGTGCCGCGCCCGGAACGCGGACCGGGCCCGGCGCCGCGTGCGGCACCGGACCCGGAGGAGGTTCGCGGAGGGGGTCGGCGTCAGCGACTCCGGAGCGAGGCCAGGTAGGCGTTGTACGCCTCCAGCTCCTTGTCCCCGTCCCGGTCGGCGGCCCGGTCCTTGCGGACCGCCTGCCGCTGCTCGGAGTGGTACCACTGGTAGACCAGCGCGATCAGCACCAGCACCGAGGGGATCTCGCTGAACGCCCAGGCGATGCCGCCCGCCGCGTTCTGGTCGGTGAGCACGTCGATCCCGAGCGACGCCGGGGGGTTCCGGTACGCCTCGACCATCGGCTCCGAGGCCATCATCAGCGCGATGCCGAAGAACGCGTGGAACGGCATGCCGGCGAACAGCTCCAGCATCCGCATCACGTAGCCGGGCCGGTGCGGCCCCGGGTCCACGCCCATGATCGGCCAGAAGAAGACCACGCCGACCATCAGGAAGTGCACCATCATGCCGATGTGCCCCGGCTTCGACCCCATGAGGAAGTCGAAGAGCGGCGTGAAGTACAGGGCGTAGAGGCTCGCGATGAACATCGGGATCGTGAAGCCGGGGTGCGTGATCACCTTCATGTACCGGCTGTGCAGCAGCTTCAGGAGCAGCTCGCGCGGCCCCGTCGACCCCCGGCCGGCCACCGGCAGCGCCCGCAGCGCGAGGGTGACCGGCGCGCCGAGCAGCAGCAGGATCGGCGACAGCATGGAGATCACCATGTGCTGCACCATGTGCACGCTGAACATGACCATGCCGTAGTCGTTGAGCTTGGTGCACATCACCAGGGCGACGGTCAGCACGCCGAGGACGAAGAAGACCGTCCGGCTCACCGGCCACGCGTCCCCGCGCCGCCGCAGCCGCGCCACGCCCCATCCGTACAGGCCGAGCGCCGTGAGGCAGCCGATCAGGAAGAAGAGGTCGGGAGAGAACTCCAGGCCCCGCCCCAGCGTGAACGGCGGCAGATCCGTGGTCATGCCGTGCCCGCTGTGATCCATCGTGAGTACTCCTGGAGCCCGATTCGCGCTTGTTGTCCGCACCAGACTAGAACCGCCCCCGGTCGCGGCCGCGACCGGGGGCGGAACTCACGCCGTGGCGTCGGTCAGAGCACGCACTCCGCCTCGGCGTAGCGGTCGGACGGGACCGTCTTCAGGGTCTCCACGGCCTGGGCCAGCGGGACCATCGTGATCTCCGTGCCGCGCAGCGCGGTCAGCATGCCGAACTCGCCCCGGTGCGCGGCCTCGACCGCGTGCCAGCCGAAGCGGGTGGCGAGGACGCGGTCGTACGCGGTCGGGGTACCGCCCCGCTGGACGTGGCCGAGGATGACCGGGCGGGCCTCCTTGCCGAGGCGCCGCTCCAGCTCGACGGAGAGCTGGTTGGCGATCCCGGTGAAGCGCTCGTGGCCGTAGATGTCGGTCCCGGCGGTCTTGAAGTCCATCGAGCCCTCGCGCGGCTTCGCGCCCTCGGCGACGACCACGATCGCGAACCGCTTGCCGGCCTCGAAGCGCTCGCCGACCCGGGCGGTCAGCTCGTCGATGTCGAAGGGGCGCTCGGGGACGACCACGGCGTGTGCGCCGGCGGCCATGCCGGAGTGCAGCGCTATCCAGCCGGTGTGGCGGCCCATGACCTCGACCACGAGGACGCGCTGGTGCGACTCGGCGGTGGTCTTGAGCCGGTCGAGGGCCTCGGTGGCCACGGTGACGGCCGTGTCGAAGCCGAAGGTGACGTCCGTGGAGGCGATGTCGTTGTCGATGGTCTTCGGGACGCCGACGATCGGGAGACCGGCCTCGGAGAGCAGGTTCGCCGCCTTCAGGGTGCCCTCGCCGCCGATCGGGATGATGGCGTCGAGACCGAGGTCGGCGACATGGCCCTTGGCGCGCTCGACGCCGCCGACCAGGTGCGCGGGCTGGACCCGCGAGGAGCCGAGGATGGTGCCGCCCCGGGCGAGGATGCCGCCGACCGCGTCGAGGTCGAGCTTCCGGTAGTCGCACTCCAGCAGGCCCCTCCACCCGTCGTGGAAGCCGATGACCTCGTCGCCGTGGTCGACGACGGCGCGGTGCACGACGGAACGGATGACAGCGTTGAGACCGGGGCAGTCTCCGCCGGAGGTGAGCACGCCAATGCGCATAGCCCGAAAACCTTTGCAACGTGGGCCGACTCCCGGACCACGTCGTCCGGCTGGATCCCCGCCACCCTATCGCCGCAGGGTGGCGGGGCCGAACCGGATGTCCGCACAGTGGACAACGTACGTTCGTACGAGGCGCCTCAGGAGGCCCGTGCGGTGCCTCAGGCGGGCTGCGTGGCCGCCGCGATGCGCTCGGCGCGCAGCGCCTCGTACCACCGGTCGTCGGTCGGCGGCAGCGCGTTGACGTCGAGGGCCAGCTTCAGGAGCAGGTCCGCGATCTGCGGGTTGCGCGCCATGACGGGGCCGTGCATGTACGTACCGAAGACCGTGTCGTTGTACGCGCCCTCGGTGCCGTCGCCGGTGCCGTTGCCGTTGCCGAAGACGGTCCGCGCGAACGGCCGGGCCGTCGGGCCGAGATGGGTGATGCCCTGGTGGTTCTCGAAACCGGTCAGCTGGGGCAGGTTGAGGCGCGGGTCGATGTCCGCCAGGACGTCGCCGACGCACCGGGCGCCCTCGCCGCGGGTCGTGATCACGTCGAGCAGGCCGAGGCCGGGCTGGCGCTCGCCGACGTCGTTGATGAACTCGTGGCCCAGGATCTGGTAGCCGGCGCAGACCGAGAAGATGATCGCGCCGTTGGCCGCGGCGCGGGGCAGACCGCCGTCCCGCAGGAGCCGCTCGGCCGCCAGTCGCTGCGGGCGGTCCTCGCCGCCGCCGATCAGGTAGATGTCGCCGGACGTCGGGATCGGCTGGTCGCTGCGGACGTCCACGCGCTCGACGCTGAGGCCGCGCTGCTCGGCGCGGCGCTGCACGACGAGGACGTTGCCCTGGTCGCCGTAGGTGCTGAGCAGGTCCGGGTAGACCCAGACCAGGCGCAGACTGCTGTCACTCATGCTGCAAGTCCTTTACGGGTCAGTTGCCGACGCGGCGGCGGACGTCCTGGAACGCGGTGTAGTTGGCGATCAGCTCGATCTGCCCGGGCGGGGCCATCGTGACGGCCTCGTCCAGCGTGTCGCAGACGCGGAAGTCCACGCCGGCGACCTCGAGCCGGACCGCCAGGTCGAGCCTGCGGTCGCCGATCACCATGATCGGGTGGCCGGCGAGCCGGCCGTAGTCCACGTCCCACAGCCAGGAGGTGTCCGTGCCGTCGGCGCCCCGCGCGTTCACGGAGAGGATCACCGGGGCGGGCGGCCCGTCGATGAGGGAGAACGTCTCGAGCCAGCCCGCCGGGTTCTTCGCGAGCAGCAGACGCAGGTCGCGGCCCTGGAAGGACACGACGTCGTAGCGTCCGGCGACGGCCTGCACCTGGTACATGCGCTCCAGGGCGACCTGCGGCGGCACGCCGAAGACCGCGGCGACGGCGGCCGACGTGGCGGCGTTCGCCTTGTTGGCGCGGCCGGGCAGCTGGAGGCGGATCGGCCAGGCCGAACCGTGCGGGTCGAGCACGTGGTCGCCGCTGAGCGCCCAGCTCGGGGCCGGACGGCGGAAGCCGCACTCGCCGCAGAACCAGTCGTCGCCCGGGCGCTGCATCACACCGCCGCAGGCGGGGCACGACCAGGCGTCGTCCTTCCACTCCTGGCCCGCGGCGACCCACACCACGTTCGGGGAGGAGGAGGCGGCCCACACGATCAGCGGGTCGTCGGCGTTGGCCACGACCACGGCCTTCGTGCCGTTGAGGCCCTCGCGCCACTTCTCGGCGAGCATCCGCGTCTCGGCGGCGCGGTCGAGCTGGTCGCGCGAGAGGTTGAGCAGCGCGATGACCTTGGGGGTGGTGTCGCGGGCGACGCCGGCGAGGTACTTCTCGTCGACCTCGATGACGCCGTACTTGGACTCCGAGCCGCCTGCCAGCGCCGAGGTGATGCCCGCGGGCATGTTGGCGCCGAGTGCGTTGGAGACCACGGGTCCGGCGGCCCGCAGGGCCTCCGCGATCAGCCGGGTCGTCGTCGTCTTGCCGTTGGTCGCCGACACCAGGACGACGTCCAGATGCTGCGCGAGCCGCCCGAGCAGGTCCGGGTCGAGCTTCAGCGCCACCCGGCCGCCGATCACCGATCCGCTGCCGCGCCCCGCCGCACGCGACACCGCGGCCGCGGCCTTGCCCGCCGTCACGGCCAGCTTGGCGCGCGGCGACAGCGGCTCTGGATTACCGGGGTGTCCTGACATCGTTCTTGTTCCTCCTTGCGTCGGTCCGGGCTCAGCCTATCGAGATCCGGCCAGCAGCCCGAACAGCGGCACCGTAGAGCGGCCGCCCGAAACCGGGAGGTCACAGCGGACCGTACCCTTACGGCCATGCGAAACCGCCCCATCCCCGGCAGTTCCGGCCTCGTCCGAGCGATGACCCTCCTCGGCGACCCCGTGCTGCACACCCCCTGCGCGCCCGTCACCGACTTCGGCCCCGAACTGGCCCGGCTCGTCGAGGACATGTTCGCCACGATGTACGCGGCGAACGGCGTGGGCCTGGCGGCGAACCAGGTCGGTGCGGGCCTGCGCGTCTTCGTGTACGACTGCCCCGACGACGAGGAGATCCGTCACGTCGGGCACGTGGTGAACCCGCGTCTGGTCGAGGCGGACGGCGAGGTGATCCGGGGTCCCGAGGGCTGTCTCTCGCTGCCGGGGCTGGAGGCCCCGACGCCCCGCCACGACCGGGCGGTGGTCGAGGGCGTGCGCCTGGACGGCACTCCCGTGCGGATCGAGGGCACGGGATTCTTCGCCCGCTGCCTCCAGCACGAGACCGACCACCTCGACGGCGGGGTCTACGCCGACCGCGTCACGGGGTGGCGCAAGTCACGTCTGCTGCGCACGATCCGCAAGCAGCCGTGGGGCGCGAAGGCGGCCGTCCTGGACGCCTGACGGGTCCGGCGCGGGCGGCGAGGCGTGGTGCCGGACGGCTCCCTGATCCGGCCTGATCGACAGGCCCTAGAAGCCCGGGCCGCCCGGGAGGTCGTCGGCCGCGGCGAGGCGGCCCCAGAGCAGGTCGGCCAGGCTCTCGACGAGCTCGGCGCGGGTGCAGGGCCGTTCGCCGAGCCACCAGTCGCCGGCGGCGTGCATCATGCCGACGATGCCGTGGCCCCAGATGCGGGCCTGGACCTGGGCGGCGGGGCCGAGGTCGACGCGCTCGGCGATGACCTGGCCGAGCTCCTCGCCCATGCGGCGCAGCAGCGGGGCGGAGTGGCGGCCGACGTCGAAGCTCTGCTCGGCCTGGTGGGACTCCTCGGCGGGGTGCATGAGGAACCGGTAGACCTGGGGCATCGCCTCGATCGAGGCGAGGTACGTGTCGAGGGTGGCCTCGACCCGGCGGCGCCGGTCGGAGGGGGCGTCGAGGGAGGCTCGCAGGGCGGACAGGAGGGCGTCGGTGTGCCGGGTCGCGAGGGCGCGGTACAGGCCGCCCTTGTCGCCGAAGTGGCGGTAGAGGATCGGCTTGGTGATGCCGGCCTCCGCCGCGATCGCGTTCATGGACGCCTTGGGGCCGTCGCGGAGGACCACCCGGTCCGCCGCCTCCAGCAGCTCGCGGCGCCGCTGCTCGGCGGGCGTCTGCCGGTCGGTGGTCCGGTGTGCGATGTCCATAGCGTGTCTCCCCGCCCGTGCGATTCCGTGAGGCTGTCGCAACGTAACACCCGGCCGGGTGCGGACGCCGGTCGGGCCGAAGTGCTCCGCTGCTGGTTGACAGCCCCTACCGACCGGTAACAGACTGGTGTTACCGCAAGTAACATAACGCTGGGAGGGCACATGGGCGAGTTCGCGCTCGAACTGAACGAGGACCAGAAGCAGGTCCGCGACTGGCTGCACGGATTCGCCGCCGACGTGATGCGCCCCGCGGCCGCCGAGTGGGACGAGCGCGAGGAGACCCCCTGGCCCATCATCCAGGAAGCCGCCAAGCTCGGAATCTACTCCCTCGACTTCTACGCCCAGCAGTTCTTCGACCCGACCGGTCTCGGCATCCCGATGGCGATGGAGGAGCTCTTCTGGGGCGACGCCGGCATCGCCCTCTCCATCGTCGGCACCGGCCTCGCCGCCGTCGGCGTCCTCGCCAACGGCACCGAGGAGCAGATCGGCACCTGGGTGCCCCAGATGTACGGCGACGCGAACGACGTCAAGGTCGCCGCCTTCTGCTCCTCCGAGCCCGACGCCGGCTCGGACGTCGCCTCCATGCGCACCCGCGCCGTCTACGACGAGGCCAAGGACGAGTGGGTCCTCAACGGCACCAAGACCTGGGCGACCAACGGCGGCATCGCCAACGTCCACGTCGTCGTCGCGGTCGTCGACCCGGAGCTGGGCTCCAAGGGCCACGCCTCCTTCATCGTGCCCCCGAACACGCCCGGCCTCTCCCAGGGCCAGAAGTTCCAGAAGCACGGCATCCGCGCCTCCCACACCGCCGAGGTCGTCCTGGAGGACGTCCGCGTCCCCGGCCACTGCCTCCTCGGCGGCAAGGCGAAGCTCGACGAGCGCCTCGCCCGCTCCCGCGAGAAGGCCAAGGCGGGCGGCGAGCGCGTGAAGAACGCCGCCATGGCCACCTTCGAGGCGTCCCGCCCCGCGGTCGGCGCCATGGCCGTCGGCACCGCGCGCGCCGCCTACGAGGTCGCCCTGGACTACGCGAAGACCCGCGTCCAGTTCGGCCGGCCCATCATCGAGAACCAGGGCGTCGCCTTCCAGCTCGCCGACATGGCCACCCAGATCGACGCCGCCCGGCTCCTCGTCTGGCGCGCCTCCTGGATGGCGACCGCGGGCAAGCCCTTCACGGCCGCCGAGGGCTCCATGTCCAAGCTCTACGCCAGCGAGGTCGCCAAGAAGGTCACCGCCCAGGCCATCCAGATCCTCGGCGGCAACGGCTACACCCGCGAGTACCCGGTCGAGCGCATGCACCGCGACGCCGCGATCTACACCATCTTCGAGGGCACCAGCGAGATCCAGCGGATGGTCATCAGCCGGGCCATCGCGAAGTAGCGGGCCGGCGGCGTGCGGGTCAGGCGGCGAGCTCCTGCTCGGCCCGCATCGCGGCTTCCCAGGCGAGGAGCAGCCGACCGTATTCCTCGCGACCGGCCGCGGACAGGGCGCCGTTGCCCAGGAGGGCGCGGATCCGGCAGTTGATGACGGCGGGATCGGCGGTCTGGGGGTCGGTGGTCTCACGGCGGTCGAGCATGGGGCAAGCCTACGAGGCCGCACTGACAGTGGATGACGCTCAGGTGTCGCTCCGGGAGCGGTGCGTACACGAAGCGTGGTCGTGCGGGAAGGCCGGGGCGTGCGGCCTGCGCGAATGCTGGCGGCGCGGCTCCGGGCAGGGTCACGTACAGCCACACTCGTGACCAACCACACATGATCGGACGCGTGGTCCTGTGCGGTTGTGCGGCGGGTCGGCCGGGGTTCCGCGGCCGGTCCGGATCCCGGACCGGCCGCGGACCTCCGCTCAGACCAGGCAGAACTCGTTGCCCTCGGGGTCCTGGAGGACGACCGCGTAGTAGTCCATGCCGCCCGGCTCGTCCATGGCGTAGAGGACGGTGGCGCCGAGAGCGGTCAGACGGGCGACCTCGCCGTCCACGCGGGTGCGCCGCAGGGCCAGGGGGACGTCGCGCCCGCCGCCGACCTTGAGGTCGAGGTGGACGCGGTTCTTGACGGTCTTGGGCTCGGGGACGCGCTGGAACCAGACGCGGGGACCCACGCCGACGGGGTCCACGATGGACTCCGGCAGCTCGCCGGCGTCGTCGCCCAGCTCGTCCTCGGGGACGCCGATCGCCTCCCAGTACGCCCGCCACGTCGCGTGGCCGGCCGGCGGCGGATCGGGGACGTACCGCAGGGCCTCCAGCCAGAAGGGGACCAGGCGCTGGGGGTCGGCGCAGTCGATGGTGAGCTGCAGGGTCGGCTCGGGTCGTTCGGCCTGCTCGGCCGGTTCGGGTCGCTCCATGCGACGAGCCTGTCAGAGGCCACTGACAACCGAACGATTCGAGCCAACAGGCCACATTCGGTCCACTGTTCGGGCGGCCCTCCCCGCAGGTCGCCCGCCGGGGGCAGAATCGGCCCGCAGGTGACGATCGAGGGGGAACCGTCCATGACCACCACCACCACCACCGCGACCGAAGCGCCCCGCCTGCCGGGGCATCCGCTGTTCGGCTCGATGTCGGACCTCAGGAAGGACTCCCTGGGAACCTTCCTGCGGGCCCGGCGCGAGCTCGGCGACGTCGTGCGGTTCACCGCGGGGCCGCCCGGCGTCCGCGCCACCGTCTACGGCGTCTTCTCCGCCGAGGGCGCCCAGCAGATCCTGGCCGGGGAGTCGGCCAACTTCCGCAAGGACAACGCCTTCTACCAGGAGATCCGCGAGTCCTTCGGCAACGGACTGCTCACCAGCCAGGACGAGGACTACCTCCGCCAGCGCCGGCTGGTCCAGCCCCTCTTCACCAAGCGCCGCGTCGACGGGTACGCCGCGGCCGTCGCGGCCGAGGTCACCACCCTGACCGGCGAGTGGGAGGCCGGCGCCGCGGAGTCCGTCGACGTCCTGGACGAGATGACCCGCCTCGCCCTGCGCGCCGTCGCCCGCATCCTCTTCGGCACCGACGTCGACACGGCCGTCGAGATCGTCGAGCAGAGCTTCCCCCAGCTCGGGGAGTACGTCCTGAGCCGCGGCTACTCCCCGCTCAAGGTCCCCCGCGACTGGCCCACCCCCGGCAACCGCAGGGCCGCCGCCGTCCACGAGGCGCTCTACGCGGTGTGCGACCGGATCATCGCCGAGCGACGGGCGGCCGACCGCGCCCCCGGCGACGGGGACGACCTCCTCACCCTGCTCGTCGAGGCCGAGAGTGCGGAGGACGGCAGCTTCGACGCGACCGAACTGCGCGAGCAGGTCCTCGTCTTCCTGCTCGCCGGCCACGAGACCACCGCCACGTCCCTCGGCTTCGCGCTCCACCTGCTCGGCAGGCACCCGGAGGTGCAGAAGCGGGCCCACGAGGAGATCGACCGGGTGCTCGCCGGCCGTACCCCCGGCGCCGCCGACCTCGACGCGCTGCCCTACGTGACCCAGGTCCTCAAGGAGGCCATGCGGCTCTTCCCGGCCGCCCCGGTCATCGGCCGCCGCGCCGTCGCGGCCACCGAGGTCGGCGGAGTCGTCATCCCGGCCGGTGCGGACGTCATCGTCGCCCCGTGGGTGACCCACCGGCACCCCGCGTACTGGGAGGACCCGGAGCGCTTCGACCCGGACCGCTTCACCCCCGAGGCCGAGGCGGCCCGACCCCGCTACGCCTGGTTCCCCTTCGGCGGTGGCCCCCGCGCCTGCATCGGCCAGCACTTCTCGATGCTGGAGTCGGTCATCGCCCTGGCGATGATCCTCCAGAAGTACGGCTTCGAGGCCGTCGACACCGAGGTGCCCGTCGGCTCCGCCATCACCCTCACGACGGCCGGCCCGGCCCGCTGCCGCCTCACGCCCAGGACGGCGTAGGCGGACTCGTCCCCTGGTGCGGGCCGCGTCGCGCACGCGCGTCCGCGGCCCGGCTCAGTCCGTCCGCCTCCCGCCGAGGTGGAGTGCGCGCAAAGCCGCTTCGAGGGCGAACCGGTGGTCGGGGTCGAGGAGCCGGTCGCCGAAGTGGCTGTCCAGGTTGCGCAGCCGGTAGCGGACCGTCTGCGCGTGCACGCCGAGCATCTCGCCGACCTGCTCGGCGGGCCCCCGGGTGGAGATGTGGACGCGCAGGGTCTCGATCAGCCGGTCGCGCCGCGTGCCGGACAGCTGGTCGAGCGGGGCGAGTTCGCGCCGGGCGAGCTGGGTCATCAGCGCCGGGTCGGACAGGAGCCACAACGTTGTCAGGTGGTCCTCGCACTGCACGAGGGGAGCGTCGGCGACGACGCCGTCGTCGATGAGCTGCAGGACGCGCCGGGCCCAGCGGATGGAGTGCGCGGCCTGGGCCGGCGGCACGGTCAGTCCGACGACGGCGGAGGTGCCGGCGAGGGCGGAGCCGAGCATCGCGCGGCGGTCGGCGCTCAGGGGGCCGGGGACGAGCAGATACGGCTGGGGAAGGCTGAGGTCCGCGAGGACGTCCCGGTCGAGCCCCGCCTGGACGCGTTCGACGAGCGGCGGGCGGAGGGCGACCAGGGTGCACTCGGCGGGGAGCTGCCAGGAGGCGTCCCGGCACAGCTCGGCGAGGGTCGCCCGGGGCAGCGGCGGGCCGGCGACGACCAGGTGGAGTAACTGTCTTCGCAGGGCGGCCACGTCGGACACCGCGCGGTTCTGGACCATGACGTAGCCCTCGCGGGACAGGGCCTCCAGTTCGTCGACGTAGGCGAACAGGGCGTCCGCGAAGGCGAGGATCAGGGTGGGGGAGAGGTTGTACGTACGCCCGATGATCTTGGCCCGGCGCAGGGCGACGCGCGCGCCCAGGCGGTAGGCGCCCAGTAACGTGTCGAGGTCGCGCCCCTCGTACGCCTCCACGCGGCCGAACTTGCGGAGCAGTTCGTCCCTGAGGGCCGAGTTCGTCCCGGGGTCGGCGACCCGCTCCACGAAGGCGGCGAGCGCCTGTTCCACACCCTGGCGGATCGCGTCCGAGTGCGGCCCGTTGAAGAGATGGGCGTACACGGGGTAGGTCCGCTGGACCTCGATGCCGATCTCCTTGATGAGGCCGGGGATCTCCGGCCTCATCAGGGCGGCGAACTCCCTGGGGAGCGGTTCGAGCGGTTCACCGATGTCCGGCGACTGGGCGATTGCGGGCATGAACCGATCCCTTGCTCTCCTGCGCGACCGGTGGGGGAGCGACGGTGCGGAGCCCAGCCTGGCGGGGTGGGCGCCGCCTGGGTCGTCAGGTGCGTACCAACGTGATTCGTCGAAGCTAGGTCAACTGCTGTGTGGTGTACACACGTTGCGCAAGAGTTGGCGTGCCGGAGGGGTACGCGCTTACCTAGTAGGCCGGGAATCGACCCTGGATGGCTGTTACCGGACGGCCGAGTGCCAGTTGCGGGAGAGGGTCCTGCCGGCGTCGGGGGCGGCGAGACCGGGGGCGAAGAGGCCCGTCAGGTGGGTCTGGGTGTTGTTGAGGGTGAGGCTGTTCTTCCCGGCGGCCGAGGGGAGCCCCGTCTTGAGGTTGATGGCCGCGTCGATCAGGCCGAACCAGCCGAGGCCGCAGCCGCTGGCGCCGGGGACGGCGAAGGTCTTGTCGCTCTGGGTGGAGCCGAGGATGTTGAGGCGGCTCATGTCGCCCTCCTCGTTCGGGGAGCCGTCGCCGTTGAAGCGCTCGACGCCGAAGTCGGGCGAGGTGAGGTTGCTCGGGCGCAGGATGATCGGGTTGGCCTTGGTCCCGATGTAGCAGTTGCTGCCCAGGAAGGGGTTCTCCAGGCGGATGCGGACCGGGATGGAGACGATCGGCTTGTCGGTGAGGACGCCGGCGATCTGGTCGAAGTCGGAGGGCGTGCCGACCGACTCCATGGTCGCGGTGATCTTGTTGAGCTTGGCGTCGGTCAGCTGCCGGCAGATGTCGCTGATGAACGGGATGTCGCTGGGACACATCAGTCCGAGGAGGCCGCCGGGGACATTGGCCGGGGCGGCGATGAGCGCGCCGTCGGCCGGGGCGGTGACGGTGCTGGTGCCGTCGGAGTTCTGGACGACGCCGATCTGGAGGTTGGTGTTGCCGGTCGGCACGGTGGTGTTGCCCAGCTTGATCGAGCCGCTGGTGGAGTAGGAGACGACGCACTGGGGCGAGGTGTCGAGACCGTCCGAGGCGAGCATGGCCCCCGCGTCGACGGGGCAGCGGGTGGACGGCCCCCAACCGCCGTTCAGCTGGGGGTTGCCGGCCGTCGCCGTGCCGATGGAGGCGAAGGCGCCGAGCGCCGTCAGGGCGGAGAGCGTGGCGAGGCGCGTGCGGGAGGAGACGAGGGGCATGACGATGCCTTTCGTTGAGGGGGGGATGCGGGGTGCGAGGCGGGCCGTGGAGCGGGTGCGCGGGCTCAGCGCTCGGGCCTGGGGACCACGTACGGCTGGCGGTCCGCGGTGCACTGGCCCTCGGTGGGCACCTCCACGCCCACCGCGCAGGTCTGGCCCTGGATCTGCCTGATGTGGTTGCCGGGCCCGGAGATGGAGGCGGTGAGGAGGCGGTCGAGGTTCTCGCCGGCGACGCCGCATCCCTTGAACGCGGGGATCGTCACCTCGCCGGTGAGCGGGCCACCGCTGGTGAGGACGTAGCCGGTGGCGTCGGTGCCGTTGAGGAGCTGGCCCTTGCCGAGCAGCACCAGGTGGTCACCCGGGTACTTGGCGGGCTGGGGCTCGGGGGAGGAGAGCGGCGTGGCCGTGCGGCAGTCGGGGCCGACGGCCAGCGGGGTGCCGTTGACCTCGACGTCCAGCACCCGCAGGACGAGGGGCACCCGGACGTAGGTCTCGGCGATGTTGTCGGGGAAGACGAGGAGGACGTCCGACTCGACGGTCAGGGGTCCTGCCTGCTCCAGCACCAGGGTCGCCGTGGTGGGAGCGAAGCCGAAGGTCAGGAAGGTGGACCTGAAGGGCGGGGACTGCTTGCGCCCCTGGTACAGGAGGGAGCCCTCCGACTTCTGGAGCAGGTGCAGGGTGCCGTCCGGGCGGAAGTCGATCACCGGCTCGCCCTGTTCGAGCTGGACGCAGGACACCGGGATGAGCGAGGCCCCGTCGAGCTTGCGCACGTTGGAGTAGCCGGTGATGTACGCGGAGAGCGAGGTCGAGGTCGGCTTCTCGGTGACACAGGGCGGTGCCTTCGGGCGGTCGGCGGTCGCGCCGGGCGCGTGCCCGGTGGCCACCCTCGGGCCCCTGCCGGCGTCCGTGGCGGATCCCGGATCCCGTGCCCCGGTCGTCCCCGCCGTCTCCCGGCCTGCCGGGGCCGACGGCTGCCCGGAGGGGCCGGCCGAGGCCGACGCCGAGGAGGAGGGCGGGGGCGAGGAGGGGGCGGTCGGGGGAGCGGACGGCGTGCCGGGACTCGGGGTGCCGGTGGAGCCCGTCGTGACGGGGATCCCGGCGAGCAGCGTCCGGCCCTCCGCGTCAGGTCCTGGGACGCAGCTGACGGAGAGGGACGCCGGACCGGTGGGCGTGCCGTCGGCCTTGCTCGGGGCCAGGCCGACGGCGAGGGCTCCGGCGTCGAGGGTCAGGTCGCCGGCGGTCCCCGTCGTGAGCGCGGGGACGTCGCCGGTGCTCGTGAGCGTGAGCGGCCCTTCGGCGGGGACGGCGGCGGGCCGGGCCGTGCCGCGCCATGTGACGTCCGTGCGCGCGCCGTTCTGGCCCACGCCGACCGTGAGCGTCGTCTCCGCCCGTACCGTGGCGGCCTCGAGGGCGGTGAGTTCGGCCGCGACCGCGGCGGGGAGTTCCAGTGTCGTGCTGACGTCGGTCGCCTCGATCGTCTCGCCGACGGTCGCCCGGTCGGGGACGGTCGCCCTGATCCGTACCGTCGCGGTCTGCGGGCCCGAGGGCAGGGTGCAGAGGTAGGGGAGCCGGGTGTCGACCTCGTGCGAGCCGAGGGCCACGGCCGCCGCGGGGAGAAGGGGGGCGAGTGCCACGAGTGCGGCGATCGCCGCGCCGCGCGTCCGGGCGCGGGTGGGCCGCTGGGCGGCTCGCTGGCCTCTCATCTGTGCTCCGCTCGGATTGTGCGCGCGAGCGTCGTGGGCGCGGGCGCGAAGGGAGGACCGTCGGGGGCGCGGACGGCCCGCGTCCGCCCGGCCGGGGTCGCCGGCCGGGCGGACGCGGGCTCTCGCGGCCTACGGGTTGGAGCCGACGATCGTCGGGATGGTGGTCGAGTTGGCCACCTTGACCAGGTAGTCGCCCTTGAAGAGCGGCTTGGCGCCGACCGGGACGGCGGAGCCGCAGTTGGTCGAGGAGACGACGGTGAGCTCGCCGGTGACGCTGTTGACCGCCAGCTTGCCCGTCGAGTTGGTGTACGTGCCGGACGCCTTGCCCGTCACGCGGAAGACGCAGGCGCCGACCGTCACCTTGGCGTCGACGTTGCCGACGTAGCCCTTGGTGACCCCGGTCCCGGCGGTGTAGTCCTGCGCCACCACGGTCCACGGGGTGGTCGCGACGGTGGTGACGTTGCCCAGGACGCTGGTGCAGGGAGCGCCGGTGGCGCCGAAGGCGATGGCGCTGATGGAGGCGACGGTCGCCGGGTTGCCGGTGGCGCTCGCCATGGTGCCCGAGGCGTTCGACTTCGTACACGTCATGGCGATGCCGTTGACGCTCAGCACGACGTTGCCGCTGTTGACCGCGGTGAAGCTGGCGGGCGTCGGGTTGACCGTCCATACCGTCGAGGGCACGGCCGAGGCGGGGCCGGCGGCGAGGGCGAAGGCGGCGGTGGCCGCACCGGCGACGACGGCGAAGTGTGCGATCTGCTTCTTCATGGGTCCCGGACTCTCCTTGGGGATTGACCAGCTGAGGGTGCGACCGCGGTGGGGGAGCGGCCGGCGGCCCGGTATTTCTCGGCCGCGAAACCTGACGTTACTTGCGAGAAACTTAGCTGAACAATGGCGCAGTCCATGATTCTTTGAAGAAGACTAATTGCCTGTCAAGCGGGTGAGCGGTGGCCGGAATCGCCTTGGTTCCGCGGTGCGCAATGTCGACAATTATGATCGATCAGGGATGGCTGGATTCGGCATTGCTCTCCCCGGTGACAAGCGCCGAAAGGGAATTGTCTCCCGACTGATAAACGCCCCGCCCTCGGCAGCCTGTCGCCGAAAACTCCGGATCCGGTATTGCCGCAGGAGGTTACTCGGCCGTAACGTTCCCCCGGCGGCCACCAGAGTCGCAGGTCGGCCCGCACGTGTGTCTCCGTCGAGACAAAGTCGCACCCAGGCTTTGTCTCCGCGGTGACAAATACAGAAGCGGATCAAGGATTTTGCGCCACGCCTCTTGTCCAAGTGATCCGCACCGACTTAACGTGCGCCCGCGGCGCACCCCCGACGCACGCTTGCTGGAGGTGGGATGGGAATCGAAGTGGTCGTTGAGGGTCTGACCATGTCCTTCGGCAAGCAGAATATCTGGCAGGACGTGACCCTGACCTTGCCGGCCGGAGAGGTGAGCGTGATGCTCGGCCCTTCCGGTACCGGGAAGACGGTCTTCCTGAAATCGCTCATAGGGCTGCTCAAACCCCAGCAGGGCCGTGTCCTCATCAATGGTGTCGACATGGTGAGCAGCCCGGAACGGGACATCTACGAGACCCGGAAGCTCTTCGGCCTCATGTTCCAGGACGGAGCCCTCTTCGGCTCCATGACCCTCTTCGACAACATCGCCTTCCCGCTGCGCGAGCACACCCGCAAGCGGGAGTCCGAGATCCGGCGCATCGTCATGGAGCGGATCGAACTCGTCGGCCTGCTGGGCGCGGAGGGGAAGCTGCCGGGCGAGATCAGCGGCGGCATGCGCAAGCGCGCCGGCCTCGCCCGCGCCCTGGTCCTCGACCCGCAGATCGTCCTCTGCGACGAACCGGACTCCGGGCTCGACCCGGTCCGCACCGCCTATCTGTCACAGCTGCTCATCGACCTCAACGCCCGCATCGACGCGACGATGCTGATCGTCACCCACAACCTGGACATCGCCGCCACCGTCCCCGACAACATGGGGATGTTCTTCCGGCGCGGCCTCGTCACCTTCGGCCCCCGCGAGGTCCTCCTCACCAGCGACGAACCGGTCGTCACCCAGTTCCTCGCCGGCCGCAGGGAAGGCCCCATCGGCATGTCCGAGGAGAAGGACGCCGCCCTGCTCGCCGCCGAGATGGACAACCCCGCCCACCACCCGGCGGCGCCCCGCGTCATCGTCCCGCAGCTCGAACCCTCGCCCGGCCTCCCGCCGCGCGCGGCGGTCGGACGCAGGCGCGAGCGCGTCCTCGCCATGCTCGACCGGCTGCCGCACGCCGCCCAGGCCGCCATCCGCGACACCTACGCCAGGGACGCGGCGTACACCCTGCCCCAGCGGCAGCGGACCACCGGGAGCGGCTCGTGATCACCGGCGCGCTGCGGCAGACCGGCCGGCTCTTCGCCCTCGCCGCCGAGGTGACCCGGGCCGTCTTCCGGCGCCCCTTCCAGTTCCGGGAGTTCGTCGAGCAGTTCTGGTTCGTCGCCAGCGTCACCATCCTGCCGGCCGCGCTCGTCTCCATCCCGTTCGGCGCCGTGATCGCCCTCCAGGTGGGTTCGCTCACCCAGCAGCTGGGGGCCCAGTCGTTCACCGGCGGCGCCAGCGTCCTGGCCGTCATCCAGCAGGCCAGTCCCCTCATCGTCGCCCTCCTGATCGCCGGCGCCGGCGGCTCCGCCATCTGCGCCGACCTCGGCTCCCGCAAGATCCGGGAGGAGCTCGACGCGATGGAGGTCATGGGCGTCTCGCCCGTGCAGCGGCTGGTCGTCCCGCGCGTCCTCGCCACCATGGCGGTCGCCGTCCTGCTCAACGGGATGGTCTCCGTCGTCGGCACGCTCGGCGGCTACTTCTTCAACATCATCCTCCAGGGCGGCACCCCCGGCGCCTACCTCTCCAGCTTCTCCGCCCTCGCCCAGCTCCCCGACCTCTACATCAGCGAACTCAAGGCGCTGATCTTCGGGTTCATCGCCGGCATCGTCGCCGCCTACCGGGGACTCAACCCCCGCGGCGGCCCCAAGGGGGTCGGCGACGCCGTCAACCAGTCCGTCGTCATCACCTTCATGCTGCTGTTCTTCGTGAACATGGTGCTGACGGGCATCTACCTGCAGATCGTCCCGCCGAAGGGAGGCTGAGCATGGCCTCCCCGTTCGTCTGGCTCGACCGGTCCGGTGACCAGCTCCTGTTCTACGTCAAGGCCCTGCTCTGGGTCCCGCGGACCCTGCGCCGCTACCTCAGGGAGGTGCAACGCCTGCTCGCCGAGGTCGCCTTCGGCTCCGGTGGCCTCGGCGTCATCGGCGGCACCATCGGCGTCATGATCGCGATGACGCTCTTCACCGGAACCGTCGTCGGCCTCCAGGGCTACGCCGCCCTGGAGCAGATCGGCACCGCGGCCTTCACCGGCTTCGTCTCCGCCTACTTCAACACCCGCGAGATCGCCCCGCTCGTCGCCGGGCTCGCCCTCTCCGCGACCGTCGGCGCCGGATTCACCGCCCAGCTCGGCGCCATGCGCATCAACGAGGAGGTCGACGCCCTCGAAGGCATGGGCATCCGCTCCATGCCGTACCTCGTCACCACCCGCATCATCGCCGGCGTCGTCGCCATCGTCCCGCTGTACGCGATCGGCCTGCTCTCCTCCTACCTCGCCTCGCGCTATGTGACGGTCCTGTTCAACGGACAGTCACAGGGCACGTACGACCACTACTTCAACCTCTTCCTGTCACCGACCGACGTCCTGCTCTCGGTGCTGAAGGTGCTGATCTTCAGCGTGATGGTGATCGTCGCCCACTGCTACTACGGCTTCCGCGCCTCCGGCGGCCCCGCCGGCGTCGGCATCGCGGTCGGCCGCTCCGTACGCAACGCCATCGTGCTGATCAGCGTGACGGACTTCTTCCTGTCGCTGGCCCTCTGGGGCGCGACCACGACCGTGAAGGTGGCGGGGTGAGATGAGCGACTCACGTGCCGAGACCCTGCGCCGCCGGTTCGCCGGCGTGGTCTTCCTCCTGGTGCCCGCCCTGCTCGCCTGGCTCGCGATCGCCGTCTACGACAAGAAGTTCACCGACTCCGACCCGATCGTCGTCGAGACCGGCAGCGTCGGCAACGAGATGCACCTCGGCGCCGAGGTCAAACTCCGCGGGGTCGTCATCGGCGAGGTCCGCGCCATCGACGCCACCGACGGCGGCGCCCGGCTCACCCTCGCCATGCGCCCCGGAACCCTCCGCCACGTGCCGTCCGACGTCCGCGCCCAGATGCTGCCCACCACCCTCTTCGGCGAACGGTTCGTCGCCCTCGTCCCGCCCGGGAACTCGACGGCCGAGCCGCTGGGCCCCGGCGCCGTCATCCCCGAGGACCGCTCCGGCAACGCCGTCGAACTCCAGCAGGTCCTCGACAACGTCCTGCCCCTGCTCACCGCCGTCCAGCCGCAGAAGCTCTCGGCCACCCTGTCGGCCGTCTCCCGGGCCCTGGAGGGGCGCGGCGACAAGCTCGGTGACACCCTCGCCCAGCTCGACGCCCACCTCCGGGAGTTCAACCCCCACCTGCCCGCCCTCACCCGCGACCTGAAAGAACTCGTGAAGGTCAGCCACCTCTACGCCGACGTCGCACCGGACATCGTCACGGCGCTCACCGACTTCACCACCACCAGCGGCACCCTCGCCGAGAAGGAGGCCGACCTCGCCGGCGCCCTCGGCTCCGCGACCTTGACGGCCCGGGACCTGACCGCGTTCCTGCGCCAGAACAAGGACAACATCATCCGGCTCAGCGCCGCCGGCCGTCCCACGGTGGAGCTGCTCGCCGAGTACGCGCCCTCCTTCCCCTGCACCCTGCGCACCCTCGCCCAGTTCGTACCGGCCATGGACAAGGCCCTCGGCAAGGGAACGAACCAGCCGGGACTGCACGTCGACGTCACCACGGTGCCCTCACGCGGCGCGTACGTGCCGGGTCGTGACACACCGTCGTACGGCTCCGGCGGCGGCCCGCGCTGCTACCCCGTCCCCTACCTCGGCATCCCGGTCGCCCCCGCCGTCCGGGCCTCCGCCGCCGCCGACCAGGACCTCGGCCCCGCCAACTCCCCGCAGGAGAACGACCTCGTCAACGAACTCCTCGCCCCCGGGGCGCGGAAGCGGCCGGGCGACCTCCCGGACTGGAGCAGCACGCTCGTCGGCCCGGCGTTCCGCGGCGCGGAGGTGACCCTCCGATGACGAGGACTCCCCACCCCACCCGCCGACGCGGACTGACCGGCACGCTCCTGAAGTCCCTCGCCTTCGTCCTGGTCACGGCGCTGGCCACCACCCTCCTCGGCCTCAGCATCGCCAACACCGGCGTCGGCACCGCCACCCGCTCCTACAAGGCGCTGTTCACCGACGTCACCGGGCTCGTCGAGGGCGACTCCGTGCGCATCGCCGGAGTGAAGGTCGGCGAGGTGACCGAGGTGCGCGTCGTCGAACGGCGCACCGCCCAGGTCACCTTCTCGGTCCGCGAGGACCGCTCCGTGCCCCGCTCGGCGACCGCCGCCGTGAAGTACCTCAACATGGTCGGGCAGCGGTACGTCTCCCTCGGCCGGGGCAGCGGCGACCTGACCGGCACCCTGCACGACGGGGACACCATCCCGCTCGACCGCACCACCCCCGCCCTGGACCTCACCCTCCTCTTCAACGGGTTCAAGCCGCTCTTCGAGGGCCTCTCGCCCGCCGACGTCAACGACCTCGCGGGATCGCTCGTGCAGGTCCTCCAGGGCGAGAGCGGCACCGTCGACAGCCTGATGCGCCACATCGGCTCCCTCACCAGGACCGTCGCCGCCAAGGACCAGGTCATCGGCCAGGTCGTCACCCACCTCAACACCGTCCTCACCACCCTCAACAACCGCGAGGCGGCCTTCGGCGACCTCGTCGTCACCCTCCGGAAACTCGTCACCGGCTTCAACGCCGACCGCAAACCCCTCGGCGAGGCGGTCCAGGCCATCGGAGACCTCACCACGACGACCGCCGGACTCTTCCAGGAGGCGCGGGCCCCCCTCAAGAAGGACATCCGCGAACTCGGCCGGCTCTCCGGCACCCTCGGCGAGCACACCCCCGCCATCGAGGCGTTCCTGGCCCGCACCCCCGCCAAGATGACCGCCCTGGCCCGGCTCTCCTCGTACGGATCGTGGTTCAACCTCTACCTCTGCGAGGCGCGCGTGACCGGCGTGGGAACCTCCGACGGATCGAAGCCGCCGACCGGAATCGCCGTGACCGAACCGAGGTGTCGCGGATGAGCCCCCGTCCCCGGCTCAAGCCGGTGAAGGAGCGCAACCCGATCGCCGTCGCCGTCGCGGGCCTGCTGCTCCTCGCCCTGGTGGCCGCCCTCGCCTTCAACGTGGAGCGGCTGCCCCTCGTCGGCGACGACACCACCTACAGCGCCGACTTCTCCGAGGCCGCCGGACTCGACGCCGGCGACGAGGTCCGCATCGCCGGCGTCAAGGTCGGCAAGGTCACCGAGGTCTCCCTCGACGGAGCCAAGGTCAAGGTGACCTTCGAGGTCGGCGACGCCTGGGTGGGCGACCGCTCCACCGCCGCCATCGCCATCAAGACCCTCCTCGGCGAGAAGTACCTGGCGCTCGACCCCCTGGGTTCCGAGCGGCAGGACCCGGGAACCCGCATCCCGCAGTCGCGCACCACCTCCCCGTACGACGTCACCCAGGCATTCCAGGACCTCAGCGGCACCGTCGACGCCATCGACACCGCCGGACTCGCGAAGAGCTTCCAGACGATCTCCGACACCTTCAGGAACTCGCCGCCGCACGTCCGCAACGCCGCCACCGGCCTCTCCGAGCTGTCGAAGTCCGTCTCCAAGCGCGACACCGAACTCGCCCGGCTCCTGGCCGGCAGCAGGAAGTTCACCAAGACCCTCGAGAACAAGAAGTCCAGCTTCGAGACCCTCATCGAGGACGGCGGTTCCCTCCTCGGCGAGCTCCAGAAGCGCCGCGACGCCATCCGGGCCCTCCTCAAGGGGAGCAGGGCGCTCGGCACCGAACTCGGCGGCGTCGTGAGCGACAACGACCGGCAGCTCGGCCCCACCCTCAAGGCCCTCGGCCGCGTCACCGAGGTCCTGGAGAGGAACAGCGGCCGGCTCGACCGGACCCTCGCGCTGGTCGGCCCGTACTACCGGCTCGTCGGCAACACCCTCGGCAGCGGCCGCTGGTTCGACAGCTACCTGTGCGGCGTGGTGCCCCGCACCTACCTGCCCGAGACCTCGCAGCCCACGACCGGATGCCTGCCGCCGCGACAGAAGGCGACGGCCAAGGGGAGCGGTGAATGATGACCAGACCCAGAAGATCCCTCGTCACCGGGCTCGCCCTCGTCCTGCTCGCCGCCTGCGGTCTCGTCGCCGTCCGCGTCCTCGACGACGACAGCACCAGGATCACCGCCTGGTTCGACCGGACGGTCGGCATCTACGCGGGCTCCGACCTGCGCGTCCTCGGCGTCCGCGTCGGAGAGGTCGAGTCCGTGGAGCCGCAGGGCACCCGGGTGCGCGTCCGGCTCCTCCTCGACGAGGGCGTCCGCGTCCCCGCCGACGCCCGGGCCCTCATCGTCGCCCCCAGCATCGTCGCCGACCGGTACGTGCAGCTCACCCCCGCGTACAGCACCGGCCCCACTCTCGCCGACGGCGCGGAACTGCCCGCCGCGCGCAACCGCACCCCCGTCGAGATCGACCAGCTCTACGACTCGATCACCGAACTGAGCCGGGCACTGGGACCGGACGGTGCCAACTCCACCGGGGCCCTGTCCGAACTCCTCGACACGGGCGCGAAGAACCTCAAGGGCAACGGCACGTCCATCGGAACCTCCATCAAGGAGTTCGGCAAGGCCGCCAAGACCCTCGACGGCAGCAGCGAGGACCTCTTCGCCACCCTCGGCCAGCTCCAGACCTTCACCACCATGCTCAAGGACAAGGACGGCGACGTCCGCACCGCGCAGGAACGCCTCGACGAGGTCGTCGGCTACTTCGCGGAGAACAAGGACGACCTCGCCGGCGCCCTCAAGGAACTCGGCAGGGCACTCGTCAAGGTCAAGGCGTTCATCAAGGACAACCGCGGCGAACTGAAGAAGAACATCGACCGCCTCGTCCCCCTCACCCAGACCCTCGTCGACCAGCGCGCCTCGCTCGCCGAAGCCCTCGACGTCGCCCCGCTCGCCGCCGCCAACGTCGTCAACGCGTACAACAAGGACACCGGCACCCTCGACGGCCGCGCCAACCTCAACGAGATCAGCCTGGGCGGACCGCTGCTCCCGCTGCCGGTGACCGGCGGCTCCGCCTCGGCCGGCGGCTCCCCGGCGACCACCGGAGGGAAGCGATGAGACGCCCCACCCCGCCGACCCGGCGCGCCGCCGGAGCCGGAGCCCTCGGAGCGATCGCGCTCGGCGTCGGGCTCGCCGTCGTCCTCGGCGTGACCCCGGGCAACCCCCTCCGGTTCGACGGCATCGAGGACCTGCCGCTGCCCGGCGGCGCCGACCTCGGCTCCCGCCCCTACACGGTCACCGCCGAACTCGACGACGTGCTCAGCCTCGCCCCGCAGTCCGCGGTGAAGGTCAACGACGTCGCCGTCGGCCGCGTCACCGCCATCGAGCTCGGGACGACCGACACCTGGTCCGCCCGCGTCACCCTGAAGATCAACGGCGACGTCCGGCTGCCCGCCGGCGCCGGCGCCCGCCTGGAACAGTCCAGCCTCCTGGGCGAGAAGTACATCCAGCTCGTCGCCCCGCCGAAGGACGACGGCGGACGGCTCACCGACGGCAGCGTCATCCCGCTCGCCCGCACCAGCCGCAACACCGAGGTCGAGGAGGTCTTCGGCGCGCTCTCCCTGCTCCTCAACGGCGGCGGCGTCAACCAGCTCAAGACCATCACCCGCGAACTCAACGCGGCGCTCGGCGGACGCGAACCCGAGGTCCGCTCGATGCTCCGGCGGGTCGACACCCTCGTGACGACCCTGGACGCCCACCGCGGCGACATCACCCGTGCCCTCGACGGCCTCAACCGGCTCACCGCCACCCTCGCCGGCCGCAAGAAGGACGTCGACACGGTCCTCACCGGACTCTCGCCCGGCCTCAAGACCCTGGAGAGCCAGCGGGGTTCCCTGCTGACCATGCTGCGCGCCCTGGACACCCTGTCCGGGGTCGCCGTCACCACCATCGACGCCAGCAGGAAGGACATGGTCGCCGACCTCAAAGCCCTCGCGCCCACCCTCACGGCACTGGCCGACGCCGGTTCCGACCTGCCCGAATCGCTCCAGGTACTGCTCACGTACCCCTTCACCGACGAGGTGCTGCGGGGCGTCAAGGGCGACTACCTCAACACCTATCTGCACCTCGCCGCCGCCCCGGGAACGCAGGTGATCCCGCCGTTGATCCCCAGGGCCGAGCCCACGCCCACCCCCGCACCCACCCCGCCCGAGCCGGACCCCGGCGCCCGCCGGGGAACCGGGGCGAGCGGCGGCCTCCCCCGCACGGACCCGCCGCTGCCACTGCCCCCGGCCACCCCGCCGAAGGACGGAGGGGAGACCCGGTGATCACCCGTACCGTACGACTCAAGAACCTCGCCTTCCTCGTCATCGCGGTCCTCGTCCTCGGCTTCGTCGGCGTCCGCTACGCCGACCTCGGCCGCTACGCCGGCGTCGCCGACCACTACACCGTGCGGGTCCACCTCGCCCGCACCGGCGGCCTGTTCACCCACTCCGACGTCACCTACCGGGGCGTCTCCGTGGGACGCGTCGGAGACATCGACCTGACCGCCGAAGGCGTCGTGGCCGAACTGCGCATCAAGAAGTCCGCCCCCAGGATCCCCGCCGACGCGCGGGCCGTGGTCGCCGGGCTCTCCGCCGTCGGCGAGCAGTACATCGACCTGCGCCCCGAGAGCGACGGCGGGCCCTACCTCGCCGACGGCGCCCGCATCGAACAGGCCGACACCCAGGTACCCGCACCGGTCACCGACGTGCTCGCGAGCATGAACGACCTCACCGGCTCCGTCCCCCTGGAGTCCCTGCGCACGGTCGTCGACGAACTCGGCAAGGCGTTCCAGGGACACGGCGACGACCTCCAGGCCCTCCTCGACAGCGGCAGCCGGTTCGTCCAGGCCGCCGACCACGCGCTGCCGGCCACCACCCGGCTCATCGACGACGGGGAGGTCGTGCTGCGCACCCAGGCCGAGGAGAGCCGCGCCATCCGGGACTTCGCCACCGGCGCGCGCACCCTGGCCACCACGCTGAAGGGATCCGACGGCGACCTGCGCCGCCTCCTCGCCGTCACTCCCGACGCCACCGGCCAGGTCAGCGGGCTCCTGCGCGATCTCGACCCGAGCCTCGGCGTCGTCCTGGCCAACCTCCTCACCACCTCCGAGATCGCCGTCACCCGGCAGCGCGGCATGGAGGAACTGTTCGTGAAGTTCCCGGCGGCCGCGGCGGCGGGAGCCACCGCCGTCCAAGGAGGCCGGATGAACTTCGGCATGGCCGTCACCTTCTTCAAGCCCCTGCCCTGCACCTCGGGATACGGCGCCACGCGCTACCGCAACGGGCTCGACCTGGGAACCGCACCCGCCCTCAACACCGGTGCCGCCTGTACGGGATCGGCCGCGGCCGGGGTCAACGTACGGGGCTCGGCGCACGCGCCCAAGGGCGGCGCCGTCCCCGTGCCGGCCCGGCCCGGGTCCCTGCCGTCGGGCGGCGCGACCACCACGACGCACACCCGGCAGACCCTGCCCGGCGCGCTCGCGCTTCCGGGCCAGAACGGCGGGCCGACCGACATGGCCGGCCTCCTCGGCCTGCGCACCGGGGGCACCCGATGAGGCGGGGCCGGCTCCTGGGCGCCGGAGCCCTCGTCGTCGCCCTGGGCTTCTGCGGCACCGGAGCCTGGACCTACGCACAGGCCCGCACCGACGAAGCACTCGCCTTCGGCCGGGAGCGGGACACGGCGCTCACCGAGGGCCGCGACCGCCTCACGGTCCTCAACTCCCTCGACGCCTCGACCCGCGAGCACGCCGAAGCGGGCATCCGGGCCTGGCGCGACGCGTCCACCGGACCGCTCCGCACCGAACTGGGGCGCACCGCACCCGCCGTGGGCGCCTCGGCGCGCGCCACGGTCACCGAGGCCGCCCTCACCGCGCTCGACGCGAGAGCCGGTACGGCGAAACTCATCGCGACCGTCCGCGTCGACGTCACCCCGCGCGGAGGCGGCGCCGCGACCACCGACCGCAAGCGCCTGGAGGCCGTCCTGAACCGCACCGGCGAGAACACGTGGAAGGTCGCGGCGCTGAGCGCGGTGCCCGTCGCCGGGGCCGAGGAGAGCGAGGACGAATGACGCGACTCCTGCGCAGGGCCGCGAACGCCCGGTCGGCCGAGCCCGTCACCGACGGGGGAGGGGCGGCGGAGCGACCGGAGGAACCGGCCGCCGCGACGACGAAGGCCGAGGCCGACGCCGCGGCCGAGACCCCTGTCGAGGGCGAGTCGGCGGTCGCGGACGGGGACGACGACGTCGACGCAGTGGCCGTGGACGGCCCCGAGGTCTCCACGGCGGTCGCCGCCCGCCCCTTCGCCGTCACCTGGCGGAGGGCCGCCCTCGCGGCGGCCGTCGCCGTCCTGCTGCTCGCCGGGAGCGCCTTCTTCCACGGCGCCCACCGGCTTCGGTCCACCCCCGCGGCGCGCAACACGGCGCTCACCGACGCCGGGGCCACCGCCCGCGTCGGCGGCGACGTCGGCGAGGGCCTCGCCCGGATCTTCTCCTACACGCCCACGAGCGACGACGCCGTCGAGCGTTCCGCCGGAACCGTCCTCGCCGGGCGCGCGGCCCGCCAGTACACGGACCTCTTCGCCCAGGTCCGCGCGCAGCTCGTCGAGCAGCGCATCACCCTCAGCACCCGGACCGTCCGCACCGGCGTGATCGAACTCGCCGGGGACAGCGCGCGCCTCCTCGTCTTCCTCGACCAGACCTCGCGCCGGGACGACGCACGTCAGGGCAGGGCGACCGTCACGTCCGCCGCGGCCCAGCTCACCGTCACCGCGACCTTCCGGGGAGACCGGTGGCTGATCGTCGACATCAAGGCCCGCTGACCATGAGCGGGAGACGGGAGCACCCCATGACACGACCGGTCCGCACCCCGGCGGGCATCCGACCGGCCCTGGCCGTGGCCCTCGCGCTCACCCTCGCCGCGGGTGCCTCCGCGGCCTGGACCGGCCGGGACTGGTACGCCGCCGCCCACGACGACTCCGCCGCGTACGCCGTGCAGCGCGACGAGGCGCTCGCCGCCGGGGAGCAGGCCGTGCAGAACCTCAACACCCTGGACCACCAGCGGGTGGAGCAGGGCCTCGACCTCTGGGAGTCCTCCACGACCGGCGAACTGCACAAGCAACTCGTCCAGGGGCGCGCGGAGTTCACCGGCCAGGTGCGGGCCGCGCGGACGGTGACCACCGCCCGGGTGCTGTCCGGGGCCGTCACGGAACTCGACGACCGGGCGGGACGGGCCCGACTGCTCGTCGCCCTGCGCATCACCGTCACCACGCCCGACAGCAAGAGCACGGACAAGGACAGCCGCATGCTCGGCGAACTCACCCGCACCGACGGCCACTGGAAACTCAGTGCGCTGGGGCAGGCCCCGGTGGGCGGCACGGCGGTCGGCTGACCGGGCCGTACCGCGACAGCCGCCCGCACCCGAAAGGACACGCACGATGCCGACGCCCCGCCACCACCTCAACCGCCAGCGCCGCCGCCAGGCCGCCCTCGCCGACCGGCAGGCCCCCGGCGGCCGGCTCCGTACGCCCGCGGGTGTGCTCACGGAACCCGCCCCGAGGACCGGGGAACGACCGGCGGCGAAGCCCCCGCGGGAGACTCCCGCCGGTCCGAAGGGGGAGACGGGGGCCCGTGCGAGGGCCGGCGGCCGGAAGGGCGGCCGCGTCCCGCTCGCCGTCCTGTGCGCCCTGACGCTTCTCCTCGGCGGCTTCGCCGGGCTGGCGTACGGCAGGGCGGCCGAACTCCGTGGCGACCCGGCGCGCGCCAACACCGCGCTCACGGACCTCGCCCGCACCAGCGAGCTGAAGGGGCAGACGGGCGCCGCCGTCGCGGCGCTGTTCTCGTACGACCACGCCGACACCGCACCCTTCGAACGGGCCCGCACGACGCTCCTCACGGGCAAGGCCGTCGCCCAGCACCGGACGCTGCTGGGCGGGGTGCTCGCCAAGGCGGCCCAGCAGAAGACGGTGATCACCACGACCGTCACCGACAGCGCGGTGGAGCGGATCGACGGCGACCGTGCCCGCGTCCTGGTCTACGCCGACCAGAGCAGCGTGAGCACCGCCGGCCGGCCGGCGAAGGGCACGGCGGCCACGGCCGCGGACCAGGGCGTCTACGCGGGCGCGATGTTCGCCGTGGACGTCGTGCGCCGCGACGGTCGCTGGATCGTCGAGAACATCGACACCTTCGGCCGCTGACCCGGGCCGGAGGAGCCGGCCCGGGCTCGGCAGCCCGGGACCGGCCGCCGTCGCGGCCCCGCACCAGCAGGCCCCGTCAGCCCGCCCAGGTCGCGACGAGGACGGTCGCGTACCGGTCCTCGCAGCTCAGGACGCGTGCCTCCAGACCGCACGCGGTGACCACGTCCGCGGCCGGCCCGGCCTGCCGCTCGCTCGTCTCGACCAGGAGCCGGCCGCCCGGCGCCAGCCACCCCGGTGACTCGGCGGCGACCCGCCGCAGCACGTCGAGACCGTCCGGGCCGCCGTCGAGGGTGACGAGCGGCTCGTGGTCGCGGGCTTCCGGGGGGAGCAGCCCGATGTCCCCGGTGGGGACGTACGGCACGTTGGCGACCAGGACCTCGACCCGGCCCCTCAGTTCCCGGGGCAGCGGGGCGAAGAGGTCACCCTCGTAGACCCGTCCGCCGCGCGGTTCGACGTTCCGGCGGGCGCAGCGGACCGCCGCCGGCTCGATGTCCGAGGCGTGCACCTGCGCACCCTCGACCCGGTCGAGCAGGACCGCGCCCGCCGCGCCGGAGCCACAGCACAGATCGACGCAGACGGCGCCCGGCCGGGCCAGGTCCACCGCGTGCTCCATCAGGAACTCCGTACGGCGCCGGGGGACGAACACCCCGCCGTCCACCTCGATGCGCAGCCCGCCGAACTCGGCCCAGCCCACGACGTGCTCCAGGGGCAGGCCGGAGGCCCGTCGCCCGACCATCAGGTCGAGTTCGGCGGGCCCGGTCGCCGCCGCGAGGAGCATCTCCGCCTCCTCCTCGGCGAAGACGCACCCCGCGGCCCGCAGCCGCTCGACGACCCCCGTGCCGTCCACGACGTCAGACAAGCTGGGCCTCGATGGCGGAGACGATCTCGGGCGCGCCGGGCTCGGTGCGCGGGCGGAAGCGGGTGACCGTGCCGTCGCGGCCGATCAGGAACTTCTCGAAGTTCCACTGCACGTCACCGGCCTCGCCGTCGGCGTCGGCGACCTGCACCAGCTCCGTGTAGAGCGGGTGGCGCGCCTCGCCGTTGACGTCGAGCTTCTCCAGGAGCGGGAAGGAGACTCCGTACGTCGTCGAGCAGAAGGTCCGGATCTCCTCCGCGCTGCCCGGCTCCTGGCCCGCGAACTGGTTGCAGGGCACGCCGAGCACGGTGAAGCCGCGGTCGCCGTACTCCTTCTGCAGCTTCTCCAGACCCTCGTACTGCGGGGTCAGACCGCACTTGGAGGCGACGTTCACGACCAGGACCGCGCGGTCCCGGTAGTCGGCAAGGGAGACCGGGTCGCCGGTCAGGCTCTTCAGCGGAATGTCGTACAGGCTCATGGACAGCTCCTCGTCGGAATGAGGTTTGATCTCAGCATGGGAGACGAACCACTGGCAATCTCGATCGATTCCTCGGCGGCCGGGCGACCACGCAGGGTGACCTGCCGACTCTGCGGCCGCCCCCTGACCGGGAGCGAGTCGCGCCGCACCGGTCTCGGTCCCACCTGCGACGCCAAACTCCACCCGCCGGCCCCGGACATCCGCACCCGGCGGCACGAGGTGGACCAGGACACCCTGCCGGGCCTCGGCGAGCCGTAGCGGGCGTCCCGACCGCGGGGGCGTCCGCGCGGTCCGGCGACGCTACCAGGCGGTAAATCGATCGCCCACGGAGATTCCGCTCGGCACAGTGGGCCGCGATGAGAGCGAAACCCGAGCGACCGGAGTCCTGAACCATGTCGACCCTGCGCGTCACCGCCGAAGTCCTGACCGTCCATCCCCACCCGAACGCCGACGCCCTGGAGCTGGCCCAGATCGGCCTGTACCGGGCCGTCGTCGCCAAGGGCGCGTACCGGACGGGCGACACCGCCGTCTACATCCCCGAGCAGGCCGTGCTGCCCGCGGTGCTCGTCGACGAGCTGGGACTGACCGGACGGCTCGCCGGGGGCGACGCGAACCGCGTGAAGGCGGTACGGCTGCGCGGGGAGCTGTCGCAGGGCATCGTCTGCCGGCCCGGCGCGCTCGCCGACGTCGACCTGGAGCGGGCAGCGGCCGACGGGACGGACTTCGCGGAGACGCTCGGGATCGTGAAGTGGGTGCCGCCGATACCGCCGACGATGAGCGGGGACGTGGAGGCCGCCCCCGACCTGCTGCCCTGGGTCGACATCGAGAACCTCCAGCGCCATCCGGACGTCTTCGAGCCCGGCGAGCCCGTCGTCCTCACGGAGAAGCTCCACGGCACCGCCTGCCTGCTGACCTACCGCGCCGAGGACGGGCGCGTGCAGGTCTCCTCCAAGGGGTTCGGGGCCAAGGGCCTCGCCCTCCGGGAGGACCCGCGCAACCTGTACTGGCGCGCCGTCCACGGCCACGGTCTCGCCGAGGTCGCCGCGCGGCTGGCCGAGCGGCTCGGCGCCCGCCGGGTCGGGCTCTTCGGCGAGGTGTACGGCGCCGGCGTCCAGGACCTGGCGTACGGCGCCGACGGCCGCGGCGAGACCGTCGGCTACGCGCTGTTCGACGTCTCGGCCGAGATCGACGGCCAGGTCCGGTGGCTCGACCCGGCGGAGGTCCTGGAGCCGGGCGAGGTCCCGGTCGTGCCGCGGCTCCACACCGGGCCGTACGACCTCGACACCGTCCTGGCGCACGCGAGCGGCCGGGAGACCGTCTCCGGCCGGGAGGCGCACCTGCGGGAGGGCGTCGTCATCCGGCCCGTGACCGAGCGGCACAGCCCGGTCGTCGGCGGCCGGGCCATCGCCAAGGCGGTCAGCCCGGCCTATCTGACCCGCAAGGGCGGCACCGAGTTCGAGTGACCCGCCCCGAGGGCCCGCCCGCGGGCCCTCACGGCTGTGGCCCTCACAGCTTGCGGAACAGACCCTCCTGGACCACCGACACCAGGAGCCGGCCCTCACGGTCGTAGATCCGGCCCCGCGCGAGTCCCCGGCCGCCCGTGGCGATCGGGGACTCCTGGTCGTAGAGGAACCACTCGTCCGCGCGGAACGGCCGGTGGAACCACATCGCGTGGTCCAGCGAGGCCATGTCGAAACCGCGCGGACCCCACAGCGGCTCGACCGGGATGCGCACCGCGTCCAGGAGCGTCATGTCCGAGGCGTACGTCAGGGCGCAGGTGTGGACCAGCGGGTCGTCGCCCAGCGGCCCCACGGCCCGCATCCACACCGCGCTGCGCGGGTCGGCCCCCGTCACCTCGTCGGCGTTCCAGCGCAGCCGGTCCACGTACCGGATGTCGAAGGGCTGGCGGCGGGCCATCCGCTCCAGCGCCTCCGGCAGCGCGCCCAGGTGCTCGCGGATCTCGTCGGCGAGGTTCGGCAGGGTGTCCGGGTCGGTCAGGTGCCGCGGCGGAAGCTGGTGCTCGAAGCCCGCCTCCTCCGGCTTGTGGAAGGAGGCCGTCAGATTGAAGATCGTCCGCCCCTCCTGGATCGCGGTGACCCGCCGGGTCGTGAACGACCGGCCGTCCCGCACCCGCTCCACCTGGTAGACGATCGGCACGCCGGGACGGCCCGGACGCAGGAAGTAGGCGTGCAGCGAGTGCACCGGACGGTCGCCGTCGGTGGTGCGGCCGGCGGCCACCAGGGCCTGCCCGGCCACCTGCCCGCCGAAGACCCGTTGCAGCGACTCCTGCGGGCTGCGCCCGCGGAAGATGTCGACCTCGATCCGCTCCAGGTCGAGCAGGTCCACGAGCCTCTCGGCGGGACTGGTCACCACAGATCTCCTCTACAGCTGTCCGACGGACGTCACGCGGACGACCGCGCGGCCCTCCTCGTCGGAGGCCGCGAGATCCACCTCCGCGCCGATGCCCCAGTCATGGTCGCCGTTCGGGTCGGCGAAGGTCTGCCGGACGCGCCACAGCCCGTGCGCCGCGTCCTCCTCGATGGCGAGCAGCTTCGGGCCGCGCGCGTCGGGGCCCGTGCCGAGGTCGTCGTACTCGTCCCAGTACGCGTCCATCGCCTCGCCCCACGCGTCCGCGTCCCAGCCCGCCTCGGCGTCCATCTCGCCCAGCGCGTCGACGTTGTCGAGCGCGGCCAGCTCCACCCGGCGGAACATCGCGTTGCGCACCAGCACGCGGAACGCGCGGGCGTTCGCCGTGACCGGCTTGACCTGGTCGGCCTTCTCCTGGGCCTCCTCGGCCGTCTGGATCTCCGGGTTGGCCAGCTGCTCCCACTCGTCGAGGAGCGAGGAGTCGACCTGGCGCACCATCTCGCCCAGCCAGGCGATCAGGTCCTCCAGGTCCTCGGTCTTCAGGTCGTCCGGGATGGTGTGGTCGAGCGCCTTGTACGCGCTCGCGAGGTAGCGGAGGACGATGCCCTCGGTCCGCGCCAGTTCGTACCAGGAGGTGAACTCCGTGAAGGTCAGGGCGCGTTCGTACATGTCACGGATGACCGACTTCGGCGACACCGGGTGGTCGCCGACCCACGGGTGGGACGTCCGGTAGACGTTGTAGGCGTGCCAGAGGAGCTCCTCCAGCGGCTTCGGGTACGAGATGTCCTGGAGCCGCTCCATCCGCTCCTCGTACTCGACGCCGTCCGCCTTCATCTGCCCGACGGCCTCGCCGCGCGCCTTGTTCTGCATGGCCGCGAGGATCTGGCGCGGGTCGTCCAGCGTCGACTCCACGACGGAGACCATGTCCAGCGCGTACGAGGGCGACTCGGGGTCCAGCAGGTCGAAGGCGGCCAGCGCGAACGTCGACAGCGGCTGGTTGAGCGCGAAGTCCTGCTGGAGGTCGACCGTCAGCCGGATCGTGCGGCCCTCGGCGTCCGGCTCGGCCAGCTGCTCCACCACACCGCCGTCGAGCAGCGAGCGGTAGATCGCGATGGCCCGGCGGATGTGGCGCAGCTGGGCCTTGCGCGGCTCGTGGTTGTCCTCCAGGAGCTTGCGCATCGCCTCGAAGGCGTTACCCGGCCGCGCGATCACCGAGAGCAGCATGATGTTCGTGACCTTGAAGCGGGAGGTCAGCGGCTCCGGCTCGGCGTCGATCAGCCGGTCGAACGTGGTGTCGCTCCACGCGACGAAGCCCTCGGGGGCCTTCTTGCGGACGACCTTGCGGCGCTTCTTCGGGTCGTCGCCGGCCTTCGCCAGCGCCTTCTCGTTCTCGATGACGTGCTCGGGTGCCTGCGCCACGACCAGACCGGCCGTGTCGAAGCCGGCCCGCCCGGCCCGGCCGGCGATCTGGTGGAACTCACGGGCGCGCAGGGTGCGCACGCGGTTGCCGTCGTACTTGGTGAGCGCGGTGAAGAGCACCGTGCGGATCGGCACGTTCACGCCGACGCCGAGGGTGTCCGTCCCGCAGATCACCTTCAGGAGGCCCGCCTGCGCCAGCTTCTCCACCAGACGCCGGTACTTCGGCAGCATGCCCGCGTGGTGCACGCCGATGCCGTGGCGCACGTACCGCGAGAGGTTCTGGCCGAACTTGGTGGTGAAGCGGAAGTTGCCGATCAGCTCGGCGATCTTGTCCTTCTCCTCGCGCGTGCACATGTTGATGCTCATGAGCGACTGCGCGCGCTCCACGGCCTGCGCCTGCGTGAAGTGCACGATGTAGACGGGCGCCTGCCTGGTCTCCAGCAACTCCGTCAGGGTGTCCGTGATGGGGGTGAGCCGGTACTCGTACGACAGCGGCACCGGACGGGTCGCCGAGCGGACCACCGACGTCGGCCTGCCCGTGCGCCGGGTCAGGTCCTTCTCGAACATCGACACGTCGCCGAGCGTCGCCGACATCAGGACGAACTGCGCCTGGGGGAGCTCCAGGATCGGGATCTGCCACGCCCAGCCGCGGTCCTGCTCGGCGTAGAAGTGGAACTCGTCCATCACGACCTGGCCGATGTCGGCGTACTTGCCGTCCCGCAGCGCGATCGAGGCCAGCACCTCCGCCGTACAGCAGATCACCGGCGCGTCCGCGTTCACGGAGGCGTCGCCGGTCAGCATGCCGACGTTCTCCGTGCCGAAGAGCTTGCACAGGTCGAAGAACTTCTCCGACACCAGCGCCTTGATCGGCGCGGTGTAGAAGGTCACCTGGTCGTTGGCGAGCGCGGTGAAGTGCGCCCCCGCCGCGACCAGCGACTTCCCGGAGCCGGTGGGGGTGGACAGGATCACGTTGGCCCCGGAGACGACCTCGATCAGCGCCTCTTCCTGGGCCGGGTAGAGCGTGATGCCCCGGTCCTCGGCCCAGGAGGAGAAGGCGTCGAAGAGGGCATCGGGGTCGGCGGTCGGCGGCAGCTGATCGATAAGGGTCACGCCCCCATCTTGCCCGCATTCCGCTCGGATGAGGGAACCGGCCGTCGGCCTCCTTGATCACGGACGATAGGCTCGCCTGTCGACCGGTCGTCAACTGAGCGCCGGCACACGAGAAACGGGGCGGCAGCGACCATGATGGGACCCGCGCACTCACTGTCCGGAGCGGCGGCCTGGCTGGGTGTGGGAGCGGCCGCGGCCGCCTTCGACAAGCCGATGCCCTGGCCGGTCCTCGTCGTCGGCGCGCTCATCTGCGCGGGCGCCGCCCTCGCCCCCGACCTCGACCACAAGTCCGCGACCATCTCGCGCGCCTTCGGTCCCGTCTCCCGGCTCCTCTGCGAGATCGTCGACAAGCTGTCGTACGCCGTCTACAAGGCCACCCGCTCCACCGCCGACCCCCGCAGGTCCGGCGGACACCGGACGCTCACCCACACCTGGCTGTGGGCGGTCCTCATCGGCGGCGGCGCCTCGGCCGCCGCCGTCACCGGAGGCCGGTGGGCGGTCCTCGCCCTCCTCTTCGTCCACCTCGTCCTCGCGGTGGAGGGCCTGCTCTGGCGGGCCGCCCGGATGTCCAGCGACGTCCTCGTCTGGCTGCTCGGCGCCACCAGCGCCTGGATCCTCGCCGGTGTCCTCGACAAGCCCGGAAACGGCTCGGACTGGTTCTTCACCGGCCCCGGCCAGGAGTACCTCTGGCTCGGCCTGCCGATCGTCCTCGGCGCCCTCGTCCACGACATCGGCGACGCCCTCACCGTCTCCGGCTGCCCGATCCTCTGGCCCATCCCCGTGGGCCGCAAGCGCTGGTACCCCATCGGCCCGCCGAAGGGCATGCGCTTCCGGGCCGGCAGCTGGGTCGAGCTGAAGGTCCTCATGCCGGCCTTCATGGTCCTCGGCGGCGTCGGCGGAGCGTCGGCTCTCGGGTTCTTCTAGCCGCGCGAAGGGAGGACCGGAACATGGGTCGGGCCGAGACCGCGGGCCACCGGGAGACGGCCCGGGGCGACGGCGCCATGGTGACCGTGGGGATCGATCTCGCCGGGCACACCGGCACCACCGGGGTGTGCCGCGTGACCTGGTCCGATGAGCCCGCCGTCGAACTCCTCCCCGGCAGGAGCGACGAGGACCTGCTGGCCGCGGCGCGTTCCGCGGACCGGACGGGACTCGACTCGCCGCTCGGCTGGCCCCTCGCCTTCGCCGCCCTCGTCGCCGCGCACCGGGCGGGCGCCGCGCTGCCCGCGAAGGACGGCTACGGGACGCGGGAGGACGGCAGGCCCGGCCTGGGCAACAGGTTCACCCACCGCCTCACCGACGACGTGGCCTGGAAGCGGACCGGGGCGGGCAGGCAGCGGCCCCTCTCGGTCTCGACCGACAGGCTGGGCGTCGTCGCCATCCGCGCCGCCGAGCTGATGGAGCGGCTCGCGGACGGCGGCCCTGCCCTGCCCCGCGACGGCTCCGGCCCGGTCGTCGAGGTCTATCCCGCCTACGCGCTGCTCCAGTGGGGGCTCGCGCCGGCGGGGACGTACAAGGGGAAGGACGGGGGCCCCGCCCGTGAGGTGATCGTCGGGGCGCTCGAAGCCGGCCTGGGGTTCGCCCTGCCCGCACGGGTGCGGGAGCGCTGCGTCGACAGCGACCACGACCTCGACGCCCTCGTCTCCGCGGTCGTCGCCCGCGCCGCCGCACTGGGCCTCACGGATCCGCCGGAGACCGACGAGGAGCGGGCCGCCGCCGCGGTCGAGGGCTGGATGCACCTGCCGCGCCGTGGTGCGGCGCTCGCCGCACTCCGCGCCTGACGGGACGCGCCCTCGGCCCGGGGACACGGGAAGGGGCCCGCACGGTACACCGGTGCGGGCCCCTTTCCGTGTCCGGGTCAGCCGTGCCACGACCTCCACAGGGCCGCGTACGCGCCCTCGGCCGCGACCAGTTCGTCGTGCGTGCCGAGTTCGGTGATGCGACCGGTCTCGACGACGGCGATGAGGTCGGCGTCGTGCGCGGTGTGGAGCCGGTGGGCGATGGCGACGACCGTGCGGCCGTCGAGGACGCGGCCGAGGGAGCGCTCCAGGTGCCGGGCCGCACGTGGGTCGAGGAGCGAGGTGGCCTCGTCGAGGACGAGGGTGTGGGGATCGGCCAGGACGAGCCGGGCCAGCGCGATCTGCTGGGCCTGGGCGGGGGTCAGCGCGTGGCCGCCCGAGCCGACCTCGGTGTCCAGGCCCTCGTCGAGCGCGCGGGCCCAGCCGTCCGCGTCGACCGCCGTGAGGGCGGCCCACAGGGCGGTGTCGTCGGCACCGGTCCGGGCGAGCAGCAGGTTGTCGCGCAGGGAGCCGACGAAGACGTGGTGCTCCTGGTTGACCAGGGCGACGTGCTCGCGGACCTGCTCGGCGGGCATCCGCGCCAGTTCGGCGGCGCCCAGGGTCACGGCGCCGGTCCTCGGGGCGTAGATGCCGGCGAGGAGCCGGCCGAGCGTGGACTTGCCCGCTCCGGACGGCCCGACCAGCGCGAGCCGCGTTCCGGGCGCCACCTTCAGCGACACCTCGTGCAGCACGTCGACGCCCTCGCGGTAGCCGAACCGGACGTCGTCGGCCCGGACCGCCCGCCCCTCGGGCCGCACGTCGGGGTCGCCCGCCTCCGGCTCGATGTCCCGGACGCCGACCAGCCGGGCCAGGGAGACCTGGGCGACCTGGAGCTCGTCGTACCAGCGCAGCACGATGCCGATGGGGTCCACCAGCATCTGCGACAGCAGGGCGCCCGTCGTCAGCTGGCCCACGTCGATCCAGCCCTGGAGCACGAACACGCCGCCGAGCAGCAGCACCGCGAGGAGCACCGTCGTGTGGGTGAGGTTCACCACGGGGAAGAGCACCGAGCGGAGGAAGAGCGTGTACCGCTCCCAGGCCACCCACTCCGAGATGCGCCGGTCCGACAGGGCGATCCGGCGCGCGCCCAGGCGGTGCGCCTCGATCGTGCGGCCCGCGTCGACGGTCTCGGCCAGGGCGGCGGCGACCGCCGCGTACCCCGCGGACTCCGAGCGGTACGCGGCGGGCGCCCGCTTGAAGTACCAGCGGCAGCCGACGACCAGCAGGGGCGCGGCGAGCAGCGCGGCGAGCGCCAGCGGGGGCGCCGTCACGGCGAGGCCACCCAGCAGCAGCCCCGCCCACACGACGCCGATGGCCAGCTGGGGCACGGCCTCGCGCATCGCGTTGGAGAGCCGGTCGACGTCCGTGGTGATGCGGGAGAGCAGGTCGCCCGTCCCCGCGCGTTCGAGGACGCCGGGCGGCAGTCCGACCGCGCGGACGAGGAAGTCCTCGCGCAGGTCGGCGAGCATCTCCTCGCCGAGCATCGCCCCGCGCAGCCGCACGAGCCGCACGAAGGCGGTCTGCACGAGCAGCGCGCCCGCGAACAGGGCGACCGTGCGTTCCACGTGGAGCTCGCGGGCCCCGTCCGCCAGGCCGTCCACGACCGAGCCGAGCAGGTACGGGCCGGCCATCGAGGCGATCACGGCGACCGCGTTCACCCCGATGAGCAGGGCGAACGCCCGGCGGTGGCGGCGCAGGAGCGACCGGACGTAGCCGCGGACGGTGGCGGTGGCGGCGACGGGCAGTGTCGTCGCCGTCGTCGGGGCCGCCGGGTCGTACTCCGGCGGCGCCAGGCCGATCATGCCGATTCCCCTTCCAGTGCTTCGAGTTCGCCGACGCGGCCGGCGGCCGTGGCGAGTTCCTCGTCGGTCTCGCGGGTGACCACCGCCCGGTAGCGGGGCTCCCGGGCGAGCAGCTCGCGGTGGGTGCCGACGGCGACCGCCTGGCCCTCGTGGACCAGCACGACCCGGTCGGCGCGGTCGAGGAGGAGCGGCGAGGAGGCGAGGACGACGGTGGTCCTGGCCTTGCGCAGCTCCTTGAGGCCCGCCGCGACGCGCGACTCGGTGTGGGCGTCGACCGCCGACGTCGGCTCGTCCAGGACGAGGACCTCCGGGTCGGCGACCAGGGACCGGGCGAGGGCGAGCCGCTGGCGCTGGCCGCCGGAGAGCGACCGGCCCCGCTCGGTGATGCGGGCGCGCATCGGATCGCCGCCGGTGTCCACGGACGCCTGGGCCAGCGCGTCGAGGACGTCGTCGCACTGCGCGGCGGCCAGCGCCTCCGCGCCCGCCACCGCGCCCGACGACGGCACGTCGAGCAGCTCGCGCAGAGTGCCGGAGAGCAGCACCGGGTCCTTGTCCTGGACGAGGACGGCCGTGCGCGCCGACGCCAGGGGCAGCTCGTCGAGCGGGGTCCCGCCGAGGAGCACCGAGGTGTGGCCGGCGTCCGGCTCGGTCGGGTGGCCGCCGAGCCGGTCCGCGAGCCGCCCGGCGACGTCGGGGTCGCCGCAGACGACGGCGGTGAAGCGGCCGGACGGGGCGAGCAGCCCGGTCAGCGGGTCGTAGAGGTCGCCGGTCGCCGCGCGTCCGCCGTCGTCGGCGGTGGCCGTCGTCGTGCGGGCCAGGGCGAGGACCCGGGCGGCCCGTTTCGCGGACGGGCGGGAGAAGGAGTACGCCATGGCGATCTCCTCGAAGTTGCGCAAGGGGTGGTAGGTGAGGGCCACGGCGCTGTAGACCGTGACGAGTTCGCCGACCGTGATCCGCCCGTCGAGCGCCAGCCGTGTCCCGTACGCCACCACGGCGATCAGCAGGACGCCGGGCAGCACGACCTGGATGGCGGCGATCAGGGCCCACATCCGGGCGCTGTGCACGGCGGCCCTGCGGACCTCCTGGGAGGCGGCGCGGTAGCGGCCGAGGAACAGGTCCTCGCCGCCGATGCCGCGCAGGACCCGGAGTCCGGCGACGGTGTCGGAGGCCAGCTCGGTGGCCTTGCCGGCCTTCTCGCGCTGGACGTCCGCCCGGCGCGTCGCGCGGGGGAGGAGGGGGAGCGCCGCGAGGGCCAGGACGGGCACGCCGACGGCGACGAGGACGCCCAGGGCGGGCTGGTAGACGAGGAGGCCCACGCAGACGACGACCAGGGCGACGGCTCCGGCGGCGAACCGGGAGAGCGCCTCCACGAACCAGCCGATCTTCTCGACGTCGCCGGTGGAGACCGCCACGACCTCGCCCGCCGCGACCCGCCGGGTCAGGACGGAGCCCAGCTCGGCGGTCTTGCGGGAGAGGAGCTGCTGGACCCGGGCCGCCGCCGTGATCCAGTTGGTGACGGCGGTGCGGTGGAGCATCACGTCGCCGGCCGCGATCGCGGCGCCGAGCGCCACGAGCAGCCCGCCGGCGAGCGCGAGCCGCCCGCCGTCGCGGTCCACGACCGCCTGGACGGTGAGGCCGATGCCGAGCGGGAGGCCGGCGATGCCCAGGTGGTGCAGGAGTCCCCACAGGAGGGACTTCACCTGTCCGCCGAGCTGCTGACGGCCGAGCCAGACGAGGAACCGGGTGCCCGAGCGGACGTCGGGGACCCCTGGGTCGGCGTAGGGAAGATCGCGAATCTGCATGGCGTCCCAGGGGCTCCGGGTGTGTCTGGGGGACCGCGCGCCGAGGGGGTGCGACGGCGGGGCGGGTGGGGGAAACCGTGCAAGGTTCGCTTCCTTCCCCGGAGGGCGGCAATCGATTTTCCCCAGGAGGGAACAGATCGCGCCATGTCCGCTCATCGTCCTCTGGACCGTCCCGCGGTGACCGCGCTTCACTTCCGGCCCATGAGATCACTCAAGATCATGAGCATGATCAGCGGTCTGATCCTGGCCGCCGGCGCACTGCTCGCCGCCCAGCCGGCCGCCGCCGACGGTCCGAACGGCCCGACGCCCCCCGCCGAGTTCACCACCGACTGGCACGACCCGGTCACCGCCGCCCCGCCCGTCGCCACCCCCGGCACCCGCAGCTGCACGATCACGCTCGCCGCCGCCCAGTTCCGCGACTTCACGCCCTACCAGGGGAGTTACACCCCTCCGAAGGAGTGCGGCACCCGCTGGAACAAGGTCGTCCTGCGCCTCGAAGGAAGCGTGAAGGGCCGCCAGTACGACCGGCTCGGCCACCTCACCGTCGGCGGCGTCGAGATCCTCCGCACCTCCACGCCCCAGCCCTCGCCCGACGGCATCGCCTGGTCCGTCGAGAAGGACGTCACCCGCTACCGCGACACCCTCAGCCGCCCGCAGCCCGTCGAGATGCTCATCGGCAATGTCGTGAACGAGACCTACACCGGCGTCCTCGACGTCCGCGTCACCCTCACCTTCCACACCGCCGAGGGCCGCGCCAAGCCCGCCGCCGGCACGCCCGACCGGGTGCTCCCCCTCACCGACGCCGTCCTCACCGTCCCCCGCAACACCGAACGCGTCCTCGTCGAGGTGTACGCCACCGGCTCGGGCGGCGGCTGCGAGGAGTACTGGTACCTCTCCGTCCCCGACGGAGCCCCCTACTCCTGCACGGCCGGCGAGGGGCCGCACCGCGAGGTCCGCATCGCCGTCGACGGCCGGCTCGCGGGCATCGCGGCGCCCTTCCCCACGGTCTGGACCGGCGGCTGGTCCAACCCCTTCCTCTGGTACGTCACCCCCGCCCCGCGCGCCTTCGACGTGCAGCCGATCGTCTACGACCTCACGCCCTTCGCCGCCCTTCTCAATGACGGCCGCGCCCACCGCGTCGACGTCACCGTCGCCGGCGTCCCCGCCGGCCTCGGGGGCTGGTCCACCCCCACCAACGTGCTGCTCTGGCAGGACGAGGGCAGCCGGGTCGTCACCGGCGGCCTCGACCGGCACGAGGAGGGCGCCCCGCGCAACACCTCCGTCCACACGGCCGACGGCGAGGGCGCGACGCCGCACCGGCTCGACACCGAGGCCGCGCACCGGCTGACCGTCGCCGGCCACCTGAACACCTCCCACGGCCGCGTCTCGACCACCGTCGAACGGGCCGTCGCCCACGGCTCCGTCCACCGCTGGGGCGAGGGGGAGAACCCGGACGCGTACACCGCGCGCTGGACCGACGACGAGACCGTGACCGCCGGCCGCTCCACCATCCGGGTCCACCGCGTCCACACGATGGACGGCGAGACGACGGTCGGCGCGGGCGACCGGCTCCGGACCGTCCTCGCCCTCGGGGACCGGGCCGACACCGTGGTCCTCCGCGACGGCCGGCGCGTCTCCTGGTCTCACCTCGACGACCGCTACACCGGCGACGCCACGTACACGACCGGCGTCCCGCGCGACCAGCGGCACGCGGTCGGCACCACGACCGAGCGCTACCGGCTGTACGGCTCCGGCGGCTGCCACGACCGGACCCTGACGACCGTCCAGGGCACGCTCACCCGCGACCTGCGGCGCTGCTGACACGGGCCGCCGCCCGGCACCGGACCCCCGGAGGGAACGGTGCCGGCGGCCCCGCGTCAGGTCGGCTTGACCGAGTCCATGCCCGGGCGGGACCTGGTCCACTCGCCGCGCGTGAAGTCGGGGATCTCCTGGGGCGCGCCCTTGGCCTTGATCGACTCGTGGCTCAGCGGCACCGGGGCGGTCCAGGTGGCGGCGTCGTAGACGTCGAAGTCCGGCGGGAGCCCCAGCTGGAGACACTGCATCAGCCGGTAGACCATGATGTAGTCCATGCCGCCGTGACCGCCGGGCGGGTTGGCGTGGTCCTTCCACAGCCAGTGGTCGTAGGCGTCGGCATAGGCCGAGAAGTCGCCCCACTGGTCGTCCTTGTGGTCCGGCTCCAGATAGATCCGGGCCGGGTAGTCCTCGAAGACCCCCCGGGTGCCGCCCAGGCTGTTGATCCGGCTGTACGGGTGCGGGGTGGAGACGTCGTGCTCGAGCCGGATCACCCGGCCCTTGGCGGTCTGGACGACGCTGATCGTCCGGTCGCTCTCGACGTACGTCTCCTTCCAGCTCGGGTCGCCGGACGGCATGTGCTCCTGGCGGTACTCGGCGAGGCCGAGCGCCGGGGTGCCGAAACTGCTGATGCTCACCGCCCGGTCGCCGCGGTTGACGTCCATGTAGTTGGCGACCGGCCCGAAGCCGTGGTTGGGGTAGAGGTCACCGCGCAGCCGGGTGTGCCACAGCCGGCGCCAGGGCCCTTCGTAGTACGTCGGCGAGAACATCAGGCTGCGCAGGTCGTGGTTGTACGCGCCGGCGCCGTGCAGCAGGTCGCCGAACTTGCCGGCGTGCGCCATCCGCAGGACCCGCATCTCGTTCCGCCCGTAGCAGCAGTTCTCCAGCTGCATGCAGTGCTTGCGGGTCTCCTCCGACAGGTCGACCAGGGACCACAGTTCGTCCAGCCGCATCGCGACCGGACACTCCACGCCGACGTGCTTGCCGTTCAGCATCGCCGACCGGGCGATCGCGTAGTGGCTGTCCCAGGGGGTGGCCACGTGGACGAAGTCGACGTCCGTGCGGGTGCAGAGGTTCTCGTAGTCCGTCTCGCTCTTGGTGTAGACGGCCGGTGCGGGCTGTCCGGCGGCGACCACCTTCGCGGCGGCCCGCTCGGCCTTCTCGCGCACCGGGTCGCAGACGGCGACCACCCGCACCCAGGGGAGGGCGAGGTAGAGGCCGATCATCGCGCTGCCCCGGTTGCCGAGCCCGACGAGGCCGACGCGGACCGTGGAGCGGCCCTCGAAGGGCACTCCCGCCATGGTGGCGCCGCGGCGGCGGGGTGCGGCGGGGGTCTCGGGAGCCGCGGGAGCCGCGGGCGCGGCGGCCGCCTGCGTTCCGGCGGCGGTGAAGGCGATGCCCGTCCCGGCAGCCGCCGCGGTCGTCCTGAGCACCTTGCGGCGGCTCGGAGTGCGCGGTGTCCGCTCGTCCATGGAACCTCCCGAAGCTGTGGGCACGGCTGTCTCATGAATCCCGCACAGGACCCTGGCCTCGGTGGCCCAAGGCGCGCAAGGCGCCGACAGGACACATGTGACGGGTAGTCGGACCTTACTGTTCCGGATATCGCACCGGGCCGTAGCCGCCGTCGATGATCACCCGAACATACGAAGGACCCCTCACCACCGGGGGTGAGGGGTCCTGCTGCCGGGCTCTTCGGTGCCTCGCCGAGGGTCCGGTGACGGTCGGTCAGGGACGGGTCGCGCGCTCCAGGGCCAGCAGCGCCGACTGGTAGCTGCGGCCCGTCGCGCGGTCCATCCCGATCTCGCACATGCGGTTGGCCGAGAGGTGGACGTCGAACGGGCGGGCCGTCACCTCGGCCGCCTCGCGGGCGGTCGCCGAGGCGGTCAGCTCCGGATGCAGCATGCCCCGGTCGCCGGCGAAGGCGCAGCAGCCCGCGTCGGCCGGGACCACGACCTCGTCGGCGCAGGCCCCGGCGAGCGCCGTCAGCTTCTCCTCGTCGCCCAGGTGCCGCATCGAGCACGTCGGATGGACGACGGCCGATCCGACCCGGCGGCGGACGGAAAGCCGGGGGAGCAGCTCGTCCGCCGCCCACACCAGCGAGTCGACCACCGTCAGCTCGGCGTGCAGCCGTCGGTTGTCCTCCGTCAGGTACGGGATCACCTCCTCGGCGATGCCGAGGGTGCAGGACGAGGCGTCCACGACGAGCGGCAGCGCCCCGCCGGCCGTCCACCCCCAGGCGGCCTCGACGATCTTGTTGGCCATCACCTCGTTGCCGCGCCGGTACCCCTTCGAGTGCCAGATGGTGGCGCAGCACGTGCCGGCCACGTCGTCCGGGATCCACACGGGCCTGCCCGCCCGGGCCGACACGGCGACCACGGCCTCGGGGAGGGAGGGGCCGGTCCGTCCGTCGGGTCCGCCGAAGATGCGGTTCACGCAGGCGGGGTAGTAGACGGCGACGGCCGCCGGACGGTGGGTGCGGGGCAGCCGCCGGGCCGCGGCGCCGGGGATCTCCGGCAGCCACTCCGGTACGAGGTCGGGGCGCACGGCCTTGCGTGCCAGACCCGTGACCGACTCCAGGACCCGGTCGCCGATCCGGTCCGCCGCGGCGACCGCGAGCCGCGCGGAGGTCTCCACCGCGCGGAAGTTCCGCGCGGCCAGGGCGGCGATCCGCTCCTCCCGCGGCGAGTGCCGCTCGTGCCGGAAGTCCTTCATCAGCGCGCCCGTGTCGATGCCGACCGGACAGGCCAGCTTGCAGGTGGAGTCGCCCGCGCAGGTGTCCACGGCGTCGTAGCTGTACGACGCCAGGAGGCGGCTCTCGACGGGCGAGCCCGCGGCCTGGCGCATCATCTCCCGGCGCAGCACGATCCGCTGGCGCGGAGTGGTCGTCAGGTCGCCGCTGGGGCAGGTCGGTTCGCAGAAGCCGCACTCGATGCAGGGGTCGGCGATCCGCTCCACGGCGGGGATCGTCTTCAGACCGCGCAGATGGGCGTGCGGGTCGCGGTCGAGCACGATCCGCGGCGCGAGCACCCCGTCGGGGTCGATGGCCTCCTTGACCCGCCACATCAGGTCGGTCGCCCGCGTCCCCCACTCCAGCTCCAGGAAGGGCGCGATGTTGCGGCCGGTGGCGTGCTCGGCCTTCAGCGAGCCGTCGAAGCGCTCGACCGTGAGCTTGCAGAACTCGTCCATGAAGGCCGCGTACCGCTCGACGTCGGAGGGGTCGGCGGCGTCGAAGGCGAGGAGGAAGTGCAGGTTGCCGTGGGCCGCGTGACCGGCGACGGCCGCGTCGAACCCGTGCCGGGACTGCAGGTCGAGCAGGGCGGCGCATGCCTCCGCGAGGCGGTCCGGCGGCACCGCGAAGTCCTCGGTGATCAGGGTCGTGCCGGAGGGGCGCGAGCCGCCCACCGCGGTCACGAACGCCTTGCGGGCCTTCCAGTAGCCGGAGATCGTCCCCGGGTCGCGGGTGAACGCGTTCGCCACGGAGGGCACCGGGGCCACCAGGTCGAGCCCGGCGAGGACGGCCTCGGCCGCCCGCTCGTACGCCTCCCGCGCCGCCGCGTCCGGCGCCCGGAACTCGACCAGCAGCGCCGCCGTCTCCTTGGGCAGGTCCGCCCAGTCGGCGGGTACGCCCCGGACGCTCACCGAGGCCCGCAGGGTGTTTCCGTCCATCAGCTCGACGGCCAGCGCCCCGGCCTCGTTGAACAGGGGCACGGCCGCGGCGGCGGCCGGCAGCGAGGGGAAGAAGAGCAGGGCGGTGGAGACCTCCCGGTCCAGCGGCAGGGTGTCGAAGACGACCTCGGAGATGAAGCCGAAGGTGCCCTCGGAACCGACCATGAGGCCCCGCAGGATCTCCGCGGGCGTGGCCCCGTCGAGGAAGGCGTCGAGCCGGTAGCCGTTGGTGTTCTTGAGGGTGTACTTGGCCCGGATCCGGGCGGTGAGCTCGGCGTCGGCCTCGATCTCGGCCTTCAGCGCGAGCAGCTGCGCGCACAGCCTCGGCTCGGCGTGCGCGAGCAGCGCGTCGGCGTCCGGGTCGCCGGTGTCGACGACGGTGCCGCTCGGCAGCACGAAGGTCAGGGAGGAGACGGTCCGGTAGGAGTTCCGGGTCGTCCCGGCCGTCATGCCCGAGGCGTTGTTGGCGACGACGCCGCCGATCGTGCAGGCGACGGCGCTGGCCGGGTCGGGCCCCAGGACCCGCCCGTGCGGGGCGAGCGCGGCGTTGGCCCGGACGACGGTCGTGCCGGGCCGGACGCGGAGGCGGGCTCCGCCGTCGAGGACCTCGGCGCCCACCCAGTGGCGGCGGACGTCGACGAGGATGTCCTCGCCCTGCGCCTGTCCGTTGAGGCTGGTCCCCGCGGCCCGGAAGACGACCTCGCGGCCCTTGCCGTGGGCGTAGGACAGGATCGTGGAGATGTCGTCGATGTCCTCGGCGACCACGACGACCTGCGGCACGAAGCGGTACGGGCTCGCGTCCGAGGCGTACCGCACGAGGTCGGAGATCCTGGACAGGACCTTCTCCGGGCCGAGGAGCTCGTGCAGCTCCTCGCGGAGCCGCCGGGGCGTGCCCCGGGCCTGGAGCTCGGGGACCCGGTCCGGCGCCGGGGTCCGCTTCGTCGCGGGGCGGAGGGACTGCGGGTTCGGCTCCAGCAGCGGCATGTCAGGGCTCCCCATTCCGCGCGTCCCCGTGCCCGGTCGGATCAGCAGCCGCTCTCCGGCGCCTGGTCGACCAGGGCGGACAGCAGACCTCCGAGCACCTCGCGCTGTTCGACGGTCAATGGAGCAAGGATGTCCTCTGCGGCCGCCCGGCGCGCGCTGCGCAGCTCGCGCAGCGTGGCGCGGCCGGCGTCGGTGAGCTCGATCCGTATCACCCGGCGGTTGTTCGGGTCGGGGACCCGGCGCACCCGGTCGCCCGCCTCCAGGCCGTCGACGAGACTGGTCACGGCCCGGGGGACGACCTCGAGCCGGGCCGCGAGGTCCGCCATCCGGGGCGGCTGTCCGAAGTGCGCGACCGTGCGCAGCAGCCGCGACTGCGCGGGGGTGATGCCGACCGGTTCCAGGTGGTGCTTCTGGATGCGGTGCAGGCGGCGGGTGAGCCGCAGCAGCTGCTCGGCGAGGAGCCCGTCGGCGTCGGTCCCGCCCGGGCCGTCACCCGTGCGGGCGGCCGCGCTCGTGCGGTCGGAGGTGGTCATGGGGGAACAATATCAGGACCTGGTTCATTGTGAGTATAGGTAACAATGAGCTATGCTCTGCTCGAATCGCCTCATTTCCCGAAGGAGCCCATGCATCCCCACGACCAGTCCGACTGGACGCCACCGTCCCGTGACTCCACCCGGCCGAAGGAGCCCGCCCAGGTGCGGCGCATCCTGCGGCTCTTCCGTCCCTACCGCGCGCGCCTCGCGCTCGTCGGCCTCCTGGTCGGCGCCGCCTCGCTCGTCTCGGTCGCCTCGCCGTTCCTGCTCAGGGAGCTCCTCGACGTCGCGATCCCGCAGGGCCGCACCGGGCTGCTGAGCCTGCTCGCCCTCGGCATGATCGCCACCGCCGTGCTGAACGGCGTGTTCGGCGTGCTCCAGACCCTGATCTCCACCACCGTCGGCCAGCGCGTCATGCACGACCTGCGCACCGCGGTGTACGAGCAGCTCCAGCGGATGCCTCTGGCCTTCTTCACGCGCACCCGCACGGGCGAGGTCCAGTCCCGGATCGCCAACGACATCGGCGGCATGCAGGCCACCGTCACCTCGACGGCCACCTCGCTCGTCTCCAACCTCACCGCGGTCGTCGCGACCGTGGTCGCCATGCTCGCCCTCGACTGGCGCCTCACCCTCGTCTCGCTGCTCCTGCTGCCCGTCTTCGTCTGGATCAGCCGGCGCGTCGGCCGCGAGCGCAAACGGATCACCACCCAGCGCCAGAAGCAGATGGCCGCGATGGCCGCGACCGTCACCGAGTCCCTCTCGGTCAGCGGCATCCTGCTGGGCCGCACCATGGGCCGTTCCGACTCCCTGACGAAGTCCTTCGCCGAGGAGTCCGAGCGCCTCGTCGACCTCGAAGTGCGCTCCTCCATGGCCGGGCGCTGGCGCATGTCCACCATCAGCATCGTCATGGCCGCCATGCCCGCCCTGATCTACTGGGCCGCCGGCATCGCGCTCGGCCCCGGCGGCGCCACCCTCTCGCTCGGCACGCTCGTCGCCTTCGTCACGCTCCAGCAGGGCCTCTTCCGGCCGGCCGTGAGCCTGCTCTCCACCGGCGTGCAGATGCAGACCTCCCTCGCGCTCTTCCAGCGCATCTTCGAGTACCTGGACCTGCCCGTCGACGTCGCCGAGCCCGCCGAGCCCGTCAGCCTCCCGCTCGTCAGGGGCGAGGTCTCCTTCGAGAAGGTCGAGTTCCGCTACGACCCCGAGGAGACGGGCCGGGCGACCCTGGAGTCGATCGACCTCACCGTCCCCGCCGGCGGCAGCCTCGCCGTCGTCGGTCCCACCGGCTCGGGCAAGTCCACGCTGAGCTACCTGGTGCCGCGGCTGTACGACGTCACCGGCGGACGCGTCGCCCTCGACGGCGTCGACGTGCGCGACCTGGACTTCGACACGCTCGCCCGCGCCGTCGGCGTCGTCTCCCAGGAGACCTACCTCTTCCACGCCTCCGTCGCGGACAACCTCCGCTTCGCCAAGCCGGACGCCACCGACGAGGAGATCGAGGCCGCCGCGCGCGCCGCCCAGATCCACGACCACATCGCCTCGCTGCCCGACGGCTACGACACCCTGGTGGGCGAGCGCGGCTACCGGTTCTCCGGCGGCGAGAAGCAGCGCCTGGCCATCGCGCGCACCATCCTGCGCGACCCGCCCGTGCTCATCCTCGACGAGGCGACCAGCGCCCTCGACACCCGGACGGAGCACGCGGTGCAGCAGGCCATGGACACCCTGTCCGAGGGTCGCACGACCATCACCATCGCCCACCGGCTCTCGACCGTCCGCGACGCCGACCAGATCGTCGTCCTGGAGGCGGGCCGGATCGCCGAGCGCGGGACCCATGACGAGCTGCTCGCGCGCGACGGCCGCTACGCGGCCCTGGTCCGGCGGGACGCCCGCACGGCGGAATCGGCTGCCGCGGACCCCTCGGCGGGCGCCGGGGAGGCCGCTTCGACAGGGCGTGCGGGCGAACAGACGAACGTGGGAGCGGTTGTTCCCCAGAACGTGTGATCGTTCCGGGAGATCGTTGTCCCTTCCCCGTACCGCGTCGGATGATGACGGAGTGCGAGCGGCGTGCTGCAGAACGCGATCGCACCGTCCCACTGATGCACCTGTACGAGGAGAAGCACCACCATGAACGTCATCACCAACCTGCTCGCCGGCGTCCTGCACTTCCTGGGCTGGCTCGTCTGACGATCGCAGTGCCCGGCGCCGTCGGTTCCCCGTCCCAGGGAGCCGGCGGCGCCGCCGCGTGCGCGGGTTCCCCGGATTCCCGGACGGACCGGGTTAGCGTGCGGCCATGACCTACCGGTCGCCGTCCCCGTACGCACCCCCGCGCCGCGTCCACCGCGCGCTGCCCGCCCTGGGCCCCCGCCGCCCCGCGTCGCCCATGCCGCCCCGGCGCGGACGCCGCCCCCGGCTCACCCGGCGCGGCCGTCTCGCCCTGCTGCTCGGCGCCGTCCTCGCCGTGGCCGCCGCGGTCACCGTGCCCCTGCTGCCCGCCCACGACGAACCGGTCGCCGAAAAGCCCCGCTCGCTCCTCGTCCCCGAGGGCTGGCGGGCCGGTCAGGTGTACGCGGCCGTCGACCGGTCCCTCGGTCTGCCCCGGGGCACCGCGCGGAAGACCGCGATGGCGCCCGGCACGGTGCTTCCGCTGCCCGCCGAGGCCGACGGCAACCCGGAGGGCTACCTCTTCCCCGCGACCTACCCCGTGCTCACCGCCACCAGCCCGGAGGTGCTGCTCCGCTTCATGGTGGACACCGCCTCCCGCCGCTTCGGGACGGCGGCGATCGCGGAGGGCGCGCGGGCGCACGGACTGAGCGTGTACCAGACGGTGATCGCGGCGAGCATCGTCCAGGCCGAGGCCGACAACCCCGAGGACATGGCCAAGGTGGCCCGCGTCGTCCACAACCGGCTCGCCCGCGGCATGGCCCTCCAGATGGACTCGACGCTCAACTACGCACTGGACCGCACCACGGTGGACACGACCTACGAGGACACGCGGAGCTCCAGCCCGTACAACACCTACGAGCGCAAGGGGCTCCCGCCGACGCCGATCGGGAATCCGGGGGACCAGGCGCTGGACGCCGTCATCCGTCCGGCGGACGGCGACTGGCTGTACTTCGTCACGGTCGCCCCCGGCGACACCCGCTTCACCGCCGACTACGCGGCCCACCGGGAGAACGTGGCCGAGTTCAACGCCAACCGGAGCGCGGCGAAGCAGTGACGCGGGCTCAGCCGGCGGCGACGCCGGCCGGCTCGCGGGCGAGGAGGCGGCGGATGTCGGAGACGGCGGCCCGGCCGGCCCGGTTGGCGCCGATCGTCGACGCCGACGGGCCGTAGCCGACGAGGTGGACGCGCTCGTCGCGCACCGCCCGCGTCCCCTCGACCCGGATCCCGCCGCCGGGCTCCCGCAGCCGCAGCGGGGTCAGGTGGTCGATCGCCGCCCGGAAGCCGGTCGCCCACAGGATCACGTCCACGTCGGCGGTCCGGCCGTCCGCCCAGGCCACCCCGGTCGGGGTGATCCGGTCGAACATCGGAAGCCGGTCCAGGATCCCGCGCTCGCGCGCCTCGCGGATCGCGTCGTTGAGGGGGAGTCCGGTGACCGAGACGACGCTGCGCGGCGGGAGCCCGCGCCGGACGCGCTCCTCGACGAGGGCGACGGCGGCGCGCCCCTCCTCCTCCCCGAACGGCCCCTCGCGGTAGACGGGCTCGCGCCGGGTGACCCAGGTCGTGCCGGCGGCGACCTCGGCGATCTCCATCAGGTGCTGGGTGCCGGATGCGCCGCCCCCGACGACGAGTACGCGCTTCCCGGCGAACTCCGCCGGCCCCGGGTAGTCGGCGGTGTGCAGCTCGCGGCCGCGGAAGGTCTCCTGGCCCGGGTAGCGCGGCCAGAAGGGGCGGTCCCAGGTGCCGGTGGCGTTGATCAGGGCACGGGTCGCGTAGACCCCCTCCGAGGTCTCCACCCGCAGCCGCCCGTCCTCGCCCTCCCCGACGGCGGTGACGTCGACGGGCCGGTGGACCCGCAGGTCGAACGTCCGCTCGTACGTGTCGAAGTACGCGCCGATCACCTCCGAGGAGGGCCGCGCGGGGTCCGCGCCCGTCAGCTCCATGCCCGGCAGCGCGTGCATGCCGTGGACCTTGCCGTACGTCAGGGACGGCCAGCGGAACTGCCAGGCGCCGCCGGGGTGGGGGGCGTGGTCGAGCACCACGAAGTCGCGGTCCGGCTCCAGACCGGCGCGCCGGAGGTGGAAGGCGGCCGAGAGACCGGCCTGGCCGGCGCCGATGACGACGACGTCCACCGTCCGTGGCCCGTCGCCGCCTGCCGCGACCGTCCCCGGAGCCGCTCCGACCGTCCCGACCGCTTCGACCTCGAAATCGTTCACGCTTCTACCAACCGGGGTGGGGGTGCGGATCTTCCCGCACCCCCGCCCCGGCGCTCTACCGCCCGCCGGGCACCAGCAGCGGCGCCCCGCCCGGGGCCGAGGCCGGACGGCCGTTCACCGCGGGGACCCCGAGCAGCGGGGAGGCCGGGACCTTCGGCAGCAGCCCGCGCGCGGCGAGCTCGGGCGTCACGCCCTCGCCGAACCAGTACGCCTCCTCCAGGTGCGGGTACCCGGACAGCACGAAGTGCTCCACGCCCAGGTCGTGGTATTCCTCGATCCGGTCCGCGACGTCGGCGTGGCTGCCGACGAGCGCCGTCCCCGCCCCGCCCCGCACCAGACCGACCCCCGCCCACAGGTTCGGCGAGATCTCCAGCTTGTCCCGGTCGAGCGAGCCGCCGCGGTGGAGGGCCAGCATCCGCTGCTGGCCGACGGACTCACTGCGGCCGAGCAGCTCCTGGGCCGAGGCGACCGTCTCGGCGTCGAGATCGGAGAGCAGCCGGTCGGCCGTCGCCCAGGCGTCCCGCGCCGAGTCCCGCGAGATGGTGTGCAGGCGGATCCCGAACCGGACCGTCCGGCCCCGCTCCTCCGCGAGCCCCCGGATCCAGTCGATCTTCTCCTTCACCTGCCAGGGCGGCTCGCCCCAGGTCAGATAGACGTCGGCGTGCTCCGCCGCGACGGGACCGGCCGCCTCGGAGGAGCCGCCGAAGAAGATCTCGGGCAGCGGGTCGGGCGGCAGCGCGGTCAGGCCGCCGTCGATCCGGAAGTGCTCGCCCTCGAAGTCGAACGGCCGGCCGCTCCAGGCGCCCCGCACGACCGAGAGGAACTCGGCCGTCCGCGCGTACCGCCGGTCGTGGTCCAGGTGGTCGCCGAACCGCCGCTGCTCGGCGGAGTCGCCGCCCGTCACCACGTTGAGGAGCAGCCGCCCCCGGGTGATCCGCTGGTAGGTGGACGCCATCTGGGCCGCGAGGACCGGTGAGATCACGCCCGGGCGGAAGGCCACCAGGAACTTGAGCCGCTCGGTGTGCTGGGCGAGGGCCACGGTCGTCAGCCAGGCGTCCTCGCACCACGTCCCGGTCGGGGTCAGCACCGCCTCGAAGCCCAGTTGTTCGGCGGCCTTGGCGATCTGGACCAGATAGTCGATGTCGGGCGCGCGCACCCCGGACACGGTCCGGCTCCGGGTGATCCCGCCGTCGGTGTAGGCGTGCCGGTCGACGAGGGTGCGGCCGTCGCCGCCGGTCGGCAGGAACCAGTGCAGGTGGACGGTCATCAGGATGCCTTTCCGTACGTGCGCGCCGGGGTGGTCGACGGCGGCAGGTCCTTGTTGAAGCGGCGGTCGACGAAGTCGTCGAACCGGAAGGTGCGAGGGATCAGCCCGAGCCGGGCGAAGGTGTCGGCGATCCGCTGCTCGGAGGCGACGGCCGCGTCGTCGAGGGCGACCGGGACCCGGGTGCCGTTGCTGCGCTTCACGGCGGCGAGGGCCACCGCGTACGGCAGACCGGTCTCCTTCGCCCAGACCTTCGCCCAGGCGTCGGGGTGCTCGAACACCCAGTCCTGGGCGCGCCGCAGCCGTTCGAGGTAGTCGCCGATGGCGGCGGCCTTCTCCTTGTCGGCGAGCGCGGCGGGGGCCGCGACCTGGAACGCGAGGCCGTTGACGATGCCCCGGCCGTCGGCGAGCACCCGGCCCCGGCCGCTCTCCAGGACCTGGGAGGTGTACGGGTCCCAGACCGCCCAGGCGTCCACCTTGCCGCCGGAGAAGGCGGCGAGGGCGTCGGCCGGCTGGAGCAGGGTGGGGTGGATGTCGCCGAGGGTGAGCCCGGCCTCGGCGAGCGCGGCGATCAGCTGGTAGTGCGCGGCGCTGCCCTGGGCCACGGCGACCTTCTTCCCCTTCAGATCGCGGGCGGTGCGCAGCGGGGAGTCCTTGGGGACGAGGATCGCCTCACCGGCCGAGTCGCCGTGGGTGGCGGCGACCACGGTGATCTTGGAGGAGGCGCCGGCGGCGAACACCGGCGGGGTGTTGCCGACACCCCCGATGTCGACGGCCTCGGCGTTCACGGCTTCGAGCAGGGGTGGGCCCGAGGTGAACGTCGACCATGTGACGCGATAGGGCAGGTCGTCGAGTTCGCCCGCGGCGCGCAGGACGGCCTCGGAGCCGCCCTTCTGGTCGCCCACGCGCAGGACGAGGCTCCCCTTGCCGTCGGAGTTCGCGTTCTGCCCGGCGGCCGAGGCGCCGGAGCAGGCGGAGACGAGGAGGGCGAGGGGCACCAGCAGTGCCGCGGCGGACAGACGGGGGGACTTCACGGGTTCTCCTCGGGGTCGGGGTCGGCGTCGGGGCCGGTTTCGGTGTCGGGACGTCGCAAGAGCGGGGCGGGAGGGGCGGGACGGTGCCGATCAGGCCGCGGTGGGCGCGGCGAGCCCGTCCTCGGTGACGCCGAGTTCGGCGAGCAGGCGGGTGCGGAGCCCGGCGAGCTCGGGGTCCCCGGGCGAGCGGGGCCGTGCGAGGTCGACCGGGGTGTCGTACGCGATGACCCCGTCCCGCATCACCAGGGCGCGGTCCGCGAGCAGCAGCGCCTCGTCCACGTCGTGGGTGACGAGCAGAACCGTGCAGCCGCGCCGCTGCCACAACTCCGCCACCAGGCGCTGCGCCTTGATCCGGGTCAGGGCGTCGAGCGCGCCGAACGGCTCGTCGAGCAGCAGCAGATCGGGATCGCGTACCAACGCACGGGCGAGGGAGGCGCGTTGGGCCTCACCTCCGGAGAGGGTCTTGGGCCACGCCCCGGAGCGGTGGCCGAGTCCGACCTCCTCCAGGGCCTTCTCCGCGACCGCGCGGCCGGGCTTGCCGGGCAGTCCGAGCAGCACGTTGCGCCAGACCCGCTTCCACGGCATCAGACGCGGCGCCTGGAAGGCGACGGCCCGCCGCCGCGGCACGAGGACGGTGCCGGAGATCTCCCGGTCGAGCCCCGCGAGCACCCGCAGGAGCGTGGACTTGCCGCAGCCACTGTGACCGAGGAGCGCGGTGAACTGCCCGGCCCGCAGGGTCAGATCGAGTCCGTCGACGACCGGGCGTCCGTCGAAGGAGCGGGTGAGACCCTGGACGGTCACTGCCCGGTGAAGGTCGGTCGCCATTGCAGCAGCAGCCTTTCGAGAGAGCGGACGACGGCGTCGGCGAGCAGGCCGAGGAAGGCGTAGACGACCAGGCAGACGACGATCACGTCGGTGCGGAAGAACTCGCGTGCCTGGTTCATCAGGAAGCCGATCCCGGCGTCGGCGTTGATCGACTCCCCGAAGACCAGCGCGAGCCAGGCGGTGGCGAGCGAGTAGCGCAGCCCCGTCATGGCCCCCGGCAGGGCGCCGGGCAGCACGACGTGCCGGACCAGACCCCACCGGCCCAGCCCCAGCGACTCGCCCGCCTCGACGAGTCGGGCGTCCACGCCGCGTATGCCGGCGTACACGTTCAGATAGAGGTGGAAGGCCACCCCGAGGGCGATCAGCGCCACCTTGGGCGCCTCGCCGATCCCGAGCCAGATGATGAAGAGCGGGATGAGGCCGACCCACGGGACCGTCCGCAGCATCTGCACGGGAGCGTCGACGAGGTCCTCGCCGAGCCGCGACAGCCCCGACACCAGGGCGAGCGAGACCCCCACGGCGCCGCCGATCAGCAGCCCCACGGCGACCCGCCACAGCGAGACCCCCATCGCGGTCGGCAGCGTGCCGTCCGCGATCAGCCCGCCGCCGGCCCGGGCGATGGTCCCCGGCGAGGCCAGCACGTCGGAGGGGAGGACGCCCGCCGTACTGAGGGTCTGCCACAGCGCGAGTAGCAGCACGGGTCCGACACACCGGCGCAGCCAGCGCGGAACGGCGGGGCCGCGACCGGGCCCGCGTGCGGGGGCGAGGGACTCGACATCCGGCAAAGGCGATATGTCGGGCGGAGAGAGGGGTGGGGCATGGCCGACCGTCATGGCGGGGCTCCGGGGTCTCTGGGAGAGAACGGGGTGGAGGTACGCCTCAGCGCCCGCGGGCGCGGGAGGAACACGCGCGCACTGCGGTCAGGGCGTCAGGGGTGATGCGGGTGAGAGGGCGTCAGCAGCCGCGGCGACACGCGGCGGAGGCCACCCGCAGCAGGTCGATGTGACCGCGCGAGGTGAGCAGGGCTGTACGCAACATGGCGCGAAGGTAGCGGCCGTCACCGGTGCGGTCAACGCCCGTCTCGCAGCGTGGACCCGCCCACCCGACCGCGACGGGGGCCCACGGACGCGGCCCTCGGGCGATCGCGGCAGGTGGCGTGGCCGGAAGGCCCCGGCACCCGGGCGGCCGACACCCCCTAAGCTGCGATCCGGCACAGGCCCCGACCCAGGAGCGCACCTCATGTTCGACCGCGAGCCGCACCACCCCTACCCCGACGCCCTGCGGCCGGACGGGACGCCCGCGCCGCACGAGCTGCTGGCGCCGGTGACCGGCCTGCTCGGCACCTGGACGGGCCGGGGCCGCGGCGAGTACCCGACCCTCGCCGAGGGGTTCGCGTACGAGCAGGAGGTCACGTTCGCCCACGACGGCCGGCCGTTCCTCCGCTACGAGGCCCGCGCCTGGCTGGTCGACGCGGACGGCACCCCGCTGCGGCCCGCGGCGCGGGAGAGCGGATGGTGGCGGCTGAAGCCGGACGGCGCGGTGGAGGCGCTGATCACCCAGCCCACGGGCATCGCGGAGATCATGGTCGGCCGGGCGCAGGACGGCACGGTCGACCTCGCCACCCACACCGTCGCCCTCGCCCCCACCGCCAAGGACGTCGAGGCCACCCGGCGCCGCTATACCCTCGCCGACGACGGCACGCTCGACTTCGTCCACGACATGGCGGCGGTCGGGCAGCCGCTGCGGCACCACCTTTCGGCACAGCTGCGACGCGAGGACGGGAAGTAGCCATGGGAGAACCGACCGACGACGACCCGTACCTCTGGCTGGAGGAGGTCACCGGCGAGGACGCGCTCGCCTGGGTGGCCGAGCGGAACGCCGAGACGGCCGACGCCCTCGCCGCCGACCCCGGCTTCCTCCCGCTGAAGGAGCGGCTGCGGGAGGTGCTGGACGCCTCGGACCGCATCCCGTACACCACCCGGCGCGGCCCGCACCTGTACAACTTCTGGCGGGACGCCGCGCACGTCCGCGGGCTCTGGCGGCGGACGACCCTGGAGCAGTACCGCAAGGACGTCCCCGAGTGGGACGTCCTGCTCGACCTCGACGCGCTCGCCGAGGCCGAGGGCGAGAAGTGGGTGTGGGACGGCGCGCGGGTCCGCCGCCCCGACCACGACCTGGCCCTGATCCGGCTCTCCCGGGACGGCGGTGACGCCGTCGTGGTCCGCGAGTTCGACCTCGCCGCACGGGAGTTCGTCGAGGACGGCTTCCGGCTCCCGGAGGCCAAGACGCGGATCGGCTGGATCGACGCCGACACCGTCTTCGTCGGCACGGACACCGGCCCCGGCTCGCTCACCGACTCCGGCTACCCGCGCCAGGTCCGCCGCTGGCGGCGCGGCACCGAGCCGGCGGAGGCCGAGCTCGTCTTCGAGGCCGGACAGGCCGACGTGTCGGCCTGGGGACAGCACGACAGCACCCCCGGCTACGAACGCGACTTCGTCGGCCGGTCGCTGGACTTCTTCCGCAGCGAGACCCACTGGCTGCGGCCGGACGGCACGCTCGTCCGGATCGACGTCCCCGACGACGCCCTCGCCTACGCCCACCGGCGGCACCTGATCGTCACCCTCAAGTCCGACTGGCTGGGACAGCCGACGGGCTCGCTGCTCGCCTTCGACTTCGACGCGTTCCTGGCGGGCGACCGCACCCCCGAGGTGCTGTTCACCCCGGACGAGCGGACGGCCCTGGCCGGCCACGCCTGGACCCGCGGCCACCTCGTCCTGGAGACGCTGCGGGACGTCAGCACCCGCATCGAGGTCCTCACCCCCGCACCCGACGGAGGATGGACCCGCGAGCCGCTCGTCGGCGTCCCCGAACTCTCCGCCGTGAGCGTCGTGGACACCGACCCGGACGTCTCCGACGAGTTCTTCCTCGACGTCTCGGGCTTCCTCCAGTCCTCCACGCTCCACCGCGGCCGCATCGGCGGCGACAGCGAGACCCTCAAGCAGGCCCCCGACCGCTTCGACACCACCGGCCTCTCCGTGGCGCAGCACTTCGCGGTCTCCCGCGACGGCACACGCGTCCCGTACTTCGTCATCGGACCCGACCACGCCGTCACGGGCCCCGGGCCCACCCTGCTCTACGGCTACGGCGGGTTCGAGGTCTCCCTCACCCCCTACTACGGCGCGGTCACGGGCCGGGCGTGGCTGGAACAGGGCGGCACCTACGTCATCGCGAACATCCGGGGCGGCGGCGAGTACGGGCCGGACTGGCACCAGGCCGCCCTCGGCGCGGACCGGCCGCGGGCCTTCGAGGACTTCGCCGCCGTCGCCGAGGACCTCGTCACCCGCGGGATCACCACCCCGGCCGCGCTCGGCGCGGCCGGCGGCAGCAACGGCGGGCTGCTGATGGGCGCGATGCTCACCCGCTACCCGGAGCTGTTCGGCGCGATCGTCGCCCAGGTGCCGCTGCTCGACATGACCCGCTTCCACAAGCTCCTCGCGGGCGCGTCCTGGATCGCCGAGTACGGCGACCCGGACGACGAGGCGGACCTCCCGCACCTGCTCGACGTCTCCCCGTACCACCGGATCGCCGCGGACCGGCGCTACCCCCCGGTGCTCCTCATGACGTCGACCCGCGACGACCGCGTCCACCCCGGCCACGCCCGCAAGGCGGCGGCCCGGCTGCGGGAGCTCGGGCATCCGGTGCTGTTCCACGAGAACACCGGAGGCGGCCACGCGGGCGCGGGCGACAACGAGCAGGCCGCCCACAACAGCGCCCTGATGTACACCTTCCTGCGGCGGCACCTGGCCTGACGGACCGCCCGCCCCGGGGCCGGGAGCACTCCCGGCCCCGGGTCACAGCCAGCCCGAGCGCTGCGCCTGGAGCGCCAGCTGGAACCGGTTCGTCGCGCCGAGCCGGGCCATCAGGACCTGGATCCTGCGGAACAGCGTGCGGCGGCTCACGCCGAGCTCACGGGCGATGACCTCGTCGGCGGCGCCGCCGGCGAGCAGCCGCAGCAGCCGCCGGTCGGCCGGCAGGAGCCCGGCCGGCCGCGTGGTGCGGCCGTGGAAGGGCAGCGCGCCCTGCCACACCTGCTCGAAGAGCGCCACCAGCGCGGAGAGCAGCCCGCACGGCTGCACCACCATCATCGCGTTGTGCACGTCCGCCTCCCTGATCGACAGGGAGACCATCGCGTACGCCTCGTCGATGATCACCAGCTTCACCGGCACCGACGGCAGCACCCGGGCCTGCTCCCCGGCCTCGATGCACGGCTCGATGGCCGTCTCCAGGTTCCCCGGCAGCTCCAGCGACGCCCGCGAGTACACCACCCGCTGGGTCACCCCGCGGGCCAGTGTCGCCAGCGCGTCGTCCGTCGCGCCCGGGATGGGGAAGTACGGCGGCGAGTCGAGCTGCCGGATCTGCTCGCGCGCGCTCGCCCACGCCTGCCGCATCCGCAGCCCGACGGCGTCCCCGGTGACGACCTCCACGAGATGGTCGCCGTGGGTGGCGAGCCGCTGCCGACGGAACGTCTCGAACGCGCCGCCGACCGTGATCCGGGACTCGTCCAGCTCGGCGGCCCGGTGCCGGCCGAGGATCTCCAGACCGGCGGCGGGCGGCACCGGCGCCACCACCTCCGGGCCCTCCTCGGCGGCGCTCGCGAGACCGGCGTCGACCAGCTCCCCGTACGCCGCCGCCAGCGCGCCGCCCGACAGCCCCGCCGCCGACCCGACGGCGCTCAGCGGCGCGGGCCCGAGCTCCAGGAGCTTGAGGTAGACCCGGCCGGCCTCGTCGCCGATCCCCAGAAGCCGCAGGGCCTCACTGAGCTTCGCGTTCGCCATGGACCGCATTATCGACCCCTTCCGGCACCCGTGCGTGGCCGATCCGTGCCACTGACACTCCTGGGCACCCGGCGGGGTCGTACGGGAGTACCGTCCGGGTGCCGCCGACGACCGGTGGCCGAGGAACTCACCGGGAAGAAGGTGCAGGACGTGGCGAAGGGTCGCAAGAACGGCCTCTACGGAGGCGTCTCCGAGGAGCTTTCCGCCCTCATGCGGACGGGCTGGGCGGACACCGAGCGGCACGGGCTCGAGCCCGACGAGCAGGCCCCGCACGCGGCCCGCCGCCGCGCGGCGCTCTCCGCCCTGTTCCCCGGCGAGCGCCTGGTGATCCCGTCGGGCAACCTCAAGACGCGCTCCAACGACGACACGTACCCCTTCCGCGCCCACTCCGGCTACGTGCACATGACCGGAGACCAGGCCCGCGACGGCGCCCTCGTCCTGGAGCCCCGCGCCGACGGAGGCCACGACGCCTCCAGCTACCAGCTGCCCCGCGACGGCCGGGACACCGACGAGTTCTGGATCGGCTACACCGCCGAGCTGTGGATGGGCCGCCGCCGCACCCTCGCGGAGTCCGAGGTCGTCCTCGGCCTCGCCTGCCGGGACGTCCGCACCCTCGCCGACGACCTCGCCGCCGGAGCCGGCGTCCCCACCCGCATCGTCCGCGGGGTCGACCCGGCCCTGGAAGCCGCCGTCACCACCGACGAGGAGCGCGACGCCGAGCTGGAGGGCGCGCTGAGCGACCTGCGGCTCGTCAAGGACGCGTGGGAGATCGGCGAGATGCGCAAGGCGGTCGACTCCACCGTCCGCGGCTTCACCGACTGCGTCGGCGAGCTCTCCCGGGCGGTCGCCTCGTCCGAGCGGTGGATCGAGGGCACCTTCTTCCGCCGGGCCCGCCTGGAGGGCAACCACGTCGGATACGGCTCGATCTGCGCCGCCGGCGAGCACGCCACGATCATGCACTGGACCGACAACGACGGCCCGGTGCGCCCCGGCGAGCTGCTCCTCCTCGACGCCGGTGTCGAGACGCACTCCCTCTACACCGCCGACGTCACCCGCACCCTCCCCATCAGCGGCACCTTCAGCGACGTGCAGCGCACGGTGTACGACGCGGTGTACGAGGCGCAGGAGGCCGGCATGGCCGCCGTGAAGCCGGGCGTCCCGTACCGCGCCTTCCACGAGGCGTCCCAGCGGCATCTGGCCGCGCGCCTGGTCGAGTGGGGCTTCATCGAGGGCCCCGTCGACCGCGCCTACGAGCTCGGCCTCCAGCGCCGCTTCACGATGGCGGGCACCGGCCACATGCTCGGCCTCGACGTCCACGACTGCGCGCAGGCACGCACCGAGGAGTACGTCGACGGCGTCCTCGAACCGGGCATGGTGCTCACCGTCGAGCCGGGCCTCTACTTCCAGCCGGACGACCTCACCGTGCCCGAGGAGTGGCGCGGCATCGGCGTCCGGATCGAGGACGACCTGCTCGTCACCGAGGACGGCCACGAGAACCTCTCGTCGGGCCTGCCCCGCTCCTCGGCCGACGTCGAGGCGTGGATGGCGAGGTTCGCGGGCTGACCGCCCCGCGCCGCCCGCGGGTTTCGTCTCCGCGAGGCCCGGCGTTGTCCCCGCGTTCAGGTCGCGGTCTCCCGTGCCGGTGATCTTCGGGCGGTGAGCCGTGACGCGGCTCGACGGCGCGGCGGCAGGGAGACCCGTGAGGCGTGGAGTCGTGGCGGCGACGGCGGTCCTCGCCGTCACCGCCGCGGGGCTGTCCGCCACGGGGACCATCGGACCACCGGGACGGGGGGAACCGGCGCCGGGCCGTGCGGGGCCCGGCGCCGGCTGTACGACGTCCGTCCCGTACGCCGCCGGGACCGGCGGGTACGCGGGCTACCGCATCCCCGCCGTCGTGCGCACCCCGGCCGGCACCGTGCTCGCCTTCGCGGAGGGACGGACCGCGGGGGCGGGGGACAGCGGCGACATCGACATCGTGGTCCGGCGCTCGGAGGACGGCGGCTGCACCTGGGACACGCCGCGGGTGGCCGCCGACGGCGGCGGCGACACCCGGGGCAATCCCGCGCCGGTCGTCGACCCCCGCTCCGGCGACGTGGTCCTCGTCAGCTCCTTCAACGGCGCAGAGGCGACGGAGAGCCGGATCCTGGGCGGCGAGGTCCCGGCCGCACGCGGCCGCCGCGTCTTCGTGCAGCGCAGCTCCGACGACGGCCGGACCTTCTCGGCGCCGCGGGAGATCACGGCGTCGGCCAAGCGACCCGACTGGCGCTGGTACGCCACCGGACCCGGCCATGCCCTGGCCCTCGCCCGCGGCCCGCACGCCGGGCGCCTGGTCGTCCCCGCCGACCACTCGGCGGCGCCGCCACCGGGCTCGCCGGACACCGGCCGCGAGCCCCGGTACTACGGAGCGCACGCCCTCCTGAGCGACGACGGAGGCCGGAGCTGGAGGATCGGACTCGTCGACGACACCTACGACGGCGTCGTCAACTCCAACGAGTCCACCGCAGCGGAACTCCCGGACGGGAAGGTCTACTTCGGCACCCGCGACCAGCTGGGCACCGGACCGGGCAACCGCGCGGACGCGGTCTCGGCCGACGGCGGCGCCACCCTCGCCCGCCCGTTCGCGCCGCAGCGGACCCTCGACGGCGTCCCCGTGGTGCAGGGCAGCCTGCTGTACGTCGGCGGGCGCGACCGCACCCTGCTCTTCTCCGCCCCCTCCGTCCCGACCGAACGGGCCGACCTCGCCCTGTGGAGCAGCAGGGACGGCGGCCTGACCTTCGGCCGGCTCCTCACCGTCGCCCGGCGCAAGGCCGCCTACTCGGACCTGGTCCGACTGGACGCGCGCACGGTCGGCCTCCTCCACGAGACCGGGGCCCGGAGCCCGTACGAGACCGTGGAGTTCCGGCGGATCGCGCTCCCCGCGGACCAGGGAGGTCCCGCCGGTCGGCACGGCGGCACTCCGCCCTGACCGGCGCTGCCGCGCGCCCGTTCGCCGTTCGGCCGGGGAAGCGGAGGAGGAGGGGGAGGCGATTCACCGATTCAGGTGACAGCAGTCGAGGTGAAACGTCCCTGCATTTCCGGACACGGCCACCCTCGACGTGACACATGGAGCCACCCTGTGGAGCGTCCGATGCAGCTGATCCCCCGTCACGACCCGTACCTCGTGGTCCGCTCGACCGACGGTGTCACCGTCGCCGCGCTCCGCGGCGAGCTCGATCTCGTCCTGGTCCGGCACCTGCGGCCCGAGCTCGACGCCCTCGTGCGGGAGTCCGACGCCCTGACCGTCGACGTCCGGCGCCTCACCTTCTGCGACGCCACCGGACTCGGCCTCCTCGCCCACTGCGCCGGGGACGCCGGGCGTCGCGGCACGCGCTGGCGGCTCCTCTGCGACCAGCCCTGGATCCTCCGCCTCATCCGCCTCTCCGCGCTCCACGACCTGCTGCGCCCGGAGCACGCCCCGCCGGACGGTCGCGCGGCCGAGCCGGAGGAGTCGTTCGCGCCGCTCCCGGTGTCGGCCCCGCTGCCCGACGCGCCCCGGTGGACCGGGCCCGGCGCCCCGCGACCGGCGCCGTAGGCGTCTCGCCGCAGGGGGGCGAGGGCGGACCCGGCCGGAATGCGCGACGGTGTGGAGTCCGCCGCGGGCGTGGCGGGTTCACGACCGTCGGGCGTGGCGGGTGGCCGCCTCACCAGGGACTTCGGCCGCTCTGCGCGATACGGTCGGCGGCATGTCTGAAGTCCGCTTGACCACGCCGTCCTTCCTCGTGCTCGGTATCATCGACACCTTGGGCGAGGCCAGTCCGTACGACGTGAAGGTCGAGGCGGCGCGGACCGTGGCGCCCTTCTGGTCGATGCCGCACGCGCAGGTCTACGCGCAGTGCGACCGGCTCCTGGAAGCGGGGCTCCTGTCGGAGGTCCGGCAGGCGGGTGGCCGGAACAGGCGCCTGATGCGACTCACGGAGGCCGGGTCGGCGGCGCTCCGCGACTGGCTGGCCGACCCCGCTTTCGTCCCGGTCGAGGCCCGCGAACGCGGCATCCTCAAGCTGTGGTTCGGCGCCAGCCCGCGGGTGCACGCCCCCGTGCAGGTCGGGGAGCACCGCCGGACGCTCGACGAGTACGAGGCGCTCGCCGCCGACGTGGGCGAGCTGCTGACGCGGGGTCAGCGCGAGGCGCTGGAGTTCGGCATCCGCTATGAGCGGATGATGGTCGATTTCTGGCAGTGGGTCGAGACCCGCGAACCCTGAGTTCGTCACCGACCGGTTGACCGCGCCGTGGCCTCGCCCTACCTTCCTCCATAGTCCAGAAAGGACTATGCGTGTTCGGAGGAGGGGGACCGTCGTGGGGCGTCCGACAAGCACGAGACGGGGGAGGGTGGCCACCGTCGCGGTGACGGCGGTCTGTCTGGCGTACGCGCCGATCGCCATGACCGAACTCTGGCCCTACGCAAGCCCCGGAGCCCCGGCCGTCGGCGAGTGGATCCTCGGCCGCTCCGTCTCCCCGGAGTTCGTCGCCGAGGCCGTGCGCGACCGGATCGGACCCTACGGGCGCAGCCTCGTCCCGCTGATCGTGCACTCCGTGCTCGGCGGCCTCCTGATGCTGCTCGGCCCTGTCCAGTTGCTCTCCGCCGTCCGCCGCCGCGTCCGGCTGCACCGCGTCACCGGGACCGTCTTCGCCGTGACCGTGTACGTGTCGATGGGCGGCGCCGCGCTCTACCTCGTCCGCACCCCGCCCGAAGAGGCGTTCAGCGGGGCCGCGTTCTGGATCGTGCTCGCCACGATCCTCGTCGGCACCGTCGGCAGCGTCACCTTCGGCATCCTCGCCGCCGTCCGCGGCTTCCCCGACCTGCACCAGCGCTGGATGCTGCTCTGCTACGGCTTCCTCATGACCGCCCCGCTGCTCCGGCTCGAATGGGGCTTCCTGCCCTCGGTCTACCCGGGGCTCGACATGCTCGACATCAACCGCGTCGCGATCATGCACCTCGGCTCCCTCGTCGCCTTCGGCGCGCTCCTCGCCTCCCGCGCCCTCGACCGGCGCGACACCGTCCCCGGCCTGACCGGCACCTGGTGCCCCGCGCCGGTCCAGGCGGCGGCCCACCTCGCCGGCGCCGCGGGCCTGGCGTGGATCACGTACGCCCTCCTCGACGGGGGGACCGCGGGCAGGCGGCTGCTCGTCGCCTACCTCGTCCCGTACGCCGTGGTCTACGCCGTCGTCGCGGTGCGGGCACTCCGCGCCGGCGCGCGGGGCGCCGCCTGGGCGGCCGAGGAGTGGCGGCTGCACCTCGTCGCGCTGTGCCTGGCCCCCGCGTTCTCGGCGGTGACCGTGCCCGTACTGGAGCGCTCCATGCACCTCGACCGCCCCACCGCCCTGCTGGCGGGCGTCGGTATCGGCGGCGGCATGCTCGCCTACGCCGCCGTCACCGCCGTCAGTCTTCGCGTCCTGTACGCCCGTGAACTCCTCAAGCGCCAGGGCACGTTCGTGGAGCCGACGGCCCGGCGGTCCGACGTGATCGCGGTTCCGGCCTCCGTCGGCACGGCGCAGGAAGGGCGGCAGGCATGAGCGGGGGCGGACATCGGACGAGCCAGGGATCCGGCGCGGGGGAGGCGACCGGAGGCGTGGTGGGGACCGAGGGCGCGGAGGAGAGCGCCGGTGCGGAGAAGAGCGCCGATGTGCCGCGGACGACACCTGAGGCCGGTGGAGCGTGGGCCGGACGTGAGCTGTCGCCCGCCGTCGTGCTCCTGAGCGGCGCCGTCGGCGGGATCAGCCTCGCCGTCGGCGGGCTCCTGGCCGGGACGAGCCTCCTCGGCTACCGGGCGGGGGCCTGGGTGTCCCCGGAGGCGCTGAGCCCCGGACTCGTCGGCGCGGCCATGCTGGGAGTGGCGCCCGCCCTGTTCACGGTCGGCCGGGCCCGCCTCTGGGAGGAGGTGCGGAGCCTCACCCTGCCGCTCGTGACGGTCCTCGTCGGCCTGTTCGCGGTGAGCCTGCTCAACGCGGGCAGCCTCCAGGCGTTCCGCGGCGGCCCGATCTTCCTCGCCCTGTTCAGCCTCGGCTGGGTCGCCACCCTGGGCGCCCTCGCCCTCGCGGCCGTGGGATGCCTCGTAGCCCAGTACCGCCGACCGGTCCGGCCCGGGCGTCCGGGCGGGCCCGCGGCCGGGGGCGAGACCGGGATCACGCAGGCCGGACCGGGCGCGGGCGACGCACCGCGTCCTCGTCCGGTCGCCCCGCTGCCCGGCTGGTCCAAGCCCCCGCTCGCCGTGCTCGGTTCGGGCTGGCTCGGCATCGGGGCCGGGCTCCTGGCCTTCCCGGCCTTCTGGGGGCCCCTGGTCCCCTGGACCGTGAACCGCGCCGACGCACAGGGCCTGGGCGTCTGGGCGCTGTCCCTGGGCGTGGGGGTGCTCGCCTCCCTGGCGGAGGACGACCTCGGCCGCACGCGTCCCGCGCTCCGCGCCGTCCCGGCGGTCGCCCTCGCGTCCGGTCTCGTGCTCGCCGTGCACGCCGGCTCCGTCGACTGGGCCTCGGGCCCCGGTGTCTCCCTGGTGGCCCTGGTGCTCGGCCTGCTCACGACCGGTGTCTCCGGGCACCTGCTCCTGTCCCGGGCCGCGCGCCGGAGTGCTGCCGGCCGGTGACGGGTACGGGCGCTGCCGCCAGGCCCTGCCTTCAGGGCCGTGCGGGGCGGCCGGGGGAGGCCGACGCCGTGCCGCGCCGGCCGCGTCAGGACCGCAGGCGCGGAGCCGTGTCGTCGGGGTCGTCCGGACTCGCGAAGTGGAACGGCACGGAGAGCGCGGCGGCCAGCGCTCCCCCCACCTGCTCGGCCACGGCCGCCGACGGATGGCGGCGGCCCCGGACCGCCCCGCCGCCGCGCTGTCGGCGCCTGACCTCGGACGTGGTCGCGGCCTCGGTTCCGGCCCCGCGTGCGGCGTCGGTCCGCTCGGCTTCCAGGTACCGCTCCGCCGTACCGCGGTAGACGGTCGCCAGCGCGCGCTCGCCGACGGGATCGTCGGTGAGCGCGAGGAGGTTCACGAACCAGTCGTGCACGGTGTCGCCGTCCCACACCGCCTCGATGGCGACGACCCGACCGGGACAGCCGGCGGCCCGGGCCACCAGGGACTCCTGGTCGAGCGGGCTGTCGGGGGTGCGGGCGACCCGGTCGCCGTGGTGGAGGTAGCGGCCGTGGACGAGGCGTTCGGCGTCGTGCAGGCCCAGACCACGGGCGCGCGTCACCTCCAGGACGGCGAGGACCGCCCGCATCCGGGCGTCCTGGAGGACGAAGCCGTCGACCTCGTCGCGGATCCCGGCCGGCAGCAGCTCCCACCACTCGGACGTGTCCGTGTCCGTCATGTCCCACCCCGTTCGTGCTTCTCGTCGGCGGGTCAGGCTAACCCGCCGACTCCGGGGCGTGCGCGGGCATTTCGGCCCGGCCGGCGGTAACTCCGTGGCGCCGGCGGCCGGTGGCGGACAGGATGGCGGGATGACCCAGCTCGCGCAGCCCGTGGACGCCCTGATCGTCGTGGACGTGCAGTCGGCGTTCGTCACCGGGGAGGGGGCCGTGCCCGCCGCCGCCCGGCTCGTCGACCGGACGAAGGACCTGATCTCCCGGGCCCGGCAGGAGGGGGCACTCGTCGTCCACCTGCAGAACGACGGCCCACCCGGATCCGAGGACGAACCCCACACGCCGGGCTGGGAGCTCCACCACCCCGTCGAGCCGGGCCCGTCGGAGGTGGTGATCCGCAAGCCGCGCGACGACGGCTTCCACGGGACGTCACTCGGCGGCGTCCTCGCCGACGCGGGGGTGCGGGCGGTCGCCGTCTGCGGCGTCATGTCGGAGATGTGCGTCCAGGCCACCGCCCGTACGGCCCTGGAGCGCGGCTACCGCGTGGTCGTGCCGCACGACGCGCACGCCACCCAGGACTGCCCGGCGGTTCCCGGGGTCAGCGAGCTGGTCCCGGCCGCGACCGTCTCCCGTGTCGCCGCCTACGCGCTCGGGAGCGACGCGGAGGTCACCGTGTCCGCCTCCGCCGTCACCTTCACGGCGGCCGGGGCACGCTGACCCCGCCCCTCCGCTCCGGGGCGGCCCGGACGGACGTCGTCCGCCGGACCTCCCGGTGACGGGACATCAGCCCCTGAAGCCCGCCGGGCGCTCGGGCGAGGCATCGGCGAGCGCCTTGGTCACGGAGTCCACGCCCTCGCGGAGCCCGTAGACCGGGGTGTCCGGCTGCTGACGCCACGAGTCGTCGATCCCGCCCGCGTCCACGGTGTCGAAGCCGAGTTCGTCGATGAGGCTGCGCACCCGCTCCTTCGCCGCCGCGTCGTCGCCGGCGACCGGAAGCGCGAGCCGGTCGGGGTCGCCCGCCGGGCGCGGCCGGTCCAGGATGTCCTGCGCGTAGGTCCCGTTGAACGCCTTGACCACCGGGTGGCCGATCTGGCGCTCGGTCCAGCGGCTCTCCGTGAGCCCCTCGTCCTCGATGGCGTCGATGCGGCCGTCGCGCTCCCGCGGGTAGTAGTTGCCGGTGTCGATGACGACGAACCCCTCGGCGGCACCGGCGAACAGCCCGGACGGCAGGTCGGGGACGTTCTTGAGCGGCACGGTCACGACGACGACCTCGGCGCCGCGGGCGGCCTCGGTGACGACGACCGGGGTGGCGCCCGTCTCCTCGGCGAGCGCGCCGAGGGTCTCGGGGCCGCGGGAGTTGGCCACGGAGACGTCGTGGCCGAGTGCGGTGAGGCGGCGGGTGAGGTTGCCGCCGATGTTGCCGGCTCCGATGATGCCGATCTTCATGGTGCTTCCTTCTGTTCCGGCTGGATTCCGGCGAGCAGGTTGAAGGCGCCCGTCAGGAGGTGGAGAGTGACGACAGGCACAACCCCCTTGATCACGCGGTTGTTCCGGCCGTGCGCCCCGTGTTTCGGCCATGTCGTCGTCGCGGAGCGCCGCCGGTCCGGCGTCGCTTCCGGTCAGCCCCGTCGCTGCCGGGCGAAGCGTCCGGGCGTGGTCCCCACGATCTTCCGGAAGGCGCGGCCGAGGTGCGACTGGTCGTAGAAGCCGGTCGCGGCGGCGACGTCGCCCGGGGCCTGCCCGTCGAGCAGCAGCCGGCGGGCGCGGTCGACCCGGCGGGCCGTCAGGTACTGGTGGGGTGCGATGCCGAAGGCGCCGCTGAACGCCCGTACCAGGTGGGCGGGATGGGCGTGCAGCAGCCCCGACGCCTCGTCCAGGGACAGTCCCTGCGGCAGCCGTTCGTCGAGCAGCTCCCGCAGCCCGTGCGCGACGCCGGGATCCGCCGCGGGGCGCGCCCCGGCCGCGATCCCCGGCCGCAGGTGGCCGCGCAGCCGTTCGCCGACGAGCGCGAGCCGGCTCTGCGCCTCCAGCTCGCCGCCCGGATCCGCGAGCGCCGTGTGCAGCTGCCCGACGCGGCGGCGCAGCAGCGGGTCGACCAGATCCGGCCCGTCCACCGCCGGACCGATGAAGGTCTCGTCCAGCTGTGTCAGGTCCAGGTACAGGACTCGTTTGCGGAAGCCGTGGGACGTGGCGGGGGAGCCGTTGTGCGGGACCTGCGGCGGGAGCAGCGACACCGTGTCGTGCGGAGTGCCGCGCTCGCGGCGGTTCAGGTCGTAGCGGACGGCGCCGTCGTCGACGATCAGCAGCGTCCACACGTCGTGGACGTGCATCGGGTACGCGTGCTCGGTGAAGTGCGCGTGGAAGACCTCCACGACCCCCGGTACCCGCGGCCGCCACGCCGAGATCTCTTGCCTGGCAGGCATGCAAAGAATGTACAAGACCGCGAGGCGGGACGGTCGGCAGTCTCGAGGGCATGAACACCACCGACACCGCGCCCGTCCGCTTCGACACCAAGATCGCCGTCCTGCTCCGCGAGGACCTGGAGACCTGGCAGCGGCTCAACGTCACCGCGTTCCTCGTGAGCGGCCTCGGCGGACGGCTGCCCGAGGTGATCGGCGAACCGTACGCCGACGCCGACGACATCCCGTACCTGCCGATGTTCCGTCAGCCCGTCCTGGTCTTCGAGGGCACCAAGGAGGTCCTGACCGCGGCCCACGGAAGGGCGCTCTCCCGCGCGCTGCCCCGGGCCGTCTTCACCTCCGACCTCTTCGCCACCGGGAACGACCGGGACAACCGGGCGGCGGTGCGGGCCGTGCGGACGGACCACCTCGACCTCGTCGGTCTCGCCGTGTACGGGCCGCGCAACGCGGTCGACAAGGTCCTCAAGGGCGCGCGCATGCACCCCTGACGGCGGCCGTCCCGCCGTGCCGTGTCCCCTCGCGGCCGGCCCCTCCCACCGCCCTGGGCCCGCACGGCAGACCGACGGCCCCGCTGTCGGTGCCGTGCCGTACAACTGGGACCGGGGAAGACACAGACGGCACACGGCGCGACGCACGACCGTACGAGGGGGACTGTACGTGGACACTTTCGCGGACCCGGGGTGCGTCGACCGCGCGCCCCTCGTCGGGCGGGACGGGGAGCTCGACCGGCTCGACGCGGCCCTGCGGAGCCGGTCCGGGGGGACGGGCCCCGTGGTCGTGGACGTCACCGGCGACCCCGGCATCGGCAAGACCCGGCTGCTCACCGAGTTCGCGGCCCGTGTGCGCGGCCGAGGGACACCCGTCCTGCACGGCCGTCCGGGAGCGGCGGGCGGCGCCCGCCCCGCCGTCCCCTTCCACGTCCTCGCCGACGCCTTCGCCGACCTCGACCACCGGGACCGCGCCGCGGCGCCGGTCCTCGCGGCCCTCGCGGAACTCGTGGAGGGGCCGGCGGCCGACCCCTCGGCCCGGGCGGGCCATCGGATGGAGGCCGGTCACCGAGTGGAGGCCGGCCGTCGGACGGAAGCCGGTCATCGAGTGCAAGCCGGCCTCCCGGCGGCCGGATCGGGAGCGGCCGGATCGGGAACAGTCGGATCGGGAGCGGCCGGACCGGGAGCGGCCCGTACCGCCCGCGTACGCCGGATCGCGACGGCGCTGGGCCGGGTCCCGGATCCCGGGCTCCTCGTCGTCCTCGACGACTTCCACGACGCCGACCCGGCGTCCGTCGAGCTCCTCGACCACCTCCTCCGCCACCCCCGCCGGGCCCCCGTCCTCCTCGTGGTGGCCCGCCGGGAGCGTCAGACCCCGCCCGGCCTCGCGTCGGTCCTGGCCCGCGCGGCCGACGACGGAACCGCCTCCCCGCTGGCCGTCGGACCGCTGGACGCGCGGGAGTGCGCGGCGGGACTCGCCCCCGGCCTGCCGCCCGGGACGGCCCGGGAGCTCCACCTCGACAGCCTCGGCTTCCCCCTCTACTACCGAGCCCTCGCGGCTGCCCGGACACGCCGGGACGAAGCGGCCGGCCGGGGGCCGGTGGCCGTGGTCCTCGACGAACTCACCCCCCTCGGCGCGGCCGAGCGCGCCGTCGTCGACGCGATCGCCGTCCTGGGGGAGCGGGCCACGGCCGACCTCGTCGCGGCCGTCGCCCCGACCGGCCCCGGCCCCCGGCACGCCACCGATCCCGACGATCGCCGCACGGCGGGTCCCCGCGACCGGCGCGCCGCGGGCGCCGACGGCGGGGACCCGGCGGATTCCGGCGACCGGGACACGGGAGGCTCCGACGGCCCGGTTGCCACGGGCTCCGGCCACCGGCATCCGGGGGGCTTCGACGGCCGGGACACGGCGGCCGCGGCCCTGCGCGCGCTGGCCCGTCGCGACCTCGTCCGGCACGACGACGACGGACACCGTCTCCGGCTGCGCCACCCCGCCCTGCCGGAGCTCGTCCAAGGCGCCCTCGACCCCTGGCGGCGCAGGGAGCTGCACCGGCGCGCCGCCGACGCCCTCGCCGCGGCGGGAGCGCCCGTCACCGCGCGCGCCCCGCACCTCGTGCGCGCCGCGACGACCTGGGACCCGGCCACCGGCGCCGACCTCGTCGAGGCCGCCGAGCGGGTCGCAGTCGCCGACCCGGCCCGCGCCGCCGACTGGCTCGCCGCCGTCCTCGCGCTCCTCCCCGACACCCCCGATCACCGGACCACCCGCACGGACCTGCAGCTGCGACGGGCCCGCGCCCTGGGCTGCGCGGGACGCGTCGCCGAGAGCCGGGACCTCCTCCACCGGCTCATCGACGCCGGCCGCGACGACGACACCGCCGCCACCCCCGAGGCACGCACCTCCGCCGTGCTGCTCTGCGCCTTCATGGAGCGCCACCTCGGCCGCTATCCCGAGGCGGACGCCCTGCTCCGCCGCGAACTGGAGCGGAACCCGGGGCCCCGGTCCGACCTGCGGACCTGGCTCGTCGTGGAATGGGGCTGCCGCGCCCTCTTCGCCGCCCGGTACCCCGAAGTGCGCCCCGTGGTTGCCGACGCCCTCGACGACGCCGTCCGCCGCGGCGACGAGCCGGGCACGGCCGAAGTCCTGACGCTGGCCGCGCTCGGTGAGATGTACGAGGGCGAGACCTCCGCCGCCCGCGTCCACGCGGCCCGGGCCGCGGCCCTCACCGACTCCTTCACCGACGGCCGCCTCGCCGGCCACGCCGAGTCGCTCGTGCGCCTCGGCTGGTGCGAGGTCTTCCTGGAGCAGTACGCGGCGGCCGAGCGACACGCCACCCGCGGGGTCGCGATGGCCCGCCGCACCGGCCGGCCCTTCGCGCTCTCCCAGCTCCTGCTCTGCTCGGCGTACGTCCACTTCATGACCGGCAGGATCGGCACCGCGCTCGACCTGGCCGACGAGTCGGTCTCCGTCGCCCGCTCCCTCGGCGGCGCCGAACTCCTCGGCTTCAGCCGGGCGATCCGCGCCACCCTCCTCCTGCACGCCCGCCCCCTCGGCGACCCCGAGCCGCTGGCCGCCGCCGAGGAGGCCGCGGCCACCGTGGGGACCGCCGAGGGCTGGTGGGCCACCCAGGCCCGCTGCCTGCTCGGCTACAGCGTCCCGCTCGCCCAGGACCCGCACCGGGTCCGGGAGGTGCTGACGCGGGCCGGGGGCGACCGGGACCTGTCCCGGCTCCAGTCCTCCCTGCGCCCCGGCTATCTCGAACTCCTCTCCGGGGCCGCGCTCGCCGCCGGTGACCTCGCGGAGGCCGAGCGGGCCGCCCGGCGCGCCCGGTCCGAGGCGGACTCCCTGGACCTGCCCGTCCAGCGGAGCGCGGCGACGCGCGCCCGGGGCCGGGTGCTGTCGGAGAAGGGCGAACCCGCGGCGGCGGCGGAGGCGTTCACCGAGGCCGCGCGCGAGAGCGCACGCTCGGGCGCCGTCGTCCGCGAGGCCCACAGCCTGCTCCTCGCCGCCCCTCAGCTGCGGGCCGCGGGCGACGCGCGCCAGGCCGCGGCGGCGTGGCGACGGGGCCGCCGCCTGGCCGCCCAGAGCGGGGCCCGCATGCTGGTCGACCTCGCCGACCGGACCCGCCCGGACCCGCCCGCCGCCGGCGGGCTCGCCGACCTCACCCCGCGCGAGCGGGAGATATCCGTCCTGGTGGCCGAGGGGCTCACCAACCAGGCGGTGGCCGACCGGCTCTGCCTCAGCCCCCGCACGGTCGAGAGCCACGTCGCCCGCGTCTACCGCAAGACGGGCGTGGAGACCCGTGCCGGACTCGCCTCGCTGGTGGTGCGGTCCGGAACGGGCGGCGGTCAGTTCGCGCGCGGGTAGGTGGCGATCACCCGGCCCTTCGCGTCGGCCTTGAGATAGCCGGAGCCGTACGAGTCGGAGAGGTAGACGCTCAGCCCGGGATCGCTGCCGAGCAGGGTCGACGCCGGCGTGACGATCAGATAGCGGCTCGTCGGCTGCGTGACGCCCAACTCCTTGTCGGCGCGCTTCAGGAGCGCCGGCAGGACGTCCCAGTCGAAGGCGTTCAGGTCCGCGGGCACCGAGCCGGGGAACGCGGTGCCGCCCGGACCCTGCCGGACGGCCACGTCCTCGCCCCGGTACACGTACCGGTCGTACCGCTTCGAGCTGCCCTTGACGAGTGCCTCGGCCACCGCGTAGTCCGGGTACACCACGAACCCCGTCACCTTGGCGCCGCCCGTAGCCGCGTGCACCGCCGCCACGGCCGCCCGCACCCCGTCGGGGGTCAGCAGGTCGCGCTGGACCGGCGTCGTGGGCTCCTTCGGCGGCGTCGCGGCCGCCGTGGCCGCTCCGCCGCCCGCGCCCTGCTTCGGCGGGGGCGCGGAGGTCGGGTTGCCGCCGGGTTCGCCGGGCCGCCAGTCCCAGGTCATGGCACCGACGGGGATCCCCACCGCGAGGACGACCACGACCGCCGCCCCCAGGAACCGGCCGGTGCGCCCACGACGTCGCCCGCCGTCGGCGCGCACCGGGGAGGCCGCGGTGGCCGCGGCGGACGGACCGGCGGTGAACGGACCGCCGGCGAACGGGTTCCCGCCGGGAGCGACGGCGGACGGCGCCGCCACCGGCGCCGGACCCGTGGAAGACGGCTTCGCGGGGGCCGCCAGGTGGAACGAGGTGGCGTCCGCCGCGCCCGCGTCCGCGCCCGTCGTCCGCGGGTCCGCCGCGGCTCCGGGACGCGGCCCGCGGGGCGGTGCCGCGTCCCCTGCCTCCTGCTCAGGGGGTGTCGACGGATCGGCGTGCGCGGCCGCCGCGAGGGCGCGGTCGAGCTCCTCCGGCCCGGGCCGGGCGGCCGGATCCCGCACCAGCAGCCGGGAGAGGATCCCGGCCAGCGGGCCGGCCCGCAGCGGAGGCGGGACGTCGTCGGAGATGACCGCCGCGAGGGTCGCGAGGGTGTTCTCCCGGCGCAGCGGATGGTGCCCCTCGACGGCCACGTACAGGAGCATGGCGAGGGACCACAGGTCGGCCGCCGGACCGCTGGTCCCGCCGCGGATGCGCTCGGGCGCCATGTAGTCCGGCGAGCCGATGATCGAGCCCGAGGCGGTGAGGACGGTGGACTCGCGGATGGCCGCGATGCCGAAGTCGGTGAGCACCGGACGGCCGTCCGGCCGCAGCAGGACGTTGGCGGGCTTCACGTCGCGGTGCTCGATGTCCCGCCCGTGCGCCGCGCGCAGCGCCGACAGCAGCCCACGGCCGAGGACGGCGGCCTCGGCCGGGGCCATCGTGCCCCGCTCCAGCCGGTCCTGGAGGGAGCCGCCGGTGACGAGCTCCATCACGAGCCACGGATAGGTCCCCTCGCCCGCGTCCACGATGTGATGGATCGTCACCACGTTCGGGTGGTCGATCCGCGCCAGGGCCCGCGCCTCGCGCAGCACCCGGGCGCGCAGCGTCCGGGCCCCCTCCGCGTCGTGCTCGGCGAGGGAGGGACCGGGCGGGATCACCTCCTTGAGCGCCACGTCGCGGTGGAGGGCCAGGTCGCGGGCGCGCCAGACCGTGCCCATGCCGCCCCCGCCGAGCCGCTCCGTCAGCTCGAAGCGGCCGTCGATCACTCTGTTCACACACACCCCTGTACTCGGGTCCTCGGGGCGGCCGCGGCCCATCGGCCCCTCCCGCCCACATCGCCGTACACGTTCACCTGATAACGCCCGGGCCGCCCGTACGGCTCCGGAAGCCCGGACAGCCCCGGCCACGGACCGGTGCCCTCCCCACCCGTACGCATCGCCCCGGTCTCCTGCCCGCGCGCGTCCCCGCCTCCGAGCGGGCTCCCGTCCCCCCGCCCGCTCCCGCGGCGGGCCTCGCGGCGGGCCTCGCGGCGGGCCTCTTCGAGGATCACCTCCGCGGCGGCCTCGCCCAGGACGGCCGACACCTGCCGGGCCCGGCCGCGCAGCGCGCCCGCCGCGGCACCGTGGTCGCCCGCCGCGCGCCAGAGATCGGCCGCCCGCTCGTAGGCGCGTGCCGAGCGCTCCGGCGCCCCGGACTCGGCGAAGGCGTGTGCCGCCCGATGGACGAGCGCGGCGGCGTGCCGCCGGTCACGCCAGCGCCCGCACCGTCCGGCCGCGAGCGTGTACTCGCGTGCCGCCCGACCGGGTTCGCCCAGACACAGCGCGGACTGCGCGAGCCAGGCCCTGGCCCGTACGAGCGCCGCCTCGTCGCCGCTCGCCGCGAACGCCGACAGGGAGTCCTGGAGGAGGGCGGCGGCCTCCCGGCAGCGCCCCCGCTCCGCGTACACGGAGCCGAGCCACAGCCGGGCCAGCGCCGCCGGACGCGGGTCCTCGGCGGCCCCGCCCGCCCCGTCCAGGGCCTCCACCAGCAGCGACACCTCCTCGTCCCCGATGCCGCGACCGCCCCGCCCCACGGACGCCGGTTCCGCGAGCGTCCGCGCGAGCGCCAGAGCGAGGCGGGTCCGGTCGGAGGCTCGCAGCGGGGCCGCGGGGCCGTCGGCGCGCAGCGCCGACCTCAGCACTCCGGCCGCCTCCTGGTGGGCCCCGACGGCACGCAGCACCCCGGCGAGCAGCAGCTCGTGCCGGGCGGCCCCCCACGGCCGTCCCCCGGCCCGCTGGTCCGCCACGGCGGCCCGCAGATGGACGAGGGCCGCGGCCGGGTCGTCCGGCGCGGTGATCCGGCCCAGCAGCGCCCGCGCGTCGGCGAGCGGACCGAGCACCGCGGGATCGGCCCGGTGCGGCGCCGCGAACGCGATCAGCCGGCCGAGCTCCCCGCGCAGCGCCACCGCCTCGGCCCCCGGATCGGGCATGCCGTCGAGGAGGTCGGCCCACGCCCGGGCGCGCAGCACCAGCACCCTCGCCGTCTGGGCGACGGTGGCCCGACCCGTCCGGTGCAGGGCGACGGCGCGTTCGCACAGCTCCGCCAGCTCGGCGCGGCCCGCGGGCCCCGGATCCTGGCCGGCCACGACCGCCCGCGCCCGCGAGACGAGCGCCTTGCCCCGCTGCCCGGCCCGCTCGTGCAGGTCGGCAGCCCGGGAGTAGAGCGGGCTCGCGGCGGGCCGCGCCCCGCCCCGGCAGTCCAGCGCCGTCGAGTCCAGGGCGTCCGCGTGGTCCCCCGGCGTGATGGTGCCGCCCGCGCGCCGCAGGGCCGCCGCCGCCCGCTCCCACGCCCTGCCCGCCGCCGGGTGCCCCTCGGCCGTGAGCCGGCGGGCCCGGTGCAGCAGCTCGTGCGGGTCCTCCGGCTCCCCGCCGTACGCACGCGCGCCGGGCCGGGACTCGTCGGGCCGGCGGCTGCTCATGGGGAGGGCTCCGGGCGTGCTCGGGACGGACGGGGGCGTGCTCGGACCTGCGTACGCAGAGGTCGGACCGACTCTGGCAGGCCGGAGCCGCCCCGCACATCCGTAGAACTACGGAACCCCTCCTCCATCGACCGGCCGCATTGCGCAGGGCTCCCGGTCGACGTCTCGGATAGGGTGATTCGGTAGGGAATGCCCCCTGGGGCCTGGGTGATGCGTAGGTCGATGCGTTGGAGACTCACCAGACGTCGAGCAGGGTTCCGCAGCCGCCCAGGGCGGCCGTCGGGGACGCCGGCGTGCTCCGCGAGCTCCTGCCGATCGCCCTGTGGCGGGAGGACGCGGACGGCCGGATCGTCGAGTGGTCACTCGCCGCCCAGGACCTCCTCGGCCACCGCCCCGAGCACGTGCTCGGCCTCCTGGCCGCCCCGCTCCTCGTCCCCGACGCCAACCGCGAACTCGCCGAGCGGCTCACCGACCGGGTCCAGGCGGGCGAGACGATGGTCGGCACCCTGCCCGTCCGGCACCGCGACGGCCACACCATCGCCATGGAGATGTGGATCGTGCCGGCCGCCGACCCGGCGGGCCGGCCCGGGGCCATGCTCATCGCGGTCGAGACCTCCGAGGTCCTGCGCATGCGGGAGAACCTGGCCGCGATGGAGACCCTCTTCACCCAGTCGCCGATCGGCCTCGCGCTCCTCGGCCCGGACCTGCGCTTCCTCCGCGTGAACGACGCCCTCGCCCGGATGAACGGGGTCCCGGCCGCCGAACACGTCGGCCGCCGGCTCACCGAGGTCGTGCCCGGGGTCAACGCCGCCTCCCTGGAGGCGCTGATGCGCCAGGTCCTCGGCAGCGGGAACGCCGTCGTGGACGCCCGTCGGGTGGGCCGCACCCCGGCCGACCCCGACCGCGACCACATCTGGTCCTGCTCCTACGCACCGCTCGTCGACCGGGCCGACAGCCGGTCGCTGGGGCTCATCGCCTCCCTCGTCGACATCACCGAGAGCCAGGAGGCCCACACCGAGGTCGAGCGGGCCCGGCACCGCTTCGCCCTGCTGGCCGAGGCGGGCGCCCGGATCGGCACCACCCTGGACCTGAAGACGACCGCCGAGGAGGCCGTCCGTTTCCTGGTCCCGCAGCTCGCCGACTCCGCCGACGTGCAGATGCTGGAGTCCGTCCTCGAACCGGACGACCCGGCCGCCTCCACCCGGGGCGTCCTGCGGCGGCTCGCCGCCCGCTTCCCCGACCCGACCGCCCCCACCGCGCTCCTCGCCCCGGGTCAGACCTTCCAGATCCCCCTCGACTCGGTGTACGAGCAGGTCGTCCTCCGCGGCCGGCCCACCAACCTCTACAACTCCGACATCCCCGAGCTCTTCACCGACCCGCGCACCGAGGCCCTCCGCACCTACCTCGCCACCCGCCTCGGCTCGGCCCGGCTGGTGCCCCTCGTCGCCCGCGGACAGGTCCTCGGCGCGGTGACGGTGACCCGGCTGCGGACCCGCGAGCCCTTCGACGAACAGGACTGCGTCCTCATCGACGAGGTCGTCGCCCGCGCCGCGCTCAACATCGACAACGCCCGCCTCTACACCACCCAGCGGGAGGCGGCGATCACCCTCCAGCGCAGCCTCACCAACAGCGAACTCCCCGCCGTCACCGGCCTCGAACTCACCGGCCGCTACCTGCCCGCCAGCGCTCACGACGTCGGCGGCGACTGGTTCGACGTCATCGCCCTGCCCGGCGGCCGGACGGGCCTGGTCATCGGCGACGTCATGGGACACGGCATCCACGCGGCGGCCGTCATGGGCCAACTCCGGACCGCCGTCAGGACCCTGGCGCGGCACGACATCTCCCCGGCCCGGATGCTCAGCTCCCTCGACGAGGTCGTGGCCGACCTCGGCGAGGACGAGATGGCGACCTGCGTCTACGCGGTCCACGACCCGGCCACCCGGGAATGGGTCATCGCCCGGGCCGGGCACCCCCCACCCGCGGTGGCCACCCCCGACGGCACCATCACCTTCCTCGACGGCCCGCCCGGCACCCCGCTCGGCACCGGAGCCCACGACTTCGGCACCCAGGAGGTCGCCCTGCCCGAGGGCGGCCTGGTCGTGCTCTACACGGACGGACTCATCGAAGCGCGCGACCGCGACCTCGACGAGGGCATGCGCCAGCTCGCCGGCGCGCTCCGCCCGCTCAACCGGCCGCTGGACACGCTCTGCGACGAGGTCCTGGGCAGGCTCCTCGCGGCTCCCGCCCAGGACGACGTGGCGATGCTGCTCGCCCGGACGACCCGCTGACCCGGCGCGCGAGGCCGGTCAGGCGCCCGCGTGCCCGAGCCGGTACAGGTCCCGGAGCAGGGCGATCTCCGCTCCGTGGTGCAGGAGTTCCTGGTTCACCCACCACACGACGTCGAGGAACACCTCCTCGGAGTCGCCGCCGTGCGGATAGGTGCTGTGGCCCACGGTGTCGAGGACCGTGTCGTCGGCGGCGAGCAGGGACTCCCGCCAGGCGGTGGCAGCCGAGTCGAAGGCCGCGACGGCGGTGGCGGCGTCGCCGCCGACCGCGTAGTCGTCACGGGTCAGCGAACGGCTGCCGTGCGTGTGGTCCGCGCGCAGCGCGAGCAGCTCGCTCAGATGCGTCAGCCGCCACGCGATCGTCGTGAACGGCGGCGGAGCGGGGTGCGGCGGCGGTGCCGAGTCCCGGCCGAACTCCCCCCTGCCCGTCAGGACCGTGGCCCGCGGCCCCGGCCCGTCAGCTCGGCGCCGCACCGACCAGCACCCCGGCCCCGGCTCCCACAGGTACTCCGCGTCGGTCATCGGGCCGACCTCGACCTCCGTGCCGTTCCCGCTGTTCATCACCGGGCCGGCCATCCGGTCGGCGAGCCGCTGCCGGGCGAAGTCGAACTCGGCGAGGAGAGGGGCCAGTCGGGCGGGCACGTGGTCGGCCATCGGGCGCTCCGGATCACGGGGGACAGGGCGCTCGTACCCTCGCACAGGGCGCCATCCGCGCGCCCGTGAATTCCCTCCGGCCCGCGGCCAGGCCCTTCCGCACGGGCGCCGGTCCCCGCGAACGCCGCACCGGCCCCCGCACCGGCCCCCGCACCGGCTCCCGCGCCGGCTCCCGCACCGGCTCGCGTGCCGCGAACCCCGCGCCGCCGCCCGTGTGGCCGGCCCCGCCCCGGCTCCGCCTCGTGTGCCCTCGCCGCCGCCGAGGTCAGGGCTGCGGTGCGCCCGACCGTCCGCCGATCGATTCCACCAGCGGCAGCAGCCGGTGCGCCACGCGCTCGCGCAGCGCGATCTCCGTCCGGGTGCGGACCACGCCCGGCAGTCGGATGAGCCGCTGGATGACGTCCTCCAGATGACCGGCGTCCCGCGCCACCACCCGGGTCAGCAGGTCACCGCCGCCGGTGATGGAGAACGCCTCGACGATCTCGGGGACGCCGGCGAGCGCGTCGCCGACCTCGTCGAGACGGCCCTGGGTCACCTCGACGTGCACGAAGGCGAGGACCGGGTGCCCGAGCGCCGCGGGGGAGAGGACCGGTCCGGTGGAGGTGATCACGCCGTCCCGCTCCAGCCGGTCGATCCGGGCCTGCACGGTGCCCCGCGCCACCCCCAGGATCCGCGCGTACTCGCGCACGCTCGTCCGCGGCTGCTCCATGAGCAGCCGCAGGATGCGGGTGTCGAGCTCGTCCACCGCCATGACCCGTGGGCCTCCTCAGTCACCGCTCGCCCGGCCGAAACGCTTCGAACCGTCCACATCCGGCGAACGGGGGCGAACACCTCTGATTCCCGACTGTACCGATGCGCCCGCGCCGCATCCCGTACGGTCGGTGCGTCCGGACAGCGGGGCTCCGGGCCAGGGGGAACAGGAGCGTCATGACGGGTGAGCCGTGGCTGCGGCCGTTGCAGGGGGACGACCCGGAGCGGCTCGGCCCGTACCGGCTGATCGGCCGGGTGGGCTCGGGAGGAATGGGCCGGGTCTACCTCGGCCGCACCGTCAGCGGCCGGCTCGTCGCGGTCAAGACGCTCCTCGCGGAGGGCGAGGTCGCCGAGTCCGACCGCCGCCGGTTCGCCCGCGAGGCCGCCTTGGCCCGCCGGGTGACCGGCATGTTCACCGTGCCCGTCCTCGACGCGGACGCCGACGCCCCCAGACCCTGGATGGCCACCGAGTACGTCCCCGCCCCCTCTCTCGCCGAACTGGTCCGCGCCGGCGGCGCCCTGCCGCCGGCGGCCGTGCGCTGGATCGCCGCCGGGACGGCGGAAGCGCTGGTGGACCTCCACCGGGCGGACATCGTGCACCGCGACGTGAAGCCGGCCAACGTCCTCCTGCCGCTCACCGGACCCCGCCTCATCGACTTCGGGATCTCCCACGCCGTCGACCTCACCCGCACGTCCCTCACACTCGGCACGATCGCCTTCACCTCGCCCGAGCAGGCGCGCGGAGAGACGTCCACCCCCGCCTCCGACGTGTACGCGCTGGGCGCCACCCTCTTCCACCTCGCGACCGGCCGGCCTCCCTACCCGCCCGGTGCCGACGCCTTCCTGCTCCTCGCGCGCGTGCAGCGCGCCGAGGTGGCGCTCACCGGCCTGCCCCCCGAGCTGGACGACCTCATCCGGCCCCTCCTGCGGCTCGACCCGGCGCTCCGCCCCACCCCGGCCGACGTCCTCGCCGCCTTCGAACGCGAACCCCTCGGCGGCAGCGAACTCCTCTCCCCGTCCTGGACGTCCCTGATCCGCTCCCACCACGCGTACGTGCCCCCGGCCCACCCCGAAACCCTCCGTCCGCCGGGCGACCCCCGCACACCCACACCCGCACCCACCACCTCACCCACACCCGAACGCCCCGCGCCCCCCGAGTCGACCGCGTCCCCTGGCCCGACCGAGACCCCCGTGCCCGCCGCGCCCGCCGGGACACCGTCCCGGGCCGCCGCCCCCGCGCTGCCCGGGACGCCCGCCTCGGTGCACCACGCCGCCACCCGCACGGCCCCACCGCGGCGGACCCCGGCCGAACCTCCTGTCCTCCCCGAGGCCCGTGCCGCGTCACGAAGCCGTTCCCGTCGCCTCCTGATCCCGCTGCTGTCCGCCCTCGCGGCGGCCGTCCTCGTCGGCGGCTACCTGGTCTACGACGGTCTCGGCGACGACGACCAGGGACTCGCGGTCGGGGCCTGCCTCTCCAACACCCGTACCGGCCCGGCGGTCTTCACCCCGGCCGAGGCGCGCGAGGCGGACTGCTCGAAGCCGGACGCCCGCCTCACCGTCACGGCGGTGCCCGGCGCCGACGACTCGTGTCCGAACGAGGGCCACCCCGGCGAACGCCTCGGGACCCGGAACCTCTGCGTCGGCCCGCACGTCCGCGAAGGGGACTGCCTCGACGCCACCCGCGGCACCCAGGGCGTCCTCCCCGCCGACCTGCTCTGGACGGTACGCCCCTGCACCGGCACCACCCCCGAACTCCGCGTCGTCGACATCGGCGACTCCGTCTACAACCTCGTCGACTGCGGCCCCGCCTACTCCTCCACCCCCGACAGCCTCCCCTGGACCGAGACCAGCCGCACCGACTACTGCCTCTCGACGGCCTGAGGGCCTGACGGCCTGACGGTGCTCGGCGCTCCTGGTGCCGCCCTGTCGGGCCGGTTCTACCGTGGAGGGACGGGCAGTCCCCTGGAGCGCGTCATGGTCGTCGTCCCGAACGCCGTCGTCCTGAGTGCGGTCGTCGCGAGGCCGTCGGGTGCGGCGGCGCGATGAGGGCCGGGCGGACCGCGGGGCGGGGGGCGTGGTTCGGCAGGGCGCGGAGTGCGGTGCGGCGGCTGAGGGCGGGCCATCGCTGGGCGAGGGTGGACGACCTGGAGCTGTGGCCCAGGGCACTGGGGTTCGCGGCGCTGGGGTTCCTCACGCTCGTGCCGTTGCTGCTCGTCGTGTCGGCGGCGGGTGCGGGCAGCGGGCAGGGGTTCGCGCAGTGGCTGGGGGACGGGATCGGGGTGTCGGGTCCGGCCAGGGCGGAGATCGAGCGGCTGTTCGCGCTGCCGGGGCAGGTGCGGCGGACCACGACGGCGTTCGGTCTGGCCCTGCTCGCCGCGTTCGGGCTCTCCTTCGGCACGGTGGTGCAGAGCGGGTACGAGAAGGTCTGGGACCTGGAGCCTTCGCGGTGGTGGGCCCGGTGGCGGCACGCGCTGTGGCTCGCGGTGCTGATCGGGACGCTCTACCTGTTCGCCGTCTCGCCGTTCGGGCGGGACAGCCCCGCCCGCGGCGTCGCCACGCTGGTCAGCGGCGTGCTGTTCTTCTGGTGGTCCCAGCGGCTGCTGCTCGGCGGCCGCGTCGCGTGGCTCGCCCTGCTCCCGGGAGCGGTCTGCACCGCCCTCGGACTGCTCGGCCTGAGGATCTTCTCCCGGCTCGTCTTCTCGCCCCTGATCGCGTCCAGCGCCGTCACCTACGGTCCCTTCGGCGCCTTCCTGGTCATCGAGACCTGGCTCGTCGCCGTCGGTGTCGTGGTCTTCGGGGCCGCGCTGGCCGGCCGGATGATCGGCGACGAGCTGCCCCACCGGTGGAGACGGCGGCGGTAGGGGTCCGGCGGCCGGTCCGCCGCTGACCGGGCCGGTGCCGTACGGACCGGAGTCGTACGGACCGGAGTCGTACGGCACCGGTGTGTACGGCACCGGAGGCGACCGAAGTCGACCGGATCGGCCGCCCGTGCCGTACGGGACGAGGTCCGCAGGCACGGGCAGGGGCGGGGCTACTTGATGCCGAGCTCCGCGCACTCGGAGGCGAGGTCCGCCGTGCAGAGCTCGGCGGCCGTGTAGATGCCGTCCTTGACGACCGTGGTCCGGATGTTGCTCCGGTCGACGACCACGGGGTCGAGGAGGATCGACGGGACGCCGTCGGTGTGGGTCTGGGGACGGATCGGCAGGTCCTTCAGGAGGTCGACGGCGAATTCGGCGGCCTTGGGTGCCAGTTCGAGCGGCGACTTGTAGATCGTGAAGGTCTGGGTGCCGGCGATGATCCGCTGGACGCCCGCGAGCTCGGCGTCCTGGCCGCCCACCGGGATGCCCTTGATGCCCGCGTTCTCCAGCGCGGTGACGATGCCGCCGGCCATGCCGTCGTTGGCGGAGTAGACCGCGTCGATCCTCTTCTTGCCGAGTTTGGCGACGGCGGCGGCCATCTTCTCGCCGGCGATCTTCGGGTCCCACTCGCCGGACGCCTCGTAGGCGATCTTGCCCACCATGCCGTCGAGGGAGATGTGGGCGCCCTTCTTGAAGAGCCCGGCGTTCGGGTCCTTCTCGGCACCGTTGATCATGACGATCCGGGCCGTGGACGCCTTCCGGCCGAGGGCGGAGAGCAGGGCCTCGCCCTGGAGCTCGCCGACCATGCTGTTGTCGTGGCTGACGTAGGCGTCGGCGCCCGCGATCGCGCGGTCGTACGCGACGATCTTCACGCGCTGGGCCTTCGCGCCCTCGACCCAGCCCGCCGCCTTCCCGGCGTCCACCGGGTCGAGGGCGATGACCTTGACGCCGGCGGCGACCAGCTGGTCGAACTGCTGCTTCTGCTTCACCACGTCGCCGACGGCGTTGTTGTACACGACTTCGCATCGGGGGCAGGCGGCCTTGACGGCCTGCTCGAACTGCGGCTTGTCGAGTGCCTCGTAGCGTGAGGTGGTGTTCTCCGGGAGGAGCAGGCCGATCTTCGTCGTGCTGCCCTTGTCCCCGCTCTCCTCGTCGCCGGCCTGGCCACAGGCGGCGAGCGAGAGAGCCATCGAGACCGCGGCCGTCGCTATGACGGCACGACGCGTCCCTGCGTTCATGTGGGTTGCCTCCCTGACGAGGCCGCGACGTTGCGGCCGAGGTGTCCCGAAGTCAACGCGGCCCCGACACTGAGCGTCAAGAAGTAAACACTTAACAGGACGGCAACGATGGCGGTCATTCGTTAAGTGAAGAAGGGTGGCCGATCCTGCCCCTATGGATCCGGCCGAATCGCGACGGTCCGTCCGGCAGGTGCCGGCCCCGGCGTCGAGAGGCCGGCGGCGGCGCGTGGGGGTGACGCCCGCCACGCCGTCGCGGCAAGGGCCCGTCCACGTGGGCCAATGGCTCCGCCCGGTCACTCCCGCGGCCATGGGGCTGGGCCAATGGACCAGCGTTTCGTCCGCCGGTTGAGCCGTCGTACCCCCTTTCGTCTATCCTTGTAGCCATCACATATCTTCGGCGCCGCGCAGCGCCGTCCGGCGACGAGGCCGGACCGGCCCGCGGTGCCTTCGTCGTGTCCGAGCCCCCACCACCCCAGGGGAGACTCGCGCGTCGAGGAACAGATCAAGGGGGGCGGGATTGGCCGCCGTGCGGAAGTACTTCATGGCCCCGGATCCGGGGCTCGTCCGGTTCCGGATCTCGCTTCGCGCCGTCCTCGGCATCGCGCTCGCGGTCGCCCTGGCCGAGCTGTTCGGTCTGTCCCTCGTCGCCTCCATCACCGCCGGCCTGGCCGCGCTGCTGGCCCTCTTCACGGTCGCCGACCCCACCGTGCGGCGCCAGGCCGTGACCACCGCGCTGCTGCCGACCGTCGGCTTCCCCGTGCTCGCCCTCGCGACCCTGCTCCACGACGCGCCGGCGCTCCGCGACCTCACCTGGCTCCTCGTCGTCTTCGCCGGTGTGTACGCCCGGCGCTGGGGGCCCCGCGGTCACGCCCTCGGCATCTTCGCCTTCATGCAGTTCTTCGTGACCCAGTTCCTCCACGCGCTCCCCGCGCAGCTCCCCGAGCTGTACGCGGCCGTGGCCCTGGCGCTGCTCGCCGCCGGAGCCGTCCGCTTCGGCGCCTGGTGCATCGAGCGCCGCGTCCCGCCGCCCGCCGCGCCGGCGCCACTGCCGGGGTCCGGCCTGGCCCGCGCCACCACCCGCCAGGCGGTGCAGGCCACCGCGGCCTGCGCCATCGCGCTCGCCGCCGGTCAGCTGATCTCCCACGACCGCTGGTACTGGGCCGTCGGCACGGCCTGGTGGATCTTCGTCAACACCGCCTCGCGCGGGGAGACGCTCGTCCGGGGCTTCCGCCGCGTCCTCGGCACCGTCACCGGCATCGCCGCCGGGTTCCTGATCGCCGTCCCGCTCGGCGGCGCGCCCGCCCCGACCGCGCTCCTCGTCGCGGTCTGCGTCTTCGGCATCTTCTACACCGCCCCGCTCTCGTACAGCTGGATGATGCTGTTCGTGACCGTCATGGCCGGCCTCCTGTACGGGCTCCTGGGCGTCCTCCACCCGGGCCTGCTGCTCCTGCGCTTCCAGGAGACCGCCGTCGGCGCGATCGGCGCGGCGATCGGCGTCGCCCTGCTGCCGGTGACGACGCACGCCGCCACCAACGCGTGGATCGAGCGGGCCGTGACCTGCGTGCACACCTGCACCACCGCGGCCGCCCGCCGGCTCGCCGGCGACCCCGCCGCCGACCCGGCACCGCACGCCCGCGAGCTGGAGGTGCTCCTGGGCAGGGTCCGGCTCTCCCTCGCCCCCCTGGTGCACCCCCTCAGCCCGCTGCGCGCCCGCAAGGCCCGGGCCCGCCGGGTCCTCGCGCTGCTCGACGACTGCGCGCGGGAGATCAGGGGCCTCGCCGCGGTCGCCGCCGACCGGGACGCCTCGCACGACGCCCGGCTCGCGGCCGCCGCCTGGCGCGTCGAGGCCGCCGTCCACGCCCTCGTTCCTCCGACCCGCCCCCTCCCGGCCGAGGCCACGGCCGCCGCCGACGGCGTCCCGCAGCACCACCCGGGCGCCGAGACCGCCCTCGGTCACCTGCACGGTCTGGAGCAGGCGCTCGTCGACCTCGCGGCCCCGCTCCGCACCTCCCCGCGCGCGCCCCTGGTCCCGGCCGCCTGAGCCGTCGTCTCCGGGGGCCGGGAGGTGTCTTGCCGATCATGCCGGGCTCGACAGGACACCCCCTGGGGCCCACCGACCGGCCCGGCCCCGCAAGCCCCGCCCACCCCACCCGCTTTGGTCTAGACCGCCTGCTACCGTCGCCCCGACGGACGACGACGAGGGCCGGTCGCGCGCGACCGGCCCCGGCACAGGGGAGGCGCCATGGGCGGCAGCGGCACGGAGGCGGTACGGGGCGGGACGCGGGCCTACATCGGCTCGTTCACGTCCGGCGGCGGGCGCGGTGTGCTCGCCGCCGATGTGGACGAGGAGACCGGCGCGCTGACCGTGACCGGGGCGAGCGACGCCGTTCCCGACCCCTCGTTCCTCGCCCTGGCCGGGCCCGTGCTGCACGCCGTCTCCGAGACCCGGGACGGGGCGGTGGCCGCCTTCGACGTCACCGGCCCCGTACCCCTGCCGCTCGGCTCGCCCGTCCCCGTCGGCGGCGCGGCCCCCACGCACCTGGCGCTCGCCGGCGGCCACCTCCTCACCGCCAACTACACCTCCGGCAGCGTCACCGCCCTGCCGCTGGCCGAGGACGGCACCGCGCGCGCCGCCGCGGCGGTCCTGACGCACGAGGGCAGCGGCCCCGTCGCCGACCGCCAGCGCGGCCCGCACGCCCACCAGGTGCTCCCCGACCCCAGCGGCCGCTGGGTCGTCAGCGTCGACCTCGGCACCGACTCCGTCCGGATCTGCGCCCTCGACCCCGTGAGCGGCGCGCTCACCCTGCACGGCGAGACGCGGCTGCGCCCCGGCACCGGCCCCCGCCATCTCGCGTTCCACCCGGCGGGCACGCACGCCTATGTGCTGAACGAGCTGGAGCCCACCCTCACCGTCTGCCGCTGGGACGCCGCGGACGGCGTGCTCGAACCGCTCGGCGAGACGGCCGTGGTCCCCGAGGGCGCCGCCGGGCCGAGCTACCCCTCCGAGGTCGTCGTCGCCCCCGACGGGCGCTTCCTGTGGGTCGCGGTCCGCGGCGACGACACCCTCGCCGTGCTCGCCCTCGACGCGGACGGCGCCTCCGCCGCGCTGGCCACCACCGTGCCCTGCGGCGGCACCTGGCCGCGCGACCTCGCCCTCGCCCCGTCCGGACGGCACCTCTACGCGGCGAACGAGCGCTCCGGCGACGTCACCTGGTTCACCCTCGACCCCGAGAGCGGCGTCCCCGCCCGCGCCGGATCGGTCGAGGCGCCCGCGGCCTCCTGCGTCGTCTTCGGCTGACCGGGTCGGCACCGCGGGGGGTGGCGGGACCTTCCGGACGGGACCACCGGCCCCGACGGGGCCACCGGAGGCGGCGGCGCGGTCCCGACCGGACCACCGGCGGCGGCCGGACACGCGGAAGGGCCCGCACCGGCTGTCCGGTGCGGGCCCTTTCCACGCGCGACGCGACAGGCGCGTCGAGGGGCGTCTAGAGCGACGGGCCCTGCGCCTGCTGCGTCGGGATGCCGAGCGCGGCCGTGTACTGCGAGAGCACGAGCTTGCCGATGGCCGGGTAGGCGCCCAGCGGTTCGGCGGCGGCGCACCCGGCCTCCTTCGACGCCACGTCGAGAAGGCCGTCGGCCAGCTCCGGGCCGATCAGGTGCGGCGCGAGGGCCAGCTGCTCGGCGCCGGCGGCGCGCAGCTGGTCGGCGATGGAGGCGATCGAGCCCTCCTGGTCCAGCGCGGCGGCCATCACCGGCACGGCGAGGCGCGCGGCGAGCAGCATGCCGGTGATCCCGGCGGCCTGCACGGCCTCCTCGCCGCCGACCGTGGCCAGGATGATGCCGTCGGCAGCCGTGGCGACCGTGAACAGCCGGGCGCGGTCGGCGCGCGCCAGACCCGCTTCGGAGAGGCGCACGTGGAGCGCCTCGGCGAGCAGCGGGTGGGGGCCGAGGACGTCGGTCAGCTCGGCGGTGTTGCCGCCGTCCATGACGGCCTGGCGCACCAGGCGCATGTGGGCGCTGTCCGGGCCCGCGAGGAGCGGGACCACGACCGCGGCGGGACCCGCGGGGGCGGCGACCTCGCGGCCGGCGGCCACGGCCAGCTCGTACCGCTGGGTGCGCAGGGCGTCGACCGACGTCAGCACGGAGGCCAGCGAGGGGTACTCGACGTCGTCGCCGTCGAGGAAGCCGATCACGGCCTCCAGACCGGGCAGCTCGGAACGGGCGATGCTCACGACCTCTTCGGCCAGCGAGCGTATGGCGGCGGAAGGCGCGCCGGGAACGGCCAGAACCAGTGCGGGAGCGCCCTCGGGCGCCGCCGCGGGTTCGGGGCGACGGTGCCGCCCGGACTGGCGGGGTCGAGGCATTCGTACAGGCAGGCCGGAAGCAGGCCCAGTGGGGGAGCTCATGGCGCCGCATGCTACTGGTTTCGTCCGCGGCGCCGTCGGCTGAGGTGCCGTCGCGCGCCTTCTGCCCCTGTATGTCCGGTCAGGTCGTCCTTTCCCAGCCGCTCCGCACCCTCATACCGGTCCCCACCTGGGCGGATGCCCCGGGCCGACGCGGCCGCGCCGCGCGCCACCGGGCCTCGCCTACGCCGGTTCGCCGCCGAACAGGCGGAGCAGCGCGGGATCCTCCGGCAGCCGCAGCGTGCCGCCGGCGAGCCCCGCGGCGAGGGCGACGGCCCCGGCGAGCGGGTCCCCCGCGGCGGTCACCGTACGGGCGTGCGGGACCAGCTCCGCGAGCGCGGCCCGCAGCGGGACGAGCAAGGGGTCGCCGAGCCTGAAGAGGCCGCCGGTCAGCGCCACCCGGGCGTCCGGTCCGTCCGGACACACGGCCTCGGCGGCCTCGGCGACGTGCCGTGCGGCCCGTCCGAGGATCCCGGCGGCCACCGGGTCGTCCGCCGCGCACCGTCCCACCTCGGGGGCGAACGACGCGAGCACGGCGGGCCGGTCCGTCCGCGGGTAGAGCGCGCCCGGCAGCCCCGCCGCGGGCCCGAAGAGCTTCTCCGCCCGGGCCAGCAGAGCCTCGGAGCCGCCCCGCCGCCCGTCGTGGGCGCGCATCGCCGCCTCCAGGCCGGCCCGGCCGATCCAGGCGCCGCTGCCGCAGTCGCCGAGGAGATGGCCCCAGCCGTCGGCCCGCCGCCAGGACGCCAGATCCGTGCCGAGCGCGATCATCCCCGTCCCGCCCGCGACGACCGCGCCGGGATGCTGCCCGAGCGCCCCGGCGTACGCGGTGACGGCGTCCGCCGCCAACGCGAGCCGCCGCACCCCCCACGCCCCGGCGAACGCCCCCGGCAGCTCGGCCCGCAGCTCCTCGCCCAGCGTCGCCATGCCCGCGGCTCCGACGGCCACGGCGAGCACCGGGCGCGTTCCGTGCGGCGCCAGGAGCTCCCGCACGGCCGGCAGGACCTGCTCCAGGAAGTGCGCGGCGGAGATCCCGCCGGGCCCGGTCCGCACGGGCTCGCGCGAGGCGACGGTGCCGAGCACCGCGCCGCCCGTCGCGTCGGCCAGCGCGATCCGGAGCCCCGAACCGCCGGAGTCGACACCCACCACCAGGCCCTCGGCGTGTTCGTCCACGGAATCCACGGTGCACCGTCCTCACTGCCGAAGGGTCGGGAGTGCACGGAGTCTAGGGGGTGTCCCGGCCGTGTCCGGAGTGCCGCCCGGTCCGCGGGTGGGCAGTGCCGACTTCCCGACCTCCTCGGTGATCCGGACCCGTTGTCACTGTAGGCCGGTAGAGTGACGGACCGTGACAGCGCGACCCTTGAACGAACTGGTGGAGCCCGGCTGGGCGGAGGCCCTGGGCCCCGTGGCGGGCCGTGTGGCGGCGATGGGCGACTTCCTGCGGGCGGAGATCGCCGCGGGCCGTACGTACCTGCCGTCCGGGCAGAACGTACTGCGGGCCTTCCAGCAGCCCTTCGACGAGGTGCGGGTCCTGATCGTGGGTCAGGACCCCTATCCGACACCGGGCATGGCGATGGGGCTGAGCTTCTCGGTGGCCCCCGAGGTCCGCTCGCTCCCCGGCAGCCTGGAGAACATCTTCCGGGAGCTGCACACCGACCTGGGTCTGCCCCGCCCCTCGAACGGCGACCTGACCCCCTGGACCCGCCAGGGAGTCCTCCTCCTCAACAGGGCGCTGACCACGGCCCCGCGCAAGCCCGCCGCCCACCGGGGCAAGGGCTGGGAAGAGGTGACCGAGCAGGCCATCCGCGCCCTCGCGGCCCGCGGCAAGCCCCTCGTCTCGATCCTCTGGGGCAGCGACGCCCGCCGGGCCCGCCCGCTCCTGGGCGATCTTCCCGCGGTCGAGTCGGTCCACCCCTCCCCGATGTCCGCCGACCGCGGCTTCTTCGGCTCCCGCCCCTTCAGCCGGGCCAACCAACTCCTCCTGGAACAGGGCGCCGAGCCCGTCGACTGGCGCCTGCCCTGACGGTCGCCACCGTGTGCGCAGGAAACAGCCGGTCGTCTTCCTCGGCAACGAAGGCGAGGCGGCGGTCGTCGCCCCGGACCTCGCCGCCTTCCTCCGGCTCCTCGCCGACGGTCTCGGCCCCTGCGAGGCGGCTTCCCCCTACGGACCCGTCACCGACGCCGACTCCCGGCCGCACGAGGACCTGACGGCCGTCGTCCTGCGGTACGCCCCGGACCGCCGGGCGTCGGCACCGGCGGTCATCGCGGCGGCCGCGCGGGAGTTCCCCGACTTCGGGACCACCGTCATTGAGCTGTGCCGCTGAACCGCTCGCGCCGAGAGCGGGATCCGTCCGCGGGGAGCTCCGCTCAGATCACCGCCGCCCGCACGCACAGGACGTCCGGGAGGTGTTCGGCGAGCTGCCGCCAGGTGTCGCCGTCGTCGTCGCTCGCGTACACCTCGCCGTTGCGGTTGCCGAAGTAGACGCCCGCGGGGTCCGCGTCGTCCGTGCAGAGGGCGTCGCGGAGCACGGTGCCGTAGTGGTCGCCCTCGGGGAGGCCGCGGGTGAGGGGTTCCCAGGTGGCTCCCGCGTCGGTGGTGCGGTAGACGCGGCAGCGGTGGTCGGCGGGGACGCGGTCGGAGTCGGCGGTGATGGGGAAGACGTAGGCGGTGTCGGCACGGTGGGGGTGCGCGGCGACGGCGAAGCCGAAGTCGGAGGGGAGGCCGGTGCCGATGTCGGACCAGCTGCCGCCCGCGTCGTCGCTGCGGAAGACGCCCCAGTGGTTCTGGAGGTAGAGCCGGTCGCGGTCGGCGGCGTCCTGGGCGATCTTGTGGACGCACTGCCCGAACTCGGGGTTCGGGTCGGGCAGGAAGACGGCGGACACGCCGTGGTTGGAGGGCTCCCAGGCGGCCCCGCCGTCGTGGGAGCGGAAGACGCCGGCGGTGGAGACGGCGACCGTCAGCGCGTCCGGGTCGCGGGGGTCGGTGACGACGGTGTGGACGGCCTCGCCGCCCCCGCCGGGCACCCACCGGGAGCGGGTCGGGTGCTCCCACAGCGGCCGGACGAGCTCGAAGGACTCCCCGCGGTCCGCCGACCGGAAGAGCGCGGCGGGTTCGGTTCCCGCGTAGACGACGTCGGGGGAGTGGTCGGGGGCCGGGTGGAGCTGCCAGACGCGCTCCAGGGAGGCGCCGGTGTCCTCGGGGAACTTCACGGCGGGCCGGGCCGGCTCCGTCCAGGTCTTGCCGAGGTCGTCGGAGTGGAAGACGGACGGCCCCCAGTGGGAGCTGTCGCCGCCCACGAGCAGGCGCGGGGTGGGCCGCCGGGTGTCGATGGCGACCGAGTAGACCGCCTGGGCGGGGAAGCCGGGATCGTCGAACTCCCATCGTCCGTCGTGCCTGCGGCCGATGAAGAGCCCCTTGCGGGTGCCTACGGTGAGGAGTACGTCGGGCATGTCTGCCACCTCCAGGACGCCGTTGTCGCGGATAGGGGCCAGTCTGCACCCGCCCACTGACAACGGCCCCCGGACACACCCGCCCCCGGTCACGGAGGGTGCGGACGCCTGCCGCGCGCAGGCGGCCGGCGGTCCGGACCGCGTCCCGTCCGGGTCAGATGGCCCAGGCGTAGGGAGAGGGCGCGTGGGTCCGGGCGCCCAGTTCGCGGGCGGCGCGGCGGGGCCAGGAGGCGTCGCGCAGCAGCTCCCGGCCGAGCAGGACCGCGTCGGCCTCGCCGTCGGCGAGGATCCTCTCCGCCTGCCCGCTCTCGGTGATGAGGCCGACGGCGGCCACCGGAAGCCCGGTCTCCGCCTTGACGCGCGCGGCGAAGGGCACCTGGTAGCCGGGGCCCACCGGGATCCGGGCCGGTCCGCCGTTGCCGCCGCTGGAGACGTCGAGGAGGTCCACGCCGTGGTCGCGCAGCAGCGCGGCGAAGCGCACGGTCTCGTCGACCGTCCAGCCTTCCTCCTCCAGCCAGTCGGTGGCGGAGATGCGGAAGAAGACGGGCAGCTCCTCGGGCCACACGGCCCGCACGGCGTCGACGACCTCCAGGGCGAGCCGGGTCCGGTTCTCGAAGGGGCCGCCGTACTCGTCCGTGCGGCGGTTGCTGTGCGGGGAGAGGAACTCGCCGATGAGGTAGCCGTGGGCGCCGTGCACCTCGACGACCTCGAAGCCCGCGTCGAGGGCCCGGCGGGCCGCGTCGGCGAATTGGGCGGTGATCTCCCGGATGCCCTCCGCCGTCAGCTCGGTCGGCACCGGGTAGCCCTCGGCGAACGCCACCGGGCTGGGGCCGACGGGCTGCCAGCCGGGACCGCCCGGTGCGACGGGGCCGCGGCCCTCCCACGGGCGGTCGGTGGACGCCTTGCGGCCGGCGTGGCCGATCTGGATGCCGGGGACGGTGCCGTGCTCCTTGAGGAAGCCGGCGATCCGCCGCAGGCCCTCGGTCTGGGCGTCGTTCCACAGCCCCAGGTCCGCCGGGCTGATCCGGCCCTCGGGTGAGACGGCGGTCGCCTCGACGAGGACGAGCCCGGCGCCGCCGGTGGCACGGGCGGCGTAATGGGCGAAGTGCCAGTCGCCGGCGACACCCGCGAGGGGCCCGGTCGTGTCCGCGGAGTACTGGCACATGGGCGCCATCCAGACCCGGTTGGGCACGGTCAGGGAACGCAGGGTGTAGGGCTCGAACAGGGCGACGCTCATGACGGACTCCGTTTCGGGGTGCCTCGACGACACTCGTACGATACTCATCGTAGTACGGCACCTGTCAAACTACGAGGGTTCTCGTACAATGGGCGCACCCGGATGAAGTGGAGCCGCCGCGATGACGACCACCACCACCAGCGCCCGCGCCCTGGAGCACCCCACGCGCGACGAGATCCGCCTGGAGGCCGTGCTGCACGCGCTCGCGGACCCGGTGCGCCTGCTGATCGTGCGTGACATGGCGCGCGAGGGGGCGGAGTTGAGCTGCTCGTACTTCGACCTCCCGGTCACCAAGTCGACGACGACGCACCACTTCCGGGTGCTGCGCGAGAGCGGCGTGATCCGCCAGATGTACCGCGGCACGGCCAAGCTCAACGCCCTGCGCGGGGACGACCTCGACGCCCTGTTCCCCGGCCTCCTGGACGCCGTCCTGGCGGCGGCCGGCGCCCAGGCGGCCCGCGACGGCGGGAGCGGGGGCGGGGCCGGGGCGTCCTGACCTCCGGACCGCTCGCCCCCCGCGACCCCGCCCCGACGGCTGCTACAGCGACCGCATCCGGTTGATCTCCGAGGTCTGCTGCGCGATCACGTCGTTGGCCATCTCCTCCACGAGGGTGTTGTTCCCCTCGCCCAGAGCCTCCGCCGCCATCGTCACGGCGCCCTGGTGGTGCGTGATCATGAGCTTCAGGAAGAGCGCGTCGAAAGCCTTGCCCTTCGCGTTCGCCAGCTCCTTCAGCTGGGCCTCGGAGGCCATGCCGGGCATCGTGTGATGGTCGTGGCCGCTCTGCTCCCGCGGACCGCCGTTGTTTTTCAGCCAACCTTCCATCGCGCCGATCTCCGGCTGCTGGGCAGCCGAGATCCGCTCGGCCACCTTCTTGACCTGCGGCGAACTCGCCCGCTGCGGGACGAGGGCCGTCATGGTCAGGGCCTGGCGGTGGTGGACGAGCATCATCTGTACATAGCGGAAGTCGGCGCTGTTCGGGCTCTCGTCCGGAAGGAGGCGGGCGGCCTCCTCCGGGGATATCCGCCGGGCCGGTTCCCCGGGCTTCCCGGGCGCCACCACCGTGTTCGCGGTCGACCCCGCGGCCTGCGGCGCGGCCTGGTCCGGCCCCGACTCGCAGGCGGCCAGGGCGAGTACGGCGACGGCGGACACGAGTGCGGCGACGGCAGCACGCTGACGACGGATCAACAACGCGACCTCCAGGTGTTCTTACGGGGACAAGGACCGTTCCTAGCACTTTTCTCGGGGTGGTCGATCAAAATCCTTCATTACGTCTGTGTTGCCATCTGTTGAGATGTGCACGGCAAGGAAGATACTGCCGGGGTCCAACACCCGTTCAGGACTGAACGGATACCAGGGAGGACGGAGTGACTTCGTTGCGTACCCCGCGTACGACGCACGGCACGCGTGACCCGCGTGCACGGATCAGACGCCTGGGCGTGGCATCGGCCGCCGCCGGACTGCTCGCCGCCATGCTCGTGGCAGGCCCCGCGGCCGCCACGCCCGACCCCGGTGACGCGCCCGCGCAGGGCAAGGTCTCCGCCGAGCAGGCGGCCGAGGCGCGCTCCGCCATCCGGAGCGGCGAGATACCCGGCGTGGACGAGATCGTCCACAGCAAGAACATCGAGCACCTCGTCAACATCCCGAAGGACGCCCTCCAGGGCATCAACTCGGACCTCGCGTTCCAGGGCAAGTACGCCTTCGCCGGCAACTACGACGGCTTCCGGATCTTCGACATCAGCAACCCGAAGGCCCCGAAGACCGTCGCCCAGGTCCTCTGCCCGGGCTCCCAGAACGACATCTCCGTCTCCGGGGACCTGCTCTTCCTCTCCACGGACTCCTCCCGAAGCGACAACTCCTGCGCCAGCACCACGCAGCCCGCCTCGGTGAAGGAATCCTGGGAGGGCATGAAGATCTTCGACATCAGCGACATCACCAACCCGAAGTACGTCGCCGCCGTCGAGACCGCCTGCGGTTCGCACACCCACACGATCCTGCCGAAGCGCAAGGACGTGTACATCTACGTCTCCTCGTACTCGCCCAACGTCGCGTTCCCCGACTGCCAGCCCCCGCACGACGGCATCTCGGTCATCAAGGTGCCCCGCAAGGCGCCGGAGAAGGCCGCGGTCGTCGACTTCCCCGTCCTCTTCCCGGGCGAGGGCCCGGACGGCGGCGGAAACCCGGGCGCGCCCACCAACCCGGGTGTCTCCAAGACCACCGGCTGCCACGACATCACCGTGCTCCCGGAGAAGGACCTCGCGGCCGGCGCGTGCATGGGTGACGGCATCCTCTTCGACATCGAGGACCCCGAGCACCCGCGCGTGATCGACCGGGTCCAGGACAATGTGAACTTCGCGTTCTGGCACTCCGCGACCTTCAACCAGAAGGCGAACAAGGTCGTCTTCACCGACGAGCTCGGCGGCGGCGGCGCGGCCACCTGCAACGCCGTGGTCGGCCCGAACCGCGGTGCCGACGGCATCTACGACATCGTCGGCAAGGGCAAGCACCGCAAGCTCGTCTTCCGCAGCTACTTCAAGATCCCGCGCCACCAGGCCGACACCGAGAACTGCGTCGCCCACAACGGCTCGCTGATCCCGGTCAAGGGCAAGGACATCATGGTCCAGGCGTGGTACCAGGGCGGTGTCTCCGTCTGGGACTTCACCGACTCCTCCCGCCCGACGGAGATCGCCTACTTCGAGCGCGGCCCGGTCTCCGCGACCACCCTCGCCACCGGCGGCTCGTGGTCCGCGTACTACTACAACGGCTACATCTACTCCAACGACATCGCCAAGGGCTTCGACGTCCTCAAGATCTCCGACCGTCGAACCGACCCCGCGAAGCGCATCCGGCTGGACGAGCTCAACGTCCAGACCCAGCCGGACTACTTCGACTGACCCGGACCGTGAGGGCCCGCTGACGGCCCGAGCGCCGGCGTGCCGCCGGGCGGACCTCCGTCCGGCGGCACACCCATCTCCCAGTCCAGCCCGTACCGGTGGAACAGCTCCGCCCGCAGCCGCGCCAGGGGCATCGGGGCCCCCGGCAGAAGCACCGCCACCACGGCGCCCATCAGCAGCGCGCGCAGCAGCGGATAGTCCGTGTCGACGTCCGGCGAGCCGTACCGCGTGACCGTGTCCCGCAGCAGGAACGCGAGGCGCTGCTGCTCCTGGCACTGCACGAACCCGTCGGCCTGCAGGATGCCCGCCATGTGGGTCCGCATCAGCGTCGGCCGCGTCGCCGCCAGGCCCAGGATCGCGTCGATCGCGCGGGCCAGCCGCTCGCGCCCGTCCTCCGTGCGCGGCTCGCGTTCGAGCCCCGCCTCCAGCGTGAGGTGCATCAGCCGGTGCACCGCCGCCTGCAGCAGCTCGCGCTTGCCCGGGAAGTAGTACGAGATGAGGCCGCGCGCCGTGCCGGCCCGCTCCGCTATGTCGCCGAGCGTGGTCGCCTCGTAGCCCTTCGTGCCGACCAGGTCCACCGTGGCCTGCAGAATGCGCTCCCGGGACCGTCGTCTGAGCTCTTCATTGACCGATGGGCTACGCGGGGACATGCTGGGCTCCTGCGTTGACTGGCTGCCAGCCAATATACTCGGCGCAGCCGGTCGGCCCGCCTGTGTGGTGGGCTGTCGGGCATGCCGTCTGTTCTGGGCGACACGGGGGATCGTCCAGAACAGGCGGCATCATTTCCTCCCCTCCGTTCCGAGCCCGTCCGCCGGGCCGCCGGGCGGGTCCTCGCCGGGCGGCCTGCTGCCGCCGGTGGCCCTTCCGGGCGCACCGCCGCCGGACGGCCCGTTCCCCGCCGCGGCCCGCGTCGTCCGGGTCTCGCTCCACCGGTACGTGAGGACGGCCGCGGCCACGCAGCACCAGCCGAGGAGCCATCCCTCGACGACGTCCGAGGGCCAGTGCACCCCCAGGTAGACCCGCGTCCATCCGACGCCGAGGACCGAGACGACCGCGGCGCCCGCGATGACGCCCCAGCCGCGCCACTCGGCCCGCCAGTGGAGCGCCAGCACCCAGAGGACCAGTCCGCAGGTCACCGTCGCCGCCATCGCGTGCCCGGACGGGAAGGCGGCGTAGCGTGCCGAGTCGACCGGGACGGTCCACTCCGGCCGCTCGCGGCCCACCAGCGCCTTCATCCCCTGCTGGAGGCCGACGGCCACCAGGGTCGTGACCGCCACCCACAGGGCGAGCCGGAACGCGCGCCGGGAGCAGAGCAGGACCACGGTGGCGGCGGCCACCGCGCGCATCGTCCACGGGTCCCACACCCAGTCGGTGAGCACCCGGTTGAGGTGGGTGAACCCCGGGTGGGCGAGGGCGCTTCGGTGCAGCGTGGTGGCGACCGACCGGTCGAACGCGAGCAGCGGTGGCCACTCCGTCGCGACGAGGGCGAGCAGCAGGACGGACAGGGCGCCGGAGACCACGGCGGAGGTGCGCATGCGCCGATCCTGCCCGACGGACCGGCTCCACGGACCCTCCGCGCACGCCCCGCGCGCCGCGGAACGGCCGCCCGGACGCGGAGCCGTGGGGTCGAACGCCGTCCGGAGTGCCTCCGCAGGCGCGTGGGGCGTGCCCGGAAGGCCCGAGGGAACCCGCGGCGGTCAGGTCGCCGGGGAGCGTCCCGTCGATCAGACGCGGTGCCGGCCGTCGCGAGCCCGGCCCGATCGACACGACATCCCCTAGCCCAGCGCGCTGAGCGCCGGCACGAACGCGACGAGCACCGGGACGACGGGGACCAGGGAGGCGGCGGCGGTGAGGCGCAGGCGGCGTCCGGCGGTGAGCCGGGGCGCGGCCGTCAGCAGCCGGTTCACGCGCTGCGGCAGATCGCCGTCCGGGCCGGGTCCGGGGCCGAACACCCCGCGGTCCTCGTTGAGTTCGACGAGGGCGAGCGCGATGGTCAGGCGGCCGAAGCGGCGCGAGGCGACGTCGTCGGCGGCCAGTTCGACCAGCCGGTGCATCTCCTCGCGGAAGGAGGTGAAGACCGGGATCCCGGGAAACCCCTCGGCGAGCGCGGCCGAGCAGTGCAGCAGCCAGTCGTGCCGGGCCCGCGCGTGGCCCTGTTCGTGGGCGAGGACCGCGTCGAGCTGCCGCCCCTTCAGCCGCCGCAGCGCCGCGGTGGTGATGACCAGCCGGGGCGTGGTGCCCGGCAGCCACCAGACGTCGGCCCGTTCGCCCTCCAGGACCACGAGCCGTTCGCTGCCCGGCTCCTCGCCGGGCAGCAGCGGGGAGCGGACGAGGAGGTCGCAGCGGCGCTGCCGGCGCCGCGCGCGGGCCCGGCCGATCTCCCGGCCCAGCATCGCGCCGGACCACGCCCCGCCGGCCGCCAGGGCGACGGCGAGGACGCCGGACCAGGGCCCGGTGGTGCCGAGTTCGTACGCGTCGACCACCGCGCGCGGCGCGGGGGCGAAGAGCCGGCCCCGGACGGCCTGCCAGGCGGTGGAGGCGCTGAGCGTCATGGAGAGGGCGAAACTGAGGAGTACGGCCGCCACCACGCACTGCCACACCCACAGGGCCACCACGGGTTCTCGCTCCGCCCAGTCGGCCCGCGAGAGCAGCCGAGGGGCCGCCAGGGCGGTCAGGACGCCGAGCAGGAGCAGTGCGAGGGAGACCCACATGCCGTCAGCCTATGAGTGCGGTACGGCCGGGGGTATGGCCTGGCGGGGCAAGTGACGTACGCCACGGTTTCGTTGGGGGTACGCCCCGACGTGCCCGGCCCTCAGGGGCGTTTGCGGTCAGAGCGTGACGAGCATGGCCAGGGTCGCGAGGGCCATCGCGAGCCGGCAGGCGAGCGTGAACTCCGGCCGCGCCGCCCATGCCCGGACCGGAACGCCGCCGACGGCCGCTCCCGGGACGAGCCGGGTTCCCGCGCGCAGCACGTAGGCCGCGTAGTAGAGGAGCAGGGCGCCCGTCAGGACGGGTATGCCGCCGGCCGGTCCCGTCACGGCCGCGTGCGCCGCGTGCGCCCCCGGCGCGCCGGGGGCAGCCATCGCCACCGCCATGTAGAGCATGGCGAGCGAGCCGATCACGTGGTGCAGATGGTGGCCGCCGCGGCGGAGCGGCAGGAGGCCGTGCAGGGTCGCGCCGCCGAAGACCGCCGCGTAGACCGCCCAGCTCCAGCCGGGTGGCGGGAGGACGGCCGCGGGCACGGCCATGGCGGCCATCCCGAAGCCCATGACCGCCTCGCCGCGCGCGGCCCGCCGCTCCTCCCCGGCGGACGCCCGCATCCGGAGCAGACAGGACAGGCCGGTCGCCGCGCAGAGCGCGACCAGCAGCCACCCGGACAAGGCCGGTCCGTGCACGGAACACCTCCCCCTCGACGCCGTCCCGTCCGGGGAGGATGCCCGCCCACCGGGACCGGCACGCGGGCGCACGGGCGCGCACGGATGTACGAGGGGGAGTGAAGGGCGCGCGCGTTAGGCTCGGGACGATCGCGCACGGCGATCGTCAGCGCACAGGCGTCAGCGCCCGAGGGGAGTCCCGCTCACATGGAGACCGCCACGTCCCAGGAGTCCGGCCGGATCAGCTATCGAGAGGCGGTCCTGGACGACGTTCCCGCGCTCGTCCCGCTCGTCGAGTCGGCCTACCGGGGTGACGCCAGCCGCGGCGGCTGGACCACGGAGGCGGACATCCTCCAGGGGCAGCGGACCGACCCCGACGGCGTGGCCGCCGTCATCACCACCCCCGGCAGCCGGCTGCTGGTCGTGGAGCGCGACGGGGGCGTCGTCGCCTGCTGCCAGCTGGAGCACCGCGGCGAGGCCGCGTACTTCGGCATGTTCGCGGTCCGCCCCGAGCTCCAGGGCGGCGGTCTGGGCAAGCAGATCATCGCGGAGGCCGAGCGCCGGGTGCGCGAGCTGTGGGACGTCCGCGAGATGCACATGACGGTGATCTCCGTACGCGAGGAGCTCATCGCCTGGTACGAGCGGCGCGGCTACCGGCGCACCGGCCGGATGACCCCGTTCCCGTACGGCGACGAGCGCTTCGGCGTGCCGCAGCGTGACGACCTGGAGTTCGAGCTGCTGATCAAGCCACTGGACTGATCCCTGCGGCGGAAGCGTGGCCTCCTCCCTGCCTGACAGGAAAAACTTCCGTCGGCAGGGGGGTCCGGCAGGATAATTTCTCTTGCTCCCCTTGTGGTGAAGAACCGTGAATGGTTACGGTGGCTTGACGCGAGGTTCTCCTGTGGAGGAAGAGGAATGACGGAAATTCTTGTGCAGGACGTGACCGGTGGGGGCATAGCCGCCGACGCCCGGGTGATCGACCACCCTGCCTGGCCCGAGCTCAAGAATGCCGTGGAGGAGATCAGGGCCTGGCAGCGCGCCGACGGCTCCGTCGACCTCGACGGCGAGGGCGCGCCCGCGCGCTCCCTCGTCGAGCTGACCGTCGGCCGCGTCGTCGCCGCGGTGGAGCTGCTCTCCCCGCTGGTCCCGCACGACGGCGCCTACCACCGCGCGCTCGTCTCCGACCTGCGCAAGTGGGCCGAGGGCGGCTTCGAGGTCCCGGACTTCCTGGACTCGCTGCTGGCCTTCCAGCCGGCCGCCGACCGCGTCGACGGGCTCCAGCACCTCGTGCTCTTCCCGATGTACACGCAGAACGGCAACCCGGACCGCAACTTCGAGGCCGTCGTGCTGCGCATGGTCTGGCCGGAGTGGCTCTCCGAGCTGGAGCGCACCCGCTACGACAACCCGCTCTTCTGCGGCATCACCTTCGAGGACTTCACCGCCGGGTACGACACCAACTCGGCCGTCCTCTTCCCCGAGACGATCGCCGTCCGCGAGGCGCCCGAGCGCTTCAGCTGGGGCGGCATCTTCTGCGACCGCGAGGCCGCCCGCTTCCGCAAGGTCACCGAGGCCGCCGTCGACACCCTGGGCATCAAGCTGCCCGAGGACATCGCCGCGATGGTCGAGGACCAGACCCGCTGCGAGCAGGCGTTCGTGCTCTGGGACATGGTCCACGACCGCACCCACAGCCACGGCGACCTGCCCTTCGACCCCTTCATGATCAAGCAGCGCCAGCCGTTCTGGATGTACGGCCTGGAGGAGCTCCGCTGCGACCTCACCGCCTTCAAGGAGGCCGTGAAGCTGGAGTCCGAGGGCAACCCGCACGGCCGTGACGTGCAGTACGCCGTCCTCTTCGACCGGATGTTCCGCTTCCCGCTCTCCGGCGACCGCGTCCGCAACTACGACGGTCTCGGCGGCCAGCTCCTCTTCGCGTACCTCCACAAGCACGACGTGGTCCGCTGGACGGACAACACCCTCAAGATCGACTGGCAGCGCGCCCCGCAGGTCACCAACCAGCTCTGCGCCGAGATCGAGACCCTCTACCGCGAGGGAATCGACCGGCCCAAGCTCGTCCACTGGTTCAAGGCGTACGAGCTCGTCTCCACCTACCTCGCCCCGCACCCGGGATCGAAGTGGGCCAAGGGTCCCGACGCCCTGGACCTCTCCCTCCCGCCGCGCAAGCTGGTCGACGACGTGCTTCCGGACGAGTTTCCGCTCAGCATGTTCTTTGAGGCCCTCGCCAAGAAGCTGAAGGGCGTGATCGCCGACACCAAGGGGATCACCGCCGCCGACGTCTCTGGGCGGGTCGCCGCGTGAGCGAGTCGACGGAGCACACGGAGGAGGCGTCGCCCATGAACGCCAACGGAAACGGCGGGCCGCTGGACGGCGCCGTCATCGCGGTCGCCGGCGCGGCCGGTCCCGCGGGCCGCGCGACCCTGATCCGCCTCGCCGAGGCCGGCGCCACCGTCGTCGGCTCCGACGCGGACCCGGCACGCCTCGCCGAGGCCGTCGACGCCGCCCGCTACGCCCACGGCGGGGCCAAGGTCATCGGGGACACCGTCGACCTCCTCGACCTCGCCGCCACGCGTGACTGGGCCGCGAAGACCGAGAAGGAATTCGGCCGGATCGACGGCGTGGTCCACCTCGTCGGCGGCTGGCGCGGAGCCCCGTCCTTCACCGAGTCCGACCTCGGGGACTGGGACTTCCTGGAGAAGCTCCTGATCCGCACGGTCCAGCACACCTCGCTCGCCTTCCACGACGGACTGCTGCGCAGCGGCGGCCGTGGCCGCTACGCCCTGGTCAGCCAGGTCGGCGCCCACAAGCCGCTCGCCAACAACGCCGCGTACAACGCCGGCAAGGCGGCCGCCGAGGCGTGGACGCTCGCCATGGCCGACTCCTTCCGCAAGCTGGGGGGCGACGAAGGCCCGCAGGCGGCGGCTGCGATCCTGGTGATCAAGGCGCTGGTGCACGACGCCATGCGCGCCGAGCGCCCCAGCGCGAAGTTCGCGGGCTTCACCGACGTCAAGGATCTGGCCGACGAGATCGCCGGTCTGTGGGACAAGCCCGCCCAGGAAGTGAATGGACAGCGTCTGTGGCTGACCCCCAAGCCGTGACAGCGGCCCTCGGCCCCAGGACCGACGCACGTCGTCACCACGACCCGTCGGTCCGGGGCTTCGCCAGCGACAACTACGCCGGCGCCCACCCGGAGGTGCTCGCCGCACTCGCCCTCGCCAACGACGGCCATCAGGTCGCCTACGGCGAGGACGCGTACACCGACCACCTCCAGCGGATCATGCACAGCCACTTCGGCCCCACGGCCGAGGCGTTCCCGGTCTTCAACGGCACCGGCGCGAACGTGACCGCCCTCCAGGCGCTCACCGACCGCTGGGGCGCCGTGATCTGCGCCGAGTCCGCCCACATCAACGTGGACGAGGGCGGCGCGCCGGAGCGGATGGGCGGCCTCAAGCTGCTCACCGTGCCGACCCCGGACGGCAAGCTCACGCCCGAGCTGATCGACCGGCAGGCATGGGGCTGGGAGGACGAGCACCGCGCGATGCCGCAGGTCGTCTCGATCACCCAGAACACCGAGCTGGGCACGGTCTACACGGTCGAGGAGATCCGGGCGATCGTCGAGCACGCCCACTCCAAGGGCATGAAGGTGCATCTCGACGGGGCGCGGATCGCCAACGCGGCCGCCTCCCTCGACGTGCCGATGCGCGCCTTCACCAACGCCGTGGGCGTGGACGTGATCTCGTACGGAGGCACGAAGAACGGCATGCTCTTCGGCGAGGCCGTCGTCGTGCTCAACCCCGATGCGGTCAGCCACATGAAGCACCTGCGCAAGCTGTCCATGCAGCTCGCCTCGAAGATGCGCTTCGTCTCGGTGCAGCTGGAGGCGCTCCTCGCGAAGGACCTGTGGCTGCGCAACGCCCGGCACGCGAACGCGATGGCGCGGCGTCTCGCGGCCGGGGTGCGCGAGGTCGACGGGGTGGAGATCCTCTACCCGGTGCAGGCCAACGCGGTCTTCGCCCGGCTGTCGCACGACGTCACCAGGCGTCTGCAGGAACGCTTCCGATTCTACTTCTGGGACGAGGCCGCCGGCGACGTGCGCTGGATGTGCGCCTTCGACACCACGGAGGACGACGTCGACGCCTTCCTCCAGGCGCTGAAGGAAGAGCTCGCCCGGTAGTTCGACGTCATGCATGAATATACGGCCGGACGGAAAGTCATTGACTCCGTCCGGCCGTCTTCATAGGGTCGTCCCGCATGGAACTCATTCAGCGGGATCCCGACATCGCCGCCTACCTCGCCGCGAGCGAGTCCGTCGATCATGCGCACCCGCAGGTCAGGAGCGTGTCCGACCGGCTCTCCGCGGAGCATCCCGACGCATACTCATACGCAGAGGCGGCCTATGTGTTCGTCCGCGACACCATCCCGCACTCCGCGGACTCCGGCGACCTCCGGGTCACCTGGCGCGCCTCCGACGTCCTGGGGCAGCGCACCGGCATCTGCTACGCCAAGTCGATCGCGTACGCCGCCCTCCTGCGGGCCCGGGGCATCCCGGCCGCCCTCTGCTACCAGCGGCTCGCCGACGACGACGGCTCGCACCCCGTCCTCCACGGCCTCGTCGCCGTCCTGCTGCCGGGAGGGGAATGGGCCCGCCAGGACGTGCGGGGGAACAAACCGGGCGTCGACGCCCGGTTCTCGCCGGCGGGGGAGCGGCTCGCCTGGGCCGTGCGTCCGGAGTTCGGGGAGGTGGACTACCCGGACCTGTTCGCCGAGCCGCACCCGGCCGTCCTGGGAGCCCTCAGGGCCGCGCCCGACCGGGCCCACCTCTGGCGGACCCTCCCCACGGAGCTGTGACCCCCGGAGCCGTGACCCCCGGAACGGTGACCCCGGGAGCCGCGGCGCCGGGGGTGCCGTGGGAGCGGTCGGGTCAGCCCGCTTCCTTGACCTGGGCCGGCGTCGGGGCCGTACCGCCGAGGTGGGCGGGGATCCACCAGGTGTCGTCCGCGTCCTTGGGGCGGACCGGGTAGGCGCGCTGAGCGGCTTCCAGGAGCTCCTGGACCCGCTCGCGCAGCCGTCGGGTGATGGCGCCCGCGTACTGGTCGGCCGGCGCCTCGACGGGCTCGCCCACCCGGATCGTCACCGGGATGTGGCTCCGCTTGAAGTTCCGCGGGCGGCCCTTGGTCCACAGTCGCTGGGTGCCCCACAGGGCCATGGGGATCAGCGGCACCCCCGCCTCCTGCGCCAGGCGCGCCGCGCCCGTCTTGAAGCCCTTCAGCGTGAACGACTGGGAGATGGTGGCCTCGGGGAAGACGCCGACGATCTCGCCGGCCCGCAGCGACTCCAGGGCGTGGCGGTAGGCGTGCTCGCCCTGGGAGCGGTCGACGGGGATGTGCTTCATGCCACGCATGAGCGGGCCGGAGACCTTGTGCCGGAAGACCGAGTCCTTCGCCATGAAGCGCACCAGGCGCTTCTGCGGCAGGGCCGCGAGGCCGGTGAAGATGAAGTCCAGATAGCTGATGTGGTTGCTCACCAGCACGGCGCCGCCGGTGCGCGGGATGTGCTCCGAACCCTGGGTGTCGATCTTCAGGTCGAGCGCCTTGAACAGGGTGAGCGCGGCACCGACGACCGGTCGATAGACGAGTTCTGCCATCGGAGAGGAACCTCTTCTTCGTGTGCCCGGAGCGGGTTCTCCCGGCGAAGTTACGCGGCCGTAGGTTTTCGGCTTTGGGCAGATCGTGCCCCATGTGGGGCCCCGTGACCAGTCCAGGCGGCTTCGCACGGGGAGATTCTCGTCACTCGCGGTGGCCGTGGCGGGAATCGAACGGTGCCGTGCGACGCTGGAGCCGGAGACGGGTGCGGAAGGAGTGACGGATGGGCGAGATCCTGGGGCCGGAGGCGCTCGGCGCCGAACTGGGGGAGCGGGCCACGCTCGTGCAGTTCTCCACCGCCTTCTGTCAGCCCTGCCGGGCCACCCGCCGCACCCTCGCCGAGGTCGCCGCCATGGTGCCGGGCGTGGGGCACGTGGAGATCGACGCCGAGGAGCGCCTCGATCTCGTGCGTGAGCTGGGCATCTCCCGTACCCCGACCGTCCTCGTCCTCGACGGAGCGGGCCGTGTGGTCCGCCGGGCCGCGGGGCAGCCCCGTCGCGCGGACGTCATCGCCGCGCTGGGGCAGGCGGTCTGACGCTCCGCCACGCCGGTGCGCGCGAGGGCATCGCCGAGGGGTGCTCGGACCTGACGGATCCGGGGGTCGCGACAGGTGCTCGGGAACCCTTGAACATGACGCATCCCGTGCGGTGACGCTTCTCCCATATTGCGGTACACGCTTGACTGCACCCCGCAACGATCGTCACCCTGACGGAGTGCCCCTAGAACTCCTTCTCTACGGCCGCGTCCACGTGGACCTGGCCCGCAACGCGAGCGCGCGCTGTCCGGGTGTCTGAACACCCCACGACTCCTCTCATGCCGCCCTCGCAGAAGGACAATTCCATGACGGTTTCGCCCGAGCTCCGTTCCGTTCCCACGATCGGCGCACCCCGGCAGGCATCTCCCGATCTGCTCCGCTCCGTCTTCCGCCGCCACGCCGCCGGTGTGGCCGTGATCACCGCGCACGGCGAGCGCCCCGTCGGCTTCACCGCGACCTCGCTGAACTCCGTCGCCGCCGAACCCCCGCTGGTCTCCTTCGGCGTGGGCACCTCCTCCTCCAGCTGGCCGGTGCTGGCCGAGGCCGAGTTCATCGGCGTGCACATACTCGGCGAACACCAGCAGGAGCTCGCCTCCACCTTCGCCCGCAGCGGCGCCGACCGGTTCGGCGAGGACACCCGCTGGAGCGTGGGCCCCGAGGGCGTGCCGGTGCTCGACGGCGTCCTGGCCTGGCTGGTGTGCCGCGTGGTGGCCCGCGTGCCGGCCGGTGACCACCGGATCGTCATCGCGCAGGCGGTCGCGGGCGACCCGGACGGGGCGGGTCGGCCCCTCCTCTACCACCACGGCCGCTTCAACGCGCTGCGCGACTGAGGGTTCCCGTACGCGCCGCTCTCCGCGCGTTGGGCAGATCACACGCCTGAGCGCTTGCTTACTGGTAACAAACTGGGTGTACTGACGAGTAATATTCCGGTGGGGGCGTCCGGCGCCCCGACCGGAAACCCGCCCTTCAGGCGCCTATGCTGCGAGCAACAAGGCAGCCCAGTTATGACGATGCAGTAGGAGAGCCGGCGTGAGCTTGAGGATCGTTGTCTGTGTGAAGTACGTGCCCGACGCGACCGGAGACCGGAAGTTCGCCGACGACCTGACGGTCGACCGCGACGACGTCGACGGCCTGCTGTCGGAGCTCGACGAGTACGCGGTGGAGCAGGCCCTGCAGATCGCCGAGGAGGCGGACGACGCCGAGGTCACCGTGCTCACGGTCGGCCCCGAGGACGCCAAGGACGCGCTCCGCAAGGCGCTCTCCATGGGTGCGGACAAGGCCGTCCACGTCGAGGACGACGACCTGCACGGCACCGACGTCATGGGCACCTCGCTCGTGCTCGCCAAGGCGATCGAGAAGACCGGCTACGACGTCGTCATCGCCGGCATGGCCTCCACCGACGGCACCATGGGTGTCCTCCCGGCCATCCTCGCGGAGCGCCTGGGCGTCCCGCAGGTCACCCTGCTCTCCGAGGTCAAGATCGAGGACGGCAAGGTCACCGGCCGCCGTGACGGCGACTCCGCCTCCGAGCAGCTGGAGGCGTCCCTCCCGGCCGTCGTGTCCGTGACCGACCAGTCGGGCGAGGCGCGCTACCCGTCCTTCAAGGGCATCATGGCCGCCAAGAAGAAGCCGGTGGAGTCCCTGGAGCTGGACGACCTGGACATCGACGCGGACGAGGTCGGCCTCGCCGGCGCCTGGACCGCCGTCGACTCCGCCGCCGAGCGCCCGGCGCGCACCGCGGGCACGATCGTCAAGGACGAGGGCGAGGGCGGCAAGCAGCTCGCCGAGTTCCTCGTGAGCCAGAAGTTCATCTAAGGCTCGCGCGAGCCCCTCAGACCGTCCCTTTCGTTCGCAGGAGATTGAAGTCCCATGGCTGAGATTCTCGTCTACGTCGACCACGTCGACGGAGCCGTCCGCAAGCCCACCCTGGAGCTGCTGACCCTCGCCCGCCGCATCGGCGAGCCGGTCGCCGTCGCGCTGGGCAACGGCGCCGCCGACACCGCGGCCGTCCTCGCCGAGCACGGCGCGGTGAAGGTCCTCACGGCCGACGCCCCCGAGTTCGCCGACTACCTCGTCGTCCCGAAGGTCGACGCCCTTCAGGCCGCGTACGAGTCCGTGTCCCCGGCCGCCGTGCTCGTCCCGTCCTCCGCCGAGGGCAAGGAGGTCGCGGCCCGCCTCGCGGTCCGCATCGGCTCCGGCCTCATCACCGACGCCGTGGACCTGGAGGCCGGTGACGAGGGCCCGGTCGCGACGCAGTCCGCGTTCGCCGCCTCCTTCACCACCAAGTCCCGCGTCTCCAAGGGCACCCCGGTCATCACGGTCAAGCCGAACTCGGCCCCCGTCGAGGCCGCCCCGGCCGCCGGCGCGGTGGAGGCCCTCGCGGTCTCCTTCGGCGCGCTGGCCACCGGCACCAAGGTGACCGCGCGCACCCCGCGCGAGTCGACCGGCCGCCCCGAGCTGACCGAGGCCGCGATCGTGGTCTCCGGCGGCCGCGGCGTCAACGGCGCCGAGAACTTCGCGATCATCGAGGCGCTCGCCGACTCCCTCGGTGCGGCCGTCGGCGCCTCGCGCGCCGCCGTCGACGCCGGCTGGTACCCGCACTCCAACCAGGTCGGCCAGACCGGCAAGTCGGTCTCGCCGCAGCTGTACATCGCGTCCGGCATCTCCGGCGCGATCCAGCACCGCGCGGGCATGCAGACCTCGAAGACGATCGTCGCCATCAACAAGGACGCCGAGGCCCCGATCTTCGACCTCGTCGACTACGGCGTGGTCGGCGACCTCTTCGACGTCGTCCCGCAGCTGACCGAAGAGGTCAAGACCCGCAAGGGCTGACCTGCGGTTCTGTCGGGCCCGGGGGCCGCACGGTGATCTCTCGCCGTGCGGCCCCCGGCCGTTTCGGACAACCATTGACTCAGGTCCGGGCTGCCTACTAACTTCGCTATACGGATTGTTGATTCCGTGCAGCGGAAAACAGGAGGATGTGGGATGGGTCAGCAGGAGAAGGTGTCGACGAGCCTCGCCGGCGCGGTCAGCGAGGGCATCAGCGCCTCCCTCGCCGCGGTGGACGCCGAGCTGGACCGCCGCTACCCGGGCGACCCCGGCACCCGCCAGCCCGTCCACACGGTGTACGTCCCCGGCAACGTCTTCGACGCCGGCACCATCCGCTCCTGGGGCGACCAGGCGCTCGCCGCCCTCGACGAGCACGCCCCCGACGCCGCCTCCTTCGCCGCGGTCCTCGGCCTCTCGGACGACCTCGCCGAGGACGTCCACGGCCGCGTACGGGCCAAGCTGGAGCGCGAACCGATCGAGGACCTCCGGGTCGACTTCGAGGACGGTTACGCCGGCCAGGACGAGGACCAGGACGCCGCCCGCGCCGCCCGCCTGATCTCGGAGGCGTACGCGAACGGCACGGCCGCCCCGTACATGGGCATCCGGATGAAGTGCATGGAGTCCGCCGTCCGCGACCGCGGCATCCGCACCACCGACGTCTTCCTCACCGGCCTCCTGGAGAACGGCGGCCTCCCCGACGGCCTCGTCCTCACCCTGCCGAAGGTCACCTACCCCGAGCAGGTCTCCGCCTTCGTCCGCCTCCTGGAGGCGTTCGAGAAGGCGCACGGCCTCGACGACGGCCGCCTCGGCTTCGAGATCCAGATCGAGACCAGCCAGTCCATCCTGGCCACCGACGGCACCGCCGCCGTCGCCCGCATGATCGGCGCCGCCGGGGGCCGCGCCACCGGCCTGCACTACGGCACCTTCGACTACAGCGCCTGCCTCGGCGTCTCCGCCGCCTACCAGGCCAGCGACCACCCGGCCGCCGACCACGCCAAGGCGATCATGCAGGTCGCCGCCGCCGGCACCGGCGTCCGCGTCTCCGACGGCTCCACCAACGTCCTGCCCGTCGGCTCCACCGAGCACGTCCACGAGGCATGGCGCCTGCACTACGGCCTCACCCGCCGCGCCCTCGCCCGCGCCTACTACCAGGGCTGGGACATGCACCCCGGCCACATCCCCACCCGCTACGCCGCCGTGTTCGCCTTCTACCGCGAGGGCTTCGAGGCCGCCGCCAAGCGCCTCTCCGCGTACGCCAACCACGCCGGCGGCGACGTCATGGACGAGCCCGCCACCGCCAAGGCCCTCAGCTCCTACCTGCTCCGCGGCATCGACTGCGGCGCCCTCGACACCGCCGAGGTCGACGCCCTCACCGGCATGAACCGTGCCGCCCTGGACCGGTTCGCCGCCCCGCGACGCGGCGACCTCACCGCCTCCGCCGAGTAGCCGCGAAGACCCATCAAGGGTCTCGATCCGGCCAACTGCCCCGTACCCTGTACGAGTTAAAGCGCCGTGCGCGCGCATGCTCGACAGGGGAACGGGGCTTCGGTGTCATCGGGGGAGAACGGGCGGCTCGCGGGCCGCTACAGAATCGTGGGCCGGCTCGGCCGCGGGGGCATGGGCGTCGTCTGGCGCGCTGTGGACGAGGTCCTCGGCCGCGAGGTCGCCGTCAAGGAACTCCGCACCTTCTCGGACGCGGCGGCGCCCGAACTGGCCGATCTCCGGCTGCGGATGACCCGGGAGGCACGGGCCGCCGCCCGTGTCCGCCACCCCGGGGTCGTGGCCGTCCACGACGTCACGGAACACGAGGGCCGGCCCGTCATCGTCATGGAACTCGTCGACGGGCCCTCCCTCGACGACGTCCTCGGCGAGCGCGGCACCCTCGACCCCGCCGAGGCCGCCCGGATCGGCGCCCGCGTCCTGGAGGCCCTGGCCGCCGCCCACGACGTGGGCGTCCTCCACCGGGACGTGAAGCCCGGCAACATCCTGCTCGACCGGTCGGGCCGGATCGTCCTCACCGACTTCGGCATCGCCACGATGGAGGACCCGGGCGACGGCTCCGCGACCCGTCTCACCCGCAGCGGCGAGATCGTCGGATCCCTCGACTACCTCGCCCCCGAGCGGGCCCGAGGCCAGGACCCCGGCCCCGCCTCGGACGTCTGGGCCCTGGGAGCCACGCTGTACGCGGCCGTCGAGGGCGCCTCGCCCTTCCGCCGTACCTCCACCTGGTCGACCCTCGCCGCCATCGTCACCGAACCCCTCCCCGAACCGCGCCGCGCCGGCCCCCTCGCACCCGTCCTGCTCCGTCTCCTCGACAAGGACCCGGCCTCCCGGCCCACGGCCCGCGAGGCGGCACGGCTCCTGGACTCGGTCGCCGCTCCCGCGGCCGCGCCCGATACGGCCCCGGCCGCGTACGACGGCCGCGGGGGAGCGGGCGGCGACGGTCCCACGGACGCGGGCGCTCCGACCGGTGCCGAGAGCGCTCCGGTGGGCGGCACGGGCATGCCGGCCGGTGCGGCGGGCCCGTCGCCCGAGGTGCCGGCGGGTCGGGACCCGGGCCCCGGTACGGCCGCCCCGGTCGGCACAGGCGCCGGTTTCGGAGCTCCCTTCGCGGCCCCGGCGGAGCCGTACCGAACCGGCGGCGCCGTACAGCCCCCGCCGCCGGGCGCGATCCCGCCCGGCGGAGGCTTCGGACCGGCCGTGCCCGTGCCCCCGGCGGGAGCCGTGACCCCGGTCGCCGGCCCCTTCGGGGCACCGGGCGGCGGGGGACGGGCCGAGACGCGGGCCGCCCGCCGGGCAGGGGCCGCCTCGCGCAGGGGCCCCGTCCTGGTGGCCGCCTCCGTGGCCGCCGTGCTGCTGGCCGGCGGCGGGCTCACGTACGGCCTCATGGACCACGGCACGGGCAACCGGGCCGCCGGTGACGCCGCGCAGGACGGCGGTCAGGGTGCGGCGGGCGGGGACCCGGGGCGGGTGCTCGACCCCGGCACCGTCGGCGCGTCGTCCTCGGGGCGACCGAGCGGCACCGCCTCACCGTCCGCCGGGGCTCGCCCCGGGGGGCCGACCGACCCCGGGCAGACCCCCGGCGCGAGCGCCTCGGCCGGCGGCGACAGCGCCGGAGGGGCGGACGCGGGCGGGGCCTCCGGCGCCGCGGCGGGCGGCTCCGGAACGCGACCCCCCTCGAAGGGCGGTGCCACGACGGCCCCGGGCAACCCCGGCGGCGCCGCCCCGGGCGGGACGGACACGACCGGTGACCCGTCCGGCGGCGCCACCGGCACGCCCACCACCCAGGCCCCGCCGCCCGCCGAGGGCTGCGCCGCTTCCGGATCCTCCGCCACCTGCCAGGTCGTGCGCGGTGCCACCACCACCCGCTACGACGGCGGCGAGATGGGCACCGTCGGCGCCGGCCCGCACACCTTCTTCTGCCAGGTCGACCTCGACCGCACGGAGTCCTACGGCGGCCGCACCAGCCGCTGGTTCGCCCGCACCGACGACGACAGCGGCAACAACAACGTCTACCTCAGCGTCCTCCACCTCTCCGGGGGAGCGGGCGGCGGCGCGGTGGCGGGCCTGCGCGTCTGCTGAACGACGAGGCCCGGCCCCGGGAATCGTCCGCGGGCGGGGCCGTCGTGCGTGGCCGAAGCCGCTCCCGAGAGGCTTCGGGCGGGTGCCCCCGGAGCCGTACGGCCTCGGGCGGCACCGCCTCAGGCGGTGTGCGGCGCGATCTCGCCCGAGCCGCGGGGGAGGAGGGTGGTGCCGAGGACCACGCGCTCCGGCGCCTCCTCGGCACCGTCGAGACGGCGGAACAGCCGCTCCGCGGCCGTCCGCCCGAGGGCGGCGGCGTCCTGGGCGATGACCGTGACGCCGAGGAGATCGGCCAGTTCGATGTCGTCGAAGCCGACGAGGGCGACGGGACGCGGGTGCCCGGCGAGGGCGCGGACCACGGTGACGGTGACCCGGTTGTTGCCGGCGAACAGTGCGGTCACCGGCTCCGGCCCGGCCAGCAGCTCCCGGACGGCCCCGCCGACGCGCTCCGGGCCGGTGGAGCCGAGCGACACCCACGCGTCCCGGACCGGCAGCCCGGCGTCCTCCATCGCCGTGCGGTAGCCGCGCAGCCGCTCGGCGGAGGTGTGGATGCGGGGCCGGTCGCCGATGAAGCCGATCCGGCGATGTCCGTGCGCGATCAGATGGGCCACACCGTCGCGCGCGCCGCCGAAGCTGTCGGAGAGGACGGCGTCGGCGTCGATGCGGCCGGCCGGGCGGTCGACGAAGACCGTGGCGACGCCCGCCCTGATCTCCGGCTCCAGATACCGGTGGTCGTCGCCGGCGGGGATGACGATGAGGCCGTCGACCCGGCGGGCGCACAGCGCCAGGGCGAGCTCCTGCTCGCGCTCGGGGTCCTCGGCGCTCGAACCGTTGATGAGGAGGGCTCCGTGCGCCCGTGCGACCTCCTCGACCGCGCGGCTCAGCGGCCCGTAGAAGGGGTCGGCGAGATCCTCCAGGACGAGGCCGACGGTCGCGGTCCGGCCCTTGCGCAGGACGCGGGCGCTGTCGTTGCGGCGGAACCCGAGGATCTCGATGGCCTCCTGCACCCGGCGCTCGGTGTCGGCGGTGACGCCGGGTTCGCCGTTGACGACGCGTGACACCGTCTTGAGGCCGACGCCCGCGCGGGCGGCGACGTCCTTCATCGTGGGCCGATTGCCGTAGCGGTGCTCGGGGCGGCGGGCGATGTCGGCCACGGTGTGCGATTCCTCCGTCGGTTCGGGGTCCTGCGGGACGACGCGCCGTCCCAGGTCGAGCATAGGGCCTGGACAACGTTGTCACGACGCGGGAGACTGTAGGTGACCACGTACCGTTCCCGGCCGCCGACTGGAGATTCCGCCTCCATGCACACCGACCCCGCCGCGGGCCTCTCCGTCGCGCTCGACATCGGCGGCACCAAGATCGCCGGCGCCCTGGTCGACGGCGGGGGGCGGGTCCGCTTCCGGTCCCAGCGGCCCACGCCCGCGCGTGAGGACGGCGAGACGGTGATGCGCGCGGTCGAGGCCGTACTCGGAGACCTGGCGGCCACGTCGCAGTGGGAGGCCGCGGCGGCGGTCGGCATCGGCAGCGCCGGTCCGGTCGACGCCTCCCGGGGCACGGTGAGCCCGGTCAACGTGCCCGGCTGGCGCGACTACCCGCTCGTCGAACGCGTCCGCCGCGCCACGGGCGGACGCCCCGTCACCCTCGTCGGCGACGGCGTCGCGATGACGGCGGCCGAGCACTGGCTCGGCGCCGCCCGCGGCCACGACAACGCCCTGTGCCTGGTCGTCTCCACGGGCGTCGGCGGCGGTCTCGTCCTCGGCGGCCGGGTCCACCCGGGCCCCACCGGCAACGCCGGCCACATCGGCCACATCGCGGTGGACCTCGACGGCGACCCCTGCGCATGTGGCGCCCGGGGCTGCGTCGAGCGTCTCGCCAGCGGCCCCCACCTCGCCCGCCGCGCGCTGGACGACGGCTGGCGGCCCGGACCCGACGGCGACGTCTCCGCCGCCGCGGTGGCCGCCGCCGCACACGCCGGCGATCCCGTCGCCCTCGCGACCTTCGCCCGCGCCGCCCGGGCGCTCGCGGCCGGCATCGCGGCGACCGCCGCCCTCGTCGAGATCGACATCGCCGTCGTCGGCGGCGGCGTCGCGGGTGCCGGCGAGGTCCTCTTCGCCCCGCTCCGGCGCAGCCTCGCCGACTACGCCACCCTCTCCTTCACCCGCGGCCTCACCGTCGTCCCGGCCCTCACCGGCACCGACGCGGGCCTCCTCGGCGCCGCTGCCGCCGCCACGCACGCGCGTGGCGGCGTGTGGACGGCCTTCGCGACGGGCGGGACGCAGGGCGCGGCCGTGAGCGGGACGCAGGACGGGGAGCCGGACGCGGGTTCCGTCACGGGCCCGCGCGTGCGCACGGCGGGCGATACCGCGGCGTGTGCCGCGTCCGACGGTGGCGCGAGAGGCGACGGCTGACGGTTCCTCGGGGGTCCGGTGCCCGAGGACGGTCAGGGGCACGGGCCCCCAGGCCGGAACGACCGCCACGTACAGCTGCCCGGCACGGCAGGGGGCCCGTCCCTCACTCCCGTACGCGCTCCGCCGTCCGCTGCTCCACGATCACCAGGAACGTGTCGGACTCCAGGTCCATCACCACCCGGGCCGGCACCCCCTCGTCCCGTCGCGCCCCGGCGAACTCCTCCGCCGGCCAGCTGCCCCGCGGACCGCCGGCCGGAAAACGTTCGAGAACCCTACGGCTCATCTCCGCACCCCCTCGTGCACGCCGTTGTCAACGACCGGGGGCCGGAAGCGTCACGGTCGAGGTCGGACGCGTGTTCGTGGGTTTCCGTGGCAGGGTGTTGAGGGCAAGCCACAGGGGGCTACCGATGAGGGGGAATCGTGATCGTCTGGATCAACGGGACGTTCGGCGCGGGGAAGTCGAGCACCGCGCGTGAGCTGGTCGATCTGATCCCGCACAGCACCCTGTACGACCCCGAGGTCACCGGCGGGGCACTGAGCCGGCTCCTGCCGGCCAAACGGCTCGCCGAAGTCGACGACTACCAGGACCTGCCGATCTGGCGGCGTCTGGTCGTCGACACCGCCGCCGCCCTGCTCGCCGAGGTCGGCGGCGTACTGGTCGTCCCCATGACCCTGCTCCGCCAGGAGTACCGGGACGAGATCTTCGGCGGGCTCGCCGCCCGCCGGATCGAGGTGCGGCACGTCCTGCTCGCACCGGAGGAAACGATCCTGCGCCAACGGATCGACAACCGGTCCGCGTACGGCGACCCCGAGACCGACGCCCGCGTCCGCGCCTGGTGCCACGACCACCTCGCCCCCTACCGGTCCGCACTCGACTGGCTCACCGCCGACGCCTACACCGTCGACACGTCCTCCCTGACCGTCGCCGAGGCCGCCCGGACCGTCGCCGACGCCGTCCTGGGCGGCCGCGCCGCCCCCTGCGGCATCGTCCAGACGCCGGAACCGACCGGCGAGACCCTCGCGGCCGGGGTGCTGCTCTTCGACGAGCAGGACCGCTTCCTGCTCGTCGACCCGACCTACAAGCCCGGCTGGGAGTTCCCCGGCGGCGTCGTCGAGCGCGGCGAACCGCCGGCCCGCGCCGGGATGCGCGAGGTCGCCGAGGAGATCGGCCTCGAACTCGACGCCGTGCCCCGCCTGCTGCTCGTCGACTGGGAACGGCCCCAGCCCCCCGGCCACGGCGGCCTGCGCCTCCTCTTCGACGGCGGCACCCTCCGCACCGACGACGCGGCCCGGCTCCGCCTCCCCGGCGCCGAACTGCGCGGCTGGCGCTTCGTCACGGAGGAGGAGGCGGCCGACCTCCTGCCGCCCGTGCGCTACCGCCGCCTCCGATGGGCCCTGCGCGCCCGGGAACGCGGCACCGTGCTCAACCTGGAGGCCGGCGTCCCGGTCGGCTGACCGCCGACCTCACCGCCTCCCCGCCGCGTCCGGCGCGGCGCCCTCGACATTGGCGATCATCCTGCGCAGGACCTTGAGCGCGGCGACGTACTCCTCGTCGCCGATGCCCTCGTGGACCTCCGCGCGCACCTCGGTCACCAGCCGTCGGATACGGACCCGGGCCGCTTCACCGGCCTCGGTGAGGTGCAGGCGGCCCTCGGCGTCGACCCGCAGCCAGCCCCGGTGGAGCAGCTGGTCGACGACCCGCCCGATCTCGTGCGGTCCGTCCGCGAGCGGGGTCAGCCGGGCCACGACCTCCTCCCGGGTCGGTGCCCCGGCCCCGCCGCCGACGCCGTTGAGCACCCAGTACTGCGGCTGCGCGACGTCCGACCGGGCCATGGCGTCCCGCAGATGCCGGGTGACGGTCCGGTGCGCGAGGCCGGTCCAGTACCCGACGGGCTGGTGCAGCAACTGCTCGTCGGTGGCGGCCGGATCGGCCGGTGCCTGATCGGTCGGCGACGCGCCGGCCCGGTCCTGGACGGTCGGTGTCCGATCCGCCGGCGCGGCGGGAGCCGCCCCCTTCTCGTCGCCGGTCCCCGCCGCGACCACGGACTCGGCGAGCAGGGCCGCCGTGTCCGTGGTCACCGGCGCGCCGTGACCGCAGCAGAGCACCGACGGGGCCAACGCGGCCAGCGCCCGCAGGGAGTCCCTCGCGAGGGCGCGGTCGACGTGGAAGACGCCGAAGGTGACGCCCTGCACCGAGGCCACCGTGTCCCCTGCGAACAGCACGCCGTGGCGCGGCAGATGGACGGCCATCGAGCCGGGGGTGTGCCCCGGTGTGTGGACGACCACGGCGCCGTCCCCGAAGCCGAGCTCCTCGCCGTCCTCCACCTCCCGGTCCACCCGGGTGGGCGGCGCCTCCGGCACGGTCAGACCGTGCGCGAACAGCGGGACCTCCCACTCCAGGAGGTCGGGTTCGGGCACCGGGGCCTCGCCCCGGACGACCGGCGCGTCGAGGCGGTGCGCGACGATCTCGGCGCCGTACGCCTCCGCCAGCTCGCCCGCCGCGCCCACGTGGTCGCGGTGGCAGTGCGTCAGCACGATCCGGCGCAGCCGTGCCGGATCCAGACCGGCCGCGCGCATCGCCGCCGCGATCGCGGGCGCCGTACCGGTCCAGCCGGCGTCGATCAGGGTCAGCTCCTCCTCGTCCTGCCACAGGTATGCCTGGCCGATGGAGAAGTCCAGCAGGTGCAGACGCGGGGTGATCGGGATGAGCTCGATGGGTGCCATACGGCGAACCTACGGAAAGCCGCAGGTCCGCCGTACGCCTCTACGCTCTCGGCGAGCTTCGCCGAGCGCTGAATCCGACCGGCTGTCAGACCTGCTTCGACCGGGCGTAGTTGACGAGGAAGTGCGCCTCGGCCACGGAGAGGCGCTCCAGCTCCTCCGGGGACACGGACTCGTTGGGCGCGTGGATCTGCGCCTCGGGCTCGCTCAGGCCGATCAGCAGGATCTCCGACTCGGGGTACAGCGAGGCCAGCGTGTTGCACAGCGGGATCGAGCCGCCCATGCCCGCCGTCTGCATCTCCTGGCCGGGGTACGCGACCCTCATCGCCTCGGCCATCGAGGCGTACGCGGGGCTCGACGTGTCCGCCTGGAACGCCTGGCCCTGACCGACCTGCTCGAAGGAGACGCGGGCGTTCCACGGGGTGTGCTTCTCGATGTGGGCGTAGAGCAGCTTCGTCGCCTCGGCCGCGTCCTGGCCCGGCGGCACCCGCAGGCTCAGCTGGGCGCGGGCCGACTTCGGGATCGACGGGGTCGCCCCGGCCACCGGGTGGCAGTCGATGCCGATCACGGTGACGGCGGGACGCGCCCAGATGCGGTCGGCGATCGTGCCGGCACCCGGCAGCGCCACGTCCGAGAGGACCTTGGCGTCCTGGCGGAAGTCCTCCTCCGGGTACTGCAGTCCCTCCCACACCTGGTCGCCCGGCAGACCGTCGACGACGGTCGAGCCGTCCTCGGCGCGCAGCGAGTCCAGGACGCGGATCATCGCGGCCAGCGCGTCCGGCGCGGCGCCGCCGAACTGACCGGAGTGCAGGTTGCCCTCCAGGGTGTCGAGCTGCACACGGATCATCGTCATGCCGCGCAGCGTCGCCGTCACCGTGGGCAGTCCCACCCGGAAGTTGCCCGCGTCACCGATCACGATCGCGTCGGCGGCCAGCAGCTCGGGGTGCTGCTCCGCGTACCGCTCCAGACCGCCGGTGCCCTGCTCCTCCGAACCCTCCACGATCACCTTGACGGTGACCGGGACGCCGCCGTTCGCCTTCAGGGCGCGCAGCGCGAGCAGGTGCAGGATGAAACCGCCCTTGCAGTCGGCGGCACCGCGCCCGTACCAGCGTCCGTCGCGCTCGGTCAGCTCGAAGGGCGGGGTCAGCCACGCCGACTCGTCCAGCTTCGGCTGCACGTCGTAGTGCGCGTACAGCAGGACCGTCGGGGCGTTCTCCGGGCCGGGCAGGAGGCCGTACACCGACTGCGAGCCGTCCGGCGTGTCGAGCAGGGCCACGTCCTGGAAGCCCTCGGTGCGCAGGGCGTCCGCGACCCAGTTCGCCGCGGCCTCGCACTCGCTGCGCGGCGCCACGGCCTCGTCCGCCACCGACTCGAAGGCCACCAGCTCGGCCAGCTCGGCCTTGGCCGTGGGCATCAGGGACCGGACGGTCTCCGCGATCGGATTCGAGGACATGGGCACGCTCCTGATGGGTGCGACGTTACGAGGTAGGGACGGCGTTCGGCGTAGGTCGTGGTACGGCGAACGCACCGTCGATCCTACGGCGCCGTGCCCTGGCTACCGCGCCGTAGGATGCGTCAGGAGCAGACCACCGGTCGGATCAGGAGCAGAAACACATCGTGAGCAGCGAGCACGGAGAGAACGCCGGTCCGGAGCACACCGAGCCCGTGGGCGCGGCTCCCGGGGCCACCGGTGCGGAGGCGGCGGCGGACTCGGGCCCGGACACCGCGACGTCCGAGGTCACGGCCGCCGTGCCGGACGCGGGGACCGTGGCTTCCGGAGTCGCCGATGCCGAGGGCGCGGACGCCGGAACCATCGATTCCGGGAGTGCGGACGCCGAGGGCGCGGACCTCCTGGCGGCCGCGCACGCGGGGGACGCCGCGGCCGATGTGACGGACCCGCACCCGGGCGCCCCGGCGCCCGCCGTGGAGGCGGTCGACGTCACGGAGGAGGAGCCGGAGGACGCGGTGGCGGACGTCTGGGACGTCGTCGTCGTCGGCGCGGGACCGGCCGGTGCCTCCGCGGCCTACGCGGCGGCGGTGGCCGGCCGCCGGGTACTGCTCCTGGAGAAGTCCGAACTGCCCCGCTACAAGACCTGCGGCGGCGGCATCATCGGTCCCTCCCGCGACTCCCTCCCGCCGGGCTTCGAACTTCCCCTCCAGGACCGGGTGCACGCCGTCACCTTCTCCCTGGACGGGCGCTTCGCCCGCACCCGCCGCTCGCGCCGGATGCTCTTCGGGCTCATCAACCGGCCCGAGTTCGACGCGCAGCTCGTCGAGCACGCCCAGAAGGCCGGCGCCGAACTGCGCACCGGCGCCACGGTCGTCCGCGTCGAGCAGCACGGCCCGTCCGTGCCGGACCGCAGGACCGTCGCCGTGGTGCTCGGCGACGGCGAGACCCTCCTCGCGCGCGCGGTCGTCGGCGCCGACGGCAGCGCCAGCCGGATAGGCGCCCACGTCGGGGTGAAGCTCGGTCAGGTCGACCTGGGCCTGGAGGCGGAGATCCCGGTGCCGCCGTCCGTGGCGGAGGACTGGAAGGGCCGCGTCCTCATCGACTGGGGGCCCATGCCGGGCAGTTACGGCTGGGTCTTCCCCAAGGGGGACACGCTCACCGTCGGCGTCATCTCGGCGCGCGGCGAGGGCGCCGCCACCAAGCGGTACATGGAGGACTTCGTCGCGCGGCTCGGCCTCGCCGGCTTCGAGCCCACGATCTCCTCCGGACACCTGACCCGCTGCCGCACCGACGACTCGCCGCTCTCCCGCGGCCGGGTCCTCGTCTGCGGCGACGCGGCGGGCCTCCTGGAACCCTGGACCCGCGAGGGCATCTCGTACGCGCTCCGCTCGGGCCGGCTCGCCGGCGAGTGGGCCGTGCGGGTCGCCGAGGCGAACGACGCGGTCGACGCCCGGCGCCAGGCCCTCAACTACGCCTTCGCCATCAAGGCCGGCCTCGGCGTCGAGATGGCGGTCGGCCGGCGCATGCTCGCCCTCTTCGAGCGCCGTCCGGGACTGCTGCACGCCACCATCACGGGCGTCCGTCCGGCCTGGAACGCCTTCGCCGACATCACCCGCGGCTCCGCCACCCTCGGCGGCATGGTCAGGTCGAACGGTCTGGCCCGGCGCGCGCTGGAGATCCTGGACCGGCGGATGGACACGTCGTCCGGCGTCGGCCCGGCGGGCCGGGGCGTCTCGCAGAAGGAGCGGGCGGCCGCCGAACAGGACGACACGGAGGCTCCCGAGGAGCTCTGAGCGTTCGATGCGGGCGGCGCGTGCGCCGCACGCGTCACGGTCGTACGGGTGCGGGGTGGTCCCGCGCGCCCGCGAGAGGTGAGGACGGGCTCCGCCGTCCGGGACGGTTCACGCCGCCCGGGTGGCGGGGCCCGTCGTCGTGATGCGGAAGACGGGGTGCTTGGGCGCGGCGGCGCGCAGCTCCTCGACGGAGGAGTCCGGGCCCACGCCGTCGAAGAAGACGCCGACCTCGGCCTTCCAGCGCTTGAGGTAGGCGCGGAGCACCTCGGGCTTGTCGTCGTCGGACACCTCGACCGCGGTGAACTCCTGCACGTGCTTGCCGAGGTGCAGCTCCCCGCCGCCCGCGGCCCGCATGTTGTGGGTCCACTGGACGTGGCCGCGGGGCGCCACCAGGTACTGGACGCCGTCGATCGTCAGGAGGTTCACCGGGGTCCGGCGCCACTCGCCGCTCTTGCGGCCTCGGACGGCCAGCACGCGGGAGCCCCAGACGCTGATCCCGCGGCGGGTCATCCAGGAGACGGTGCGGTTGAGCACGTTCACGGTGAACCAGCCGGGCTTCATGACGTGAGCGGCGGGGCCGGTGGGCTGAGCGGACATGGGGTTCTCCCGGGGAGTCAAAGTGTGAGCACTGCTCTCGCTTGAGATCAGTGTGCACGGATGGGCGCTCACAATCAAGAGCAGTGCTCTCATTTCGTGGCAGTGCTCTGAAAGTGGCACACTGCTCTCCATGACGACCGTACGAGGAGCCCGCGCCCGCGCCCGCATCGAGATCACCGCCGCCATCAAGGACGAGGCCCGCACCCAGCTCGCCGCCGAGGGCGCCGCGAAGCTCTCCCTCCGGGCCGTCGCCCGCGAGCTCGGCATGGTGTCCTCCGCGTTGTACCGGTACTTCCCCAGCCGCGACGACCTGCTCACCGCCCTGATCGTCGACGCCTACGACGCCGTCGGCGCCGCCGCCGAGAAGGCGGACGCCGACGCCGCCGGGCGGCGCCCGCTCGACCGGTGGACCGCCGTCTGCCGGGCCGTCCGCGCCTGGGCCGTCGCCCACCCCCACGAGTACGCCCTCATCTACGGCTCCCCGGTCCCCGGCTACTCCGCCCCGCAGGACACCGTCGGCCCCGCCGCCCGCGTCGGCCTCGTCCTCATCGGGATCACCCGCCGCGCCCACGACGGCGAGGGCCTCGCGCTCCCCCCGCTCCCCGACGCCCTGCGTCCCGAGGCCGAGCGCATCGCCGCCGACCTCGCTCCGGACCTCCCGCCCGCCCTCGCCGTCGCCCTCGTCTCCGCCTGGTCCCAGCTCTTCGGCCTCGTCTCCTTCGAGGTCTTCGGCCAGTTCAACCGTGTCGTCGAGGACCGCGACGCCTTCTTCGCCGCCGCCGCCCGCCGCCTCGGCCAGGACGTCGGCCTCCTGCCCCGCGGCTGAACGGACCGCACGGCCCCGCGGCTCCGCGGGTCCGGCCGCAGCAGTGGTACGGCCGCAGCAGTGGTCCGGCTGCCGCAGTGGTCCGGCCACCGCCGTGGCCGGGACGCCGCCACGGCTACTCCGCCGGGAGTAGGCGGGACCACCCCGTCGGGCTGACGTGGTTCGACGGGGTGCGCGGCTAGCGTGGCCGGTATGGAAGAGGAGGCGTGGACGGGCGGACGGGACGGGGCGCGTTTCGGGCGGCGGTGGGGGAGGGCGGCGGAAGGACGGGGCCTGGCGTGGCGGTCCACGGTGGTGATCGCCGTGGTGGTGATGGCGGGGACGGGGTTCGCGGCGCGGAACCAGTCGGGCCGGGAGGCGCTGGACGCGCTCGGCAGGGTGCTGTTGCTGCTCGCGGCGGCGCCGCTGGTGTTCCGTCACCGCAGGCCGGTTCCCGTGGTGTTCGCGGTGGCGGGCCTCACCCTGGCCTATCTGGCCGCCGGGTATCCGTACGGGCCGGTCTTCGTGCTGGTGGCCGTCGCGTGTTTCGCCGCCGTCGTCCACGGACACCGCACCGCGGCCTGGTGGGCGCTGGGGCTGTTGTGGGCGGGGCACCTGCTGATCGCGCACGGGCTGTACCGCCGGCTGCCGCCGGCGGGCGACGGCCCCGCGTCCTGGGGGCAGGAGCTGCCGGCGGCGGCGTTCGCCGTGGCCGTACTCGCGGCGTCGGAGCTGGTGAGGGTCCGCCGCGAGCAGTGGGCGCAGCACCGGGCCGAGCGGGCCGCGGCCGAGCGGCGCCGCGCGGACGAGGAGCGGCTGAGGATCGCCCGGGAACTGCACGACGTGCTGGCGCACTCGATCGCGGTGATCAACGTGCAGGCGGGGGTGGGGCTCGCCCTTCTCGACTCCGACCCCGAGCAGGCCCGTACGGCGCTGACCACCATCAAGGCGGCCAGCAAGGAGGCGCTCGGCGAGGTGCGGCAGGTCCTCGACACCCTCCGGGCCCCCGGCGACGCGCCCCGGACACCGGCCCCCGGACTCGACCGGCTCCCCGACCTGGTCGAGCAGGCCGCCGCCACCGGCCTCACCGTGACCGTGACGACGAGCGGCCCCCGGACGGCCCTGCCGCCCGGCGCCGACCTCGCCGCCTTCCGGATCGTGCAGGAGGCGCTCACCAACGTGGTCCGGCACTCCGCTTCCCGCGCCGCCCGCGTCGAGATCGCGCGCGGACCCGGCCGGCTGGACCTGCGCGTCGACGACGACGGCCCCGCCACCGGGACCGAGGCGGGCGGCAGCGGCAACGGACTCGCCGGCATGCGGGAGCGCGCCGCCGCCCTCGGTGGCACGATCGAGGCGGGCGCCCGGCCGGACGGCGGCTTCCGTGTCCACGCCGTGCTCCCGCTGCCCGTGGAGGAGACCCCGTGATCCGCGTCCTGCTCGCCGACGATCAGTCGCTGGTCAGGGCCGGGTTCCGCGCGTTGCTCGACGCCCAGCCGGACATCGTGGTGGCGGGGGAGGCGGCGGACGGCGAGGAGGCCGTGGAGCGGGTGGGCGCGCTGCGGCCGGACGTCGTCCTGATGGACATCAGGATGCCGCGTCTCGACGGGCTCGACGCCACCCGGAGGATCACGGAGGACGAGGAGCTCGACGGCGTGCGGGTCGTCATGCTGACGACGTTCGAGCTCGACGAGTACGTCTTCGAGGCGATCCGTGCGGGTGCCTCCGGCTTCCTGGTCAAGGACACCGAGCCGGAGGAGCTGCTGCGGGCCGTGCGGGCCGTCGTCCACGGGGACGCGCTGCTTTCCCCGGGGGTGACGCGCCGCCTGATCGAGGAGTTCGCGGCCCGTTCCAAGGCGCCGACGGCCACGGCGGCCCTCGGCGCGCTGACCGAGCGCGAGCGGGAGGTGATGGCGCTGGTCGGGATCGGCCTGTCGAACGAGGAGATCGCCCGGCGGCTCGTCGTCAGCCCCCTCACGGCCAAGACCCACGTCAGCCGGGCCATGGTGAAGCTCGGCGCGCGGGACCGTGCCCAACTCGTCGTCCTGGCCTACGAGTCGGGTCTGGTGCGGCCGGGCTGGCTCGGCTGACGACCCGCCGGCCGGCCGCCCGCCCCGGGGTGGGGCGGGCGCGTCACGGTCAGGCGATCGCCGAGGTCTCCCGCCACAGGCGGGCGAGGTCCGCGTCGCCTGTCACCGTCACGGCGTCGAGGGGGAGGCGGTTCCACAGCGTCAGGTAGAGGCGTTCGGCGGTGCCGCTGATCTCGGTGTCGACGGCGGGACTCGGGTCCGCCGCCGTGCCGGGGAACGCCCGCTCCGTGCGGGGCGGTTCCGTCGCCGACAGACGGAGGGTCCAGGCGTCGGCGGTGTCCGTGGCGCGGATGCGGAGGGTACGGGGTGCGGGGGTGCGCACCTTGCTGCGGTCGCCGGCGTGGAAGCCGCGGAGGAGTTCGTCGATGCCGTCGGCGGCGAGGGCGGCGGGCACCGGTCCGGGGCCCGCCGGGAGCGCGGACTCGGCGTCGGCGCGGTGGACCGTCGTCTCGTGGGCCTGGCGCCGTGCCCAGAAGGCGAGGGGGGAGGGCGCGGGGAGGAAGGTCCAGCACTCCAGGGTGTCGGGAGCGGCGCGGAGGGCGGCGACGAGGAGGTCGTGCCCCTCGCGGAAGTGGGCGAGCAGCTCGTCGCCGTCGAGGTCCGGTTCGCCCTCGCCCGGCTGGTACGAGGTCCGCCGCTCGACCACGAGGGCGGTGGCCCAGCGGTGCACCATGGTCGTGTGGCGCAGGAGGTCACGGACGCGCCAGCCGGGGCAGGTCGGCACCTCGGCGTCGGGGCCGGCCTGGGCGGCGGCGTCCGCGAGGGCACGGCCCGCGGCTTCCAGCGCGTCGATGTGTTCCGTGCTCGTCAGGGAGTACTGCTCGGTGGTCGCGTCCATGGGGGGATTCTGGCAGGCCCCGGTCCCTCGCCGACGGGCCGGCGCCGACGAGGGGTGGTGCCGCCGGCCTGGTCAACTCGTCGGGTGGGTTCCCGCGTTGCGTGCCCAGTAGCCCATCGCCGCGGCGCCGGCGGCGAGCACGGCGACGGTGGTGAGCGCCACCGGCAGGGAGAACCAGTCGGCGAGGAAGCCGATGGAGGGCGGGCCGAGGAGCATGCCGCCGTAGCCGAGGGTGGAGGCCGTGGCGACGCCGCCGGGTCCGGCGAGGGCACCGGCGCGGGCCACGGCGACCGGGAAGATGTTGGCGAGGCCGAGTCCGGTGATCGCGAAGCCGAGGAGCGTGGCCCAGACGGTCGGCGCGAGCGCGCCGAGGAGCATGCCGGCGGCGGCGGTCGCGCCACCGGCGACCAGGGTGCGGGTCTGGCCGAGGCGTTCGAGCAGCGCGGTGCCCGAGAGCCGGCCAGCGGTCATGGTCAGCGCGAAGACGGAGTACCCGGCGGCCGCCACGCCGGGGTGCGCCCGGAGGTCCTGTTCCAGATGGAGGGCGCCCCAGTCGGCGAGCGCCCCTTCGCCGTACGCCGTGCAGAGCGCGATCACGCCGAAGACGACGACGGCGCGGCGGGACGCACGCGTGCGCGTGCCGGTCGAGCCGGGACCGGAGGCCGCCGCGAGGGTCTCGGGCAGGGTGGGCGCGGGGTGGCGGAGGAGGACGGGTCCGGCGGCGGCGGTCAGGGCCAGGCCGACGGCCGTGAGGCCGAGGAGGTGCGCGGTGGGGGAGAGGCCGCCGGCGAGCAGCCCGCCGATGCCGGCGCCGAGCATGCCGCCGAGGCTGAACGCGGCGTGGAAGCTCGGCATCACCGGGCGCCGGAGCGCGGTGACCAGGTCGACGGCCGCGCTGTTCATGGCGACGTTGATCCCGCCGTACGCGGCGCCGAAGACCAGCAGGACGAGACCGAGCGCGAGGGGCGACCGGGTGAGTGCCGGCAGGGCGACCGAGAGGGAGAGGAGGACGGCGGTGGCGACGGTGACCGGGTGGGAGCCGTAGCGGCGGCAGAGCCGGCCGGTCAGCGTCATGGTGATCACGGCGCCCGCCGAGACGCCGAGCAGCGCGAGGCCGAGGTCGCCGGCCGAGGCGCCGGTCTGCTGCTTGACGGCGGGGATGCGGACCACCCAGCCGGCGAACAGGAAGCCGTCGAGGGCGAAGAAGAGGGTCAGGGCGGAGCGGAGGCGGGTCAGGGAGTGGGTGGCGGTGTCTCCGCCGGAGTCCCCCGATACGGCCGTCCGTACTTTGTTTAGTAGCGGCACAAACTCAGGATAGGGGGCGGCGGCCCGAGGAATCAACCGGGCCGTCGGCCGCGGCGGGCCGGACCGCCCGCCCCGCCGCCGGGGTACGGGCCGCGGGGTGGTCCGATCATGGGAGACTCGCCCCCATGAACGGCAAGGCGACGACGACCCGGACACGGCTGGACAGGGGGCGCAACGCGCTCGGCCCCGCACTGGAGCTGGTGCACACCGGCAGGGCTCCCACCCGGGCCGTCCTCACCGCCGAACTCGGGGTCACCCGCGCCACCGCCGGCGCCGTCGCCGCCGAGCTGGAGGCCCTCGGCCTCATCCGCGTCGACTCCAACCCGGGTGCCGCCGCCGGTTCCCAGGGGCGGCCCTCGCACCGGCTCGCGGTCGACGAGAAGGGCCCCGTGGCCCTCGCGGCCCAGGTGCACGCGGACGGCTTCCGCGCCGCCCTCGTCGGCCTCGGCGGCACCATCGTGGCCACCGCCCCCGGCTGCGTCACGGTCTCCGCCGACCCCGCCCAGGTCCTCGGCGCCGTCGTCGACGCCGGAGCCGCCCTGCTCCGCGAGAGCGGCCGCCGCTGCGTCGGAGCCGGCCTCGCCGCCCCGTCCGCCGTCGCCGAACCGGAGGGCACCGCGCTCAACCCGCTCCACCTGGCCTGGCCCGCCGGTGCGCCGGTGCGCGAGATCTTCGCCGAGCGGGTACGGGCCGCCGGCATCGAGGGCCCGGCCTTCACCGGCAACGACGTGAACCTCGCCGCCCTCGCCGAGCACCGCCACGGCGCCGGACGCGGCGCCCGCGACCTCCTCTGCGTGGCCACCGGCCACCGGGGCGTCGGCGGCGCGCTCGTCCTCGACGGCCGTCTGCACACCGGCAGCGCCGGCCTCGCCCTGGAGGTCGGCCACCTCACGGTCAACCCGGAGGGCCGGCCCTGCCACTGCGGCAGCCGCGGCTGCCTCGACGTCGAGACCGATCCGCTCGCCTTCCTCACCGTCGCCGGACGCGCCCCGGGGCCCGAGGTGTCGCTGCTCCAGCAGGCCCGCGACCTGCTGCGGACGAACCGCGACGACCCGGGCGTCCGCGTCGCCGTCGGGGAGCTCATCGACCGCCTCGGCCTGGGGCTCGCCGGCCTGGTCAACATCCTCAACCCCGACCGGATCATCCTCGGCGGCCTGCACCGCGAGCTCCTCGACGCCGACCCCGAGCGCCTGCGCGCGGTCGTCGCCGACCGCAGCCTCTGGGGCCGCAGCGGGGGCGTCCCGATCCTGCCCTGCACCCTCGACCACAACAGCCTCGTCGGAGCGGCCGAACTCGCCTGGCAGCCGGTCCTCGACGACCCTTTGGCAGCGCTGGGACGCGAGACCGTCTGAGGAGTGGGCCCACGCCTCCCAAGGCGTCCGCATACGTCGCCAGGGCGCTCTCAGGGCGCGCCACAAGGTGCTCCCCGGGCGTCTTCCGAGCGCCCGGTCCGGCCCGCGGGACCCCTCGCCCTGGCGATCGCCGCAGCCGACCGGTCCTCAGCCCGGCGCCGACCCGGCGGGGCCGGCGCCGCGCTCGCGGATCCGCGCAGGACCCGTCGTCACCCCCGCGGTCCCTGCCGTCACCCCCGCGGTTCCCGCCGTTCCTCCGCCAGCGCGGCGAGCCGGTCCAGGGCCATGCGCGTGCCGGTGTCGTTGTCGGCCGGGGCGACGGCGTCGGGGATCCCCTCGTGGACGAGGCGGACCTCGGTGCCGCCCCCAACCGGGATCAGGGTCGTCGTGAGGGTCATCGCGCCGTGCAGCCGTGGGTCCGGGGACTCGAACTCGATGATCTCGACGACCCGTTCGTCCGGCACCAGCTCCACGAAGCGGCCGTGGTACGTGTCGGTGCGGGCTCCCGACTTCCCGGTGCCGTCCTCCGCGTCGTAGTGCAGCGAGACCCGGAACTCGCCTCCTTCACGCACGTCGAAGGAGTGCACCTCGCAGGTCATTCCGTCCGGCACCCGCCATCGCTCGACCGCGTCGCGGTCGAGCAGCGACCGGTAGACGGCCGACGGCGGGGCGTCGATGTGGCGGGCCGCGCGTGTGGTGTACACGCCTCCAGGCTAGTCCGCGAGGGGCGGTGGGCGCGCGGGCCGGTCGTCCGGCCCGGCCGGAAAGCGGTTGGCGGGTGCGCCCGTACGACGTACCGTTCCGCCTCATGATCACTACCGATTCCGACCTTCCGCCGCGCCTCGGCAGCCTCACCTTCCACGGTCCGCTCTCCGAGGAGCGCGCCACCCGCATGATCGAGCGGCTCGCCGCCGCCGGACCCGCCGACGTGCTCGACATCGGCTGCGGCTGGGGCGAACTGCTGCTGCGCGTCCTGGAAGCCGCGCCGGCCGCCAAGGGCGCCGGACTCGACATCAACGCCGAGGACCTGGCCCGCGGCCGCGTCCTCGCCGAGGAGCGCGGCCTGGCGGACCGCGTGGTCTTCGTCGAGGAGTCGGCGCTCGGCACGGACCGCGGCCCGGTCGACGCGGTGCTCTGTCTGGGGTCGAGCCAGGCGCTGTGCGACCCGGAGCTGTCGCACGACCCCGCCGCCGCGCTGCGCGAGCTGCGCCGGCTCGTGAGGCCGGGCGGGCGGGTCGTGCTCGGCGAGGGCTTCTGGGAGCACACCCCCACCGAGGCGGAGCTCGCCGGGATGTGGCCGGGTGCCCGGACCGACGACCACGTCACCCTCGGCGCGCTCGTCGACCTGGCCATCGAGGCCGGCTTCCGGCCCGCGTGGATCGAGACGGCGTCCGCCGTGGAATGGGAGGAGTTCGAGTCCGGCTACCGGTACGACACCGAGCTCTGGCTGGCCGCCCACCCCGACCACCCGCTCGCCGCCGAGACCCGCGAGCGGGTGGACCGGCAGCGTGCGTCCTGGCTGAACGGCTACCGGGGCGTCCTCGGCATCGCCTACCTCACCCTCGTCGCCGTGGCCTGAGGCCCTGTCCGACGGGCCGCGGATCGGCTCCGCGGCATCCGTCGGCCGTACGGGACCCGGTTCCGTACGGCGTCCGGTTTCGTACGCCGTACGGCTCCGTACGCCGTCCGGCCCCGTACTCCGTCCCGCACGGTCCCTTCGTCGCGGCCGCTCAGGATCCGGTCGCCGGCGGTCGGCTCACCACGACCGCCCGGCTCCCAGCCTCGCCCGCTCGGGCGTCGAGAGGTGCAGCACCCGGAAGCGCTCGCCCTCGTCGGCGGGCGCTTCCGCGTCGGCCCACAGGGTGAACGAGAGCAGCTCCCAGTGGTGCGGATCGACGGCGAGGACGGAGGCGACGACGCCGTCCCGCCGGGCCTCCCGCGCGTGCCCGGCCACCGCGTGCGCCACCGCCTCGCCCGGCGGGACGGCCTCCCCGAGCGGGGTCCGGCGGCGCGTGGCGGTGCCCGGGGCCGACGCGGAGGCCGGGCCCTCCTCGTACGACAGGCCGGCCCAGTGCCGCACCGCGGGCCGGCCGAAGTCGTTCACGATCCCCTGGAAGCCCGGGCCCCAGAGGAAGGCGTTCATGCCCTCGGGCGCGGTCCACAGGTAGAACGGCGCGTACTGGTTGACCGGCGATCCGTCCTCGCGCTCCCTGACCAGGTATGCCTTCAGGCCGAGCCCGGGGAAGGAGTCCAGCAGGTGCCCGCGGGTCGCGACGCGCTCGCGGATGATCTCCATGTCGTAGTCGGCGGGCAGGGTGATCTCGTACTGCATCGCGTGCACGGGTCGGACTCCGCTTCTCGGGAAGGTACGGCGTGAGGTACGGCCGGGGCGCGGCGGCTGCCACGGCCCGGGGCGTGTTCGGAGGCCGGCCCGGAGTGCCGGTGCCGGTCGCCCGCGGGACGTGACGCCGTGCGGTGCTCAGGCCGGGTCGGTGCGGGGGGCGAGGAGGGCGAGCAGGCCGCGTACGGCGCTGTCGAAGGACGCCGGGGAGCCGCCGGCCCGGGCGAGGACGTAGCCGCCCTGCACGGTGGCCACCACCGTCGCCGCGATCTCCCCGGGGTCGAGGTGCCCGGGGAACTCGCCCCGGTCCACGCCCTCCTGGACGACCTCGGCGAGCCGGCCGCGCAGCCGGTCGAGGGCCTCCTCGACCGGGGCGCGCAGCTCCGGGTGCGCGACGACCTCGGGGTCCATCGTCAGACGCCCCACCGGGCAGCCGCGCAGGACGTCGCGCTCGCGGAGCAGATAGCCCTCGACGCGCGCGTAGGCCGATCCCTCGGCGCCGAGGACGGTCTCGGCGCCGGCGACCAGTTCCTCGGCGGTGCGCCGGATGGCGGCGAGGGCCAGGTCGGGCTTGCCGGCGAAGTGGTGGTACATGCTGCCCTGGCCGACGCCGGCCGCCTGCTGGACGGCCTTGGGGCTGGTTCCCACGTAGCCGCGCTCCCAGAGGAGTGCGCGGGTGGCCTGGATCAGCCGTTCCGAGGTGCTCGTACTCATGAACCGCACTGTACATACCAGTAGGTACAGCCGGAAGGGGCCGCGAGGGCCGTGCGTCTACTCCCGCCGTCGTACGCGGGGAGCCGCCGGGTGGACGACGCCCCGGACCCCCTCGGCGCGGGAGTCTCGAAGCACGGACATCACGACCGCGCACCGAGGAGCTGAATCGTCATGAACACACTCGCCTACGCGGGCCCCGGCCCGTGGATCCTCTTCGTCCCCCTCGTGTGGGCCGCCGTCATCGCCACGGTGGTCACGCTGGCCCGTCGCGCCGGTTGGCGCCCGGGCCGGCCCGGGCGGCGGGACGTCGACGGAGGGCCGGACGAGCGCTCGCCCCTCGCCCTGCTCGGCCACCGCTTCGCCGCGGGGGAGATCGACGAGGACGAGTACTGGCGCCGTCTGACGGTCCTGGAGGAGCAGTTCGGCCGCTCCGTGCGCGGCAAGGGGCGCCGCACCTGACCGGCGGCCGCACGGCGGCGCCGGGGGAGGGCCCGGACCTTCGGCGTCGTCCCGGCCGTCAGCCGGGCCGGCCGACCAGGACCGAGCGGGCCGTGAGCGGGCTCAGGACCGGGTCGATCGGGGTGCTCAGGGGAGCGCCGACGGGGAAGCGGCCGTAGCCCGCGAGGGGGCCGTCGGTCAGGACGCCGTACGCCGCCTGCGCGCACGCGTCGACCGGGTCGGCGGGCGGCGGGGCCGAAAGGGTGAACCAGACGACCTTCCCGTCGGCGCCGCACGGACGGACGCCCCAACTCTCGCTGACGGCGCCGACGATGGCGAGGCCGCGGCCGGAGGTCGCGAGCCGCTCGTAGGCGTCGAGGGCGTCCAGGGCGTCGGTGGGGTCGTACGCCTCCAGGGCGGCGGCCCGCGGTATGCGGGGGTCGTGGTCCCGGACGGAGACCGTCAGCCGGTCGAGCAGCAGCTCGATCTCGACGGTGCACCGCTTGTCCGGCTGGGCGTGCCGGTGGACGTTGCTGAGAAGCTCGGTGACACCGAGCGCGGCATGGTCGATCAAGGCGTCGAGATGCCAGTGGCGCAAATGTGCGGAGACGATTCTGCGGACCTGTCCGATCCGCGACGGCAGGGCCTGGAGCTCCACCGCGTAGTACCTGCTCGGCTCGCTGATCACGGCTGCGACTCCCCGAAGTAGTCCGGAAGAAGACGAAGATTCCGCTTTCTCATGCGGTACAGCAGAGCGGTGACCGGAACACAACGTCACCGCCGATGACGCTTGGTGAGACTGTTCCAGAGTGAGCCAGCCGTGATGGGCCCGCAACTCGCGGCGACTCGGGCCAGGTCAGGAGGTGTACGCCGGTCAGCGCCGGCCGGCCGCCCGCTTCAGCGCCGCCAGGAACCGCCCCGACTCCGCCGACTCCTCGCCGACCCCGTCGTCGCCGTCCCGGTGCAGCGTCAGCCGGTACCGGGTGCCGTTCACGGTCGCGACCGCCTCGTCGGACTTCGCGAACCAGGGCCGCCCCGCCCGGACCGCGCCCACCGGGGCGCTGTCGATCTCGCTGCCGTAACTGGTGAGCAGGGCGAGCCGGCCGTCCTCGATCCGGACCTCTCCCGCGCGCGTCAGTGAACGGGGCCAGCGTGCGATCCGCACGCCCCGCGCCGTGAACTCCGGTTCCGCCATGTGGATCCGCCCCTTTCACCCGGTTGCCGTCTCCAGTGTGCCGGGCCCTCCGCGACCGCACCAGGGGCCCGTCCGCAAGTCATCCCTATGGATCCCCAAAGGGAACGTTTGCCCAGGTGAGAGGGGTATCGTCGACAGCCGGGAAGCGAGTGGAAGCGACCGAGGAGAGGCACGGATGAGCACCACGGAGAACGGCGTGGCGACGGGGGCGCGGGCGGCCACGGGGGCACCGGCGACGCCGGGGACTCCCGGGGCGGAGACCGCCGCGGTGACCCAGGACGTCGACCGCAGCGACCCGGCGTACCGGACCTGGCTCAAGGAGGCCGTCCGCAAGGTCCAGGCCGACGCCAACCGCTCCGCCGACACCCACCTGCTGCGCTTCCCGCTGCCCGAGAAGTGGGGCATCGACCTGTACCTGAAGGACGAGTCCACGCACCCCACCGGCAGCCTCAAGCACCGGCTCGCGCGCTCCCTGTTCCTCTACGGCCTCTGCAACGGCTGGATCCGGCCGGGCAAGCCGGTCATCGAGGCGTCCAGCGGCTCGACCGCCGTCTCCGAGGCGTACTTCGCGAAGCTCATCGGCGTCCCCTTCATCGCCGTCATGCCCCGCACGACGAGCCCGGAGAAGTGCCGGCTCATCGAGTTCCACGGCGGGCAGTGCCACTTCGTCGACGACTCGCGCACCATGTACGAGGAGTCCGCCGCGCTCGCCGAGCGCACCGGCGGCCACTACATGGACCAGTTCACCTACGCGGAGCGGGCCACCGACTGGCGCGGCAACAACAACATCGCCGAGTCGATGTACCAGCAGCTCGGACTGGAGCGCTACCCGGAGCCCGCCTGGATCGTGGCCACCGCCGGAACCGGCGGCACGTCGGCGACGATCGCCCGCTACGTCCACTACATGCAGCACGACACCCGGATCTGCGTCGCCGACCCCGAGAACTCCTGTTTCTTCGACGGCTGGACGCGCCACGACCCGCAGGCCACCGCGGACTGCGGCTCCCGCATCGAGGGCATCGGCCGGCCCCGGATGGAACCGAGCTTCGTGCCCGGCGCCATCGACCGCATGATGAAGGTCCCCGACGCGGCGAGCATCGCCGCCGTCCGCGCCCTGGAGGGCGCCATCGGCCGCAAGGCGGGCGGCTCCACGGGCACCGGCCTGTGGAGCGCCCTGAAGATCGTGGCCGAGATGGTCGCCGAGGAGCGCACCGGCAGCGTCGTCACCCTCATCTGCGACGGCGGCGAGCGCTACCTCGACAAGTACTACTCCGACGACTGGCTGGCCGCCCAGGGGCTCGACATCGCCCCCTACACCACGGCTATCGAACGCTTCCTGTCGACGGGGGTCTGGCCGGAATGAGCCGCCGGTCGAGCCGGCGGGCCGCGTCCCGGAAGGACAGCCCGACGGCCGGCCCGGCCGCGCGCAGCGCCACCCGGAGCGCGGCCGGGCCGTCGAGGGCCATCGTCCAGCGCAGCCGGGTGCCCTTGCCGGCGGGGGAGAGGGCCCACTCCTCCGCCATGGCCGTCACCCCGGGGGCGTTCGTCTCGTCGATCCGGTAGGCGTAGCGGACGTCGGGCTCGGAGGCGAGGATCGTCTCCTCGAAGGCGATCCCGCCGCGCAGACGGACCGTCCGGCCCGCGCCGTCGCCGGTGGGGACGGCGGAGGTGACGGCGGTGAACCAGGCTGGCATGCTCCCCACCTCCAGGGCCACCGACCGGTAGACGGCCGGGGGCGGGGCGGCGAGGTTCGCCGTGAAGACCAGGCGGACGGGCGCGGACGCGGTGAAGTCGAGCTCCACCGGCCTCAGTCGGCGTGCCATGGACCGGACCTCCCCAGGACGGAAAACGGAAGAGCACCCTAACTGACAGCATGTCAGCATCAAAGGGGGCGGCCGTGTGGCGGACGCCTCAGGCCGTCCGCAGCAGGGCGTCCAGGGCCCGGCCGAACAACACCCGCCCGGCCCCGCCCAGTACCGGATCGAAGAACCGAGGCACGCCCCGCACCGCCAGCTCCTCCGTCCACACCACCCGGGACCCGGTCGGCGCCTCGGCGACCTCGACCAGCGCCCAGCCGAGCACGACCCGGCCGGACTTCGCCAGCCGGCACGCCCCCGGAACGCCCGGGGCCGGCGGCTCCCAGCGGACGACCTCCATCGGGTCGTCGAAGGACAGCCGGCCCAGGCCCGTCCGGGCGGTGAACCGCGTCCCGACCCTGTTCGGCCCCGGCGTCAGCACCCTCGTCCGGGTCAGCGGCACCTGGCGGCCGTGCGCCGGCCAGTCCGTCAGCCGGCGCCACACCTCCTCGGGCGCGAGGGCCACCGTCCGCTCGATCCGGAACAGGCTCACGCCGGTTCCTCGCCCGCCACCACGACGCCCGCCAGATGCTCCGCCACCTCGGCGCGCACCTCGTCGGGCAGGCCGCGGTCCGTCACCCAGGTGTCGACCTCGCCGAGGTCGCCGAACGAACTCAGCCCCACCGTGCCCCACTTGGTGTGGTCGGCTACGACCACCACCCGACGCGCCGAACGCATCAGACAGCGGTTCGTCTCCGCCTCCGCCAGGTTCGGCGTCGACAGACCGGCCTCCACCGACACCCCGTGCACCCCCAGGAACAGCAGGTCGAAGTGGAGCGAGCGGATCGCCCGGTCCGCCACCGGACCCACCAGCGCGTCGGACGGCGTCCGGACCCCACCCGTCAGGACGACCGTCGCCGCGCCCCGTCGCGCCTCGCCCCCGCCGCCCGTCGCCTGCGCCTCGTGGAACACGTCCGCGACCCGCACGGAGTTCGTCACGACCGTCAGATCCGGCACGTCCAGCAGATGCCGGGCCAGCGCGAAGGTCGTCGTACCCCCGGACAGGGCGATCGCCGTCCCCGGGGCGACCAGGGCGGCGGCCGCCCGCGCGATCTCGTCCTTGGCACTCGGTTCGAGCACCGACTTGGCCTCGAACCCGGGCTCGTGGGTGCTCGCCTCGGCCACCGGCACGGCCCCGCCGTGCACCTTCGCCACCATGCCCTGACGCGCCAGCGCGTCCAGGTCGCGCCGGATCGTCATGTCCGAGACGTTCAGGCGACGGGTCAGCTCGTTGACCCGGACACCGCCGCGCCGCCGGACCTCGTCGAGGATCAGGGCGCGCCGCTGCTCCGCGAGGAGGTTCTGGTTGTCAGTCACCGCCGGGGCCGGTCCTTCCGCAGGAGACAAGGGGATGGGTGTCGGATTCGGTGAGGGACGCTGCGCGAACGCACGGCGGTCCGCGATCCTGGTGCCGACGTCGCATCTTCCCACTCCGAGAGGAAGTCGCCTCAGTGTCCCCTGCCACACCCGCCCCGGAGAGCGGGGGCGCGGCGCTCGAACTCCTCGTCCACGGAGTCGGCGGAGCCACCCCCCAGGACATGCTCGACGACCCCAGGACCGTACGCATCACCGGCGACCGGACCGCGGCGATGTACCGGCGCGGCGAGGACGTCGACGCCGAGGAGCACCCCGAGCGGTACGCCGCCCGCCCGGTCCCGGAGGCGTACTGCTGGTCCAACCTCACCTCCGGCGACGGCGCCCGCGCGCTGTGGCTGCTCCTCCTGCCCTTCATGGTCGCCAACCTGGCGCACTGGATGCGCCCGCCCGCCCGGAACCGGCCCGGGGCCGTCCGGCTCTACGGCGTCCTCGTCCGCCTCGTCGCCCTCACCCTCACCGTCCTCCTCACCGCCGCGGCCTGCGAGGTCGCGCTCGACCTGACGGCCTGGCAGTGCGCCGGCACCGCCGCCTGCGCCGACGCCTACTCCTGGCTCGGCTTCCTCGACGCCGGACGGGGCGGCTGGTGGTCCCTGCCGGGCCGCCGCCTGGTCCTCGCCGCGCTGGTGCCCGTCGCCCTCGTCGGCCTCCTCTGGTACCTCTCCAGCCGGACCTGGAGCGCCTACGAGGCCCAGCGGCCCCCCGCCGGCTACGACGCCCCCGTCACGGAGCCGCGGGCCGACACCGAGACCGCCGACAGCGGAAGCGACGGCGGCGCCGCCGAACCGCGGCCCGCCCTCGGCCGCCCCGGCTTCTGGTACGGGCGCCGGCTCGTCGCCCGGCTCCGGGCCGCCCACACCGCCGCCGGCTTCCTCACGGTCGCCGCGGCCCTCGCCTCGGCCACCGCCCGCCACGACGCCGTCCGGCCGGGAGCGCTCACGGCCCTCGGCTGGACCCTGCGGGCCGCCCTCGCCGTCCTCTGCCTCCTCGTCGTCTGGGTCGTCTGCCGCCGCGGCCGCAGCGAGAGCCGGCTCGACCTGCGCGTCGAACACGCCGTCGTCTCCTGGCTGCCCGCCGCCTCCCTCGCGGTGCTCGCGCTCATCGCCCTCCACACCGGCTGGGCCCGCCCCGGCTGGAGCTCCGCCGGAACCCTCCCCGGCGACGCCGTCTTCGGCGCCCTCACCCTCGCCCAGGGCGGCCTGGTCGTCGCCCTCGGCGTCGTCGCCCTCCTCCTCCAGCGGCCCCGCCGGGACCCGCGGACCGCGCTGCGCGGACTCGGCGGCCCCGCGGTCGCCATGCTCGCCTGCGCCCTCGCCGGCGTCATGTCCGGCGGAGTGGCCCAACGCGTCGCCGACTGGCTCGACGGCCCCGCCACCCCCGGCATGGGCGACGGACCCCGGATCGGCCCGCCCGTGCTGCTCAGCTGGCAGGCGTCCGTCATCCCCGTCCTGCTCCTGCTGCTGCTCGCGCCCGCCGCCCTCCTCGCCGTACGGACCCTGCTCACCGCCCGGCGGCTGAGGCCGCGGGTGGAGGCCGACTACGGCGCCGCCCGCGCCGACGAGCGCGATCCGGTCCGCACCGGCCGGATCGCGTCCGGCCGGGCGCGGGCCGCGCTCACCGACTCCGCCCCGGTCCTCGTCGGCGTCGTCTCCGGCGCCACCCTGCTCCTCGGCGCGGCCTCCGTCGCCGGGGCATGGGCCAGCGGGAACGTACCCGGGCGGGCCTTCGACGGGGCCCATCCCGCGATCGCCTCCCTCGCCTCCGTGACGCAGGCCCTCGGCTCCTGGATGATCGGCTTCGGCTTCCTGCTCTTCGTCACCTGGGGACGGCGGGCCTACCGGGACGCCTCCGCCCGGCGCACCATCGGCATCCTCTGGGACGTCGGCACCTTCTGGCCCCGCGCCGCCCACCCCTTCGCGCCGCCCTGCTACGCCGAACGGGCCGTGCCCGACCTCACCTGGCGGATGAGCTCCTGGACCCGGGCCACCGGCGGGCGGCTCGTCATCTCCGGCCACTCGCAGGGCAGCGTCCTCGCCGCGGCCGCCGTCTGGCAGCTGCCGCCCGCCACCCGCGGCCGGGTCGCGCTCCTCACCTACGGTTCGCCCCTGGAACGGCTCTACGGGCGCTGGTTCCCGGCCTACTTCGGCCCCGAGGCGCTGCGCGCCCTGCACCGCACGGTCGACTGCTGGACCAACCTGTACCGCGCCACGGACCCCATCGGCGGACCCGTCCGGGTGCCCGCCGAGGACGGCCGGCCCGCCGTCGACGCGGAGGTGATGCTGGACCCGGTCGCCTACGGCCGGACCCGCCGCCACCCGCTGCCGGAACCGATCCTGGGCCACTCCGACTACCAGGCCGACCCGGCGTTCGCCCTGCGCCGCTCGGCCCTCCTGGACCGGCTGCTGCCCGCGATGCCGCGCCAGCGCGACCCGAACGGACCCCCCGGCCCCGCCGATCCGAACGAACCCTCGGATCAGGGGAGCTCGGGAAGGTCCTCCGGGTAGAGCAGCGTCAGGTCGTCCGTGCTCGCCTCGGCGAGCGCGGCGACCCGGCCCGCGTGCCGCTCCACCATCGACTCGAACGTCTGCCGTGCCGTACGGCCGTTGCCGAAGGCCGGTCCCTTGGGCAGCTTCGCGAAGTAGGCGAGCAGCGCCTCGTCCGCGCCCTCGGCGAGCCGGTACTCGTGCTCGTCGGCCTGCTGGCCCACGATCCGCAGCAGTTCGTCCGGCTCGTAGTCGCCGAAGGTGATGGTCCGTGAGAAACGCGACGCCACACCGGGGTTCACCGTGAGGAAGCGCTCCATCTCCGCCGTGTACCCGGCCACGATCACCACCACCGCGTCCCGGTGGTCCTCCATCAGCTTCACCAGGGTGTCGATCGCCTCGCGGCCGAAGTCCCGCCCCGAGTCCTCGGGCGACAGCGCGTACGCCTCGTCGACGAACAGCACCCCGCCCCGCGCCCGGTCGAACGCCTCCTGCGTCCGAATCGCGGTCGAGCCGATGTGCTCGCCGACCAGGTCCACCCGGGACACCTCCACCAGGTGACCGCGCTCCAGCACCCCGAGGGACGCCAGGATCTCCCCGTACAGCCGCGCCACGGTGGTCTTGCCCGTGCCCGGGTTGCCGGTGAAGACCAGATGGCGGCGGACCGAGGCCGCCTTGAGCCCCGCCTCCTGGCGTCTGCGTCCCACCTCGATCATGTTGGTGAGGGTCCGCACCTCCAGCTTGACGCTCTCCAGACCCACCAGGGCGTCCAGCTCCCCGAGCACGTCCTGCGACGAACGCGACGAGGGCGCGGGCTCGAACGCCGCCGGCGCCGCGGCCGGCGGCTGCACGCGCGGCACCGGCACCGTCCCCAGCAGCCCGGCCGACTGCGTGGCCGTCAGGACCGTGCCGCCGTCGGGCACGGACGATCGGACCGCGCTCTCGTCGCTGGTGCAGTCCTCCGCGCTCGCGCCCTCCTCGGGGAACTCGTACCCGCCGCGCGCGCACCGCTCGGTGCGGCACTTGCGCAGCGTGGTCCGGCAGCCGTCGGTCACATGGAAGCCGTAACCGCCGCTGCCCGTCACCCGACAGCCGTGGAAGGAGCCGCGGCCCTCGGCCGACACGTAGAAGCCGGCCTCGGCGGGGGAGGTGACCGTGCACCGGTCGATCGTGGGGTCGGCGCCCTTGGTGACGATGACCCCGGTCTGCACCGAGTCGATCGTGCACCCGCCCAGGGTGCCGCCGCTGCCGTGGTCCCGGAACCAGGCGCCGGTGGACGCCTCCCGGATCCGGCAGTCGTCGAGCTGGGCCGTCGCCCCGTCGCTCACCGACACCGCCGTGTTCCGCACCTGCGTCAGATCGCTGTCGACGACGTCGACGCGCGAGCCCCGGTCGAGGACGAACAGCGCGTCCGGCACGTCGTGCACCCGGCAGGCGTCGAGGACGGCGGTCGCCCCGTCGCTCACCCACACCGCCGGGTAGTCACCCGTACTGTCGTGGATCTCGCACTGGTTGGCGTCCACCCGCGTCCCCGGGTCCCACACCGACAGCCCGTTCCGGCCGAAGCGGCGGACGGTCGACCGGGTCAGCGTCAGCACCGAGCGGGACCGCAGGTCCACCGCGTTCTCCGGGACGTCGTGGATGTCGCAGTCCGACAGCGTCAGCACCGCGTCCGTGTCGAGCGTGATCCCGTCGCCCGACGTGCGGTGCACCGAGGAGTCGCTCAGGTGGGCGGTGGCACGGGACGCGATCTGGAGACCCGCGCCCTTGATCTCGTACACCTCGCAGCCGACGGCCTCCAGGCCGCTGCCCTCGCCGGTCACCGCGATCCCGGCGCCGGAGGCGTGGTGCACCCGGCACCGCTCCAGCCGCGGATGGGCCCCGCCGCGCACCGAGACGCCCGCCTGACCGGCCGAGACGACCTCGCACTCCTCGAAGACCCCGCCCGCTCCGTCGAGCACGGCGATGCCGACGCCGGCCGGGTTGTCGATCGTGCAGCGGCGGACCGTCGGACGGGCGGCGCCCCGCACCTCGATCCCGGCCGCGGAGCGCGTCATGATCCGAAGGTCGAGCAGTTCGGGCGTGCCGTCCTCGACCAGCAGTGCGGGCGCGGCCACGTCCTGCCCCTCGATGTGCAGGTCCTGCACGGTGACGGAGGCCCGCAGCGTCAGCGGCACCCCGTCCGGGGGCGCGATCCGCACGGATCCGACCCCGCCCTCGGGGCCGCGCAGGGTCACGGCGCGCCGGACCACGAGGTTCTCCCGGTAGGTGCCGGGCGCGACCGTGAGGACGTCCCCGTCGCCGGCGGCCTCCAGCGCGGCGGCGAGGGAGGGGTACTCACCCGTGCGGCGCCGCCACCGCGATGTGCCGGTGTGCGTCACCTGGACCGTGCCCTGTGCCATGGGTGTGTCCTGCCCCCGCCTCATGCCTCGCCGCTGATCCGATGTCCCACCGTAGCGCGCGCGGCGGTGCGGGGATGACGGGTCGCCGGGCCGGTCCGAGGTGGTCGGGCACGGTCGGCAGTGGTCCGGGACGGTCGCGCTCGGTCGGGCCGCACGCCACCCCCGAACGACACCGCCCGCCGCGGTGCCCGGCGCGTCAGCTGCCGGTGCCCGTGCGACCCCAGTCGGGGCCCGTCGCGGCCCAGGCGCGGTCGAGACGCGCGTACCGGGCGAGGAGGAGGCGGCGCACGGCGAGGCGGCGGACGGTCTCCACCATGAGCGCGGTGAGCAGCGCGGCCATCAGCCCGGCGATCACCGCGTGCGTGCGGGCCGTGCCGGCCGGCAGGGGAGGCGTCACCTGCCGCCCGCTCCGGTCCGTCCACAGCGGGAACGTGTCGCCGGGCGCGGACGTGCGGCGGGCCGCCGTCACCGTGCCCGTGACGACCGAGCCGTCCGGGGCCGTCCAGCGGGCCACCACCGAGCGGCGCAGCCGGTCCTCCCCGGTGGAGTCGGCGGTCCGGGGGCCGGCCGCGGGACCGTCGGCGGGCCGTACGACCCGCGCCGTCGTCCGCGTCCGCTGCTCGGCCTGCGTCCGCACGGCCCGCTGGAGCGAGCCGTCGGCGGAGGAACCGGCGGCCCAGCCCGTCAGCGGCACCACGACGCAGAGCAGCGCGGCGGCCGCGAAGGCGATCCACGCCTCGGCGAGGTCCGTGGTCCGGCGCAGGGGGTTGTGCCGCCAGCGCCAGACTCCCATGGCTGCGCGCACGTAGGTACCCCCTCGTTGTCCGCCGTTGCTCCAACGAGTGTGCCCCGGGGGACGGTTCCCCGCCCGTCGGGCCGGTCGGGTGCGGGGCCGTCACCGGCCCGCGGAGCGCCGGTTCGAGGCGGGGCCGAGTCGGGTACGAGCGCGCCGCGGCGTCGCCCCGAGGGGGACGCGGCGGCGGTGTGCCGGAAGGCTCAGTCGAGGATCTTCACGGCGTCGCCGACCCGGACCGTGCCGGTGTGCTCGGGGACGAGGTTCTGGCCGAAGATGACCCGGCCGTCGTGCCTGCGGTGCCGGGCGAGGGAACGCAGCGGCTCCTTGCCCCGCTCGGCGGTGAGCTGGTTCGTCGTCGTCACCACGCAGCGACCGCAGGGCCTGGCGACGCGGAAGGTGACCTCGCCGACCGCGAGCCTGGTCCAGCCGTCCTCCGCCCAGGGCGCGGTCCCCTCGACGACCAGGTTGGGCCGGAACCTGTTCATGGGCAGCGGGCCCTCGTCCGCGTGGTCGCCCTGGGCGATCAGGGAGTTCAGCGCGTCGAGCGAGGAGGTGGCGGCGACGAGCAGGGGGTACCCGTCGGCGAAGCTGACCGTCTCGCCGGGGAGCGCGTACTCCGGGTCGACCGGGCGCCGGTGCTCGGGCGCGTCCATGTGCACGAGCGTCGCCTCGGATCCGAGGTACGCAGAGAGCCACGCGGCGGCGGTTTCGCCGGCCGGCACCGCCTCCACGAACTTGTCGAAGATCTCCACCGTGACCGTGGTCGAGGGGTGCGGGACCTCGACCGTCAGCGGAGGGTGTCCGGGAGCGGACAGCGTGACCGCCCCGTCCGGCAGCAGCTCTGCGGTGGCCAGCGCCATCCGGGGGTGACGGCGCTGGGTCACGACCTTCCCGCCGGCGTCGACGACCGCCCAGCGGCGGTCTCCGGCCAGGCCCCAGGGCTGCACCTCGGCCTCCATGGGCGCCAGCGCGCGCATGGCCTTCACCGGGTGGACGTGGACGGAGCGGAGAACAGGAGTGGGCATACCGTCATCCTGCCAGCCGCTCCGGCCCCGACGTCGGCCGGTGGCCGGGGCCGGTCAGTAACCCCCGCCCTGGTAGGGACGGTTGTACGGGTCGTCGTACGGCGCGGGGGCCGGCACCGGCGCGGGCCGGGGGGCCGCCGGTCGCATCGCCTCGTACCCCACCGGCGCGGGACGCGCCTGCTGCGGGTACTGCCCCGGCTGGTAGCCGCGCGGGGCGACGGGCTGCTGCGGGATGTACGGCGTGGGCGCGTGCTGGAGCGGCACGGGTGCCATCTGCTGCGAGGGCTGGGGGTAGCCGTAACCACCGCCGTATGCGGGGGCGGGGTGCGGGCTGGGCGCCGCCGGGAGGGCGGGCAGCGCCGAGGGGAGGGCCGGCAGGTAGGAGTTGCTTCCGGAGAAGCCGCTGCCGGTGTCGTAGGCGGCGGGCACTCGGATCGGGGCGATCTGAGGCGTACCCCGCTCCGCGACCAGGGAGTCGTAGATGGGGGTGTCCGGGAAGGACGGCGCGGTGTGGTAACCGCCTCCATAGGTGGAGCGGGGGGAGGTCATGGCACATAAGTTAAGCCCACGATGTGCTGGTTGGGGAGCCCCCATCTTGCGGTTATCCGTTTTACGCTGGTTTTGGCCGCCTGACCTGCCGAAACGCCGTTAAGCCGGTGTTAACGACAAGGGTTTTCCGTCGCCCGGGCTCCCTGGTTAACGAGAAGTGTCGGCCCGGCCTCAAGGTGACATCCGAAAGACGCTCCCCGGGGCGACCGGTTCAATCCCTCGCTCTCGCAACCTGGCGTCCATCACCCGATTACTGAAGGTAACTGGGTCGGCTTTTGTTTTCCGGACGTCCCGCATACGCATGGTGGTCGGTCGATTACGGAGCGGGTGAGGATTTCGTGTTCCCGCCACCACGGCGCATGGGCGGGGTGTCGCGGGGTTTGAGCGGCCTGCCGTCCGGGAAAGCGCTGTGCGTCCGTGGCTCACCCTGCCCCTCCAGGGAGGTGCCGTCCGACCCCCGGTCGTGTCCCTCCGGCCTCCGCCCAGGCGTTCCCTCTTTCTTTTATCTCGCCTTCACTCGTGGCTTTGTCGGCCGGAAGTCGCCGAGATCACCGCCCCCGGTTCGCGGCCGCCCTCACGGATCATGAACACCCCGACACGGCGGGGATCTTGAGGGTCGCGGCGGTCGACGGGAACGTCCACTCCCGGGTCCCCGCCGGTGAGTTCCACGGTCGGACGCAGTGTCAAATAGCGTCAATCCGAGGGCTTTTGGGAGTCCTCTTCCGCCTGCCCATTCCGTGCCCGGACCCGCCGCTCCGTACCTCACTCGGTCGGGTCGGCGGCCGCACCCTCCTCGGCCGCCAGGGTCTCACGGACCGTCAGGCGCAGCGTGGCGGGCAACTCGCCCTGAGCGCGGATGAAGCCACGCGTGCGAGGGGTGAGGGGGAGGGGTGGCGTCCTGGAACCGTCCGGCGCGAGGGCGCGGGCGACCTCCAGGGGGGTGGGACGGTCGGCGGGGTCCTTGGCGAGGCATCGGGCGACCACGGCGGCGAGTCCGGCGGGCAGGTCCGACAGGTCGGGTTCGGTCTCGCAGATGTGCCACGCCACGGACAGCGGCTCGGCCCCGCCCCACGGGCGTCGGCCCCGCGCGAGCCACGCCAGCGTCGTCCCCAGTGCGAACACGTCCGTCGCACCGGTCAGTTCGCCCTCGCCCCTCAACTGCTCCGGGGCGGCGAACTCGTACGTGCCGGCGAAGGTCCCGCTCGGCCCGCTCGGCCGTTGCAGCAGGGCGACCCCGAAGTCGATCACACGCGGTCGGTCCTCGCTCAGCAGGATGTTGGCGGGCTTGAGGTCGAGATGGACGACCCCCGCCGCGTGGACGGCCGCGAGGGCGTGCGCCACGCCCGCGCCGAGCGCGCACACCGTGGCCGGGTCGAGGCGGCCCTCGGCGACCAGCACCTCCTTCAGCGACGGGTCCGAGACGAACGGAATCGCCATCCACGGCACCGGCCCGTCCGTGTCGGCCGCCACCACCGGCACCACGAAGCGGCTGTCGACGCGTCGCAGCGCCGCCACCTCCCGGGCGAACCCGGCGCGCTTGCGCGTCTCGTCGGCCAGATGCGGATGGAGGGTCTTCACCGCGACGAGGGCGCCGCCGTCGTCCTGCGCCAGGAACACCCTCCCGTACCCGCCGCTCCCCACCTCCTCCAGGACCCGGTACGGCCCGAACCGGGCCCGCTCCTCGTCCGGGCCCAGGGCGCGCTCCGGCGTACGCCAGCCGCCCAGCGCCTCCGCCGTCCCGTGCACGTACGCCTTCGACGCTTCCTGCGTGCCCCGACGCTCGGGCGCGGGCGGCCTCTCCCGGCCCTCGGGCCGCTTCTTCCCCATGCGCCGCAGCTTCCTGCCGAGCGCGGCCCGGGCCGCGTACTCCCGCCCCCTGCCCTCGCCGCGCAGCCGCATGCACGCCAGTACCTCGTCGAAGGCGTCCGCGGCGGCCGCCGGGGCGCCGGCCCGCACCCGCTGCTCGGCGACCCCCACGAGAGCGGTCAGCCGCTCGTCGCCCGCCGGACCGCACACCTCGATCGCCCGCTCGGCCGCCCTCCCGTACAGCCGCTCCGCCCGCTCCGGGTCCCCGGCCTCCGCGACGTTCGCCGCCGCGTGCAGCAGCGACGTCAACGCCTCCCACCCGCCCGGCGAGCCGAACGGCAGGTCGCCGGCCAGCTCCGCGTACCGCATCCGCGCGATGTGCGCGAGCGGGTGCCACGCGCCGAAGCGCCGTACCGCCTCCTGCTCCATCGCACGGAAGGAACGCAGCGCCGCCTTCGTGTCCCCGGCCCTGTGCTCCCAGTACCCCTGGTCGCACAGCGACTGCAGCGCCGCCGCGTGCTCCCCGCGCGCACGCGCCCGCTTCCCGAGCTCCTCGTACCCCTTGACCGCGTCCGGGATCCTCCCCTCCCGCCCCAGCCAGTGCGCGACCTGATGGGCGCACAACGTCGCGTCAGCGTGCTCCTCGCCCTGCACCCTCCGCCGTTCCTCCCACAACGCCTCGAACAGCTCGCGTGCCTCTCTCGCCCGACCCGCCTCCCCGACCCAGTGTGCGTGCTGATGGCGCAGGGCCAGCGTCACAGGATGGTCGGGCCCGTCGCTCCGCCCGGCTTCCGCCACAAGGCGCGCGTACGCCCGCACGGCCTCGTCGGCGTCCCCGCCTCGCCCCGCCCTCTCGGCCCGCTCCCTCTCCGTCGGCCCCCACGGCGCACTCGCCGCCCCCACCCGCCCACGCCTGAACCACTTCACGCCCGTCCCCCCCCCCCCCCGGAAGCCCGGCCCTCGCCGGGCAGGCCGCCAGTCAAGCCCGCGCTGCGAGAGGCGGTCAACAAGCCCTCCTGCGCGCCGCGTTGGCACATACGGACGAGTCCATCGGGTCGAATTCCCGACGGGGGACCCGGCGGGTGGCCGCGGCGCACCGACGGGGTGGGCGGGGCGGGCGACAGGACACGGCGGGTGACCTGGGGTATGCCTTTTGCATGGGTCTCCGCCGCAGCGACGCCGGTCCGCGCCTCTCCAGGCGCGGGGGGCGGCTGCTGCTCGCGGTGCCGTTCGTGCTGATCGCCGTGGTCACCGTGGTGGACCTGCTGGTACCGCCGGATGTGCACATGGGGCCGTTCCTGATCGCCGCGCCGGCGGTGACGGCGTCGTTCGCGGGGCCGAGGACGACGGCGTTCGTGGGAGCGGTGGCGGTCGTGGCGCAGTCGGTGGTGGCACTGGCGCGGACGAGCATCACGGACCTCAACCACACCTACCAGATCGTGGCGCTCGTCCTGATCTCGGTGATCGCCACGTTCTTCTCGGCGCTGCGGGAGAGGGACGAGAGCCGGGTGTCGCGGCTGCGGTCGATCGCGCACGCCGCCCAGAGCGTCGTCCTGCGGCCGCTTCCGCATCGGGCCGGGCCCCTGCGCATCGCCTCGGTCTATCTGGCGGCGGAGGAGGAGGCGCAGATGGGCGGTGACCTGTACGCGGCGGCCCGGACGGCGAGGGGTACCCGCCTGCTGATCGGCGACGCGCGGGGCAAGGGCCTGGACGCCATCAGCGAGGCGTCGCTCGTGCTGGGCGCCTTCCGGGTCACGGCCCGCCGTGAGCAGGATCTGCCGGAACTCGTGGGGTACCTGGAGGCGGGCGTCGGGTCGGAGAACGACGGCGAGGACGCGACCGGGACGGAGGCCGACGCGGAGAGGAGCGCCGACGACACGGCCGAGGCGTTCGTCACGGCGCTGGTGCTCGACATCCCGGACGACGAACCGGTGGTGCGGCTGGTGAACTGCGGCCACCCGCCGCCGCTGCTCCTCAGGGAGGGACGGGTGATCCCGCTGGACGCCGCCGACGCGAGCCCCCCGCTGGGACTGTCGGACGTCCTGTCGCCCGACGTGACCGTGGAGACCTTCCCCTTCGACGTCGGTGACGTCCTTCTCCTCTACACCGACGGCGTGATCGAGGCGCGTGACCGCACCCGCGCCTTCTACCCCCTGTCCGAGCGGCTCACGGCCTGGGCCGGGGACGATCCGCCCACGCTCCTCGGCCGCCTCCGCGCCGATCTCCAGGCGTACGCGGGCGGCCACCTCGGCGACGACGCGGCACTCGTCGCGGTCGAACGGCTCCCGGCGGAGCCGTAGCGCGCGGCCGGACGCGGCCCGCGTCGGCCACCACGACGTGCCCGGGGCGGTCCCGCCACCGGTCCGCCCGGGACCGCCGCTACTCGCCCGGCTGCGCCACGTGGTCGGCGGAGTAGGTGCGTCCCTTCCAGGCCGCGCCGCGGCCGCGGTAGTGCTGCACCGCGGAGTCGACGGTCATGAGGAGGTAGAGCAGAGCAGTGAAGGGCAGGAGGACGGCGGTCCAGGGCCGTTGGCGGTAGTAGCGGAGCATCGGGACGTAGGTGCCCGCCATCAGGGCCCAGGCGGCGCCGCCGGCCCAGGCGGCCGCGGTGTCGCCGGTCGCCCCTCCGGCCACGAGTGCCGCGGGCGGCAGGAGGTAGATCAGGGCGAGGCCCGCGACCGTTCCCGCGAGGAGCAGCGGGTTGTGGCGCAGCTGCGCGTACGCGCTGCGCGAGACCATGCGCCACAGTTCGCCGAGCCCGGGATAGGGGCGGACGCTGTCGACGTGGTCGGCGAGCCCCAGCCAGAGGCGGCCGCCGGAGCGACGGACCGCGCGGGCGAGCGAGACGTCGTCGATCACGGCCCGGCGGATGGAGGCGGGGACGCCCGCCGCCACCGCCGTCTCCGTGCGCAGCAGGACGCAGCCGCCCGCCGCCGCCGTGGCCCGAGGTCGGGCCCGGTTGATCCAGCGGAAGGGGTAGAGCTGGGCGAAGAAGTAGACGAACGCCGGGACGACCAGCCGTTCCCAGCCGCTCTCGACGCGGAGCCGGGCCATCTGGGACACGAGGTCCAGGTCGTGGGTCACGGCCGCCGACACGAGGAGCCGCAGGCTGTCCGGCTCGTGGGCGATGTCGGCGTCGGTCAGGAGCAGGTACTCCGGTCCGGGCTCGCGCGTGCGGGCCACCGCCATGGCGTGCCGCAGCGCCCACAGCTTTCCCGTCCAGCCGGGCTCGGGCTCCCCGGGCCGGGCCACGGTCAGCGGGAGTCCGCCGTGCCGCCCGGACAGCTCCTCGGCGAGCCGGCCGGTGCCGTCGCTGCTCCCGTCGTCGACGAGGACGACCTCGGCCGGGCCCGGGTAGTCCTGGGCCAGCAGGGACGGGAGGCTCAAGGGGAGTACGGCGGCCTCGTCGCGCGCGGGGACGAGGACCGCCACCCGCGGCCACGGGCCGGGCTCCGCGGTCGCGGTCGTCCCCTCCCGCCACGGGGCCGAGCCGGGCCCGCGGTCGGTCGCGGGCAGGCGCTGGTCCGTGCGCCAGAAGAAGCCCTGACCCAGCAGCAGCCAGACCCAGACGGCGAGGGAACCGACGGCGAACCAGGCGAGGGTGCTCATTCGCGGCAGTCTGCCCCAGATCGAGGGGGGTACGAGGCTCATCGGCTAGGGTGACCGGGTGAAGATCGCGCTCATGGACTCCGGAATCGGCCTCCTCCCGGCGGCGGCCGCGGTCCGCAGGCTCCGGCCGGACGCGGATCTGCTCCTCTCCAACGACCCGGACGGCATGCCGTGGGGGCCGCGTACCCCCGAGGACCTGACCGGGCGTGCGCTCGCCGTCGCCCTCGCCGCGGCCGAGCACCGCCCGCAGGCGCTGATCGTGGCGTGCAACACCGCGACCGTGCACGCCCTGCCCGCCCTGCGTGCCGCGCTCGAACCGGACATCCCGGTGATCGGTACCGTCCCCGCGATCAAGCCGGCCGCCGCGGCCGGCGGCAAGGTCGCCATCTGGGCCACCCCCGCCACCACCGGCAGCGCCTACCAGCGGGGACTCATCCGCGACTTCGCCGACGGCGCCGACGTGACCGAGGTGCCCTGCCCCGGCCTCGCCGACGCCGTGGAGCACGCCGACCGGGACGCCGTCGACCGCACCGTGGCCGCCGCGGCCGCCCTCACGCCGTCCGACGTCCGCGCCGTCGTCCTCGGCTGCACCCACTACGAACTGGTCGAGGAGCGGGTGCTCGCCGCGCTGGAGGCCCGCCGCCGCGGCGGGCTGCCGCCGCTCGTCTTCCACGGCTCCGCCGACGCGGTCGCCGCGCAGGCGCTGCGCCGCATCGGCGCCGAACCCGCCCCCGACGCGGACCCCACCGGAAACCTCTCCGTGCTGCTCAGCGGCCGCCCCGGAACGCTCCCGGCCACGGCCCTCGCCTACACCGAGGGCCGCCTCCTCGCGGCGATCGCCGCCGCTCACTGAGGGTGACGGGACGACCCCGCTCCGCCGCGCTGTACCGGACGAACCCGGGTACTCTCCCTGTATGAGGGAGCACCGCCGAACCCGGACCGCCGACGAGCGGACCCCCGCCGTCTGGACCGGCCGCGCCACCAACCGCCTCCAGTGGGTCGCGGCCGCCGCCGGCGCCGCCTGCATGGCCCTCGGCATCACCCTCGCCGTCGAATCGGCCTGGACCTCCGGCATCGCGGCCCTCCTGATGGCGGTCGTCGGCTGCGTCGCGGCCGGACTGCTCGTCCTCTTCGGCACCCTCGCCTTCGTCCACGTCGCCGTGAAGGTCGACGACCGGGCCATGGAGGTCCGCTGCGGCCACATCGGCGTGCCCCGCCGGCGCATCCTGCTCTCGCACATCGTGGGCGCCGACTTCGCCCCCAGCGTCACCCCGCGCCAGTGGGGCGGCTGGGGATACCGCTGGCGCCCGGAGATCGGCACGGCCGTCGTCGTCCGGCGGGGCGAGGGCCTCGTCCTGCGCCTGGGCGACGGCCGCACCTTCACGGTCACCGTCGACGACGCCGAATCCGCGGTCCAGGCGATCCGCGACCTCCTCCGCCGCTCCGCGCCTCCCGGCCCGCCCGCCCCGACCGGCGTCTGAGCGCCCTCCCCGACGGTGGCGGCCCCGCCGGCGCCCGCGGACCGGCCCGGCCGGCCGTGGCTCGTGCTCCGCCGCAGGTCGGACCGGACGCCCGGGTGACAGGGACGCCCCGTAGACTCCGCAAGGTGAGCGCCACCATCACCCCCGTCGACGCGTCCGGAGCCGGAACCGCACCCACTCCGGGTTCCCGGTTGCGGCGGTTCGTGCGGCCCGGAGCGGCCGTGCTGTCCGGTCTGCTGCTCTTCCTGAGCTTCCCGCCGCGCCCCCTGTGGTGGCTCGCGCTGCCCGCCTTCGCCCTGCTGGGCTGGGTCCTGCGGGGCCGCCGGCTGCGGGCCGGGTTCGGTCTCGGCTACCTGGCCGGACTCGGCTTCCTGCTGCCGCTCCTGATCTGGACCGGCGAGGAGGTCGGCCCGGGGCCGTGGCTCGCGCTCGCCGCCGTCGAGGCGCTGTTCGTGGCCGCCGCCGGACTCGGCATCGCGGCCGTCTCCCGGCTTCCCTGGTGGCCCTTCTTCGCCGCCGGGGTGTGGATCCTGGCCGAGGGGGCACGCGCGCGCGTGCCCTTCGGGGGCTTCCCCTGGGGCAAGATCGCGTTCGGGCAGGCCGACGGCCTCTTCCTGCCGCTGGCCGCCGTCGGCGGCACGCCGGTGCTCGGCTTCGCCGTCGCCCTGTGCGGCTTCGGCCTGTACGAGGCGTACCGCCGGTTCCGCGCCCACCGCGCCACCGGCGCCGTCCCGCGCGGCCCGCTCGCGGCCGCGGCGCTCGCCGTCCTGCTGCCCGTGACGGGTGCCGTCGCCGCCCTCCCGCTGGTCGACGAATCGGCCGAGGACGGCACCGCCACCGTCGCGGCCGTCCAGGGGAACGTGCCCCGGCTCGGACTGGACTTCAACGCCCAGCGCCGCGCCGTCCTCGACAACCACGTCGCCCGCACCAAGGAGCTGGCCGAGGCCGTCGCCGCCGGCCGCGAGCCGCAGCCCGACTTCGTCCTGTGGCCGGAGAACTCCTCCGACATCGACCCGTACGCGAACGCCGACGCGGCCGACGTCATCGACGAAGCCGTCCGGGCGATCGGCGCGCCGACGGTGATCGGCGCCGTCGTCACCCCCGAGACCGGCAAGCTCCGCAACACCCTCATCCAGTGGGACCCGCGGCGCGGCCCGGTCGCCACCTACGACAAGCGGCACGTCCAGCCCTTCGGCGAGTACATCCCGATGAGGTCCTTCGTGCGCCTCTTCAACAGCAACGTCGACCGGGTGAGCCGCGACTTCGGCGCCGGTACGAAGGTCGGCGTCTTCGACCTGGCGGGCACCCGGGTCGGCCTCGCCACCTGCTACGAGGCGGCCTTCGACTGGGCGGTCCGCGACACCGTCACGCACGGGGCGCAGCTCATCACCGTGCCCAGCAACAACGCCACCTTCGGCCGCAGCGAGATGACCTACCAGCAGCTGGCGATGTCCCGCGTGCGGGCCGTCGAGCACAGCCGGTCGGTGGTCGTGCCGGTCACCAGCGGCGTCAGCGCGGTCATCCGCCCCGACGGCGAGATCGTCGCGCAGACCCGGATGTTCACCCCGGACGTCCTCGTGGAGAAGGTGCCGCTGCGTTCCTCCCTCACCCCCGCCACCCGGATGGGCACCCTCCCGGAGGCCCTGCTCGCGGCTCTGGCGGCCTTCGGCATCGGCTGGTCGGTGCTCCGTTCGGTACGGGCCCGGCGCACGCCGGCGGAGTGAGCGGAGGGCACCGCCGGGCCTGCGGGGGAGTCCGCCGGGTGAGCCCCGGGGCGAGGCCCGCCCGGAAGGGGCCGGGCGCGTAGATGATCTAGGGTCGGTCCATGGCTACCCCTGACTTCATCCGTGCCCTGCGCGAGACCGCCGGCCACCAGCTCCTCTTCCTGCCCGGGGTGAGCGCCGTGGTCTTCGACGACCGGGGCCGGGTCCTGCTCGGCCGGCGGTCCGACAACGGCCTCTGGGCGATCATCGGCGGCATCGTCGACCCCGGGGAGCAGCCGGCCGACTGCGCGGTCCGCGAGGTGTTCGAGGAGACGGCCGTACGCTGCGAGGTCGAGCGGATCCTTCTCGTCGAGACCCTCCGCAAGCCCGTGGTCTACCCGAACGGCGACGTGTGCCAGTTCATGGACGTGTCCTTCCGCTGCCGCGCCGTGGGCGGCGAGGCCCGGGTCAACGACGACGAGTCCACCGAGGTCGGCTGGTTCGAGGTGGACGGACTGCCGGAGATGAAGCGCTTCTCGTACCTCCGCATCGAGAAGGCACTCGCCGACGAACCCACATGGTTCCGCACCACAGCGCACGGCTGAAATATGGGCTGAGCACACATCGGTGCACGCGGGAGCCGTTCATAGGGTGCGGAGCATGAGCGCCCCTCTCACCGCCCCCGGCACCGACCCCGCCGCACCCCTGCCCGACGCGGCCGGACTCGCCCTCGACCTCACCGGGCGCACCGCGCTCGTCACCGGCGCGGCCGGTGGCATCGGGCGCGCCTGCGCGCTGCGGCTCGCCGCCGCCGGCGCCCGGGTCAGAGCCGTCGACCGGGCCGCCGAAGGGCTGGAGACCCTGGCCGCCGAGGCAGCCCCGCTCCCCGGGAGCCTCGAACCCCGGCACCTCGACCTCACCGACCTCGACGCCGCCGAGGCCGCCGCCGACGGCGCCGACATCCTCGTCAACAACGCCGGACTGCAGCTCGTCCGCCCCATCGAGGAATATCCGCCGGACGTCTTCCACACGGTGCTCACGGTGATGCTGGAGGCGCCGTTCCGGCTCATCAGAGGCGCCCTGCCCCACATGTACCGCCAGGGATGGGGCCGGATCGTCAACATCTCCTCGGTCCACGGCCTGCGCGCCTCCGCCTTCAAATCGGCCTATGTGGCCGCCAAACACGGCCTGGAGGGACTCTCCAAGACCGCAGCCCTGGAAGGAGCCCCGCACGGGGTCACCTCCAACTGCGTCAGCCCCGGCTACGTCCGCACCCCCCTCGTGGAACGGCAGATCGCCGACCAGTCCGCCGCCCACGGCATCCCGCCCGAGCGGGTCCTCACCGAGGTCCTCCTCAAGGACTCCGCCCTCAAGCGGCTCATCGAACCGGCGGAGGTCGCCGAGGCGGTCCTCTACCTCTGCACCCCGCAGGCGTCCTTCGTCACCGGCACCTCCCTCACCCTCGACGGCGGATGGACCGCGCACTGAGCGCTGCCCGAGTCCCCGGACAGGTCGTCCACAGGGCTGGTGCGACCCCGGCTACGGCAGGTATCCCTGTGTCCATGTCCCACGAACACGTCTCCTACCTGGAACTCCTCGCCCGAGGAGCGGCAACGGAGGCATACGACCGGCCCGTGCTGATCGCCCGCGCGAGCGGCGCGGGCCCCGAGGCGCTGGCCGGCCTCGAAGAGGCCAAGCAGCTCGCCCTGCGCGTCCGGGCCGAGCTGGAGGGGCGGCGGCGGCGCGAGGCGGAGCTGTCCGCGCTCTTCGCGACCGCCCACGACCTCGCGGGACTCCGCGACCTCGACGCCGTGCTCCGCGCCATCGTGCAGCGGGCCCGTTCGCTCCTCGGCACCGAGGTCGCCTATCTGAGCCTCAACGACCCCGCCGCCGGCGACACCTACATGCGGGTCACCGAGGGCTCGGTCTCCGCACGCTTCCAGCAGGTCCGGCTGGGCATGGGGGAGGGGCTCGGCGGCCTCGTGGCCCAGACCGCCCGGCCGTACGTCACCGAGGACTACTTCGAGGACCCGCGCTTCCAGCACACGCGCACCATCGACGCGGCCGTACGCGACGAGGGCCTCGTCGCCATCCTCGGCGTCCCGCTCAGCCTCGGCAGCCAGATCATCGGCGTGCTCTTCGCCGCCGACCGCAGGGCCCGGGTCTTCGAACGCGAGCAGGTCGCGCTGCTCGGCTCCTTCGCCGCGCACGCCGCCGTCGCCATCGACACCGCCAACCTCCTCGCCGAGACCCGCACGGCCCTCGCGGAGCTGGAGCGGGCCAACGACATCATCCGCGAGCACAGCGCCGTCATCGAACGGGCCTCGGAGGTCCACGACCGGCTCTCCGAACTGGTCCTGCACGGCGGCGGCGTCCACGACGTGGCCGAGGCCGTCTCCGAGGTCCTCGGCGGCACCGTCGAGTTCACGGGGGCGGACGCCGGATCGGCCCGCCGGGCCGAGGGCCACGCGGTCCGCGAGGGCGACGACTGGGTGGCCGCGGTCTCCGCCGGCGGCGAGACCCTGGGCGCCCTCGTCCTGCGAGGGCAGCCCGCGCTCGACCCGGTCGACCAGCGCACCCTGGAGCGCGCCGCGCTCGTCACCTCCCTCCTCCTGCTCGCCCGCCGGTCCGCCGGCGAGGCCGAGCAGCGGGTCCGCGGCGAACTCCTCGACGACCTGCTCGACGCACCCGACCGCGACCGCCGCCTCCTGCGCGAGCGCGCCGCCCGGCTCCGTACCGACAGCGAGGCGCCGCACGTGGTCCTCGCCGCCCGGATCGACCGGACCGGCGAGGAGGTCGACACCGACGGCGGCCGCCGCGAGAGCGCCGACCGCCAGCGCCTGTGGTCGGCCGCCTCCCACCTGGCCGCCACCCGCCACGGACTCGCCTCGGCCCGCGACGGCGGCACGGTCCTGCTGCTGCCGCTGGGTCCCGACGAGAGCGCCGCCGACCTCGCCCGGCAGACCGCCAGGAACCTCGGCGGCACCCTGCGCGAACCCGTCACCGTCGGCGCCTCCGCGCCCGTCCGGGCGGTGCTCGACCGTCCGGACCAGGTGGCCGTGGCGTACGAGGAGGCCCGCCGCTGCCTCGACGCGCTCCGACTCCTGCACCGCTCGGGGCAGGGCGCGGCCGCCGAGGACCTGGGCTTCCTCGGCCTGCTGCTCGCCGACGGCCGGGACATCGACGGCTTCGTCGACCGCACCGTCGGCCAGGTCGTCGCCTACGACGTGCGCCGTGGCACCGACCTCGTGCGCACCCTCGACGCCTACTTCGCCAGCGGCATGAGCCCCGCCCGGACCAAGGACGCGCTCCACGTGCACGTCAACACGGTCGCCCAGCGCCTGGAGCGGGTGGGCCGGCTCCTCGGCCCCGACTGGCAGTCCCCGTCCCGCGCCCTGGAGATCCAGCTGGCCCTGCGCCTGCACGCGATGTCGGCGGCGGTCACCGGGGCGTGACGCCGGAAGGCCCCGTGCCCCGCTCGTGGCGAGCGGGGCACGGGGCCTCGGTGCGGGACGGTCCGGCCGGGATCAGGCGTCGGCGCGGACCCGGTCGGCCGGAACGGCGTCCTCGGCGATCTCGCCGAGGTCCCGGTCCCGGGTCTCGTGGGCGCAGGCCAGGGCGACGACGGTGAGCAGCGCGGCGGCGATCACGTACAGGGCGATCGGCGTCGAGCTGTCGTAGTCGGCCAGCAGCGCGGTCGCGATGAGCGGGGCGGGGGCTCCGGCGGCCACGGAGGAGAACTGGGCACCGATGGAGGCGCCGGAGTAGCGCATCCGGGTCGCGAACATCTCCGAGAAGAACGCCGCCTGCGGCGCGTACATCGCCCCGTGCAGGACCAGGCCGACGGTGACGGCGAGCAGCAGCGAGCCGAAGGTTCCCCGGTCGATCAGCGCGAAGAAGGGGAACATCCAGGCACCGACGCCGACGGCGCCGATCAGGTACACGGGCCGGCGGCCGATCCGGTCGGACAGCGCGCCCCAGGCGGGGATCACCGCGAAGTGGACGGCGGAGGCGATGAGGACGGAGTTCAGGGCCGTCTGCTTGCTGAGGCCGACCTGGGTGGTGGCGTACACGAGGATGAAGGCGGTGATCACGTAGTAGGAGATGTTCTCCGCCATCCGGGCGCCCATCGCGATCAGCACGTCCCGCCAGTGGTGCTTCAGGACCGCCACCAGCGGCATCTTCTCGACCTGCCCGGCGACCGCCTTGCGCTCCTCGGCGGCGGCCAGCGCCGCCTTGAAGACGGGGGACTCGTCGACCGAGAGCCGGATCCACAGGCCCACGATCACCAGCACACCCGACAGCAGGAACGGTATGCGCCAGCCCCATGAGGAGAACGCGGCGTCCGAGAGCAGTGCGGTCAGCGCGGACAGCACACCCGTCGCCAGCAGCTGACCGGCCGGGGCCCCGGTCTGCGGCCACGAGGCCCAGAACCCGCGCCGCTTCGCGTCCCCGTGCTCCGAGACGAGCAGGACGGCCCCGCCCCACTCGCCGCCGAGCGCGAAGCCCTGCACCAGCCGCAGCACCGTCAGCAGCACCGGAGCCGCCGACCCCACCGTCGCGTGCGTCGGCAGCAGGCCGATCGCGAACGTCGCACCGCCCATCAGCAGCAGGCTCAGCACCAGCAGCTTCTTGCGGCCGAGCCGGTCGCCGTAGTGCCCGAACACCAGCGCCCCGAGGGGACGGGCCGCGAACCCGACCGCGTACGTCAGGAACGAGAGCAGCGTCCCGACCAGCGGATCCGACTCGGGGAAGAACAGCTTGTTGAACACGAGCGCCGCGGCCGAGCCGTACAGGAAGAAGTCGTACCACTCGATGGTGGTCCCGATCAGGCTTGCGGCGACGATGCGCTTCAGGGATCCGGGTGGCGTCGGGGAGGTTGTTGCGGCGGCCATGTGCACCACTTCCAGGCAGGTACGGGGGACGATTCGGTGTCGCCACACCGTAGGAAGCCGCAGGTCAGGGGTGTATGTGGTGGGACACCATAGTTCGGGAGGAGCAGGTGCGCTCAGTCGCCATGACAGCAAGGCGACTGCTCACGGGTTCCGGTGCTCACCGCCTCATCGCGCCGCCGCGCGTCCCCTCCATGCGGGCGCCGTCCAGGACGATGCCCGCCGTCCTCGCCGCCACCAGGACGGCGTCGGACAGGTCCGCGTGCGAGAAGTCCGCGTCGCCGAGTTCGGCCGCGACGAACTTCACCCGGCGCAGGGAGGCGCCGGACAGCCGGGTGCCGACGAGGCGGGCGCGGGAGAACACGGCGTCGTCCGCGGTCGCGCCGCTCAGGTCGGCGCCGCTGAGGTCGCAGAGCCCGGCGTTGACCCGGGTGAGGGTGGCGTTCACCAGCCGGGCCCCGCGCAGGTCGGTGCCCGTCAGGAAGGCGTCGGTGAGGTCGCAGCCGCCCAGGTCGCAGCCGCTCAGATCGGCGTAGCTCAGGACGACGCCCGTCAGGTCCACGCCGCCGAGGCCCACTCCGGCGAGCGGAATGCCGGCGAGGTCGTTGTCGGCGCCCCAGGGCAGGGTCCACGCGCGCACGAGCGCGCGCCAGTCGCCGCCACCCGCGAGGGCGGCCCGGATGCCGTCCAGGGCAGGGGCGTTCTCCGGCCGCGTCCACCGCTCCCGCACCTCGGTGGCGTGGCTGTTCTCGTCGGTCATGGTGGCACTGTCCCGTCTCTGGGGTCGGTCACGGCTGCTGCTCGATCCGGTGCGGGAACCCTTTCACACGCTCCCGGGCCGACGGTCGCGTCGTGATCGCCGAGCCCGGCGACCGTCGCCGGGCGCAGCGGATGTACCGGACATGCGGGAGATCGTGGACTGGATCACACTGGGCAGGGTGAGCAGCCGGACGGAACCTGGTCCCCAGCCGAGCCCCGGGCAACAGCGGGGCGCGCGGCTCCCGAACCAGACAGTGGCCCTCGCGGCGATGATGTTCGCGGTGGCGATGACCTTCATCGACCAGACCATCGTCTCCATCGCCGCCCCCGACATCGTGCGCGAGCTGGGACTCTCCAGCTCGGGCATGCAATGGGTGGTCAACGCCTACCTCCTCTCCCTCGCCGCGTTCTTCGCGCTCGGCGGCCGCCTGGCGGACCTGTACGGGCCACGGCGCGTCGTCGTCATCGGCACCCTGATCTTCGTCATCGCCTCGGTCCTCTGCGGCTGCGTCCCCTCCGGCGACTACGCCCAGCCCTGGCTCATCACCTTCCGGGCCGTGCAGGGGATCGGTGCGGCCCTGCTGTTCCCCGCGGCGCTGGCCGTGGTCGTGGCGGTGTTCCCCGTCGAACGGCGCGGCAGGGCCCTCGCCCTCTTCTTCGGGATCTCCGGAGCGCTGACCGCCGTCGGCCCCCTGCTCGGCGGCTGGCTCACGGCCTCGTGGACCTGGCGAGCCGTCTTCTGGGTCAACGTGCCGGTCGCGATCGTCGCCCTGGTCCTCACCGCCCTCGCCCACATCCCGGACCGGCCCCGTCCCGGCACCCTCGACGTGCCCGGCGCGGTCCTGGTGGCCGCCGGCATGGGCCTGAGCGTCCTCGGCTTCCAGCAGGCGTGGTCGTGGGGCTGGGGGAGCTGGGCGACGTGGCTGTGCGTCGTCGGCGGCCTCGCGATCCTGTACGTGTTCGTGCGCTACGAGCGCGGTGTGCGCCACCCGCTGATCGACCTGCGGGTCTTCCGGGACAAGGCGTTCGCGGTGGACTCGGCCGTGCTGTTCTTCGCGATGCTCGCCTTCGTCCCCGTCTTCTTCTTCTCCTCCGTCTACGCCCAGGTCTCCCTCAGCGCCTCCCCCAACCAGGCGGCGCTCTTCCTGCTGTACTTCTTCGTCGGCTTCGCCATCGCCTCCCAGTGGGGCGGCCGCATCCTCGACAAGCGCGGTGCGCGCCCCGCGCTGAAGGCGGGGACGATCCTGGGCGCGGTCGGCTTCGCCCTGTGGGCCAACGAACTGACCAACCTGTCCATGCACGACCAGTGGCCCTACGTGGCCCTCGCGGGCGCGGGCATCGGCTTCATCCTGGCGCCCGCCTCGACGGACGCGGTCAACCGGGCGATCGGCGCCTCCTACGGAGAGGTCACCGGCATCACCCAGACCGTCCGGAACTACGCGGCGAGCGTCGGCATGGCCGTCTTCGGCACCCTGCTCTCCCGGGCGATGACGGAGAACGTGACGGACACGCTCCGGGCGCGGGGCGTCGACGCCGCCACCGCGGACCAGGTCGCGCGCGGCATCACCGACTCCGTCTCCGGCCACGGCGACTCCACCCCGCCCACCGGCAGCGGGCAGGTCGCCGAAGCGACCCGCGACGCCATGTCGTCCATCCAGATGGACTTCGCCCAGGCCAACCAGTGGGTCTTCTACGGCATGGCCGTCGCCCTCGCCCTCGGGTTCCTGTGCGCCGTCCGGCACCCCGGCGACCGCACGACCACGACCACCGACACGACGACCACGAAGCCTTAGGGTCGGCCGCATGACCCGACTCGACCTCCTTCCCTTCACCCCTGCCCACGCCGCCACGGTGGCGGGCTGGCCCGCCTCCGCCGACGAGGTCGTCCTGTGGTGCGGACGGAAGGAGTTCCCCGTACCCCCGGAGACCGTCGCCGACTGGCAGCGGGACGACGACGTCCGGGCCCACGTCCTCGTGGAGCAGGGCGGCGTCGTCGGCTACGGCGAGCTGTGGCTCGACGCCGAGGAGGACGAGGTCGAACTCGCCCGGATCATCGTCGCGCCCGGAGACCGCGGCCGGGGCCTCGGCCGCGTGCTCGTGCGCGAGCTCCTCGCCCGGGCCCTCGGAACCGGGTACGCCGACGTCTTCCTGCGCGTCCACCCGGACAACGCGCCGGCCCTGGGCTGCTACCTCGGCGCCGGATTCACCCCGGTCGACGCCGACCTCGCCGCGAGCTGGAACGAGGTCCAGCCGGTGGACTACGTCTGGCTGCGGGGCCGTCCGGTCGGCTGAAGGCACCGATCCGGGGGCCTGTTCCACCGGGGACGCGGGACGGTGGGGGTCAGCCTGAACCCGCCCCGGGCTTCCGGCCCCAGACGGTGAGCATGCCGGCCGAGAGGTCGGCGCACTCCTCGGACGCCAGGTACGCGATCGCCTCGTCGATCCCCGCGTCGTCGACTAGGCCCGTGGCCGTCATGGCGGCCCTGCCGCGTTCCCAGGTGTCCGCCCAGAAGCGGCTGAGGGGGCTGCCGGGTGACAGGGGCGGGACGTGGATCTCGGCGGCGACGGGGAGGAGACCCGCCGCGCGCAGCAGACCCGGGTACGAGGGGATCCAGGTGACGTCGGTGCCGATGGTGGTGCGAAGCCCCTGCCACATGGCACGCATGGCCGCGGTGTACGGAGTGCGGGGCGTGCGGTCGCTCGTGAGGTCGAGCGCGTCGCCGAGCACCAGGAACCCGCCGGGCTCGACGAGCCCGGCGAGCCGGCCGATCAGGCGCTCGTGGTCGGGCAGGTGCATCAGGACGAACCGCGCGTGGACGAGCCGGAACCGGCCGGGGGAGAAGTCGGGCGCGGTGACGTCGGCCTCCAGGAGGTCGAGTCCGGGCAGGGGGCGCGCGGCGAGGAAGCGGGTGTCGCGGTCGACCGCGAGCACGCCGTCCACCCCCGCCTCCTCCAGGAGCCGCCGGGAGACCGTGCCCGTACCGGCGCCGATGTCGAGGCAGCGCCATCCCGGGCCGACGCCCAGGGCACGCAGCCTCGCCATCGTGATGTCGTCGTAGGCGAGGGCGCCGAAGTCGATCCGTTCCCCCTCACCCGCCTGCTCCGGCCGGAAGACGGCCTCCCCGTAGCGGCCCTCGCCCGGCGTGTCCTCGCCGTGCCGGGTGCTCACGCGGTCACCTGCGTGGCGGTGTCGGTCCTGACGAGCCGGTCGAACGGTTCCATGGCCGGACCTCTCCACGCGCGCGGGGTCTGCGCGGCGGCCCGTGCCGGGGCCGCCGCCTCCTCGATCCTCCACCGGTGCGCGTCGGGGCGCCCGGCCGCGGCGCGGCGCACCTCGGCCATTCGGCCCAGCGGGTGGCGTGGCATGCGCCGGGCACGGCGTACGACAGCGCACGGCGTCAGGCCGGGCATGACGTCGACGAGGGCAGGTCGTCAGGCAGCACGTGGCGTACGGCTCGTGACGGATCCCCGTGCGCGTGGATCGTTCACGCCCCCGCGACCGGCTCCGTCGCCATCGGGGTGAGGTCGGGGCGCTTGGCCGAGCGGTCGTCGCCGGAGGAGCGGCCGCGGAGGCGGCGGCCGAGCCACGGGCCGAGGAACTCGGCGGCCCAGCGCAGATCTCCGCCGCCCGGGCCGGGCGGGGTGGGGAAGGGGAGGGTCCAGGAGTCGTCGGTGTCGGGGAGGCCGAGGGAGTGCGCGACGGCGGCGGCGATGCGCTCGTGGCCGACGGGGCTGGCGTGCAGGCGGTCGGTGCTCCAGAGCCGGGGGTCGCTGCCGACCGCGTGGAGACCGGTCTCGGCGACCACGACGCCGTGGCGGTCCGCGGCCGCGCGGACGCGGTCGTTGAGGGCGTTGATGCGGGAGCGTACGGGCCGGGCGAGGGGGATGACGCGGGTGACGTCCGGGACGGTGAGGGTGGCGACGCGTGCGCCGCTCGCGGTGAGCGCGGCGAACATCGCCTCCAGGTGGCCGGCGACCTCGTCGGCGTCGAAGCGGGGCCGCAGCAGGTCGTTGACCCCGGCCACGACGGTGGCCAGGTCGGGGCGCAGCGCGAGGGCGGGAGCGAGCTGGCCGGCGTGGACCTCGCCGGCGACGCGGCCGCGGACGGCGAGGTTGGCGTAGCGCAGGCCGGGGTTCTGCCGGGCCAGGATCTCGGCGAGACGGTCGGCCCAGCCGCGCAGGCCCGTGACGTCGTCACCGTCGCCGACGCCTTCGGTCTGGCTGTCGCCGAGGGCCACGAACCGTGAGAAGGGAACCGGGGTGACGGTCATGGGCAATGCCTCTCTCCTGGGGGACGCGATTGTCGCATCGTTGATCAGGTGCGGAAGTGAGCATGTGGCGCCGCCACGCCCGGTCGAAGCCCGCCCTGGACAAGCCATGACACGACCCCTACTCTCCGGTACACCTATTCAATTAGTTTACTAGAGGTGGTCACCGTGCATCCCTTCCGCAAGGCCGTGGAGAACCGCGACGAGGCCGCGATCGAGGCGCTCCTCGCCGAGAACGTCGTGTTCACCAGCCCCGTCGCGTTCAAGCCGTACCCCGGCAAGGCGATCACCGCGGCGATCCTGCGCGGCGTGATGCGCGTCTTCGAGGACTTCACCTACGTCCGCGAGATCGCCCAGCCCGACGGCCGCGACCACGCCCTCGTGTTCACGGCCACGGTCGGCGGCAGGCGGATCCAGGGCTGCGACTTCCTCCACTTCGACGAGGACGGGAAGATCGACGACTTCACCGTCATGGTCCGGCCGCTCTCCGCCGCGCAGGCGCTCGCCGAGGCCATGGGAGCCCAGTTCGACCGGATCGCCCGCGAGGCCCACGAGGCCGGTGAGCCCGGAGGGGCGGCCGGGGCATGACCGACGTCGACGTCGTCGTGATCGGCGCCGGCAACGCCGGACTCACCGCGGCCACCACGCTCCAACGCGCCGGTCTGCGCACCCTCCTGCTGGAGCGGCACACCGTGCCGGGCGGCTGCGCCACCTCCTTCCGGCGCGGCCGGTACGAGTTCGAGGTCGCCCTGCACCAGCTGTCCGGCGTGGGGTTCGAAGGGCAGGGCTTCACCCTGCGGGAACTCTTCGACAAGCTGGGCGTCTCCGGCACGATCGACTTCGTCCAGGAGGAGGACCTCTACCGAGCGGTGGTGCCCGGCCGGTACGACGTGACCCTGCCGGCGGACTGGGCAGGAGCGGGCGACGCCCTGGAGGAGGCGTTCCCCGGCAACCGGGACCGCGTCGAGCGCTTCTTCCAGCTTTTGAAGGACGTCGCCTTCTGGCAGATCGCCGCCCAGCGCGGGATGCCCGCCGAGCAGATCGACCCGGTCCTCTTCCGGCAGGGGCTCCGTCCCCTGGCGGACGTCCTCGACGAGCACTTCGACGACCCCGGCCTCCGGTCCGTCCTCGCGACCTACTGGACGTACCTCGGCCAGCCGCCGTCCCGCCTCGCCTTCCAGGACCTGGCGATCACGCTCTTCGCCTACCTGGAGTTCAAGCCCTGGCACGTCAGGGGCGGTTCGCAGGCCATGTCCACCGCGATCCTCGACTCCTTCCTCGCCGCGGGCGGAGAGGTCCGCTTCCACACCGAGGTCACCGGCATCCTCACCGAACGCGGCCGGGTCGCCGGCGTCCGCCTCGCCGACGGCGAGGAGATCTCCGCGCGCGACGTCGTCTCCAACGCCTCGCTCCCCGTCACCTACGCGATGCTCGACGACGCCGTCGTCCCGCACCGGATCCGGGCCGACCTCGCCACCCGCCGCGTGGGCGTCTCGGGCTTCGTCCTGCACATGGGCCTCGACGCCACCCCGGCCGAACTGGGCTTCACCAGCAGCACCACGTTCGTCACCGCCGACCTCGACGACGAGCGGACGCACGCCTCCTGGCGGACCCTGGAGCCCGCCCGCGGCATCTGCGTCTCCTCCTACGACATCGCCCCCATCGGCTTCGCCCCCCGCGGCGCGACCCACGTGAGCCTCATGACGCTCCAGTACGCCGACGCCTGGGAGAAGCTCCCGCCGACCGCGTACGCGACGGCCAAGTTCGCCTACGCCGAGACGCTCCTGGACCGGGTCGAGGCGGTCGCCCCCGGCATCCGCGACGCGATCGAGGAGGTCGACGTCGCCACCCCGCTGACCCTGGCGCGCTACCTGGGCCACCCCGGCGGCGCGATCTACGGCTACGACCAGGACCGCACCGAGAACTGGCTCTTCCGCGACAGCCTCCGTGACCCGGGCGTCCCCGGACTCCATCCGGCCGGCTCCTGGGCCGGGTTCGGCGGCTTCCAGCCCACCCTGGAGGCCGGCCACCGCGTCGCCCGCCGCCTCCTGCGCGCCCGGACCGCCTGAGCGCCCGCCCGAACCCCCGGGAGACATCTGTGAAGCACCCCCTCGCGCCGCTGTTCGACGGGCACGACGACGTCCAGGCGGAGATCGACCGGCGGCCGGCGGACCCCGCCGACCACGCCGCGGCCACCCGTCGGCTCCTCGACGCCCACCACCCGGCGCGGCTGGCCCTCACCGTCTCCGCCGTGGTGGCCGAGACCCCGACCGCCGTCACGTTCCGGCTGCGCCGCCCCGACGGCACCGACCTGCCGCCGTTCCTCGCCGGACAGTACGTGGCGGTCCACGCGGACGGCACGAGCCGCCCGTACGCGATCTCCTCCAGCCCCGCCCGCCCCGACCACTGGGACCTGACCGTCCGTCGGGTCCCCGGCGGACGGATCAGCAACCACCTGGCGGACACGGTGCGGACCGGCGACACCCTCACGACCAGCGGCCCCCTGGGCACCTTCCACCACAACCCGCTCTTCCACGGCGACGACGTCGTCTTCCTCGCCGGGGGCTCGGGCGTGGCCCCTGCCCTGAGCATGATCCGCGACATCGTCGACCACGGGATCGCCCGCCGCTTCCACCTCCTCTACGGCTCCCGTTCGGACGGCGACATCCTCTTCCGCGACGAGCTGGACGCGCTCGCCGCGGACCACCCCCGCATCCGCGTCGACCACGTCGTCGCCGACCCCGGACCGCGGTGGGCGGGACCGACCGGACTCCTCACCGCGGGACTCGTCCACGCCCTCGCCGGGCCCCTCGACGGACGGATGGTCTACGTGTGCGGGCCGCAGGCCCTCTACCCGTACGCGCTCGCGCGCCTCGCGGAGCTTGGGCATCCGGCCCGCCGCATCCGCTTCGAGGCCAACGGCGCCCCCGCCGACCCGACCGCGCAGCCGCACTGGCCCGCGGACGCGGCACCCGACGCCGAGGTCACCGTCACCGCCCGGGGCCGCTCCTTCCGCACCCGCAGCGGCCGGCCGCTCCTCGACGCGCTGGAGGACGAGGGCGTCCGCCCCGAGGCGGCCTGCCGCTCCGGCGAATGCGGTCTGTGCCGCGTACGGGTCGTCAGGGGCACCGTGCACACGGCGGAGGAGGGCCGGCTCCGACTGTCCGACACCCGCTTCGGCTACACCCACGCGTGCGTCGCCTACCCGGTCACCGACGTCGAGCTCGACGTCTGACCGCTCCGTCCGCTCCGGAGCTGCGGGGCCGCCTTCAGGGCGGGGCGCCTTCACGGCCGGGCCGCCCTCACCGCCTCCATCGCCGACCTCGGTCAGGGCGTCCCCGTCCCCCAGGGGCTTCCGTGGTTCCCCGCCGACGTGAAGGAGTGGTCGGTCCGCTGGGTCCTGCTCCACCTCATCGAGGAGACGGCCCGCCACGGCGGTCATGCCGACATCATCCGCGAGACCATCGACGGCGCCACGCTCTTCCCGCTGCCGGCCGCCGCCGAACGGTGGCGCGACCCGTGGTTCGAGCCCTGGCAGGCCCCGGTCGGCTGACCGCCCCGGGATCCCGGGCCGCGCCACCGGCCCACCCGAACCGGCCCGGGTACGTCGAGGTCACCCGCCCGTCGTCCCCGTCGGCCTGGGGCCCGCGGCGCGGGCCGCGACGAGGAGGAACAGCCCGCACGCCGACACGAGGAGCCACCCCGGGCGGGTGGCGGCGGGAAGACCGGCGGGAGCCGTGCCCGCGAGGAGGCCGCCCGCGACGGCGATGCCGACCGCCGCACCGACCTGGCGCGCGGTGGAGGTGATCGCGCCCGCCACCCCCGCCCGCGACGAGGGCAGGCCGCTCACCGCGGTACAGGTCAGTGGGGCGTTGGCGAAACCGAAGCCGACGCCGATCAGCAGGAGCGCCAGGAGGAGCAGCGGCACGCCCGTGTCCCGGTCGAGGCCCACCAGGCAGAGACCGCCGGCCGTGACGAACCCGCCCGCGAGGACCAGCGGGCGACGCGGTCCGAGACGGCCGACCAGGGCTCCGGACCACGGTGCGCACACGGTGGCGCCGAGCGCCATCGGCAGGGTCGCGGCACCGGCGGCCAGCGGGGACCAGCCGCGGGCGTGCTGGAGGTAGAGGGTGTGGAGCAGCAGGGTCGTGTTCAGCGCGACGAACACCGCCGTCGCCCCGACTACCGCCGACACGAACGGCGGACGGCGGAACAGCCCCAGGTCCATCAGGGGCTCGGCGCGGCGCCGTTCGACCGTCACGAAGCCCGCCACCACCGCCGCGGTGACGGCGTACCCGGCCAGGGCCGCGGGCGAGGTCCAGCCCACGCGGGGGCCCTCGATGAGCAGCCCGACGGCGAGGCACAGGACCACCGTGAGGAGCGCCTGGCCGGGCAGGTCGAGGCGGCGGGCGCGTTCCCCGCGCGACTCCGGCACGAAGACGGCGACCAGGACCAGCGCGGCGACCACGACCGGCGCGTTGATCCAGAACACCGAGCGCCAGCCGAACGCGCCGATCAGCGCACCGCCGGTGACCGGGCCCGCCGCCATGCTGAGCCCGAAGACCGAGGCCCACACCCCGATCGCGCGAGCCCGTTCACGGGGGTCGGGCATGGCGTTCACGACGATGGCCAGGGCCACCGGACTCAGCATCGACGCCCCGATCCCCTGCACCGCGCGGGCGGCGACGAGCACCCCGGGCGACGGGGCGAGCGCACACGCCAGGGACGCCAGGCCGAAGACGAGCAGCCCGCACCGGAAGACCCGCCGGCGCCCGAAGCGGTCCGCGAGCGCGCCGGAGACGATCAGCAGACCGGCCATCACCACGGTGTACGCGTCGACCACCCACTCGAGACCGCGGGTGCCCACCCCGAGCCCCCGTCCGATCTCGGGCAGCCCCACGTTGACGATGGTGGTGTCCACCCCCACCAGGAACATGCTGAGGGCGCAGACCGCCAGCACGGTCCAGCGCCGGCGCGCGCCCAGGGGCGCGGGTGGAGCGGTCAGGGATGTGGTGAGCACGGGAGTTCCCCCTTCGACGGGATCGGTACGCCGTCAACCTCAACTCCGCGGGACACCCGCGACCAGGAACTTTGCGAAGACCGCAAAATGGCCCCATGGACGCCGAACTCGCCGACATCCTCGACAGCATCGGGCCACGCCTGCGCTCCCTGCGGCGCGACCGCGGCCTCACCCTCGAAGCCCTCGCCCAGGACACCGGGATCTCCGTCAGCACCCTCTCGCGCCTGGAGTCCGGCCTCCGGCGCCCCACCCTTGACCTCCTCATCCCGCTCGCCCGGGCCCACCGGGTCGCGCTGGACCAGCTGGTGGCCGCCCCCGCCACCGGCGACCCGCGGGTCCACCTCACCCCCCGGAGCCGCGGGCCCGGCAGCGTCCTCGTCCCGCTCACCCCGTACCCGGGCCGGGTCCAGGTCTTCAAGCAGGTCCTCTCCCACCGGGAACCGAGACTGGTCACCCACGCCGGATACGAGTGGCTCTACGTCCTCGCCGGAGAGCTCCGCCTCATCCTGGGGGAGCGCGACGTCACCCTCCGGCCGGGAGAGGTGGCCGAGTTCGACACCGCCGAACCGCACTGGTTCGGACCCGCCGGCCCCGGAGCGGTCGAGATCCTGCACCTGTTCGGCCCCCACGGCGACCAGGCGGTCGTCCGCACCGGCCCGGCGGCGGACGCCTGAGGACGGAGGGGGTCGGCCCGCCTGCACCGCCCCCGGTGGCGTCGGCGGGGTACCGGCGGCCGCGCCCCGGACCGGGCGCCGGTGCGGGCGTGTTGCCCGGGCGGGTGATCGCGTCGGTCATCCGGCCGAGGCCCCGCGGCCCGGGCCGTGTCTTCCGCGCGCGGACGGCCACAGTGGTCGGTGTGGATGTCGAGAAGGTCACCGACGAGCTGTACGGGCTCACCCCGGCCGCGTTCACGGCCGCGCGCGACGCGTACGCGTCGCGCGCCCGGAAGGAGAAGGACGCCGCCGGGGCCAAGGCGATCGCCGCACTGCGCCGGCCGGCGCTCGCCGCCTGGGCGGCCAACCTGCTCGCCCGTCAGCGCCCGCGGGAGAAAGAGGAGTTCCTCGCCCTGGGGGAGAGCCTCCGCGAGGCCCACCGCACCCTCGACGCCGAGCGACTGCGTACGGAGGGCAGCCGGCAGCACCGACTCGTGGCCGCGCTCGCCCGCATGGCCGCCGACCTCGCCCGGGAGGCCGGACAGCCCGTCGGCGGCACGGTGGCGCACGAGGTCGAGCAGATCCTCCACGGCGTGCTCGCCGACCCGGAGGTCGCGGCCCTGTGGGCAAAGGGGCGGCTGGTGAAGCCGCCCGCGGCCGCCGTCGGCTTCCCGGCCGTCGCCCCGGAGGCGATGGCCGCCCGCCCGACGGCGGGGAGGGAGGAAGGGGGGTCGGAGGCAGCCGTGGGAGGGGCCGCTCCCCGGACCTCGCGAACGCGCGGCGAGGGGAGTTCGGGCAGGCGAGGCGCAGGGACCTCGGGCAAGCGCGGTGGGGAGGCCGCGAGGAGCCCCTCGCCCGAGGCTTCGGGCAAGGCCGGGCGTGACGCCTCCGAAGCGGCCGCCCGCGAGACCGCACAGCGGGCCCGGGACCTCGCACACGCCCGTACGGAGGCCGAGGAAGCCGCGGAGGACGCCGACGGGCGCGAGCGGGAGCTCCGGGCCGCGCGGGACGCCCGGCAAGCCGCCGCCGGGCGCGCCGAGGAGACCGCAGGCCGGGCCCGGCAACTGGAGGAGGAGCTCCGGGATGCTCGGCGTACGGCCCGTGAGGCGGCCACGGCCGCCGGCGAGGCCCGTACGGCGGTCACCGCCGCGGAACGGGCCCTCCGGTCCGCCCGCGCGGTGGCCTCGCGGGCGGCCCGGGCCGTCGAGCGGCTGGAGCGGTAAAGCGGTCAGGGGCCTCGGCCGGCCCGAGGCCGGGTGAGGTCACCATTCCGGCGGCCGTCCCGTCGTACGAGAGGAACGCGCCGTCGACGCACGGGGTGCACCGGACGCGAGGGCGCTCCGAAAACTCCGGGCGCGCGGGCGTGCCGGGCGTACCGGGGTGCGGCGATCGCACGCAGGAGGAGCGGACTCCGCGGCCCGGCCCCCACGCGCGGCCGGCCGTAGGCGTGGGCGAACTGCTCCGGCCGGCCCGGCTCGTCGGCGTACCCGCCCTTCCGGTCGGTCCTGGTCCCGTGGGCCCGCCGACGCGCGTCGCCGGCCGTCGTCGCGCGGAGCCGAACAGGTGAGGTGTGCGGCCGGTCGGCCTCGCAGCCCCGGCCCAGCCCGCCGGGAGAGGCAGGGTGGGACCCGGCGACGGGGGTCCGGGTCCGTCGTCACGAGGGCCGGCCGGAGGTGGAACGTGGGAGTCGCGACGCTCTCGGTGTCCCCGCGCCGCCGCCCGGGTCCGGGCCCGTCGGCGCCCCGCGAGCCCGGCCTGATCGACACGACACCCCTGGGGCCGACGGGGGAGCGGCGGCCTCCCGGCACGGTGCACGACGTGACACGTGATCAAAGCCGTCGACCCTGGGTACAGATGGGAAGCCGCTCCCCGCACCTCACGCCGCCGCAGCAGAGGAAGACCACACATGGACCTGTCACCCCAGCACGACTCGGCGGACGTCATCGTCGTCGGCGCGGGACCCGCCGGCTGCGCCGCCGCGTACCACCTCGCGCGGGCGGGCCACGACGTCCTGCTGATCGAGAAGGCCACCTTCCCGCGCGACAAGATCTGCGGCGACGGGCTCACCCCGCGGGCGGTGCGGGAACTCGTCGGCATGGGCGTCGACATCGCCGGGGACGGCTGGGTCAGAACGCGGGGCCTGCGGGCCCACGGCTCCGGAACCACGGTGGAGATGCCCTGGCCCCGCGTGGCGTCCTACCCGGACTTCGGGCTCGTGCGCAGCCGCATGGACCTCGACCAGCTGCTCGCCGGCAGGGCCGTGGCCGCCGGTGCCCGCCTGCTGGAGGGGACCAAGGTGACCGGCCCCGTCCTCGACCCCGCCACCGGACATGTGACGGGCGTGACCGCCCTGCGGGACGGCGCGTCGCGCACCTACCGGGCGCCGCTGGTGGTCGCCGCCGACGGCGCGTCGAGCCGTCTGGCCGTCGCCCTCGGCCTCCACCAGCGCCAGGACCGGCCCATGGGCGTGGCCGTCCGCCGGTACTACAGGACGCCCGCCCGCGACCAGGACCACCTGGAGGCGTGGCTCGACCTGGAGACCGAGGACGCCAAGGGCAGGCCCTACATGCCGTTCGGCTACGGGTGGGTGTTCCCCGTCGGCGACGGGACGTTCAACGTCGGTCTCGGCACCTTCCACGTCGGCCGGCGGCCCGAGATCGACCACCGGCGGATGTTCGGGGAGTGGACCGCGCGCCTGTCCCCGACCCGGCACTTCGACGACGCCCACGCCACCGGTCCGCTGCGCGGAGCCCCGCTGCCCGCCGGGCTCAACCGGCGGCCCCAGTACACCCGGGGCCTGCTCCTGACCGGCGACGCGGGAGGGATGATCAACCCCCTGAGCGGGGAGGGCATCGACTACGCGATGGAGTCCGGACGCCTCGCCGCGGACACCGTCGGCGACGCCCTCGGCCGGCCCACCGCCCACGCGCGCGAGGAGGCCCTGCTGCGCTACCCCGACGTGGTCCGCGCCTCCTACGGCCGCTACTTCACCGTGGGACGCCTCGTCGTGCACGCCCTCAACCAGCCCCGCGTCATGCGGCTCGTCGCCACGAGGAGCCTGTCCCGGCCCGTGCTGCAACGCTTCATGTTCAAGCTCTGGGCCAATCTCACCGACCCGCACAGCAAGGACGCGCTGGACCGCGTCATCACCGCCATCCAGCGGGCGGTCCCGTCCGCCTGACCCCCCGTCCGCCCCCGTCGCGGGGTTCGCCACCACCCGTCGTGCGCCCTTCCGCCCCTTCCGCCGCCGTGCCGCGGCCGGTCGGCGGGAGGGCGCGGACGCGTTGTCAGTGACCCTGTCTAGTGTTCCCTCCATACCGCGGCTCCGGGGCTCTGCACCCCGTTGTTCGAGCTGCGCGGATTCCGACGGGACCAGGCGGAGGGGCACGGCAGATGGCGTGGCTGACAGCGGGTGAGGGGTACGAGATCACCCTGGAGGACGGGCGTGTGGTGGCACGGCGCACCGGGGGACGGCAGCTGAAGACGCTGCCGAAGGGGCTGCGCGACGACCCCGAGGTCGACCGGCTGCGCCGGCTCTCCGAGTGGCTCGACCGGCACGTGGCCGCATGCGTGGCCCAGGTGGACACCTGGATGGTGTCCTCGCTCCCGGTTCCCACCGAGCTGATCGCCCGCGTGTGGCCGGACGAGGCGTGGCGTTCGGCCCTGCGCGACATGGCCGTCGTGGGCGAGGACCCGGACGAGGTGGGCTTCCTCCGCGACGTCACCGGGGACGGCGAGCTGCGGCTCCTCGACCTCGACGGGGAGACCGTACGGCTCTCGCCGCGGACCGTCACCCTCCCGCACCCCGTCCTCCTGCCCGACCTGGACGACGTCCGGGACTTCGCGGCCGAACTCGGCATCACCCAGCGGGTGGAGCAGATCCACCGCGCCACCTGGGACGGACCCGGCACCGGGCACGCGGAGACGGCCACCGAGGTCCGGCGGTACGCGGGGGGCAAGTTCGCCTCGCGGTTCGGCCTCGCGGCGCGGGCCACGGCCCTCGGCTACCGCGTCTCCGGCGGCTACGCCACCTGCAAGGTCCGCGACGGCGGCCGCGGCACGGAGGCGTCCGTGTGGATCGGCGAACCGTACTGGGACGGGGAGTCGGAGACCGGCGGCCTGACCTGGCACGACGAGGACGGCCGCGCGGTGCGGCTGACCGACGTCGGGCCGGTGGCCTGGTCCGAGGGGATGCGCATGGCCGCTGCGCTGTACGCCGGCCGCACGATCGAAGAGGGTGGGGACGCATGACCAGCACGACCGTTTCCGACAACGCGGAGCTCCTCAAGGCCGGGGCCGTGCTCCCGGCGGACGCCGAGGACGCGGGCGCCTCCGCCGTCCCGATGACCGCGCGCACCTACCGCCACCCGGTCCTCGGCGACGAACGGGTCGTCGTCCGGCTGACCGCGGCCGAACTCGGCCCCGCCGAGGACCTCGCCGCGGGCTTCCTCGGGCTCGCACCGCAGGGCGAGCCGGCCCCGGTGGGCCTCGGCCGGCGCCAGGAGCTCGGCTTCCCCGAGTGGGTCCTCGTGCACCACCCGGAGGACGGGCACCACGCGCTGGCCGTCGTGCCCGAGCTCGACCGCCTCGCCCGGCAGGCCAGGACCAAGCCCAAGGCCGCCCTCGACGCCTGCCACGAACTGGCCGGCCGGCTCGCCTCCGCCGTGCCGCACTTCTTGCCCGTCTTCTACGAGCAGGCCGCGCGGGTCTTCCTCGGCGTCGAGAACGCCACGTACGCAGGCCAGCTCTTCGGCCGCGCCCGCACCAGCGAGGCGCAGCACGGCCTCACCGTCGACGAGGACCGCCTCGACGCCGTCTTCCTGGAGTTCGCCCTCGCCGGCGCGCTGCCGGTGAAGGTCCTCGCGAGCTACGGCAAGGAGCTCTCCGCCCGGCTGACCCCCGGCGAGGCGTACGAGCGCTTCCGGCGCCTGTGCGTCCGCAGGACCGCCGGCGGCCTCGCCCCCTCCGCGCAGGCCGCCACGGAGCTGCGGCGCCTGGCCCGCGCGGCCGGGCTGTCCGGCACCGAGGCGGAGCAGGACTACCTCGGCGAACTGCTGCCGCTGCCGGCCACCCTCCGGGCGGCGACCGGCTGGTGGAAGGCCCACCGCACCGCCCTGATCGCCCTCGCCCGCCGCGTCCCGGCCGTCCGGGGCACGCTGCTGTCGATCACCCCGCCCGGGGACGACGGCGAACTGAGCGCCCTGTGGCTGGACATCCTCGCCGACTCCGGTGCGGACACCGGGCTCACCGACCCGGACGCCGGCCCCGAGGAGCGCTGCCCCGACGGCGCGGCCGCCTGGCTGGAGCGCTTCCACACCGCCCGCCACCGCGGCTGGGGCCCCCGCCCGACGCCGCCCGCCCTCCTCGACCTGGTGCACCGCGCCGCGGAGCGGCTGCGCGCCGACCTGGCGAGCCGCCCCGACGGCGAGGGATCCCTGCGGATCGGCGTCGAGGACGTCGACCTCCTCGACCTCCTGCTCTCCCTGGACATCCCGGTCGCCGACCCGCCGCAGGACCCCCCGGGCCACTACGGCCACGCCCTCGGCATCACGGACTGGGCCCGCGGCGAGCAGCCCCGCGACCTCGCCGCCCTCGCCGCCGACCTCCGCTTCCGCCCCGCCTTCCGGCGCGCCGCCTCGTCCTACGGGAACGCGTCGAGCGGTGCCGACGTGATGCGCCTGCTCGCCGCGTCGGCCGGCGGACGCCCGATGCTCACCGAGTGGATGCGCGACGTCGCCCGCGAGTCGGTGGCGGCGGGCCTGCCCGGCCTGCCGCAGGCCCTCGCCCGCCTGTCGTGGCTGCCCGCCGAGGCCCTCGCCCTCGCTCCCGAGGAGGTCGCGGCCGCGGCCGGCGCCGACCTCGGCGCGACGCTGGCGCGCACCCTGCGCGGCGGCCTGTGGGAGGAGCTCCGCTGGCCGGTGTGGGAGGAGACCCTCGCGGCCCTCGCCCCGACCCGGGACACCACCGACGGCCTCACCGTCGTCGAGGCGTGGCCCCACCTGATCGTGGCCAGCACCACCCAGGTCCGCGTCATCGACGCCGACTCCACCGTGCTCACCCACGACCTGCGCGTCCCCGCCGGGCACTCCTTCCGGTACGGCTTCCACTACGTGGACGGCGCCCTGCTCGTCTTCTGGTCCACCTACGGCCGCGGCGAGGCGCAGGGATACTGGCACACCGCGCCCGACCGGGTCTTCACCCTCGACAGCGGCGCCGACTACTGGTCCCTGCGCACCGACAACCCCAGCCTGCCGCTGCCCGGCGGCGGCCGCACCACCGGCGGCGGGGTCCTCCACCACGGCGACACCACGCTGCCGCAGGAGCGCCCGGTGCTGTCCGACGGCACGTCGTACTGGGTGTGGAGGACGGGCGAGCACCACACGGACGGCGGCTGGGCCGAGTACGACCCCGCCGACGGATCCCACGGCCGGTACTCCCAGCCCGGCTTCCTCGCCGACGCGCTCCGCGCCCACGCCGACGGCACCGAACTCTCCGCCCGCTCCTCCTGGCTGCGGCCCGCGCCGACCGTCGACGGCTCCGTCCTCGGCGCACCCGCGGACGGCCTGCTCGGCTGGCGCGTCGTACGGCTCCCCGGGAACGGCTGGCACGGGGAGGACACCACCGGGCGCGCCGTCGACCTGCCCGAGGGCGCCGACATGCCCGTGGCGGCGCTGACGTTCCCCGGCGACGACCGGCCCCGGGCGCTGACCCGGGAATGGCGCAAGCTCTCGCTGAGCGACCCCGACGGCGTCGTCACGACGACCAGCGACGGCGACCGGAACGAGCTGTACGGCACCGCGAGCGTCACCCTGCCGCCGCTGTCCCACCTGTACACCCTGCGGGCACGGGACACGGAGGGCTCGGCCGCGCTGCGCTCCGCCGACGCCGAGTCGGCCGGGACCCTCCTGAAGGCGGCCGTCCTCGCCGAACGCGCGGCGGACCTCCCGGCCCTCGTCGCCACCTCGCTGCCCTCGATCACCGCGCCCGAGCTCGTCGCCGGAGTGGTGCGGGTCCTCCGCTTCGCCGTCCGGCAGCAGAAGGCCCTCGACGCGGTCGCCGAACGGCTCAACCCCTCCGCCGCGCCCGAGGAGACCCGGGTCCAGGGTCCCGCCGACCGGCTGATCGGCAAGGCCCTGAACGGCATCGCCGGCACCGGCTACTACCGCTCGGGCGTGGACGAGGACGTCGCCCACCGCTTCCTGGAGTCCCTCGCGGCCGCCCGGGCCGACACCGCGGCCACCGCGCAGCCGGGCCGCGTCCACTTCGACCTGCCCTCCCTGCCGTACACCACCCTGCCCTTCACCCCGCTCCTCGACGAGCCCGCCGCGATCGCCTACCGGGCCGTCGCGCCCGGCAGCGGCACCGGCCACCGGGCCGCTCTGCTCGGCCTCCTGCGACGGGTCGACGCCCTCGGACTGGCCTCGGCCGCGGGTTCGTCCGCCCACTGGCGCCGCGTCCTCGTCCACCTCGACACGGCCCACCTGCACACCCCCGACGGCCTGAAGCACAGCTCCGGACACCGCTGCGTCCTCCCGCTGGGCGGCGGAGCGGCGCTCGCGATCACCGAGCACCACTCCGACGTCGACGGCGGACGGGAGTTCGGGGCGCTGCTCCACGACCCGAGCGGAAGCTTCGGCGTGCCCGGGCCCTACACCGTGCGCGGCGACGCGCCGCTCGGCGACCGCACCCGCGGCGCCGGCTGGCTGACCGCCTTCCTCGCGGAGGCCGCGGACCGTCCGGAGGCGCCCTTCCTGCCGGAGCGCGCCGAGGAGTTCGGCCGCCTCACCGGAGTCTCCGCCGCCCTCGCCCGGCTCGTCCTCGCGGGCCTTCCCGAGGTGGACAGCTGGGAGAACAACTTCCTCCCGGCCGAGCTGCGCAAGACCCTCGGCCTCAAGGTGGCCGAGGCCGCGCACGCCCGGGACGAACTGCGCGCCCTGCCCGTCGAGGTGCGGCGGGCCGTGGTCGCCGCCCTGCTGCCCCGGGACCCCGCGCTGCTCTGGAGCGAAGGGCCCGACGTGGCGGCCGCCGCCGCCGTGTGGAACGCGCGGGTGGGCCGTCGCGTCCAGGTCCCCGACTGGCTCGCCGCCGAGGCCGCGCGCGCCGTGCGCGGCGGCTGGCCCGTGCACCGCGCACTCCCGGCGCTCCTCGACCCGGCCGCGGCCCCGGAGCTCAGCGTCGACGTGGCCTGGCACATCGAGCGCGACCGGCCGGCTCCGGTCACCCCGACCGAGGAGCCGTTCACCGACTCCGTCCTCACGGGCTCGATCAGGCTGACGGCGTGGCTCGCCCACCGCCTGCCCGCCGGCGACCCCCTGCGGGCGAAGCTCCCCGAGGCGCTCGCCGCCGTGCGGCAGCGCCTCGCCTCGCCCGAACTCCTCGTCTCCGTCGGGAGCTTCACCTACCTCGCCGACTTCCGGAAGGTGGCCGGGGCCCCGACCGAGACGACCCCCGACCACGAGCGGTACGGCGCGGTGCTCATGGCCACCCACGACAACCAGCCCCAGCCGGCCCTGCGGACCGCCCTGCTCGACTCCACCGGCTCCGACCCGTTCCTCGCGGCGCTGCGCGGCCCGGACCAGCGGCCGAGCTCCGTCGAGGCGGCCCTGCGGCACGCGCACGACCCGGCGTTCGCCCGTCTGCTGGCCGACCCGGGCGCACCCGCGGCCGGGGAGACCGCCGAGGACGGCACCTGGTGGCCGCAGGACCCGTCGCGCTCGGTGCCCGAGCTCGTCGCAGAGGTCGCCCGGGCGCACGAGCTGAGCGCCGACGCGGCCACCCTGTACCTCATGCTGCTCGCCCTGCCCGACCCCACCGACCGCAACACGGCCCGCTGGACCGGCTGGAAGCCCGCCCGCGTCAAGGCCGCCCGAGCCGAGCTGGCCGGCGGCGACCTCGTGGTGACGGCCGCCCGTGCCCGCGCCGGACGCTCCCTCTTCCTCCCCGGTGCCTGGACCGAGCAGAGCTCGCCCAGCCTGCCCGTCGAGCAGTGGAAGCTGTCGCTGTACGCCTCCGAGGGCACCGACCGGCCGTTCCTCGGCGCCCTGGTGCCGACCGAACCCGTCGCGGAGCTCTTCGCCCGGGCCTGGCGCCGCATCCTCGACGGCGACGTGCCGCGCTTCGAGGAGCTGAAGGTCCGGCGCACCCGGCGGCGCCGCTGACGGGAGCGCGGTGCGGCGCCCCGCCTCGGGGCGCCGCACCGCGCCACCCGCGCAGCCCCGTCCCCTCCCGAACTCGCCCCCCGTACCGCCCCCGAGCCGGTACCCGCCCCACGGAGAACCCCTATGACCGTCACCGACCAGACCGTCCACGCCCGGCAGGCCCAGCCGGCCGAGGAGCGGTACGCCGCCGAGCTCGCCTTCCTCGCCGCGCAGGACCCCGGCCCCCGTCCGCCCGGCTGGGCGCTGACGCCGCGCGCGGTCGTCACGTTCGTCTGCGGCAGCGGCGGAGTGGAGCTGGCCCTGCCCGGACGCAAGGCCGGCCTGCCGTCGAAGCGGGAGATCGCGCCCAAGTTCGTCGGCGAACGCGCCCTGGTCGAGCGGTGCGTGGTCACGCTGGCGGGGGAGCGCGGACTCCTCCTCACCGGCGAGCCCGGCACCGCCAAGTCGATGCTCTCCGAGCTCCTCGCGGCGGCCGTCAGCGGCACCAGCGCCCTCACCGTGCAGGGCACGGCGGGCACCACCGAGGATGCCTTCCGCTACGGCTGGAACTACGCCCTGCTGCTCGCCCAGGGCCCCACGCCCCAGGCCCTGGTGGACTCGCCCGTGCTCTCCGCCATGCGCACCGGGCGCGTGGTGCGGGTCGAGGAGATTACCCGCTGCCTGCCCGAGGTCCAGGACGCCCTGGTGTCCGTCCTGTCCGACCGGCGGATCACCGTGCCCGAGCTGACCGCCACCGAGGACGCCGTGGTCGCCGCGGTGCCCGGGTTCACGGTCATCGCCACCGCCAACCTCCGCGACCGGGGCGTGTCGGAGATGTCCGCGGCGCTGAAGCGACGGTTCAACTTCGAGACGGTGGACCCGATCGCCGACGCCGACGCCGAGGCGGTGCTGATCCGACGGCAGGCCGTCGCGGCGGTCCAGCGGGCGGGCGCCGCCTTCGGCGTCGACGACGCCGTCCTCGACGCGCTGGTCACCGTCTTCCGCGACCTGCGCTCCGGCCGCTCCACCGAAGGCTGGGACGTGGAACGGCCCGGCACGGTCATGTCCACCGCGGAGGCGGTCCAGGTGGCGGCGTCCCTGGGCGTCGCGGCCGCGTACCTGCCCGGCGGCGACGTCCTCGACCTGCTGCCCGGCCACCTCCTCGGCGTCGTCCGCAAGGACGACCCCGCCGACCACGCCCGGCTCCTCGGCTACTGGGACGGCCCGGTCCGCCGCCGCGCCGAGAACGGCTCCGCCATGTGGCGCCGCCTCTGGGACCTGCGCGGGAGCCTGCGGTGACGACCCTCGACCCACGGGCCGCCGTCGACGCGCTCGCCGCGTCGCGTGCGCCGTACCTCCTGGGGGTGCGCCACCACAGCCCCGCCCTCGCCGCGGTCGTGCCCGCGCTCCTCGACGACGCCGGGGCCGAGGTCGTCTGCGTGGAACTCCCGGCCGACTTCCAGCCCTGGCTGGAGCACCTGTCCCACCCCGAGACCGTCGCCCCGGTCGCCCTGGCCGGCACGGGCGAGGCCGGCCGGCTGTCGTTCTACCCCTTCGCCGACTTCTCGCCGGAGCTGGCGGCCCTGAGGTGGGCCCGCGACCGCGGGGCCGAGGTCGTCTGCTGCGACCTGCCCCTCTCCGACCCCGGCTGGTCCCCGGCCGGGACGGGCCGTTCCGAGGACGAGGAGACCACCCGCCGCCGCTCCTTCGCCGACGCGCTCTCCGCCTCCGCCACCGGCCGCGACGGCGACGACATGTGGGACCGGGCCGTGGAGGTCCTGGCGCCCGGCAGCTCCCCGGAGGCCGTGCGCCGCGCCGCGCTCGGCGTCGGCTGGGCCCTGCGCGCCGACGCCGCGGTGCCCTCCACCGACCTCGCCCGCGAGGAACGGATGAGGCGCGTGATCGCCGAGGCATCCGCCGGGGGGCGCCGCGTCGCGGCCGTCATCGGCGCGTTCCACGCCCCGGCCCTGGCGGTCGAGGCGGGTGCGGACACCGCGTCGGACGCGCAGACGTACCCGCGCGCCGACCCGGCGGACGCGGCCCCCGTGCCGACGGGTTCCGAACCACCGGTGACCTCCCTGGTGCCCTACTCCTTCGACCTGCTCGACTCGCGGTCCGGCTACCCCGCCGGCATCCGTGACCCGCTCTGGCAGCAGGCCGTGCTCACGGCGGCCGGCGACCCGGAGCGCCTCCGGGAGGCCGCGGCCGCGGCGCTGACCGGACTGTGCCGGGAGATGCGCCGCGCCGGTCACACCGCGGGCACGGGAGAGGCCGCCGAGACACTGCGGCTGGCGTGCGACCTGGCCTCGCTGCGCGGACTGCCCGCACCGGGGCGCGGGGAGATCCTGGAGGCCGTGACAACCGTGCTCGGCCAGGGAGAACCCCTGGGCCGGGGAAGGGCGCTGGCCACCGCCCTGGAGGCCGTGTTCGTCGGCACGACGCGCGGCAGGATCAGCCCGCACGCGCCGCGCTCCGGCCTGGGCCCTTCGGTCGAGGAGGAGCTCGCGGCACTGCGCCTCCCGCGCCCCGAGCAACCCGAGCCGCGCGAGGTGCGCCTCGACCCGCTCCGCTCGGCCCTGGACGGCCGCCGTGAGGTGCTGCTGCAGCGCCTCCTGGTGATCGGCGCCTCCTACGGCGAACCCGTCGCGGTGGCGTCCACCGGCGACGGCACCGCGCTCGGCACCAAGTGGCGGCTGACGTGGACGCCTGCCGTGCCCGCGCGGCTCGACCTCGCCGGAGCCCGCGGCGTGACCGCGGAGCAGGCCGCCGCGGGCACGCTCGCCGACACCGCACGCCGCGAGGCCGCCGAGGGCGGACCGACCCCCGCCCAGATCCTGGCGGGGCTCACCGCCGCCGCCCGCTGCGACCTGCCCGAGCTGGTCGAGGCCCGGCTGCGCGAGGCGTCCGACGTCCTGCCCGCCACCGCAGACCTGCCCGAACTCCTCGCGGCGCTCGATCTCCTGGAGGGCATACGGCGCGGCCACTACCCCGGCGCTTCGGACCACGCCCGCGACCTGGCCGGCGTCCTCACCGGCGAGCTGCTGGAGGCCGCCGTCCGTGCCCTCCCCGGTCTGGCCGGCAGTGACACGGCCGCGGACGCGGGGGCGCTGGTCGCGCTGGCGGACCGGACCGCGGCCCGGCACCTGGGCCTCCGGCTGGACCGGGCCCTCGCCGAACTCGCCGCCGACGCCACACCGTTGATGCAGGGCGCCGCCCTCGCCGTACGCGTGATGCTCGACCTCGACCCCGCGTCCGGACTGGGCGAGCGCGCGGTCGGCTGGATCGACGCGGCGACCGCCCCCGACTCCCGACGCGCCCTCACCAAGCGCCTCGCCGGTCTCCTGACGGCCGCGGGACCGCTGCTCCAGGCATCCCCGGACGCACTCTCCCCCCTGCTCGACCGCGTGGACGAGCTGGACGACCAGGCGTTCCTCGACCGGCTCCCCGCCCTGCGGGGAGGCTTCGACGCGCTCGCCCCGGCGGCCCGCGACCGGCTCCTCGCCACGGTCACCGAACGGCTCGGCGACCGGATCGACCTCTCCCTCGACGCCCCGCCGGAACTCCTCGCCCTCTGGGCGGCGGCCGATGCCGCCGGCATGGCCGCTCTCAAGTCCCTCTCCCTGACCGGCCACGAGGCGTCGGACGCCTCGGACGCCTCGGACGCCTCGCGCCGGATGCCGGACGGCACGGCCCGTGCGGCCGAGCCGTTCGACCAGGGCCCCGCCGCGACGGCCGGAGCGGCCTCGGCGGGTGCCGTGGACACGGTTCCCCGTACTCCGGCGGACCCGCCCCCCGCCGGTGCGCCGGACGGCCACGGCCTCGCCACCGCCGACCGGTGGCGGCTGCTGCTCGGGCGTCACCGCGACCGCCTGACCGCCGACGCCCGCCGGTACGCCCGCGCCCTGGACGAGCTGTACGGCGGCGGGCGCGGAGAAGGCGCGGACGACCCGGACGGGGGATCCGGCCAAGGCGGCGGACAGGACCTGTCGTTCCCCACCGCGCGGGAGTGGTCGGAGGAGCTGGAGGCGCTCTTCGGCGCCGACGTGCGGGAGGAGGTGCTCGCCGAGGCCGCCGACGCCGGGCGCGCCGACGTCCTGGCACAACTGGACCCGGCGGCGGTCCGCCCGTCGGTGGAGCTGCTGCGTTCGGTGCTCTCGCTGGCCGGCGGCATGCCCGAGGCCCGGCTCGCCCGGCTCAGGCCGCTGGTGAAGCGGCTCGTCGACGAGCTCGCCCGGGAGCTGGCCACGCGGCTGCGGCCGACGCTGGCCGGGCTCGCCACCCCGCGCCCCACCCGCCGCCCCGGCGGCCGCCTCGACCTCGCCCGTACCCTGCGCGCCAACCTCGCCCACGCCCGCCGCACCGACGACGGGCGCGTGGTGGTCGTCCCGGAGCGGCCCGTGTTCAGCACCCGGGCGAGCAAGGAGGCGGACTGGCGGCTGATCCTCGTCGTCGACGTCTCCGGCTCCATGGAGGCGTCGGTGATCTGGTCGGCGCTGACCGCCGCCGTCCTCGGCGGGGTGCCCACCCTCTCCACCCACTTCCTGGCCTTCTCCACCCAGGTGGTGGACCTCTCCGACCGGGTCGAGGACCCCCTCTCCCTGCTTCTGGAGGTCCGGGTCGGCGGCGGCACCCACATCGCGGCCGCCCTCGCCCACGCCCGTTCCCTGATCACCGTGCCGAGCCGCACCCTCGTCGTCGTGGTGAGCGACTTCGAGGAGGGAGCCCCCCTCGCCGGGCTCCTCGGCGAGGTCCGGGCCCTGGCCTCCTCCGGCGCCCACCTGCTGGGCTGCGCCGCCCTCGACGACGCCGGAGCGCCGCGCTACTCGGTGCCCGTCGCCCGCCGACTCGTCGCCGCCGGCATGCCGGTGGCCGCCCTCAGCCCCCTCGCCCTCGCCCGCTGGGTCGGCGACCGCCTCCGTGGAGAAGCCCGTTGAACCCCGACGACCTGCCACCCGTCGCCCCCGACGTCCTCGCCGACGCCGTCGAACAGCTCAGCGCCCGGCTGCGCAAGAAGCTCGACGCGGCCACCGCGGCGTGCGCCGAGCACGCCGTCCCCGCCGCCGACGGCTCCGTCACCGTGCGCTTCGGCGAGGACGCCGTCGTCACCCTCCACCCCGACCCCCTCGGTACGGTCACCCGCCCCGAACAGGCCCTCTGCACCTGTCTGCTGGCCCCCCGCTGCCTCCACCGGGCCGCCGTCCTCTGCGCGGCGCCGATCGCGGACGCCGAGCGGGCCGGAGCCGCCGGTGAGGCGGAAGGAACCGACCACGGACCGGTGGCCGCACCCGCCGACGGCGTCTCGACGGCCGCCGCCGGGGAGACGCGCACGGCGGGAGGCGCCCCCGAGCCCGGCACCGCCACCGGTGCGGCCGCGCCCGGCCGGGAGGCTTCCGAGCCGGGCACCGGAGCCGTGACGCCCTCCTCCGCGTCGGCCTCCGAGCCCCCGCTCTCCGACCCCTCCGCTCCGGTCGGGCCGACGGCCGGGCAGGTCCGGGCGGCGGAGGCGCTCTGGGCGGCGGGGGCCGAGGCGCTCGCCGCGGGGGTGACGGCCGGCGGGGCGGTGGTGCAGGCGGAGCTGCTGCGCGCGGCGCACACCGTGCGGCTGGCCGGGCTGCCGCGGGCGGAGGCCGCCGCCCTGCGCGTGGTGCGCGGGCTGCGCTCGGCTCGGCAGCGCGGTCAGGGGCAGCGGCTCGGCGATCTCGCGGACGCCTTCCGGGAACTGCTGGCGGGCGCTGCCCTCCTGATGTCCGGTGCGGCCGGCGCCGCAGCGGCGGGGTCCACGCGCCGGGCCTACGAACAGGGCGGCAGCCTGCGGGTGTTCGGCCTCTGCCGGGAGCCGGTGCTGTCGGCGACCGGCTACGGAGGGGTGGCCACGCATCTGGTGGGGCAGGACGGCTCGCCCTACTCGGTGTCCGACGTGCGACCCGGCGGCCTGGCCCGCGCGAGGGGCGCGGGTACGGCGTCCGTGGCGCTGGGTGGGGCGGTGCTCGACCATGCCGACCTGGCGCGCGGCGGTCTCCGGATCGTCGGCGCCACCGTCTCGGCGGACGGCCGGCTGGGTGCGGGCCGTGGGGTCAGCGCGACGCCGCTGCGCGGGGTGCACTGGTCCGAGGAGCCGGCGGCGGCGCTGTTCGCGCGACCGGTCCGCGAGGCGATGGCGGCCGCGCTCGACGGCCTCGCGCAGGGGCAGGGCGGGGGCGAGGCGGGGCTGCTGGGATGTGACGTGGAGGTGGTCGGCGCGGCGGGGGAGTACGTCGTGGCCCGGGTCGCCGGCGACGGACCCCTGCTGCGGCTCCGTCCGGCCCACCCCCACCCCGAGCTGCCGCACGCGGACAACCTGCGGCGGATCGCCCGGTATCCGGGGGTCCTGCTCCGGGTCCTCGGCCGTCCCGACCCGGACCGGGCCGCGACGCTCCGCCCGCTGGCCGTCGGTTCCGTGCCCGGCGCCGCGCACACGCTACGGCTGCCGGACGCATGGCTGGGCCGGGCCGACCTGGGCTACGACCGCCTCCAGGGCGCTCACTTCCCGCGCGAGTCGCCGGAGTCCGCCCACCGGGGGCCGGTGACCGCGGGGCCCGATCCACTCGCCGACGCGCCGCTGTGGCGGGTGCGCCGGCTGCTGGAGACCGGCGTCGCGGGCGGCCGCCGGGCCGTGGCCGAGGCGGGCCGCGGGGCGGACGCGGCCGGGCTGCCGGCGCCGCTGCACCGTGCGGGGCTCGGCGGTGCCGCCCGGCTCGCTGCCGACCTGGCGGCCGAGGCGGACCGGCGTCCCCGTGACGCCTTCGGCCGTCTCACCGACGCGTCGTCCGACGGCTACGCGCGGGCGTGGCTCGCCTCGGCCGTCCACCTCGCCGCCGCCGAGCGCTCCCTGGTGGTGGCCTCCTGGTCGTGACCACGACGTCCTCGCCCGCGACTCCCGCCATCCGTCCGCGCCATCCGTCCGCGTCATCTGTTCGGGGCCGTCGGCGCGGGGCCGTGAGGACCCGGCCCCGTCCCGCGCGGTCCGGCGCGGACGGTCAGCCCTCCGCCTCCTTGCGGGCCCGGAACGCCGCTGCCTTCGTGCGGTTCTGGCAGGCGGTCGAGCAGAACTGGCGGGCGCCGTTGCGGGAGGTGTCGACGTAGACGCGGTCGCAGCGGGCGGCGTGGCAGACGCCGAGTCGGCTCGCGAGGCTGCCGCCGACGGCCAGGGCGAGGGCGGTGGCGCAGGCGGCGCCGTGGCCGGTGGCGAAGGTGTCGTCGGCCCCGTGGAAGTGCAGCCGCCAGGGCGGGGTTCCGCTCTCCGCAGCGGCCGCGCCGGCGTCGGGGGTCCGGTCGAGGCGGGGCCGGGCGCCGGTGTCGCGCAGGAGGTCGTTGACCGTGGCGGCGGCGGTGTCGGGGTCGCCGTCGTCCATGGCGCGGAAGACCTCGCGCAGGGCGTAGGCCGTGGCGACGAGGGAGGCGGCCTGGTCGGGATCGAGGGTGCGCGGGAGCGCGCCGGAGACGTCGGCGACCGCGGCTTCGACCGCCGGGAGGAGGTCCGGCCCGTGCGGGGCGGGATGCGGACGGCCGCGGGCCTCGCCTGCGGTCAATGCGTTCACGAGCGATACGGCGTACTCCAGCAGTACCGCGACGTGACTGTCGAACATCACTTGACCAGTCACTCCCTCGATGGTTAGCGTGCGTGACTGACGATAGTCGATTAGACAGTCATGTGAGGGGTGCGGGATGCCGCGGACCGTATGGCTTCTGGTGGCGGCGCGGGCGATCAACCGGCTCGGCGCCTTCTCCCTGCCGTTCCTGACCGTCCTGATCAGCGCGGACTTCGGTGCGAGCGTCACGACGGCCGGCCTGCTCTCGGCGGCCTTCGGCCTCGCGACCATCCCGTCGCGGCTCGTCGGGGGCCGACTGGCGACGCGCATCGGACGGCGCCGCACCATCGTCCTGGGGCTCACCGGGTGCGCGGCGGCCCAGCTCGGCATCGCCGCCGCCGGGTCGCTCGTCGCGGTGGCCGTCTTCGCGGTCCTGCTCGGGCTGTTCTTCGAGCTGTACGAGCCGCCGAGCCAGGCACTGATCGCCGACGCGGTCGGCCCCTCCGAACGGGTCCGCGCCTACGGCCTCTTCAACGCCGCCCTCGCCGCGGGCGGCACCGGCGCGGGCCTGATCGCGGCATCCCTGGGCCGGTGGGACCTCCGGTGGCTGTTCGTCGTCGACGCGGCCACCTGCCTCCTGTGCGCGCTGGCCCTCCGCCTCGCGCTGCCCGCCGACCACACCGACCGGTCGGCTCTCCGGACCCCCGGAACGGCGGAGCCCGTACGGCCGTGGAGGGACCGCGCCCTGAGAGCCGTCTTCCTCTCGGGCACCCTGTTCGCCCTGGTCACGACGCAGATCACGATGGGACTGCCGCTGACCCTGGCCCGCCGGGGCCTCGAACCCGCCGACGCCGGGCTGCTGTTCACCGCGTCGGCGGTGACGGTCGTCGCCTCCCAGCCCGCGCTGCGCCTGCGCCGGCTCGCCTCGCTCCCCGACTCCGCGGCCCTCGCGCTCGGCCATGTCCTCCTCGCGATCGGCCTGGCCGGCTACGCCGTCGCGTCCGCCCTTCCCGCGTTCCTGGCGGCCACGCTCGTGTGGACCCTCGGCGACGTCCTGATCCTCGGCCGCGTCCTGACCGTGGTCGCGGACCTGGCGCCGCGCGGCGGCGCCGACCGCTACCTCGCCGCGTACGGCATCAGCTGGGGCATCGCCACCGTCGTCGCCCCCGTCACCTCCACGCAGCTGCTCGCCCACGTCGGCGTCGGCGCCCTGTGGTCCGGCACGGCCGGGCTCTGCCTCGCCCTGGCGGCGGCCCAGCTCCTCGTCGTCGAACCGCTGGTCCGCCCGGTGCGGGAGCGCCGCGCCGCGCCGGGCGGGACCGGCGTCGCGCCGAGGCGAACGGCGCCCCGGTGAGGGCGGGGGACCGGAAGCCCCCGGCCCGCTCCCCCGCCGCATGACGTCGCGGGGGAGCGGGCCCCGGGGGAACCGGGTCAGTGACCCTCGGCGGCCGACGTCGCCACGGTGGTCGGGTTCGCGTCGAGCGGGCGCAGGAAGCGCCGCTCGTACCGCTTGATGCAGCCGGTGGTACGGGCCAGTTCGAAGGCGGCCTGGCACTCCGGGTCCTGGAAGCTGGCCGTGCGGTAGATCTCGTACTCGGCGAGGCCGGGGAAGGAGAACAGGGCGTACGCGATGTCGCTGTCGCCCTCGCCGGGGAGGAAGTAGCCGTGGTGGGTGCCGCCGAAGCGGTTGACGAGGGCGATCCAGCGGCGGCCGTACTCCTCGAAGTCCTCCAGCTTGTCGGCGTCGATCTCGTACTTCAGGTGAATGGTGATCATGCTCCAGTGTCCCCCCGCCCGCCCGGTTTCCGCCGCCTCACGGCGCGCCGGTCCTCACCGGCCGCCGCAGGAGGTAGGCGGCGGCGGAGGCGACGAGCACGAGCATGCACGCGGTGAAGACCAGGCCGGCGCTCTCCAGGCCCAGCGGATCGGCGAGCAGGCCGACGCCGATCACGGGGATCGAGATGCCGGTGTACGCGACCACGAAGAGGGTGGAGATCACCGCCGCGCGCTGGGCGGGGGGCGCCGCGCCGGCGACGGCGGCGAGCGCGGCGCGGAAGGAGAGGCCCTGTCCGACGCCCCCGACGACGGCGGCCATGACCACGAGGGCCAGGAGGTCGGTGGCCAGCGCCCCGGCGAGCAGGGCCAGACCGACGAAGAGCACGGCGCAGCCCAGCGGCAGCGACCGGCGCACCCCCACCCGGCCGACGGCGATCTGCCCGGCGGTGGAGGAGAAGAAGGCCAGCGCGACGATCAGGCCGGTCACCGCGTGGTTGTCCACGTGCAGGAACCGGGAGAGGAAGGCGGGGCTGACCGAGGTGAAGACCCCGAAGAGGGCGAACCCCGCGAAGGAGGCGATGGCCGCCGGGACGAAGACGGGGCGCACCGGGGCGGGGAGCGCGGGGCGCTGCGGCCGCACGGCGCCGAGCGGGCGGCGGTCGCGTACGGTCTCCGGGAGCGCGAGCACGACGACTACGGACACGGCCACCAGCGCCAGGTGCACGGCGAACGGCAGCAGCAGCGGCTCGGCGGCGTACTCGGCGAGGATCCCGGCGAGCAGCGGGCCGCAGCCGAGGCCGCCCATGTTGGCGGCCGTCGCCACCAGCGTGGCGCGGGAGGCGCCGCCGGGCGGCGCCAGGTCCATGACGTAGGCGGTGGCGGCGCCCGTGAAGAGGCCGGCCGACAGGCCCGAGAGGAGCCGGCCCGCGTACAGCCATCCCAGCCCCTCGGCGCTCAGGAAGCAGACGGCGCTCGCCGCCGCGAACCCGAGGCCCCACAGCAGCGTCGTCCGCCTGCCGACGGTGTCCGAGGCGTTGCCGGCGAGCAGCAGCACACCGATGACGCCGAAGGCGTACACGGCGTACACGACGGTCACCGTCAGTTCCGAGAACCCGAACTTCTCCTGGTAGAGCGGGTAGAGCGGGGTCGGCAGCGTCGTACCGGTCATCCCCACCACGAACACGGCCCCGGCGAGCAGGCACCGCAGCCACCCTTGACGATCACCAGCCATGCCGCCGACCGTAACCCCGGCGACCGCGCCCGTCGCGGTGGCGCGAGCCCGCGATCGGGTCGATCCCCGCGGGGGGACGGCCGACGGCCGGTGACGAGCCGGACCGGCCGGAATCCGATCACGCCCCGGGGCGTGAGGGGCCGGCGGCCGGGTAGTCGCGTCACGGACACAGGGAGGGGCCGATCTCCCCGTCGTCTCCTCAGGGAAAGGTGTAGAAAGATCGAAGGGCACGAGGGAGGTTGGGGAGTCGATGCGGGACGATGATCTGGTGGAGGAAGGCTCCGAGGAGGGGCCCGATCGCTTCGGCGTCACGGTGAGGCCCGTGCCCGGCGGCGGCACGTACGTCCTCACGCTCGTCGGCGAACTCGACCGCGACACGGTCGATCCGCTGTGGGAGGCCGTGTGCACGTGCCCGGCGAGCGCCAGGATCGTCGTCGACTGCTCCGGGCTGGCGTTCTGCGACTCCTCGGGGTTGAACGTGCTGCTCAGGGTGCGCCTGCGGATGCAGGAGGGCGGTGGGCACGCCGACCTCGCCGGGCTGCGCCACCCGGTGGTGCGCATGTTCGAGATCACAGGAGCCAAGGGGGTGTTCGCGGTCTACGGGAGTGTGGACGAGGCGCTGTCGGACCGGAGCGACGGAGGCGGCCATGACACAGCGCGCTGACGTCCCCCCGGAGCAGGTCCGCAGGCTCGTCGTGAACGGGACCCGGGGCGTCGTGGCGCGCTGCCGCGACTTCACCGCCGCGGCACTCGCCGACTGGGGCTGGATCCCTCCGGCGACCGAGGAGGAGGAAGAGCGGGTCGAGGACGTGCTGCTGCTGGTCTCCGAGGTCGTCACCAACGCCTGTCTGCACGCCGGCGGCCCCGAGGAGCTGGTCCTGCGCCACGCGGAGGGACGGCTGCGCGTGGAGGTCGCCGACGCCAGCGCCGACCACCCCCGGACGCAGGCGCCCCGCCCGCCCGGGCTGCCCGGGGGTCACGGTCTGATGGTGCTCGACCGGCTGGCCGGAGCCTGGGGCACGGTCGACAAGGGACCCGGGGCCGTGGGCAAGGTGGTCTGGCTGGAGATCAGCCGTCCGTCCCGTCGGCCGGGGTGCCGTCCCTGAGCAGCCCCTCCCTCAGCTCGCCCAGGATCCGGGCGAGCAGTCGCGAGACGTGCATCTGGGAGAGGCCGAGCCGTCGGCCGATCTCCTCCTGGGTGAGTTCCTCGCCGAAGCGGAGCTCCAGGATGTGCCGGTCGCGGTCGTCGAGCCGGGCCAGGAGCGGCCGCAGCGAGGTCAGGTACTCGATGAGCTCGTAGGAGGGCTCCGACGTGGCCAGATGACGCTCATCCGTCCCGGAGACCGCGTCCTCCTCGCCCGCCGGCACGTCCAGCGAGCGGGTGGAGTAGCCGTGGGCCGCGAGCTGGCCCTCCGCCACGCCTTCCTCCGTGAGGTGCAGCTGCTCGGCCAGCTCCGCGCGGCTGGGCCTTCGGCCGAGCCGCTGCTCCAGGGTGTCGGAGTTCTTGGCGAGGTCGATCCGCAGCTCCTGCAGCCGGCGGGGGACCCGGACGGCCCAGCTGGTGTCGCGGAAGAACCGCTTCATCTCGCCGACGATCGTCGGCAGGGCGAAGGCGGAGAAGTCCACGGCGCGGCCCGGGTCGAAGCGGTCGATGGCCTTGATCAGGCCGATCGTGCCGACCTGGACGATGTCCTCGGTGGGCTCGGTCCGGTGCCGGAACCGCCGGGCGGCGAACCTGACCAGGCTGAGGTTGAGCTCGATCAGGGTGTTGCGCACGTACGCGTACTCCGGCGTGCCCTCCTCCAGGACCCGGAGCCGTGCGAAGAGGGCCACGGAGAGTGCGCGCGCGTCGTCGGTGGAGACGGCCCTCGGACTGACCGGCTCGGGCAGCCCGTCCAGCGCCGCCCGCCGCGTGGCCGCTCCCGGGCCGCCGGTGAGGACCGGCACGGGCGCGGTGGGGCCGGCGGAACGCTCTGCGGCGGTGGGCATGGCTGCCGCTCCTTCGACGGTGGCGGTGGGCCTTCGCCGCCTGTCGCGGGGGCGGCGGCGGGGGTCCGTCGGTCGGGCTTCTCCCTCCAGGATGCCCGTTGCCGATACTTTTGACACGATTTATCCCATAGCCCGCACGGTGCGACGTGCCCGCGTCGCTCGTCCCTCGCGTCGCCTCCTGCGCGACGGCGTACGGGAGGAGGTGTCCGGGATGGACGAGGCCCCGCTCACTGCCCGCGAACGGCAGGTCCTCGCGGAGATCGAGGGAGAACTCGACCGCGACGAGCCGCTCGCCCACCGCCTGCGCACGATGGGTCGGGGAGGACGCCTGCGTCCGCTGTCCCGAACCCGCGGGAGGAGCCCTGGCGGTCCGCCCGAGGCCGGCCGGGTTCCCGCATCCGGGGTCGTCGCCCTCCTCGGCGCCCTGACGCTCGTCCTGCTCGTCCTCGCCGTCGTCACCGAGGCGACGGTGCTGATCTGGGCTTTCGCGGCGGTGTGGGTCCTGACCCTGACCGCTCTCGCGCGGCTTCTCTTCCGCCGGGCGAGGCGCAGGGCCGGGGGCCCGGGGAAGACCGGGTGAGACCGCGTCCCGTCACCCTCCGCACGCACGCGGACGCGCCCCGGCCACAGGCCGGGGCGCGTCCGCGTGATCGGGTCGGGCCCTCGGTCTCACCAGCGGTACCAGCGGCCGCTGCCGCTCCGCATCAGGAAGCCGAGCAGCCACAGCACGAGCACCGCGATCGCGACGTACCAGAGCACCTCGACGGCGAACCCCGCGCCGAACAGCACGAGGATCAGCAGGAGTACGAGGAGAAGGGGAACCATGGTGAGCACCTCCCGGGTGTCCGAGGGCCTGCCGGTCGTCCTCGGCGCGAGGGCACTCGGTTACTGCCGCGCGTGCCCCCTCTCCCCGCGATCATGCGCGAGCCCCCGACGTCCGGCCGCGGATCTCCGCCGCCTGAGCGCGAGCCGCCCGTCCGTCCGACCCCGATGCGTTCCGACGATGTTTGAGGCGCCCGGGGGAGGTGAGGCGCAGAGGTGGCGGGGGTTCCGACGGAGGAGAGGAGCACGGCGTGTCGCTCGACGCGAAGTCGACTCCCTCGGCGGACACGGCCACGGGAGTACGCACCGCACCTGACCGGAAAGGAACGGACTGATGGGCAAGAGCGGCATGGACAAGGGCAAGGGGAAGATCAAGGAGACCGTGGGCAAGGCCACGGGCAACGAGCGGCTGCAGGCCGAGGGCCGTGCCGACCGGATGAAGGGCAAGGTCGAGGAGGTCGCCGAGAAGGCGCGCGCACGCGCCGCGAGGGCCCGCGACGACATGAGGTGACGCGCTGCCGGGCGGGGACGACCCGCCCGGTGCCGTGAGCAGGGCCCGGAGATCGAGCCGCCGGGCCCGGGGGTCAGCTGATCGCCTGCTTCACGAGGGCGCCGATGCGCTCCTCGACCTGGGGCGTCACCTCGGTGAGGGCGAATCCGGCCGGCCACATCGTGCCCTCGTCGAGGTTGGCCCGGTCGCTGAAACCGAGGGTCGCGTAGCGGGCCTTGAACTTCTCGGCGCTCTGGAAGAAGCAGACGATCTTGCCGTCGAGGGTGTACGACGGCATGCCGTACCAGAGCTTGGGCGCGAGGTCCGGGGCAGTGGTGGTGACGACGGCGTGGACGCGTTCGGCGAGGACCCGGTCGGCGTCCTGCATCTCGGCGATCTTGGCCAGCACGTCCCGCTCCGCTTCGGCCGCCTTGTCCGCCTGCGAGCTGCGGCGCGCGGCGGCCTTCTGCTCCTTGGCGTGGTCCTTCATCGCGGCACGCTCGTCGGCGGAGAACCCCTCGTACGTTCCGCTTTCGGTCTTGCCCATGGCAGATTCCCCCTTGAGGGTGTGGCGAACGGGATCTTGAGACGGGACTGTAGCCCGGCAGATCACCGACGCCCGTCATAACGCGCTGGTTTCACCACACTTGTCGTATCTGCTGCCGATCGCTTTCGCTTTCTTGTACCGCGCGCCCGCCTCCGTGTCACGGGGACGGGGAGGTGAGGTGATGGTGAACGCGGCGCAGGAGGGAGGCGAGTTGACGGCGTTCGTCCTCGTCGAGGGGGGCGAGGACGTCGTCGTCCGTCGCGGCGATCTCCGCGGTGAGTCCGGCGAGGGAGGCCCTGCCGTGCGGGGTCAGACGGACCACGACGCGGCGCCGGTCGCCGGTGTCGCGGACGCAGACCACGTCCCCGAGGCCGACGAGGTCGTTGACGATCTTCACGAGGTCGCTGACGTTGATGTCGAGCCGGGTGGCGAGGGCCGTCTTCATCTGCGGGCCGAGGTCGTCCAGCAGGGTCAGCACGGTGAGGTGCCAGAGGCGTAACCCCCGTGCGGCGAGCGCGTCCGTGAGTCTGCGGCGGGCGGCCTTCCCGACGGCCGACATCAGGTAGGCGTTGAGGTCGAGCACGCTCGGCGGGGTCGTCCGCACGGGCTTCGGCGGGTGCCACGGGGCGGTGGCGGGGGCGGGCGGCGAGGTCCGTTCCGGCGGAGCGGTGTCGGCGGCCGGGGCCAGGGACAGGTCGGTGCCCGCGAGGGCTCTGAAGACGTCCGCCCAGTCGGTCGGCACGTTCGAGATGCCGACCAGGGTGAAGCGGTTGCCCGACGCGTCGTGCGCCGTACCGGAGACGACCGGCTGTTCCATCAACTCTTCCTTGGGGTTCGGCCGGTGCGTCCGAGACACGCCGGCGACGTGCCCCGGGACCGTCCGGGGCACGTCGGTTCAGGCGGCCGTACGCAGCTCCAGCGTGCAGCACTTGACGCTGCCGCCGGCCTTGAGGAGTTCCGAGAGGTCCACGCCGACGGGGTGGAAGCCCCGTTCGCGCAACTGCTCTGTCAGCGCTGTGGCGTTGTGGGGCAGGACGACGTTGCGGCCGTCCGAGGTGGCGTTGAGGCCGAAGACCGCCGCGTCCTCCTCGGTGGCGATCACGGCGTCCGGGAACAGCCGCCGCAGGACGGCGAGGCTGCCCGGCGAGAAGGCCGCCGGGTAGTACGCGACCGTCGTCTCGTCGAGCACCGCGAGGGCGGTGTCCAGGTGGTAGTAGCGCGGGTCGACCAGGGTCAGCCCGATGACGGGGCGCCCGAAGAACTCCTGCGCCTCGTCGTGGGAGCGGGGGTCGCTGCGGAAGCCCGTTCCCGCGAGCAGCCACTCGCCGGCGAGCAGGTAGTCGCCCTCGCCCTCGTTGACGACCCCGGCGGTGCGCAGGTCGGGGAAGCCGTTGTCCCGCAGCCAGGCGTGGTAGGCCGGGCCCTCCGCGATGCGCTCGGCGTCGCGGAAGCGGGCGACCAGGGCGCGTCCGTCGACGACGGTGGCTCCGTTGGCGGCGAAGACCATGTCGGGGAGGCCGGGGACGGGGTCGATCGTGTCGACGGTGTGCCCGAGGTTCAGGTAGACCTCGCGCAGCTTCTCCCACTGGGCGATGGCCAGGGGGGTGTCGACGGGCTTCGCCGGGTCCATCCAGGGGTTGATGGAGTAGACCACGTCGAAGTGGGTGGGCCGGCACATGAGGTAGTGCCTGGGCCGTGCGGTACGCATGGTGGGTTTCCTCGGGGTCAGGGGCGGCCGGTGAGGTAGCCGCCCATGGACGTGAAGTACTCGGTCGCGGGGAGTTCGCGGCCGTCCTCGGTCCGCACGCGGGTGAGGGCCAGGCCGTGGTTGCGGCCGGTCCGGGCGTCGGCGCCGGCGACGATCACCACCCCGTCGCCCTCGCGGTAGAAGACGCGGCCGGGGGTGCCGCCGTAGCGGCCGGCGGAGACGACGGCGGAGAGGACTTCGAGGCGCTTGCCGCGGTGGTAGGTGAACGCGGCCGGATACGGGGCGGATTGGGCGCGGACCAGGCGTTCGAGGACGTCGGCCGGCCAGTTCCAGTCGATGCGGATGTCCTCCTCGGCGCGCTTGTGGAAGAAGCTGGCCTGCGACCTGTCCTGCGGGGTGAAGTCGGTCCGGCCGGACGCGATCAGGTCGAGGGCGCCGATGGTGACGGGGGCGATGAGGTCGACCGTCTTGTGGAACAGGTCGGTCGCGGTGTCGGTGGGTCCGACGGCGACCGCCTGCTGTCCGACGATGTCGCCCGCGTCGAGGACCTCGTCCATCATGTGGGCCGTCACGCCCACTTCCGACTCGCCGTTGATCAGGGCCCAGATCAGCGGGGAGAAGCCCGCGTACTTGGGCAGCAGCGAGTCGTGGACGTTCAGGGTGCCGTGCCGCGGCAGCGTGTAGATCCGCGGCGGGATCCACGTGCGCCAGTTGTTGGCCACGATGATGTCCGGATCGGCCTCCTTGAGCCGGAGGAACAGCTCCTCGTCGTCGGGCCTGTTGCGGATGACGACGGGGACGTCGTGCTCCGCGGCCAGGTCGGCGACCGAGTCGCTCCAGATCTTCTCGTAGGCGTGCTCGCTCCGGGGGTGCGTGACCACCAGCACGACGTCGTGTTCGGAGTCCAGGAGCGCTTGGAGGGTGCGATGGCCCCAGGTCTGATAGCCGAACATGACGACCCGCATGGGCTTCCTCCTCGGAAGGGCGTGGCAACGGCGATAAGTAAAGCAAGGCTTACCTAAGTTTACAACTGGGCCTCATTTCAAGGCTGTTCACGGCCATTGGCCGATTTTCGACGCCGGTTGCCCTGTCGACAGCCCCCGTCAGATGAGGTTAGCTTTACCTAAGTTCGGGTCGGCCGCCTTCTCGGTGTGCCCGATGTCCCGTTCCCCCACACGCCCCACAGACGGCCCGCACGATGGGAGTGACATGTCGCAGGTCCATCCTGGTGACACCCCTCTGGTCCACGACCTCATTGGCATCGGCTTCGGCCCGTCCAATGTGGCCATGGCGTTGGCGCTCAGCGAGCACAACGCCCGCGTCGGTCGGGAGGAGGCCGTCACCGCCCACTTCTTCGAGCGGCAGGCGTGCTTCGGCTGGCACCGCGGCATGCTGATCGACGACGCGACCATGCAGGTGTCCTTCCTCAAGGACCTGGTGACCCTGCGGAACCCCGCCAGCGAGTACAGCTTCCTCTGCTACCTGCAGAGCAAGGGCCGGCTGATCGACTTCGTCAACCACAAGAACCTCTTCCCGCTCCGCGTCGAGTTCCACGACTACTTCGAGTGGGCGGCGGCCAAGGTCGACGACATGGTGTCGTACGGCCACGAGATCATCGCCGTCGAACCGGTCCTCCAGGACGGGGTCGTGGAGTACCTGGAGGTGACCGCCCGCGCCGGCGACGAACTCGTCGTCCACCGCGCCCGCAACCTCGTCCTCGGCACCGGACTGCGCCCCCGCCTGCCCGACGGCATCGAGCGGAGCGACCGCGTCTGGCACAACTCCGACCTGCTGGCGAAGGTGGACGGCCTGGAGGGCACCGACCCCGAGCGGTTCGTCGTCGTCGGCGCCGGGCAGAGCGCCGCCGAGAACGTCGCCTACCTCCACCGCCGCTTCCCCGGCGCCGAGATCTGCGCCGTCTTCTCCCGCTACGGCTACAGCCCCGCCGACGACAGCAGCTTCGCCAACCGCATCTTCGACCCCGACGCGGTCGACGAGTACTTCACCGCCCCCGACGACATCAAGCGCAAGCTGATGGACTACCACGGCAACACCAACTACTCCGTGGTGGACATCGACCTCATCGACGACCTCTACCGGCAGTCGTACCAGGAGAAGGTCCTCGGCACCGAGCGCCTCCGCTTCCTCAACGTCTCCCGGCTCACCGGCGTCGAGGACGGCCCCGACCGGGTCCGGGCCTCGGTCACCTCCCTGGTCAGCGGCGAGGAGACGGTCCTCGACGCCGACGTGGTCGTCCTCGCCACCGGGTACAGCCCCGCCGACCCCGTCGCGCTCCTCGGCGACGTGGCCGGCCGCTGCCGCCGCGACGCGCACGGCCGCCTCCTCGTCGAGCGCGACTACCGGCTCGCCACCGATCCCGAACTGCGCTGCGGCATCTACCTCCAGGGCGGCACCGAGCACACCCACGGCATCACGTCGTCGCTGCTCTCCAACACCGCCATCAGGGTCGGCGAGATCCTCGGCTCGGTACTCGACCGCCGCCAGGCCCCTGCCGCCGAGCGGGCCCGGCCGGTCCCCGACGGCGTCGCCACCCTCGGCTGACGCCGTTCCGGGCGCCCCGCACCCGCGCGCCCCACCGATCGCCACCCCCCACGCACCACCGCCGCGCCCCGCCGGGCCGCTCCGCCGTGCCCGGCCGACGCGGCACGCACTGTGAATCCCCGTGAAAGGAACGTCCGTGTCCACTGGTGCACGTCCCGTACTGGCGCGGTTCGCCAGATCCGCCCCCCGGCTGGCCGTCGTCGCCGTCGCGGCGCTCGCCCTGGCCGCCTGCGGCGGCGGCAGCGACAAGGCCGACCCCGCCACCCCGTCCTCGGCGCCCGCCCCGGCCGACGGCGCGCCCGCCGCGTTCCCGGTGACCGTCACGCACAAGTACGGCAGCACGACGATCGACAAGGCGCCGAAGACGATCGTCACGCTCGGCCTCTCCGACCAGGACGCGGTCCTCGCGCTCGGCGTCAAGCCGGTCGGGGCCGTCGACTGGTTCAAGGAGGACCCCTACGGCAAGTGGCCGTGGACCAAGGACAAGTGGGGCGACACGAAGCCCGAGATCGTCGGCGAGCGCGACGAGTACAACATCGAGAAGATCGCCGCGCTCAAGCCCGACCTCGTCATCGCCCAGTACTCGGGGATGAAGAAGGAGCAGTACGACACGCTCTCCAAGTTCACCAAGGTCGTCGCCCAGCCCAAGGAGCACCCCGACTACGGGGCGCCGTGGCAGGTCATGACCCGGCAGATCGGCAAGGCGCTCGGCAAGGACGCCGAGACCGAGAAGCTGATCGCGGACATCGACGCCCGCTTCAAGGCCGTCCGGGACAAGCACCCCGAGTTCTCCGGCAAGACCCTCGCCGTCGCCGACAGCTTCGAGGCCGGCAAGTACTCGGCGTTCACCAGGACGGACCCCAAGGCGATCTTCTTCGCCGAGCTCGGCTTCACTCTGAAGCCCGAGATCGACACCCTCGCCAAGCCGGGGTGGAACGCGGCCGAACTCAGCGCCGAGAAGCTGAACGTCCTCGACGTCGACCGCCTCGTCTGGGTCACCTCCAGCACCGAGGCCAACGACCGCATCAAGGCCGAGCCGCTCTACAAGAAGCTGAAGGTCAGCCAGGAGAAGCGCGACCTCTTCGTGCCCTACCAGGGCCCCGACATCGGCGCCGCGTTCTCCTTCAACACCGTCCTGTCGATCCCGTACGCCATCGACGAGATCGAGCCGCTCCTCACGGCGATCAAGTGACGCACGGTCCCGCGGGGCGGCCAGGCCGCCCCGCGGGACCCCCACCGACGCACCACCAGGGAAAGGCCACTTCGTACGATGTTTGACGACGAGTCGGACCGGGTGTCGACCGCCGGAATCGCCCTCACCGGCGGGCAGGCCGGCATCTGGCTGGCCCAGCAGATGGATCCGGACAGCTCCGCCTACAACATCGTCTACACGCTCGACCTCGGACCCGGCACCGCCGACGGCACGGACGGCTCCGCGGTCGACCTCCACCGCCTCGCCGCCGCCGTCCGCCGGGCCGTCGAGGAGACCGAGTGCCTCCGGGTGTCCGTCGTCGCCGGCGACGACGGACCGCGCCAACTGCCCCGCAGTCGGCCCGTCGACGTCCGCGTCGTCGACCTGCGGGAGGCCGCCGACCCCGAGGAGGCCGCCGCCGCGTGGATCGCCGCGGACCGGGACCGGCCCGTCGACCTCGCGGAGGAGCCGCTCACCGCCCACGCGCTGCTCAGGCTCTCCGACGACCGGGTCCGCTGGGCCCAGCGCCACCACCACATCGCCGTCGACGGCATGGGCGTCACCCTCCTCACCCGCCGGGCCGGCGAGCTGTACACCCTGGAGGAGCGGGCCCCCGCCGCCCACGGCCGCTCCCTGGCCCGGCTCGTCGCCGCCGACGCGGAGTACCGCGCATCCGAGCGGTACGCCGAGGACCGGACCTGGTGGGCCGAGCGGATGGCCGGACGCACCGAGCCCGTCCGGCTCGTCGAGCGGGCCGCCGCCCCCATGACCCGCCGGCTGCGGCACACCGCCGAACTCCCCGGCCGGACCCTCGACCGGCTGCGCGCCACCGCCCGCGCCGCCGGCGTCCGGCCGTCCCGCGTCCTGGCCGCGGCCGTCGCCGCCTACCTGCACCGCGTCACCGGCGCCCCCGACCTCGTCCTCGGCCTGCCCGTCACCGCCCGCCACGACGAGGTGTCCGCGACCGTCCCCGGCATGGTGTCGAACATCGTCCCGCTGCGGCTGACCGTCCGTCCCGCCACGACCGTCGGCGACCTCCTCGCGCAGACGGCCACCGCGATCGCCGACGCCGTCGCCCACGGCCGGTACCGCGCCGAGGACCTCGCCAAGGACCTCGGCCTCGTCGACGGCGTGCCGGAGCTCGTCGGGCCCACCGTCAACATCCAGCCCCGCACCGACGGCCTGCGCTTCGCCGACCACGACGCCGTCCTGCGCCCCGAATGGCTCGGCCCGGTCAGCGACCTGGCGTTCGGCTTCGCCGAGACCCCCGACGGCCGGTGCGTCACCCTCCACCTCGACGCGGACGCGGACATCTGCGACGAGGCCGCGCTCGACGACCACGGCCGACGCTTCCTCGCCCTCCTCGACGCCTTCGCCGAGACACCCGACCGCCCCCTCGGCCACATCTACCTCACCACCGAGGGCGAACGCGCCCGCGTACTGCAGGAGTTCGGCGTCTCCCCGCGCGAGGTCGAGGACCTCTCCTGGCCCGCCGCCTTCGAGCGCCAGGCCCGCCGCACGCCCGACGCCGTCGCCCTCGTCTGCGAGGACGAGGAGCTGACCTACGCCGCACTCGACGCCGCCGCCAACCGGCTCGCCCGGCTCCTCGCGGCCCGCGGCACCGGAACCGGCGACGTCGTGGGAGTCGCCCTGCCCCGCACCCCCGAACTCGTCGTCGCGCTCCTCGCCGTGATGAAGACCGGCGCGGCCTACCTGCCACTGGACGCCGACCACCCCGCCGACCGGCTCGCCCACATGCTCACCGACTCCGGCGCCCGCACCGTCCTCACCGTGCGGGCCCTCGCCGGCGAGCTGCCGCCCGCGGACGGCGTCACCCACCTCGTGCTCGACGACCCCGCCACCGCCCGGGCCCGCGCGGCCCAGCAGGACACCGCACCGGCGGTGGACATCCCCCTCGACGGGGCCGCGTACGTCATCTACACCTCTGGCTCCACCGGCCGCCCCAAGGGCGTCGTCGTCCCGCACGACGGCGTCGGCAGTCTCGTCGCCACCGCGACCGACCGCATCGGCATCACCGCCGACAGCAGGGTCGTGCAGTTCGCCTCGGTCGGATTCGACGTGACCGTGTGGGACCTGATCATGTCGCTGTGCGTCGGCGGCCGGCTCGTCCTCGTCCCCGCCGAGCGCCGCGTCGCCGGCCCCGCGCTCACCGACTACATCGCGCGCCACCGTGCCACCCACATGATCCTGCCGCCGTCGCTCGTCTCGGCACTGCCCCCGGAGTGCGAGCTCCCCGAGGGCGCCGTGCTCGTCGTCGGCACCGAGGCGGTGCCCGCCGAGCTGATCGCCCGCTGGGACGGCCGCGTCCGGGTCGTCGTCGCGTACGGACTCACCGAGGCGAGCGTCAACTCCACCCTCTGGCCCGCCGACCCCGCCCGGCCCGGCCCGGCGCCCATCGGCCGCCCCGACCCCAACACCCGCGCCTACGTGCTCGACACGGCCCTGCGCCCCGCCCCCGTCGGCGCCGAGGGCGAGCTGTACGTGGCCGGGCGCGGCCTCGCGCGCGGCTATCTGGGCCGCCCCGGACTGACCTGCGAACGGTTCGTCGCCGATCCCTACGGACCGCCGGGCTCCCGGATGTACCGCACCGGCGACCGGGTCCGCTGGGGCGCCGACGGCAACCTGGAGTTCCTCGGCCGCGCCGACGGCCAGATCAAGATCCGCGGCCACCGCATCGAACCGGGCGAGGTCGAGAGCGCCCTCATGGCCTGCCCAGGCATCGCCCAGGCCGCCGTCCTCGCCCGCGAGGACCACCGCGGCGTCAAGCGCCTCGTCGCCTACCTCGTCGCCGAGGCGGGCGGCACGGACGCCGAGGCGGCGGTGGCCGCCGCGCGCGCCCACGTCGCCGCCACCCTGCCCGACCCCATGGTCCCCTCCGCCGTCGTCGTCCTCGACCGGCCGCTCCCGCTGACGCCCAACGGCAAGCTGGCGACCCGGGACCTGCCCGAGCCCCGGTGGACCGCCGCGGCCGGCACCGACGCCCCCGGCACCCCGGCCGAGACCGCGCTCGCCGCGCTCTTCGCCGCCGTCCTCGGCCTGCCCGCCGTCGGCGTCCACGACAGCTTCTTCGAGCTCGGCGGCGACAGCATCGTCGCCCTCCAGCTGGTCAACCGCGCCCGCGACGCCGGACTCGCGCTCACCCCGCGCGAGGTGTTCCGCCACCGGACCGTGGCGGCCCTCGCCCGCGTCGCCCGCACGGCCGAAGCCGCTCCCGCCCCCGCGCACCGCGCGCCGCTCGACACGGACGCCCTGCCGGTCTCCCCGCTCCAGGAGGGCTTCTACTTCCACGCGCGCTACGACAGCGGCGCCGAGGACCTCTACCTCGTCCAGGAACTGCTCGACCTCGCGGGCCCCGTCGACCCCGGCCGACTGCGCGGCGCACTCCAACTCCTGCTCGACCGGCACCCGTTGCTCCGCGCCTCCTTCCGGCAGCTGCCCGGCGGCGAAGTCGTCCAGCGCTTCGGGGACCACGCGAGGCTTCCGTGGCGCGAGGCCGACACGGCCGTCACCCCGCTCGACGAGCTGCTGCGCGCCGACCGCGCCGAACCGTTCGCCCTCGACCGGCCCCCGCTCATGCGCGCCACCCTCGTCAGGGACGGACAGCGCCACCGGCTGCTCCTGACCCTCCACCACATCGTGGCCGACGGCTGGTCCGTCGCCGTCCTCCTGCGCGAACTCGCCGCCGCCCACCGGGACGTCTCCGACCTGCCGGAGCCCTTCGCCCCCGAGCCGTACCTGTCCTGGCTCGCCGGCCGGGACCGGGACGCCGCGAGAGAGGCGTGGCGCCGGGCCCTGGACGGGCTCGACGGACCCACCCGACTCGCCGGAGCGCCCCCGGAGCACGGGGCCCTCGCCGAGCCGGAGCGCGTGGACACCCGGCTGCCGCGGGAGCTCACCGACGCGCTCACCGCCTACGCACGCCGCCACGGCCTCACCCTCGGCACCGTGCTCCACGGCCTGTGGGGAGTCCTCCTCGGCGCGCTCACCGGCAGCGCCGACGTCGTCTTCGGCACCACCGTCTCCGGGCGGACCACCGAGGTCGCCGGAGTGGACTCCGCCGTGGGCCTGTTCGTCAACACCGTGCCGGCCCGGGTCACCCTGCGGGCCGAGGAGTCCCTCACCGGCCTGCTGCGGCGCGTCCAGGACGAACACGCCGCCCTCCTCGACCACCAGCACCTCGGCCTCGCCGACATCCAGCGGGTCGCGGGCGGCGGCGAGCTCTTCGACACCCTCGTCGTGCTGGAGAACTACCCGGCGGCCACCGCCGCCGGTCCGGAAGCCCCCCCGACGGGCACCGGCGCGGGCTCTCCGGCGGTCGCGCCCCCGCAGGTGGAGCCCGGAGAGCTGCGGATCACCGGCGTCGAGGTGTTCGACGCCGTCCACTACCCCCTCGCGCTCGTCGTCGAGCCCGGCGCCGACGGTCTGCTGCTGCGCTTCAAGCACGACGCCGCCCGGCTCGACCGGGTCGCCGTCGCCGTCCTCGCCGGCCGGTTCGAGTCCCTGCTGCGGACCCTGCTCGCCGAACCCGACCGCGCCGTGGGCCGCACCGACCTGCTCTCCGCCCGCGAGCGCGACCATCTCGCCGAGCTCAACGCCACCGCGCGCCCGCTGCCCGACGCGACGATCGCCTCGCTCTTCGCCGCACGGGTCGCCGACACCCCGCACGCCCCGGCCGTCGTCTTCGACGACACCACCCTGACCTACGCGGAGCTGGACCGCCGGGCCGAACGGCTGGCCCGGCGCCTGCGGGCGCACGGCGCCGGACCCGAGGAGTACGTCGCCGTCGCGGTGCCGCGCTCCGCCGAACTGATGGTGTCCCTCCTCGGCGTCCTCAAGGCGGGCGCCGCCTACCTGCCCGTCGACCTCGACTACCCGGCCGACCGGGTCGCGTTCATGCTCGCCGACTCGGGCGCGAGCACGGTCGTGACGACCGACGCGGCCGCCGGACGACTGCCCGACCTCCCCGGCCTCACCCGCCTCGTCGTCGGACGACCCGGGGAACCGGAGGAGCCGGACGCGACGGCCGCCCCGTACGACACCCCGGAGGCGGCCGCCCCCACGGCGGGACCCGACCACCCCGCCTACCTCATCTACACCTCCGGATCCACCGGCCGCCCCAAGGGCGTCGCCGTCACCCACCGGGCCGTGGTGAACCGACTGGCCTGGATGCAGGGCCAGTACGGGCTGACCGCCGACGACCGGGTCCTGCAGAAGACACCGTCCAGCTTCGACGTGTCCGTGTGGGAGTTCTTCTGGGCCCTCGTCGAAGGCGCCACGGTCGTCCTCGCCCGCCCCGACGCCCACCGCGACCCGGGCCTGCTGGCCCGGCTGATCGAGGAACACGGCGTCACCACCGCGCACTTCGTGCCCTCCATGCTCGCCGCGTTCGTGCAGGCGCGGGAGGCGGTGCCGGGCGACCCCCGGTGGGCGACGAGCCTGCGCCGGGTGTTCTGCAGCGGCGAGGCGCTCGGCGGCACCGACGCACGGCGCTGGTCGGAGCTCACCGCACGCGCCGGCCGGGCTCCCGTCCCGCTGCACAACCTGTACGGCCCCACCGAAGCGGCCGTGGACGTCACGTACTTCCCGTACGAGGGAGCCGACGAGCCGGCGGTCCCCATCGGCCGGCCCGTCTGGAACACCCGGCTGCACGTCCTGGACCCGTTCCTGCGCCCGGTGCCGGACGGCGTGCCCGGCGAGCTGTACCTCGCGGGCGTCCAGCTCGCACGGGGCTACCACGGGCGGCCGGCGCTGACCGCCGAGCGGTTCGTGGCCGACCCGTACGGCGGCCCGGGGGAGCGGATGTACCGCACCGGGGACCTGGTGCGCCGCCGCGCCGACGGCGCGGTCGAGTACCTCGGCCGCACCGACCGCCAGGTCAAGATCCGGGGCAACCGCATCGAGCCGGGCGAGATCGAGGCCGCCCTCGCGGCCCTGCCCGGCGTCGCCCGCGCGGCCGTGACCGTCCGCGACGGAGCCCTCGTCGGCTACGCCGTCCCGGCGCCGGGGACCGCCCCGGACGGCGAGGCGCTGCACGCGGCGCTCGCCGGCGCGCTGCCCGCGCCCCTGGTGCCGGCCGCCGTCGTCGTCCTCGACGCACTGCCCCTGACACCGAGCGGAAAACTGGACCAGAACGCGCTGCCCTCACCCGCACGTGCGCCGCGAGAGGGCGGCCGGGCCCCGTCCGACGCCCGCGAGCACGCCCTGTGCGCGATCCTCGCCGACGTCCTCGGGGTGGACGGGATCGGCGTCGACGACGACTTCTTCGTCCTCGGCGGCGACAGTCTCACCTCGATCGTCGTCGCGACCCGGGCCCGCGAGCACGGGATGACGCTGAGCCCGCGCGACGTGTTCGTCCACCGCACGCCCGCCGCCCTCGCCGAGGCCGCCGCACGCGCGGCCCTGGCCGGGACGCCCCCCGCCCACCGACCGAACCCCCAGACACCCGAGGTACCCGTGAACCAGGACGGCGTGACCGTCTCCGCCTCCGACGCGGGCCAGGCCGCCGCCGCCCTCCAGGCCGTCCTCGCCCTCCAGCAGCAGTCCGGCGCGGCCGTCGACCCCGCACTCCGGGCCCTCCTCGACCAGCTGACCGCCGCCGCGCCCGCCGAACCCCCGGCACCCGCCGCGCTCGGCGGACTCGTCCTCACCGCGGAGGAGCGGGAACGCGTCACGGCCGCCGCCGGGCTCCCGGTGACGGACGTCTGGCCGCTCTCCCCGCTCCAGGAGGGCATGTACTTCCACGCCGGCTACGACGCGGGCGACGCGCTCGACGTCTACCAGTCGCAGGAGACCCTGGACTTCGACCGCCGCGTCGACGCCGACCGCCTGCGGGCCGCGTGCCGGACCCTCCTCGACCGCAACACCGGCCTGCGCGCCGGGTTCACCGGCGACGGACTGCCCCGCCCGGTGCAGTTCATCGCCGACGGCGCCGAGATCCCGCTCGTCGAGGCCGACCTCTCGGGGCTCCCGGCCGACGAGCGGCGCGCCCGCGTCGAGGAGCTGCTCGCCGCCGACCGCAGGCGGCGCTTCGACCTCTCCTCGGTCCCGCTGTGCCGTCTCCTCCTCATCCGCCTCGGCGACGGCCGCGACCGGCTCGTCCTCACCCACCACCTCATCCTGTGGGACGGCTGGTCCGCCTGGCTCTTCCTGGAGGAGCTGTTCACGCTGTACGAGCGGGCCGGCGACGGCACCGGCCTCGCGCTGCCCGGCTCGTACCGCGACTACCTCGCCTGGCTGGACGCCCAGGACACCACGGCCGCCCTGGAGACCTGGCGCGAGGCGCTCGCCGGGTTCGACGAACCCACGCTGGTCGCGCCGGCCGGCCGCGACGCGGGTCCCGTCATCCCGGTGGACCAGGACTCTCTCCTCAGCCGGGAGAGCAGCGACCGGCTGCGCGGTCTCGCCCGCCGCCACGGACTCACCCTGAACACCGTCCTCAACGCCGCCTGGGGCCTCGTCCTCTCGGCCATGACGGGCCGCCCCGACGTCGTCTTCGGCACGGCGGTCGCCGGACGCCCGGCGGACGTGCCGAAGGTCGCCGGCATCATCGGCATGTTCCTCAACACCGTCCCCGCCCGCGTCTCCCTCACCGCCGACGAACCGCTGCTCGACCTGCTCCACCGGACGCAGGCCGCGCGCGCCTCCGTCATGCCGTACGAGTACGTGGGCCTCGGTACCCTCCAGCAGGAGACCGGCCACCGCCGGCTCTTCGACACGCTGTTCGTGCTCCGGTCCGCCGACGGGGAGGACCGGGCGGCGGCGCTCCGGGAGCGGCACGGCATCACGGGCGTGTCCAACGTGGACGGCACCCACTTCCCGCTCACCCTCATCGTCACCCCCGGCGTCCGGCTGAAGGTGACGCTCGCCGCCCGGCCCGACCTGTTCGCCGAGGCGGACGCCGCCACGGTCCTCGCCCGGTTCACCACCGTCCTCGACCGCCTCGGCGAGGCCCTCGACGGCCCGGACGCCGCGTCCGTCCGGGCCGCGGCCGTCGACCTGCTGCTGCCCGAGGAGCAGGCCGCGCTCGCGGCCGCCCGGGAGGCCGGCCGCGAGGAGGTCCCCGACGAGACCGTCGCCGACATGCTCACGGCGCAGGTCGCCCGCACCCCCGACGCCGTGGCACTGGTCTTCGGCGACCGCGCCCTCACGTACGCCGCGTTCGACGCCCAGGTCAACCGGCTCGCCCGGCTGCTGCTCGCCCGCGGCGCCGGCCCCGAGACGGTGGTGGCGCTCGCGCTGCCCCGGTCCATCGAGATGGTGGCCGCGCTCTTCGCCGTGCTGCGGACCGGCGCCGCCTACCTGCCGCTCGACCTCGACCACCCCGCCGACCGGCTCCGGCTGATGGCCGAGGACACCGGACCGCTCTGCCTGGTGTCCACGACCGCCGTCGCCCCGACCCTGCGCGGCGCGGACGGGCCCGTCGCCCCCGAACTGCTCCTCGACGACCCGGCCACGGCCGCCGAGCTCGCCGCGCAGCCCGGCGACGGGATCGCCGACACCGAGCGGCCCGCCTTCGCCCGCGGGGTCCCCGGACGCCTGGAACACCCCGCCTACGTCATCTACACCTCCGGCTCGACCGGCCGCCCCAAGGGCGTCGTCACCCCCTACCGGGGACTGACGAACATGCAGCTCAACCACCAGAAGGAGGTCTTCGACCCGGCCATCGCCTCGGCCGGCGGCCGCCGGCTGCGCATCGCCCACACCGTCTCCTTCGCCTTCGACATGTCGTGGGAGGAGCTGCTCTGGCTCGTCGAGGGCCACGAGGTCCACGTCTGCGACGAGGAGCTGCGCCGCGACGCCGAGGCGCTGGTCGCCTACTGCGACGAGCACCGCGTCGACGTCGTCAACGTCACGCCGACCTATGCCCAGCTGCTCATCGAGGAGGGCCTGCTCGACCGGGACGCGACCGCCGGGAAGCACCGGCCGGCCCTCGTCCTGCTCGGCGGCGAGGCCGTGTCCGACACCGTCTGGTCGCGGCTCGGCCGGACCGAGGACACCTACGGCTACAACCTGTACGGCCCCACCGAGTACACGATCAACACCCTCGGCGGCTCCACCGCCGACAGCGCCACCCCGACCGTCGGCAGGCCCATCCGCAACACCCGCGCCCACATTCTCGACACCCTGCTGCGCCCGGTCCCGCCGGGCTGCCCGGGCGAGCTGTACATCGCCGGCACCGGCCTGGCCCGCGGCTACCACGAGCGGGCCGGCCTGACCGCCGAGCGGTTCGTCGCCGACCCGTTCGGCGAGCCCGGCGAGCGCATGTACCGCACCGGGGACCTCGTGCGTCAGCGGCCCGACGGCCTGCTCGACTTCCTCGGCCGCACCGACGACCAGGTCAAGATCCGCGGCTACCGCGTCGAGCTCGGCGAGATCGCCACCGCCCTCTCCGACCACCCCGAGGTCGCCCACGCCGCCGTCGTCGTGCACGAGCACGCCGGGACCAAGCGCCTGGTCGGCTACGTCGTACGGGAGGACGGCGCACGGTCCGCGCCGGGCGGGGACGCGCCGGGCGACGCCGGGCAGGACGAGGAGACGGCCCGCAGGCTGCGCGACCACCTCAGGTCCCGGCTCCCCGACTACATGGTCCCGGCCGCCCTCGTCACCGTCTCCACCCTGCCGCTGACCGTCAACGGCAAGCTCGACACCAAGGCCCTGCCCGCCCCCGACCTCGCCGGCACCGGCGCGAGCCGCGCCCCCCGCACCCCGCGGGAGGAGACGCTGTGCGCGCTCTTCGCCGAGGTGCTCGGCCTCCCCGAGGGCAGCGTCGGCATCGACGGCGACTTCTTCGACCTCGGCGGCCACTCGCTGCTCGCCACCCGTCTCGTCAGCCGCGCCCGCACCGCGCTCGACGCCGAACTGGCCATCCGGGACCTCTTCGAGGCGCCCACCGTCGCCGAGCTGGTGGAGCGCGCCGACGCCCCGCGCGGCGCCGCCCGCCCCGCCCTGACCGCCCGCACGGCCGCCGACCCGGCCGACGGACTGCCGCTCTCGCACGCCCAGCAGCGGCTCTGGGTCGTCCAGCAGATCGAATGCACCTCGGCCGCGTACAACTTCCCGCTCGTCCTGCGGCTCGGCGGCGCCTTCGACCGCGCCGCCTGGGCCCGCGCGCTCGGCGACGTCGCCGACCGGCACGAGGCCCTGCGCACCCTCGTCGTCGAGCACGACGGCCAGGCCCGCCAGCGCATCCTGCCCGGCGGCTCCGCCCCGGTGCCCGTCGAGCACCTGCGCGCCGACGAGGACGCGCTCCCCGGCATCGTCGACACCGCCGTCCGTCGGCCCTTCGACCTCGCCACCGAACCGCCCGTCCGCGCCACCGTCGTGGAGCTCGCCCCCGACGACCACGTCGTCGTGCTCCTCCTCCACCACATCACCACCGACGAGTGGTCCGACCGCCCGTTCCTGCGGGACCTGACCACCGCCTACACGGCCCGCCTCGCCGGCACCGCCCCCGCCTGGGAGCCGCTGCCCGTCCAGTACGCCGACTACGCGCTCTGGCAGCAGCGCCTCCTGGGCGACCCGGCCGACGGCACCGGCCTCGCGGCCCGCCAGCTCGCCTACTGGCGGACGGCCCTGGCCGGCGCCCCCGAGGAGCTGGACCTGCCCACCGACCGGCCGCGCCCGGCCCGGCCCACGTTCGCCGGGGCCGAGGTCGACATCGCCTTCGACCCCGAGGTCCACGAGGGACTCAGGCGGCTCGCCCGCGACGCCGGCGCCAGCATGTTCATGGTGGTGCACGCGGCCGTGGCCGCCCTCCTCCACCGCCTCGGCGCGGGCACCGACATCCCGCTCGGCGCGCCCATCGCGGGCCGCGGCGACGAAGCCCTCGACGAACTGGTCGGCTTCTTCGTCAACACCCTGGTCCTGCGCACCGACCTCGGCGGCGACCCCACCTTCACCGAACTGCTCGCCCGCGTCCGCGCCACCGACCTGGCCGCGTTCTCCCACGCCGACGTGCCGTTCGAGGCCGTCGTGGAGACCATCAACCCGACCCGCTCCCTCTCCCGCAACCCGCTCTTCCAGGTGATGGTCGGCCACCACGTCCGCACCGACGACGAGCTGCGGCTGCCGGGACTCCGGGCACGGTACGTGCCGTACCGAATCGGCACCGCCAAGTTCGACCTCGTGTTCAGCTTCACCGAGCACACGTCCGCCGACGGCCGGAGCGACTCCCTCGGCTGCCGCCTGGAGTTCGCCGGCGAACTCTTCGACCCGGCGACCGCCCGGCTCATCGGCGACCGCCTCCGCCGACTCGTCACGGCGCTCGTCGCAGCCCCCGACCGGCCGCTGTCCCGGGCCCGCGTCCTCACCGACGAGGAGGAGCGGCAGGTCCTGGAGGGCTTCAACGGGCCGCCCCGCGCCGTCGACGAGGAGACCTTCCCCGCGCTCTTCGCCCGCCGGGTCGCCGAGACCCCCGACGCGATCGCCGTCGTCGAACGCTCCCGTCAGGTCACGTACGCCGCCCTCGACGCCCGAGCCGACCGCATCGCGCATCTCCTCGCCGCCCGCGGAGCCGGCACCGAGAGCGTCGTCGGCGTGGCCGTGCCGCGCTCGGTGGACATGGTCGCCACCGTGCTCGCCGCCCTGAAGCTCGGCGCCGCCTTCCTCCCGCTCGACCTGGTCCACCCCGGCGACCGCCTCACCTACATGATCGAGAACTCGGGCACGGCCGTCGTCGTCGGCACCGAGCCGGTCGCCGGCAAGATCCCGGACGTCCCCGGCGTGCCCGTGGTCCTCCTCGACGCCCCGGAGACCGTCGCCGCGCTCGACGCCTGCCCCGAGACCCCGCCGCCCGCCGCGCCGGCCGTCCTCGACCAGGCCGCGTACGTGATCTACACCTCGGGTTCGACCGGCCGCCCCAAGGGCGTCGTCGTCCCGCACGAGGGCATCGCCAGCCTGGTCGCCACCGCCGTCGACCGCATGGGCCTGCGCCGCGACAGCCACGTCCTCCAGTTCGCCTCGATCGGCTTCGACGTCTTCGCCTTCGAACTGGCCATGGCGCTCTGCCACGGCGGCCGCCTCGTCCTCGTCAGCGACGAGGCCAGGGTCGCCGGACCCGCCCTCACCGACTTCCTCGCCGACCAGCGGATCACCCACATGATCCTGCCGCCGTCGCTGATGTCCGCGCTGCCCCCCGGCTGCGCGCTCCCGGACGGCTCGACCGTCCTCGTCGGCACCGAGACCGTGCCGCCGGACCTCTTCGAGCGGTTCGGCGCCACGGCCCACCTGATCTGCGCCTACGGACTCACCGAGGCGACCGTCAACTCCACCCTGTGGCCCGCCCGCGAGCACGGCGGCCGGGTCCCCGGCCGGGTCCCCATCGGCCGCCCCGACCCCAACACCCGCTGCTACGTCCTCGACGAGCACCTGCGGCCCGTGCCGCCCGGCGTGACCGGCGAGCTGTACGTGGCCGGGCGCGGCCTCGCCCGCGGCTACCTCCGGCAGCCCGGGCTCACCTCGGAACGGTTCGTCGCCGACCCGTTCGGCGCCCCCGGCGGCCGGATGTACCGCACCGGCGACCGCGCCCGCTGGCGCGCCGACGGCAACCTCGACTTCCTCGGCCGGGTCGACACCCAGGTGAAGATCCGCGGCTTCCGCATCGAACTCGGCGAGATCGAGGCGGCGCTCGCCGCCCACCCGTCCGTCGCCCAGGCCGCCGTCCTGCCCGACCGCGACGGCGACATCGTCCGCCTCGTCGGCTACGCCGTCCCCGAGACCGGGCACGGCGCACCGGGCGGGCTCGACCCGAGGGAGCTGCGGGCCCACGTCGCCGGGCGCCTGCCCGAGTACATGGTCCCGGCCCTCGTCGTCCCGCTCGCCGGGCCACTGCCCCTGACACCCAACGGCAAGCTGGACCGCAGGGCGCTGCCCGCCCCCGACTGGTCGGGGATGACCGGCGACGCGCGGCCCGCGACGGCCACCCAGGCACGGATCGCCGCCCTGTTCCGCGAGATCCTCCGGCTCGACGACGTCGGCGTCCACGACAGCTTCTTCGAGCTCGGCGGCCACTCCATGGCCGCGATGCGGCTGCTCGGCCGGATCCGCACCGAGTGCGGCGCCGAACTGAGCATCCGGGACGTCTTCGACGCGCTCACCGTCGCCGGCATCGCCGCCAAGCTCGACGGCGCCGCCGCCGCACGGCCCGCACTGCGGCCCGGGGACACCACGGCCGACGACGGCGGCGTACGCCCCGCGGCGCCCGTCCAGCAGTGGCAGTGGCAGACCCACCGGCGCCGACCCGGCTTCGACCACACCCTGGTGCTGCGGTCGCCCGGCGGACTCGACGCCGAGGCCCTCGCCACCGCCCTCGCCGACGTCACCGCCCGCCACGAACCGCTGCGCACGGCCTTCGCCGAACACGACGGACGGGCGGTCCACCGCGGCGTCCCCGCTCCCGTGCTCACGACCGAGCACTGCGCCGACCCGGACGCCCGCGCCGTCGAACTCGGCGCGCTGACACCGGACCTGGAGCGAGAGGCCCCGCTCCGCGCCCGGCTGCTCACCGACCCCGACGGCGCCCAGGCGGTCGTCCTCACCCTGCACTACCTCGCCGTCGACGAATGGTCGGTCGTCCCGCTCCTGCGCGACCTCACCACGGCCTACGGCGCCCGCACGGCCGGTCGGACCCCCGACTGGCCCCCGCTGCCGGTGAGCTACGCCGACTACACGCGCTGGGCCCACGAGGTCCTCGGCGACCTCGCCGACCCCGACAGCCGGGGCGGTCGCCAACTCGCCTACTGGCGGACGACGCTGCGGGACGCCCCGGGCGAACTCGCCCTGCCCGCCGACGCGCCCGCACCGCCGGGGGACGGCACCGCGGCCGACCGGGAGGCGGGACACGTCGGGTTCGTCCTCGACGAGGCCCTGCACGCGGACGTCGACCGGCTCGCCGCCGCCACCGGCACCAGCATGTTCATGGTCCTCCACTCGGCCCTGGCCGCGCTCCTCACCGCCCACGGCGCCGGCACCGACCTCCCCGTCGGCACGATGGTCGCCGGACGCACCGACGACCGTCTCGGCGACCTCGTCGGCTGCTTCTTCAACACCGTCCTCCTCCGCACCGACACCGCCGGCGACCCCACCTTCACGGAACTCCTGCGCCGTGTGCGGGAGACCACCCTCAGCGCCCTCGACCGTCAGGACGTCCCCTTCGACGAGGTCGTTCGCACGGCCGGACTGCGGCCCGGCGGACCCCAGGTGATGGTGATCCACCACGAACAGGCCGACCTCGACGTGCTGGAGGGCGGTCTCGGGATCCTCCAGGCCCTCCCGACCGGCCCTGCACGCGCCGACCTCACGCTGAGCTTCCACGAGCCCCGCGGCGGAGGAGCCGTGCACTGCGCCCTGATCCACGCGACCGGACGGCTCGGCGCGGCCGAGGCCCGCCGGCTCGCCGACGAACTCCAGGCCCTGCTGCGCACGGTGGCGGCCGATCCCGGACAGCCCCTCTCCCGGCTGTTCCCCGTCACATCCACAAGGAGCGAGAACGCATGACGACCAACCCCTTCGAGGACCCGCAGGCCCGCTTCCTGGTCCTCGTCAACGAGGAGAACCAGCACTCGCTGTGGCCCTCCTTCGCCGCCGTCCCCGCCGGCTGGCGCACGGTCTTCGGCGACGACACCCGTGACGCCTGCCTCGCCTACGTCGAGGCCCACTGGACCGACCTCCGCCCCGCCGGCCTCGTCGCCCGGCAGGGCTGACCCGCCCGCACACCGCGAAGCCGCCCGCCGGGAACGTCCCGGCGGGCGGCTTCGCGGTGTGCGGCGGCCGTCGGATCGGACGGCCGCCGGATCAGAGGGTCGGCGGCGTGAGGGCCGCGGGGTCGCCGGAGGGGTGGGGGATGGCCTCGGCGGGGGTGCGGCGGCTGTCGGACCAGGCGGCCCACAGGTCGGCGTAGCGGCCGCCGGCGGCGACGAGTTCGGCGTGGGTGCCGGTCTCGACGACGCGGCCGCGGTCGAGGACGACGACCCGGTCGGCGGCTGCGGCCTGGGGGAGCCGATGGGCGACGACCAGGCCCGTACGGCCTTCGAGGGTGCGGGCGGCGGCCTCTTCGAGCACGCGGGCGCCGGCGCTGCCCGCGTCGGCGGTGGCCTCGTCGAGCAGGGCGACGGGAGGGTCGGCGAGGACGAGCCGGGCGAGGGCGAGGTGCTGGGCCTGGGTCACGGTGAGGCGGTGCCCGCCCTCTCCGACGACGGTGGCGAGGCCGTCGGGGAGGGCCTCGGCCCATTCGAGGGCGCCGACGTGGTCCAGGGCCGCGCGCAGGGCGGCGTCGTCCGCGTCGGGGCGGGCGAGGCGCAGGTCCTCGGCGAGGGGCCCGGCGAAGACGTGGACCTCCTGGCTGATGAGGCTGACCGCGCGGCGGACGCCGGCGGGTCCCAGCTTCGCGGCGTCGACGCCCCCGAGGGTGATCGAGCCGGCCGTGGGCTCGTGCACCCCCGCGATGACCTTGGCGAGGGTGGTCTTGCCGGCGCCGCTGGCGCCGACCAGGGCGACCCGTTCCCCGTCGCGCACCTGGAGGTCGATCGCGTGGAGGACCGGGGCCCCGGTGCCGTAAGCGTGATCGACCCCGCTGACCCGGACCGAGCCGTCGGCCGGGGCGTCGGTGCCCTGCGGCTCGCGTTCGGCGGGCAGCGCGGAGACGCCGACGAGGCGGGCGAAGCTCGCGCCCGCCGACTGGGCGTCGTCCAGGAGGAACAGGGTGGCGTTGACCGGGTTGAAGAGGCTGTGGAAGTACAGCGCGGCGGCGGTGGCCGTGCCGATGCTGACCGCGCCGCGGTCCACCAGGACGAATCCCGTGGCGAGCATCGCGGCGAGACCGACGAACTCGCCGAGGTTCAGACGGGAGAAGAACCCGGTCACGATGTGGATGCCGCGCAGGCCGAGGTCGCGGGCGGCCTCCGACCGCCGCTCCAGGAGGCCGGTGTGGGGGGCGCCGAGACGGAAGGCGCGGACGGTCCGCACCCCGCCCACGCTGTCGAGCAGCTGGTGCTGCAGCGCGCCGGTGGCGACGCGGTGTTCGCCGTACACGGGAGCGGCGCGCCGCAGGTACCAGCGGACCGACAGGACCTGGACGGGCGTGGCGAGCAGCGCGGCGACGAGGAACCGCCAGTCGAGGACGGCGAGTCCGCCGAAGGTGAGGACGATGGTGAGCGCGGAGCGGCTGAACTCGGGCAGCGCCTGCCGCACCGACTTCGCGATCACGGTCACGTCGCTGGTCACCCGGGAGACGAGGTCGCCGGAGCCGGCCGCCTCGACGCGTTCCAGCGGGAGCCGCAGCGCCCGTTCGATGAACTGCTCGCGCAGCGCGGCGAGGACCGTCTCGCCGAGCCGGGCGACCAGGGTGCCGCCCAGCGCGGCGGCCGCGCCCCGTACCAGCGCGACGGCGATGAGCAGCACGAGCGGCAGGGTCAGGGCCGCGGCGCCGCGCCGCTCCACGACCAGGTCGACGATGTGGCCGAGCAGCGGTGCGGTCAGCAGGCCGATGCCCGTGCCGGCGACCAGCACGGCGAAGGCGCCGCCGGCGAGGAGCCGGTGGCCGTGCAGCATCGTGCGGAGCGCCGCGAGCGACTCGGCGCCGGTGGCGGTGGGCAGGAGCGCGCGGTCCTGGGGGCTGCCGCTCATGGTGTGTTCCGTCTCCTTCATGCGTCGTCCTTCTCGCGTCGTCCCCCGTGCGGGGCGGCGGGGGTCATGCCAGCACCGTCGCCCGGTAGGCCGCGTCGGCGGCGAGGAGTTCGTCGTGGTGGCCGTCGGCCCGCACGGCGCCGTCGTCGAGGACGACCACGCGGTCGGTCACGGCGAGGAGCGCGGGGCTGGTGGTGACGAGGACGGTGGTGCGGTCGCGCCGCAGCTCGCGCAGCCGGCCCGCGATCCGGGACTCGGTGACGGTGTCGACGGCGGTGGTCGGGTCGTGCAGGACGAGGACGGGCCGGTCGGCGGCGAGTGCGCGGGCCAGGGCCACGCGCTGGCGCTGGCCGCCGGAGAGGGACCGGCCGCGCTCGGCGAGGAGGGTGTCCGCGCCGTCGGGGAGCAGCTGGGCGACGTCGTCGGCCGCCGAGGCCGTCAGGGCGCGGTCGACGACCGTGGGGTCGGCGTCGGCCCCGGCCCCGGCCCGGACGTTCTCCAGGAGCGTGGTCTCGAAGAGGTCGGCGTCGTGGTGGGCGACCAGGACCGTCCGGCGCAGCGCGTCGGGGTCGAGCGCGGCGAGGGCCACCCCGTCGAGCGCGACCGTGCCCTCGGCCGGGTCGCGTTCGCGGGCCAGGCAGAGCAGCAGGTCGGCGGCGACGGCGGGGTCGGCGGCGACGACTCCGGTGAGGCTGCCGGCGGGCAGGTCGAGGTCCACGCCCCGCAGGGTGCCGAGGGACACACCGCGCAGGGTGAGGCGGCCGGCGGCCGGGACGGCCGGTTCCGCGTCGCCGCCCTCGACGGTGGCGGGGGAGGCGAGGACCTCGGCGATCCGCCGGGCCGAGGCCCGTCCCTGGGCGAGTTCGGCGTTGACGTAGGTGAGGAGCTGGAAGGGGCCGAGGAGGAACTGGGCCAGGCCGACGGCGGCCACGAGGTCGCCGACGCTGATGCTCCCGTCCATGGCGAGGTAGGCGCCGACCATGCCGATCACGGCGATGAACACCCCGGTCAGCGCGAGGATCGCGCCCTCGTGCCCGGCCCTGCTGCGGGCGGCGCGCAGGGCGGCGGCGAGCGAGTCGCGGCTCGTGGTGCGGTAGCGGGCGACGGCCGCGGACTCGGCGCCCATGCCCTTGAGGACGCGGAGTCCGGCGACGAGGTCGGCGGCGACGCCCGACGCGTGGGCGGCGCGCTCCTGTTCGGTCTCGCTGCGCCGTTCGAGGGGCCGGCTGATGCGGTGGCCGAGCCAGAGGAGCGGGGGGATGCCGAGGAGGACGAGGAGGCCGAGCGGTACGGAGATCCTCAGCAGCGCGACGGCGCTGATCACGAGGGCGGCGACGGCCGACACCCCGTACGCGAGGACGGTGGCCACCGAGCCCACCCGCCGGGCGTCGTTGGTGGCGATGCTGGTCAGGGCGCCGGGCAGCCGGTCGGCGTCGGCGCCGCCCCGGGGGTCGAGGACCCGGGCGGCCAGCTGCATCCTGAGGCGGTGCGCGGCGAGTTCGCCGGTGCCCTCGGTGATCCGGGCGCTCGTGCGGTAGCAGGTGGAGAGGACCAGGAAGAGGCCCGCGAGGACGAGCAGCCAGCGCAGGAGCGCGCCGGAGGACCCGGTCGCCACCGCCGAGTCGATGACGACGCCGATGACCACGGGGACCAGTGCCTCGCAGCCCTGGTGGGTCATGCCGAGCAGGGAGGCGGCGATGACGCGTCCGCGTTGCTCTCTGATCGCCCGTCGGAGGACGAGTCCCCCTGTCGGTGCGCCCGTTGGCATCTGCATCCTCCACGGAGACGTAGCAATTGGTTAGGTAAGCCTACTCTCACCTGAAGCCCTGGAGGGGGAGTCGAGCGGGGGTTCGACAGCCCTCCGCAGGGCCTTCGTCCCTACCTGGGTGCGCGCGTTGACCGGTCGATCGAGTTCGGTTAGCCTCACCTAAGTATCGGCTCGTCTGCTTCCGTGTGCCGGGCCGCGTCCAACGCCTCAACTGCCGTCAGGGGAGCCGTCGTTGTCCGTCCAGTCCCGTTTACCCCGGGTGGCCTCCGGACCCCCCGACGACGACGGCCCGGACGGCAGGCCCGCGCCTCCCCGCGCGAGCCGCGCCGGAACGACCCTGCGCGGCCTGGGCCTCCTCACGGCCGCCGGGGCGCTGGTGCTCGTCGCGCTCCTCAGCGTGTGGGTCGGCACCCGGGGCATCCCCTTCACCGCCACCTGGGATGTCCTGTGGCACCCCGACGGCTCGGAGACGTCGGTGATCATCCACGACTACCGCGTCCCCCGCACGATCCTCGGCACCCTCGTCGGCACCGCCCTCGGCCTCTCCGGCGCCCTCATGCAGGCCCTGACGCGCAACCCGCTCGCCGACCCGGGCATGCTCGGCGTCAACCTGGGAGCCTCCGCGGGCGTGGTCGTGGCCATCGCCTTCTTCGGCGTCGCCGCCCCGCTCGGCTACGTCTGGTTCGCCCTCGCCGGCGCGGCCGCCGCCTCCACCGGCGTCTACCTCCTCGGCTCCTCCGGCCGGACACTCGCCTCGCCCGAGCGGCTCGTCGTCGCCGGAGCCGCCGTCACGGCGGTGCTGTACGCCTTCAACTGGGCGGTCCTGCTGCTCGACCCCAGGGCCTTCGACCAGTTCCGCTTCTGGACCGTCGGCTCCCTCGCCGGCCGCTCCCACGACATCGTCCTCATGGCCCTGCCCTTCGTCGGCGTGGGCGTGCTGATCGCCCTGGTCCTCGCCCCGTCCCTCAACGCCCTGGCCATGGGCGACCAGATGGGCCGGGCCCTCGGCGTGAACGTCGGCCGGACCCGCGCCCTGGGCGCCGTCGCCGTGATGCTGCTGTGCGGCGCCGCCACCGCGGCCGCCGGCCCCATCGGCTTCGTGGGCCTCGCCGTCCCGCACGTCGCCCGCTTCGTCGTCGGCCCCGACCAGCGCTGGGTGTTCGCGTACTCCATGCTGCTCGCGCCCGTCCTCCTGCTCGGCTCGGACGTCCTCGGCCGGGTCCTCGGAGCCCCCGGCGAGGTGCAGGTCGGCATCGTCACCGCCTTCCTCGGCGCCCCCCTCTTCATCGCCCTGTGCCGCCGCCGAAAGCTGGTCATGCTGTGAGTGCCGTACGGGGGCCGAAGACCTCCCCGCCGCAAGGCGCGCCGGGGTCCGCGCCGGCCACGCCCCCGGGACCCGCGCCCGAGGCCGCTCCGGGACCCGCACGGGCCGCGGCCCCGTCCCGGGTCGTCACCGGCCGCCTCGTCCGCACCCGCTCGGGGAACCTCTCCCTGCTGGTGCGGGGCCGCGCCGCCGCCGTGACCGCGGCCCTGCTCGCCGCGCTCGTCGCCGTCATGGGCGTCAGCCTCACCACCGGCGACTTCGACCTCTCCGTGGGCGAGGTCGCCCGGGCGCTCACCGGAGACGGATCAGGGCCCGCCGACTTCGTCGTCAACACCCTGCGCATGCCCCGCCTCGTCACCGCGCTGTGCGTCGGCGCCGCGCTCGCGGTGAGCGGGGCCATCCTGCAGAGCATCACGGGCAACCCGCTCGGCAGCCCCGACATCATCGGCTTCACCAACGGCTCGGCCGTGGGCGCGCTCGTCGTGATCGTGCTCCTCCACGGCAGCATGACCCAGATCGCGATCGGCGCGCTGGCCGGCGGCCTCGCCACCGCCCTCGCCGTCCACCTCCTCATGCTCGGCAGGGGAATCCAGGGCTTCCGGCTGGTCGTCGTCGGAATCGGCGTCAGCGCGCTGCTCCTCGCGGTCAACTCGTACCTCATCACCCGGGCGACCTTCCAGGAGGCGCTGGAGGCGCAGGCATGGCTGATCGGCAGCCTCGGCAACAGGCTGTGGACCCACGCCCAGGCCATCGGCCTCGCCGTCGCCGTCCTGCTGCCGCTCGCCCTGCTGCTCTCCCGGCGGCTCTCCATGGTCGAGATGGGCGACACCACCGCCATGGCCCTCGGCGTCGACGTGACCCGCACCCGCACGGTGCTGCTGGTCGTCGCCGTCGCCCTCGCCGCCTTCGCCACCGCCGTCACGGGCCCCATCTGGTTCGTCGCCCTGGCGGCCCCCCAGGTGGCCCGCCGGCTCACCGGGTCGGCCGGTCCGGCCCTGCTGGCCTCCGCCCTCACGGGCGCCGTCATGCTCGCCGTCAGCGACCTCGCCGTCCAGCGCCTCTTCGCACCCGCGCTCCTCCCGGTGGGCACCGCGACCGGCTGCGTCGGCGGCGTCTACCTCGTCTGTCTCCTCGTCACCGAGTCGCGAAAGAGCCGCGCATGACCCCGACCGACCCTTCGGCCCCCCGCCTGCGCGCCGAGAACCTCACCCTCTCCTACGACCGGCGGACGGTGGCGACCGGCCTCGGCGTCGACATCCCCGACCGCTCCTTCACCGTGATCGTCGGACCGAACGCCTGCGGCAAGTCCACCCTCCTCACGGCCCTCGCCCGCATGCTCCGACCCCGTGCCGGACAGGTCTACCTCGACGGCGCCGCCATCGGCTCCTACCGGTCCCGTGAGGTCGCCCGCAGGCTCGGACTGCTCCCGCAGTCCTCCACCGCGCCCGGCGGCATCACCGTCGGCGACCTGGTGGCCCGCGGCCGCTACCCGCACCAGGGGCTGCTGAAGCAGTGGTCCGCCGACGACGAGGCGGCCGTCGTCGAGGCGATGCGCCAGACCGGCGTCCTCGAACTCGCCGACCGGCCCGTCGACGACCTCTCCGGCGGCCAGCGCCAGCGCGTCTGGCTGTCGATGGTGCTCGCCCAGCAGACCCCGATCCTCCTCCTCGACGAGCCGACCACCTTCCTCGACATCGCCCACCAGGTCGAGGTCCTCGACCTCTGCGCACGGCTGCACGCCCGCGACGGCCACACCGTCGTCGCCGTCCTGCACGACCTCAACCAGGCATGCCGCTACGCCACCCACCTGATCGTCATGCGCCCCGGCGGCTTCATCGCGGCCGAGGGCGACCCGTCCACGATCATGACCGCCGCCCTCGTCGAGGACGTGTTCGGCCTGCCCTGCCGGATCATCGACGACCCGGAGACGGGAACCCCGCTGATGGTGCCGGCGGCCCCCCGGCGGTACGCGGAGGAGCGTGACGGCACCCCCGCCGGCCCGGTGCCGGCCCCGACCCCCTGACGACGACGACCGGACGGACCGACGATGCTCTGCACGCGGCTGACGAACGCGCACATCCTCACCCTGGACCCCGACCATCCCGTCGCCCACGACCTCGGCATCTGGCGGGGCCGCGTCGTCGGCCTCGACGCGGCCGTGGCCTCGCTGCCCGCACGCGAGGTCGTCGACCTCCAGGGCGCCACCGTCCTGCCCGGGTTCATCGACAGCCACGTCCACCTGGCCTGGGCCGGACTCAAGGCCGCCACCCCCACCATCGCCCCCTGCGAGCGCGTCGAGGACGTCCTCGCCGTCGTCGAGGAGGCCGCGCGCGGGCGCGCGCCCGGCGCCTGGGTCGACATCGCCGGATACGACCAGCGGTCGCTGGGGCGCCACCTCACCGCCGCCGAACTCGACCGGGCCGCCCACGGCCGCAAGGTCTTCGTCATGCACGACTCGGGGCACGCCTGCGTCGTCAACAGCGCCGTGCTCGACCTGCTGCCGGCCGAAGTGCCCCACCAGGACGGCTTCCTGGCCGAGAGCGCCATGACCGCCGTACGCCGTCTCCGTCTGCCGTACTCCCAGGAGGAGCTCGCCGACGCGATCGAGCACGCCGGGCGAGCCTGTCTCGCCGAGGGCATCACCGCCTGCGCGGAGGCGGGCATCGGCGGCGGTCTCCTGGGGCACAGCCCGGTGGAACTCGGCGCGTACCAACTTCTCAGGGACCAGGGCCGGTTGCCGCTGCGGGTCCAGCTCATGCCGGCCGGCGACACCCTGCGGCCGCGCGCCGCCCACGCGGACGACGGCATCCCCCGCGCCCTCGACCTCGGCCTGCGGACCGGGTTCGGCGACGACTGGCTGTCCGTGGGCGCCCTCAAGATCTACACGGACGGCGGCATGATGGCCCGCACGGCCGCGCTCACCGCCCCCTACCAGGGCACCGACCACACCGGCCAGCTCCAGGACGACCCCGAGACGCTCACCCGGCTGATCGTGGACGGCCACCTCGCCGGCTGGCAGCTCGCCGTCCACGCCATCGGCGACCGCGCCGCCGACCTCGCCCTCGACGCGCTGGAGCGGGCCCAGGCGCTCCGGCCCCGCCCCGACGCCCGGCACCGCGTCGAGCACGCCGGGCTGGTCCGGCCCGACCAGCTCCCGCGTTTCGCCCGGCTCGGCGTCAGCGCCGTCGTCCAGCCCAACTTCCTGCGGTACTTCGGCGACGACTACGCCGACATCATGGGCGAGGAACGGGCCCCGTGGATGTACCGGGGCCGCGGCTTCCTCGACCACGGCGTCACGCTCGTCGGGAGCTCCGACCGACCCGTCACCGACGGATCCCCCCTGCGCGCCGTCCAGTTCATGGTCGAGCGGGCCTCCCTCTCCGGCCGCCCGATCGGCCCCGACGAGGCCGTCACCGTCGACGAGGCCCTCCGCGCCTACACCGTCGCCGGCGCCTACGCCTGCCGCTGGGACGACAGCGCCGGCGCCCTCGCCCCCGGCAAGCGGGCCGACCTGGTGGTCCTCGGCGACGACCCGCACCGGGTCGACCCCTCGCGCATCGGCGACATCGATGTGGTCGCGACCTACGTGGACGGCCGCCGCGCGGAAGGCGGAAAGCAGTGACGACGGACGACGGCCTCGCCCCCTACGCACCCCTGTGGCAGGCACCGACCTCGCCGCCCCGCTGGGTCATCTGGCACCCCGCCCCCGACCTCATGGTCTTCGACACCGAACTCAACCTCCCCGTCCCCGTCGACGACACCGCCCTCCCCGAGGTCGTCCGCCGCATGCGCCACGCCGGCGCCCCGGAGACCGACGCCTACCCGGGGCGCCCGTGCGGCTGACACGGCAACCCTGTGTCGTGGGTCAGCCAGTGCGTGGTGTTCAGCGGGACGGCCTGCTGCACCGACGGGTCGGGGGAGTTCGCGGGCTTCTGGATCCCGCCGTCTCGCGGATGGCCTTGCCCTGGAGGTCGAGCCGGTCGCTTCGGTCCGGGGTGAACAGCGGTGCCAGGGGCTGGGCCCCCTCCACCACCGTCCGTCATCGTCCGTCCTGCGAAGCGCCATTGGCCGCGTCCGCCTCGCGCAGCAGCGCCGCGCGGTCGATGGCCTCGCTGCCGGTGGCGGGAACGGTGCAGGCGAAGGCGCCGGCGATGGAGCCGTAGAGGGCGCAGCGCTTCAGGGGCCGGCCGGTGAGGCGGCCGAAGAGGAAGCCGGAGGCGAAGGCGTCGCCGGCGCCGTTGGAGTCGACGACCGGTTCGCGGGGCTCCACGGTCGGGACGTGGACGAGCCCGTCCGCGCTCAGCATGTACGCGCCCTCGGCGCCCGCGGTGGCCACCACGACCTCGGCCCGGCCCTTCTCCAGGATTCGGCGCATGGTCTTCTCCCGGTCCGTCAGGGCGGTGGTGGAGACGAAGACGATGTCGGCTCCGTAGGCGAACGGCTCGTGATACGGGTTCTCGCCGTCCCAGTTGTGCAGGTCGGTGGAGACGGTGAGCCCCGCCTCCCGCAGCAGGGGCAGGGTGAAGGCGCAGGGAGGGGTGATGGAGACGTGCGCGTGCCGGCTCACCGCCGCCAGCGCGCCGACGAGCTCCTCGGGCAGCCGGTCCGACTCCCGCGACCGGCTGTCGTCGTAGAGGGAGAGCCGTCGGCCGTCGGGGCCGACGAGGTTGACGGCCCGCTTCGTGCCTCCGGGCAGCGGCACCTCGGTGAACCCGATGCCCCGGTCGCGGTGGAAGGCCCGGAGGAGGTCGCCCGAAGGGTCGTCGCCGATCATGTCGAGGTGGTGCGTCCGCAGCCCCAGCGAACTCAGCCCGAGTGCCACGAAGTCGCCGGTCTGCCCGGCGCGGGTCTCGATGCCCGGCCGGATCATGTAGCTGTCGGCGTACGGAAGCGGGAGCTCGGGAACGTACACGATCGTGTCCACGCCCGACCCTCCTAGGACGAGGACGTCGTACTCGCTGCTCATCGCTGTTCCTCTCGTGGCGAGGGAAGCAGGCCGGCCCCTGCGCGGGTGGCGCGAAGGGGCCGGCAACTGCCTCTGATCGCTGGTGAGTCAAGCAGTCGTCGACCTCGACGGCAAGATCTTGCTGAATGTTTCAGAAAGTTTCTGCGGTGTCAGGCGGTGAGCAGGAGGGGGGCCTCACGGAGGCCCGCGGGTCCGCGGGGGTCGACGTGCGCCGGGCGCCCCCGCCGCCCGGCGGTCGTCAGGCCGTCCGCCGGGGCGGGAAGGTGGTGCGCGGCCGGTACACGCGGAGCCCCGTCACCTCGTACGACATCTCCGACGTCCCCGGTGTGGGCGCCGGGTGGTAACGCCCGGCGCAGACCGAGAGGTTGACGATGAGATGGGCCCGCCAGCCGCGCCCCACCCCGCGGCGGTCGTCGAAGGCCCGCACGCCGTTCACCCACCAGATGACCGAGCGGGCGCCGAACTCGATCCGGAGGTCGACCCACGCCCCCGGCCGGATGGCCGGGTTCCGGTAGTAGTGGTAGCGCCCGCGGACCCGGTTGGAGAGTTCGAGCAGGTCGGGGTTGTCGGGGTGGTACTCGAAGACGTCGATCTCCTGCCCGCCGTCGAGCCAGGTCCAGATCGCCGGCCACGCTCCCGTCTCCACGGGCAGGCGCACCCGCGCCACGAGGATGTCGCCGGTGCGCACGAGGAACCCCTCGGGGCTGCCCTCCGTCGTGAGCAGCCCGGCGTTCCAGTCGCCGTCGGTGCGGCGGGTCGCCCGGAAGACTCCGGTGCGGCTGTACGACGGATCCTCCACCAGGTGGTCGAGTTTGTTGTCGCCGTGGTTGGTCGGTCCGCCGTCGGGATAGGCCCAGGAGTGACCCGCGAGCCACTGGGAGGCGGAGGCGAAGTCCGCGTCGAGCACGAGGTCTCCCGGCTGCTGTTCGGGGATGGCCGCGGCCCCCTCGGGGGCGCGGGCGCCCCGTCGCAGGAGCCGGTCGAAGAGGTCGTTCAGCACGGCACGCTCCTTTCGTGCGGGCGTCCCTCGCCCGCGGGCGATCTGCCCCACCTTGCCCGGTCCGGAAGGCATCCATCCGCATGTGGCGACAAGTCGTCACCGAAGGGGGCCGTGTCGGCGACCCGATTATTTCGGCTACGGTGTATCCGTTATTGGCTCACGGCTCCCCTCCACGGGGACCGGCGAGGGGAGCGGAATGAACGCACAGGCCACCACCGGCATCGACCCCGACAACGACACCGACACCCACACCGACACCGACGTGATCGTCGTCGGCGCCGGGCCCGTCGGACTGGCCCTCACCCTCGACCTGGTACGACGCGGTGTCTCCGTACGGCTCCTGGAACGCGACGGGGCCCGGTTCGAGGGGTCCCGGGCCAAGGGGATCCAGCCCCGCACCCTGGAGGTCCTCGACGACCTCGGCCTCGCCGACGCCGCACTCGCGGCCGGCGGCGCCTACCCGCCCATGGGCCTCCACCTCGGCCCCTGGACCACCGCGTGGCAGATGCACGCCACCGCACCGGAGACCGCGGGCACGCCGTACGCCGACCTCCTCCTGCTCCCGCAGTACGCCACCGCCGACCTCCTGCGCGCCGCCGTCGAACACCTGGGCGCGGGAGTCGAATACGGCGCGCGGGCCGTGGCGGTCACCCAGGAGGACGACTTCTGCGCGGTCCGCCTGCACGACGGCCGGCTGCTCACCGGCCGCTACGTCGTCGGCGCCGACGGCGGCGGGAGCACCGTGCGCAAGGCCGCCGGCATCGCCTTCGAGGGCTCCACCGACGAGACCGACCGGATGATCCTCGTCGACGCCGCCGTCGACGGCCTCGGCCGTGACCACTGGCACGTCTGGCCCCGGGCACGCGGACGCAGCGTCGCGGCCTGCCCGCTGCCCGGCGGCGACCGCTTCCAGGTCATGATCAAGGTGCGGCCGGGGGAGGCCGACACCGCCGAGGACCTCACCGAGACCGCCCTCGCCACCCTCTTCCGCCGCCGCGTCGGCCGCTCCCTCGCCCTGCGCGACGTCAGCTGGAGCTCTGTCTTCCGCCCCAACGTCCGCCTCGCCGCGCGCTACCGCCACGGGCGCCTCCTGCTGTGCGGCGACGCCGCCCACGTCCACACGCCCGCCGGCGCCCAGGGCCTCAACACGGGCGTCCAGGACGCCCACAACCTCGGCTGGAAGCTCCAGCAGGTCCTCGCCGGCGCCGCCGACAGCCTCCTCGACAGCTACGAGGCCGAGCGCCGTCCCGTCGCCGCCCGGGTCCTCGGCCGCTCGACCGAACTGTACGAAGGACTCCGCCGGCCCCGGCCCGGCCGGCTCACCCGCGGCCACGACGAACACCAGCTGGACATCTCCTACTTCGGCGGCCCCCTCGCCCCGGCCGACGCCCCCCGCACCGACGCCCTCCGCTGCGGCGACCGCGCCCCCGACGCGCCCCTGCCCCAGCCCACGCCCACCGCGCAGCGTCTCTTCGACCTCTACCGCGGCCCGCACTTCACCGCCCTCGCCTTCGGCGACCGGGCCGCCACCGCCACCGGACGCCTCCCCTGGCCGGCCGCCGGCGCACCCCTGCGCCGCCACACCGTCCTGAACCGCACCACACCCCGCACACCGGACGAGGAGGCCCTGCTCACCGCCTACGGCATCACCGAGGACACCGTCCTGCTCGTCCGCCCCGACGGCCACGTCGGCGCCGTCGCCCCCGTCGACCGGACCGGAGACGTGCGCCTCCCCGCCCTGTTCGGGCCGCCCGCCGCCGACCGGTAGCGTGTCCACGGCACCCCCGAGGGCGGCCGGCAGCCCCGCACGGCCCCGGGCGTCACCCGCGCAGCGAGAGAGAGCCCCACCGCATGGCCGCCACCACGCCGCCCCCCGGCAGCCCCGCCTGGTGGGCCGCACGCCACGCCGCCGCGCCGGATCCCTCCGCGCCGCGGCGCCGCGGCCGGCCCTCGCTCGACACCGCCCGCATCGTCGACACCGCCCTGCGCCTCGTCGACGAGCACGGCACCCAGGCGTTCTCCCTGCGCCTGCTGGCCGACGCCCTGGACTCCGGCACGGCCACCCTCTACCGCCACTTCGAGGGCAAGGGCGAGCTCCTCGCGTACGTCGTCGACCGCGTCCTCGGCGAACCCGTCCTCGACGACCTCGCCGGGCTGGCCGACTGGCGCGAGACGCTCACCGTCACGGCCCACCGCTTCCACGACGCGCTGCGCCGCCACCCCCACACCCTGCCGCTGCTCATGGCCCAGGTGCCCGTGGGCCCCCACGGCCTGGCCCAGCGCGAGCGCGTCCTCGGCGCGCTCCTCGCCCACGGCCTCCCGGCGGACCTCGCCGCCCGCGCCTTCACCGCCGTCACCCACTACGTCATCGGGTTCACCGCCCAGCAGCACGGTCCCGCCGCCCCCGACGACGGTCCCAGGCTCGCCGCCTTCTACCGGGGGCTCGACCCGGCGGCGTACCCCGCCCTCCTCCAGGCCGCCCGGTCCCTCACCTCGGTATCCGCCGACGAGGAGTTCGCCTTCGGACTCGGCCTCCTCGTCCACGGCCTCACCCGCCTCCACCCCTGACCGAGATGCCCGGGGACGGTCCTGTCGACACCGACCGGACGACCCCCGGCGGTTGTCCCCGGGGCCGACGCCGTGGAGATCCGGATGTCGGGCCTCCGGCGGAGCCTGCGCCGACACGGCGATGCCCGCCGGATCCGGGGGAAGCCGGAGCCGGCGGGCACCTGGTCGTGCCACGGTCAGGCGTACGTCTCGAACTCCGCGACCTGCGGTGTGCCGTTCGAACCGGTGATCTCGAAAGTGAGCTTGCTCAGGGTCGTGCGGGCGAAGGTGATCACCCCCGCCCCGCTGCCCGAGGCGAGGACGCTCCCGGTGCCGGCGTCGACGACGCGCCAGGAACCGATGCGGCCCGTGGCGCCGGACGTCTCCTTGACGACCGCGGAGGAAACGGCCGTGGGGGAGCCCCACTTGATCGATACGGAACCGGTCGTGCCGGGGGGCGACCAGTAGGTGCTCAGGCTGCCGTCCCGGACGTTTCCGTAACTCGTGCCGTCGGCCTTGCCGGAGCCGTCGGACCCGGCGCCGAGGCTGAGGTTGGTCCCGCCGGGCGGGGCGGTGGTGGGCGGGGTGGTGGGAGAGCTCGGGGTCGGTGTGGGCGTGGGGGTGGTCGGTGTGGGTGTCGGAGTGGTCGGCGTCGGGCTCGGTGACTGGGGCGTGCAGGCGCCGTCCGACTCCAGCAGGCCCTTGCCGGCGCCGGCGGTCCTGCTCACGACGGCGGGCACGCAGCTCGCCGCGTCCGCGGTGAAGGCGTAGGGAAGGGCGACGGTCGTGGTGGACTGCGGGTCGGGGCCCGCCGGGTTGTTCCCGGTGCCGCGGGCGGACCAGGTGACGTTGTCGTAGATGTTGCCGCTGACCTGCCAGTATCCGGCGGCGTCGGTGTAGAAGGTGCCCAGGACGTCCTTGGAGTCCTCGAAGTAGTTGGCGTCCACCCTGGCGCGGGCGCCCGCCCGCGCGTTGATGCCGGACTCGTTCAGGCTCAGGTAGTGGTTGTTGTACATGTGGGCGATGCCGCCGCGGAGCAGGGGAGCACGGGAGTCGATGTTCTCGTACAGGTTGTGGTGGTAGGTGATGAAGCTGTTCGACAGGTCGGTCTCGCTGGAGCCGACGAGGCCGCCTCGGCCGGAGTTACGCAGAATGCTGTAGGACAGGGTCACGTACCGGGTGTCGTCCTTCATGTCGAAGAGGCCGTCGAAGCCCTCGGACTCGCCGCCCGACGCCTCGAGGGTGGTGTGGTCGACCCAGACGTTGCGGACGGTGCTCTCCATCCCGATGGCGTCGCCGCCGTTGGACGTGGGGGAGCCGGACTTCTTGACGTTCCTGACGGTCACGTTCCGGATGACGATGTTGCTCGCCTCGCGCAGGTGGATGCCCACCTGGTCGAAGACGGCGCCGCCGCCGACGCCGACGAGGGTCACGTTGCTGACCTGCTTCAGCTCGATCACACCGGCGGCGGTGTTGCAGCTGTCGCCCGACACCTTGGCGGTGTTGGCGTGGTCGATGGTTCCTTCCACCTCGATGGTGATCGGTGTGCCGCTGTCGGCCCGGCCGCACAGGGCCGCGTGGATCGCGGTGCCGGTGGTCGCCCGGACGGTGGTGCCGCCCGCGCCGCCCGTGGTGCCGCCGTTCTGGGTCGCGTAGCCGGTGACGCCTCCGGTCGCCGCCGACGCCTGGGGCATCGTCAGGACCGCACCGGTGGTGACCGCGAGGGCCATCGTCGCCAGTGCCGCGTGGAGCCGCGGCACGACTGGTCGTCTCATCCTCGCCTTCCTTCTCGTGTGGGAACGGAATGGAGAAAGCGCTTTCTGGCCGCGACCCTAGGGCGCCACTTCATGGCTGGCAAGGCTCTGCGATGTGGCGGATGTGTGCCGAAGATCGTCGCGGACGGGCCCGCGACCACCCCTCACCGTCAGGGCGTCGAGTCTCGCGGCCCGGCGTCCGGCCGGGCGGGCAGAGAGACGGCCCCGCCGTCCGCGAGCGCGGACGGCGGGGCCGGAAGGGGTGTCTGGGCCGGGGCGGGATCCGCTCAGCGGCCCTTGCGGATACGCGCGGCCTGCCGCGCCTCGGCGGTCTTGCGGGCTTCCGCGCTGCGGCGCGACTCGTTCTTGGCGCGGCCGGGCTTGCCGGGGACGGTGCCCATGCCGCGGAAGGCCGCGCCGCCGCGCTTGACGCCCTCCTGGCTCGGCGCGCTGCCGTCGACGGGCACACCGGACGGAGTCCGCGCGCCGGTGATCCGGGTCAGCTCGGCCTCGCCGGAGCGGACCTGGGTGACCTGGGGCCTGATGCCCGCGTCGGCCATCAGACGCGCCACGTCGCGGCGCTCGTCGGGGGTGACCAGGGTGACGACGAGACCGGACTCGCCGGCGCGCGCGGTCCGGCCGCCGCGGTGGAGGTAGTCCTTGTGGTCGGCGGGCGGGTCGACGTTGACGACGAGGTCGAGCTCGTCGACGTGGATGCCGCGCGCCGCCACGTTGGTGGCGACCAGCACCGGGACCTCGCCGCTGCGGAAGCGCTCCAGCGTGCGGGTCCGCAGCGGCTGCGACTTGCCGCTGTGCAGCGCCGCGGCCCGGACGCCGCTGCCGAGCAGGTGGCGCGTGAAGCGGTCGACGGCCTGCCTGGTGCGCAGGAACATGATCACCCGCCCGTCGCGCGCGGCGATCTCCGTGGCGGTGGCGAACTTGTCGGCGCCGTGCACGTGAAGGACGTGGTGATCCATGGTGGAGACGGAGGCGGCCGACGGGTCGACGGAGTGGACGACCGGGTCGTCGAGATAGCGCTCGACCACGAGGTCGACGTTGGCGTCGAGGGTGGCGGAGAACAGCATCCGCTGGCCGTCGGCGTTCACCCGGTCGAGCAGCTCGGTGACCTGGGGCATGAACCCCATGTCCGCCATCTGATCGGCCTCGTCCAGGACGGTGATCGTCACCCGCTCCAGACGGCAGTCCTTGCGCTCCACGAGGTCCGTCAGCCGGCCCGGCGTCGCGACGAGGACTTCCGCGCCGTCGCGCAGCGCGGTGGCCTGCCGGCCGATCGACAGGCCGCCGACCACGGTCGCCATGCGCAGCTTCAGGGCGCGGGCGTAGGGCTCCAGCGCCTCCGTGACCTGCTGGGCCAGCTCGCGGGTGGGCACCAGGACCAGGGCGAGCGGCTTGCGGGACTCGGCGCGGCGCCCGGCGGTGCGCACCAGCAAGGGCAGGCCGAAGGCGAGGGTCTTGCCGGAGCCGGTCCGGCCGCGGCCGAGGACGTCGCGGCCCGCGAGGGCGTCGGGCAGGGTCGCGGCCTGGATCGGGAAGGGCGTGTCGACGCCTTCGCGGGCCAGTACGTCGCGCACCTCGGCCGGCAGGTCGAGCTCGGCGAAGCCGGCCACGGCGGGCAGGGCCGGGGTGACCGTCGACGGGGCCGCGAATTCGCCCTCGGGCGCCGGGCCCGAGGGTGTCCTGCCCGTGCGGGGGGTGCTGTTCATGGGGACCTTCCTCGAAAACGGTGCGCTTCGAGGAATTCGACGAGGGGCTGTGGCCCGTGAATCACCAGAACGTACCGAACGCCGATTGCGTACGGATCCGGCCGCGCCGACGGGAATGCGGCGCCCGGTCCGTGAAAAAGCCTGGAAAAACCGACGAGCCGGGGCCCTCACCTCGACGGTGAGAGCCCCGGCTGCGAAGGACGTGTCAACGTCAGGCGGGGAGGATGTTCTCCGCCTGGGGGCCCTTCTGGCCCTGCGTGACGTCGAAGGTCACCTTCTGGCCTTCCTGCAGCTCACGGAAGCCGGAGGTGGCGATGTTGGAGTAGTGGGCGAACACGTCCGGGCCGCCACCCTCCTGCTCGATGAAGCCGAAGCCCTTTTCGCTGTTGAACCACTTCACGGTGCCAGAGGCCATGTCAAATCTCCTTCGGGGCGTAACCCGGAAGTCCACACCGTGTGGACCCCGGCGTCGCCGTGATGATTGCCCCGTCGGAAAACTGCACCGAAAACACATAAAGTGCCTGACGATGTCACCACCGTCGAAGGCACTCATAAGTTCTTTGGGAACCACAACTGCAACTGCCGTCGACTGTAGCACGTCGTCCGGGGCGGTGCACGAAATGACCTATTCCCGGGCCCGTGCGGACGGGAGGAGATTTCCCGCCCGGTGCGCCGTCAGGACGAAGGTGACGGATATGAGGAGGGCCCAGGCGCCGAACTTGGCGGGGGAGACCGGCTGCCAGCCGTCCAGCTGGTCCGGGTAGCTCCACGCGCCGACGTAGGTGGCCGCGTTCTCGGCGATCCACAGGAAGAAGCCGATGAGGACGAACGACAGCGCCAGCGGCATCCGGTGGTCGTCAGGCCCCACCCGGAAGCGCACCCAGGTCCCCGCTGTGGCCGCGAGGAGCAGCGCCGCGAGGACCCAGCGGAGGTCGGGCAGCCAGTGGTGGCTGAAGAAGTTCACGTACACCGCTCCGGCGAGGACCGCCGTCACCCGTGGCCGGTACCCGGTGAGCCGCAGGTCGAAGAGGCGCCAGGCCCGGCAGACGTAGCTGCCCAGGGCCGCGTAGAGGAATCCGCCGTAGAGCGGGACGCCGCCGAACTTGGTCAGCGCGTCCTCGGGATAGCTCCACGAGCCCATCCGCACCTTGATCAGCTCGAAGAGGAGCCCGATCGCGTGGCAGCCGGCGATGACGGCCACGTCCCGGCCGGTGTCCCAGCCGACCCGCCACGCCAGGACGGTCAGCCCGATGCCGTAGAGCAGCAGCAGGTCGTACCGGGCGATCGGCAGTTCGGGGAGCAGGGTGGAGGCGGCGATGCCGCCGACGAGCGCGACGGCGAAGGCGCAGCAGCGCGCCTCCAGCACCGCGAAGCGCAGGAGCTGGCGTATCCCGTACGTGAGCGTCTTCATGGCGGGTGGGACGCCGGTGCGGCCCCGTTCGGTTCGCCGCCGGGAACGGCGGAGCGCCGCACCCCGGACCTGGAGTGCGGCGTTCGACCGTGGCGTGCGGGGATCAGACCGCCGGGACCGGGAAGGTCGGGTACTCGACGCCGGAGACGTGCTGGACGACCCGGATGACCTGGCACGAGTAGCCGAACTCGTTGTCGTACCAGAGGTAGAGGATCGCGTTGTCGCCGTCGACCTTGGTCGCGCCGGCGTCGACGATGGACGCGTGGCGCGAGCCGACGAAGTCCATCGAGACGGCGTCGGGAGCCGTGGTGAAGTCGATCTGGCGCTTCAGCGGCGAGTGCAGCGAGACGTCGCGGAGGTACTCGAGGACCTCCTCGCGGGTGGTCTCGCGGCCCAGGCGCAGGCTCAGGATCGCGATCGAGACGTCCGGGACGGGGACGCGGATCGAGCTGCCGGTGATCGGGGCCTTGAGGTCCGGAAGCGCCTTGGCGACGGCCGAGGCGGCACCGGTCTCGGTGATGACCATGTTGAGCGGCGCGGAACGGCCGCGACGGTCGGCCTTGTGGTAGTTGTCCAGGAGGTTCTGGTCGTTCGTGAACGAGTGGACCGTCTCCACGTGGCCGCGCAGCACGCCGTACTCGTCGTCCATCGCCTTCAGCGGCGGGACGATCGCGTTGGTGGTGCAGGAGGCGCAGGACAGGATCTGCTCGTCCGGCTTGACCGTGTCGTGGTTCACGCCGTGCACGATGTTCGGCACGTCGCCCTTGCCGGGCGCGGTGAGGACGACCTTGTCGATGCCGGGGCGCAGGTGCTTCGAGAGGCCCTCGCGGTCGCGCCACTTGCCGGTGTTGTCGATGAGGATGGCGTTCTCGATGCCGTACGCCGTGTAGTCGACCTCGGAGGGGTCGTTGGCGTAGATCACCTTGATGGTGTTGCCGTTGGCGACGATGGTGCTGTTCGCCTCGTCGACCGTGATCGTGCCCTGGAACTGGCCGTGGATGGAGTCGCGGCGCAGCAGGGAGGCGCGCTTCACCAGATCCTGCTCACCGCCACCGCGGACGACGATCGCGCGCAGGCGCAGACCGTTGCCGGAGCCGGCCTTCTCGATGAGGAGGCGGGCCACGAGGCGGCCGATGCGGCCGAAGCCGTAGAGGACGACGTCGCGTCCGTCACGGCGCTCGATCTTGTTCTCGCCGATGGCGCCGGAGACGGCCTCGGCGGTGAACTCGGCCACGGTGAGACCGCGGTCGTCGGTCTTGTAGTCCGCGGCCAGCACGCCGATGTCGATCTGGCACGGGCCCAGGTCGAGGGTCGTGAGCGTCTGGAGGAAGGGGAGCGTCTCGGTGACCGAGAGCTCCTCGCCGTCGATCTGCCGGGCGAAGCGGTGGGTCTTGAGGATGCTGACCACCGACTTGTTCACCAGGGAGCGGCTGTGGACCAGGACGGTGACGTCCTGCTCCCGGTGCAGCTTCCCGATGATCGGGATCATCGACTCCGCGATCTCCTCGCGGTTCTTCCAACTGGTGAACGAGTCGTCATTGACAGTCACAAGATTATCTTTCGAGCTAGGCGGCGCTCATATGGTAACCCGCGGCCGGTTTGATCAATCAAGGGGTCCCGAACCGTACGATGGGGCCCGTCGGGATCCGCCGCAGGCTGGCGGCCCGCCTACCTGATGCGGGGGCACGGTGGTGAAGTTCGGTCTGCTCGGACCGCTGGTCGTCCACGACGGGACCGGGCCGGGGCCGGTGACCGGCCCCAAGGTCCGGGTCCTCCTCGCCGCGCTGCTGCTCCAGGCGAACCGCACGGTGGCGAGGGACACGCTCAAGGAGGCGCTCTGGGGCGCGTCCGTGCCCGCCAGCGCCGACGCCGCCCTCGCCAACCACCTCACCCGGCTCCGCAGGGTCCTCGCCGCCGCGGACGGCGGCGCCGAGGACCGCCTCCACACCGTGGCCCCCGGCTACCGCCTCCTCGTCCACGACGGCGAGCTGGACTGCGACGTCTTCGAGGGGCGCGTCCGGGCGGTACGCGACGCGCACCGCCGGGAGGACTGGGAGGAGGTCCGGCGGCAGACCGCGCTCGCCCTGCCGCTGTGGCGCGGCACGCCCCTGGCGGACCTGGCCCCCTTCTCCGACACCGAGGCGCCCGCCCTGCGGGTCCACCAGCTCGCCGAGGCCCGCCTCCAGGCCCTGGAGTGGAACTTCGACGCCGAACTCCGCCTCGGCCGGCACCACGAGGCCGTCGGCCCGCTGACCACCCTGGCCGCCGAACACCCCCTGCGCGAGGAGTTCCACGGGCTGCTCATGCAGGCGCTGCACCGGTCGGGCCGCCAGGCCGAGGCGTTCTCCGCCTTCCGGCGGCTGCGCCGGAGCCTCGTCGAGGAGCTCGGCACCGAACCGGGCGCCGCCGTCACCCAGGCCCACCGCGAACTGCTCGCCGGCGAGCCGGACCCCCGCAGGGAACCCCGCCCGGCCCCGCCCGCGGCCCCGCCGGCCCACCGCCCGCCCTTCCAGCTGCCCTGCGACGGCGGGGCGTTCACCGGCCGCGCCACCGAGGCGGCGACCGTGGCCGCCCTCCTCGGCGTCGACCCGGCGGTCGGCGGCGCCGGCCCGGGGGAGGAGCCGTCCGCGCACGACCGGAGCCCCGCCCCCGGCGCGCCCCACGGCTCCGGCGCGACTCCCGTGGTCCCGGCGCGGCGCCGTCCCGGCACCCCGGACGCGCCCGCGTACGTCCGGCCCGTGGTCATCTCCGGCATGGGGGGCGTCGGCAAGACCGCGCTCGCCGTCCACGTGGCCTACCACGTCCGCGAGGCGTTCCCCGACGGCGCCCTCTACGCCGACCTGCGGGGCTACTGCGGCCACGGGGCGCGCACGGCCCACGAGCTGCTCGCCCGCTTCCTGTCCGACCTGGGCGTCCACCACGAGGCGCTCCCGGAGGACATCGACGACCGGGCCCTGCTCCTCCAGGCGGCCCTGGCCGACCGACGCGTCCTCCTGGTCCTCGACAACGCGCGCGACGCCGCCCATGTGGCGCCCCTCCTGCCGGCCGGCGGTCCCAGCGCCGTGCTGATCACCAGCCGGCAGCTCCTCGCCGACCTGCCCGGCGCCGTCAGCGTCCCCCTGGCCCCGCTGCCGCCGGCCGACCAGCACGCGCTCCTCGCCCGGCTGGCCGGAGCCGACCGGGTGCGGAGCGAGCCGGAGGCACTGGCCGACATCATGGCCGCCTGCGGAGGACTGCCGCTCGCCCTGCACATCGTCGGCGGCCGGCTCGCCTCCCGCCCCCACTGGCCCCTGGCGCTCCTCGCCCGCCGGCTCACCCCGCACCAGGGCCGCCTGGAGACCCTCTCCATGGGCACCTTCGACGTCCAGCGGACCTTCGACATGAGCTACGTCGCCATGCGCGACAGCGACCGCCCGCTGGAACGCGAGGCCGCCCGTGCCTTCCGGGTCCTCGGCCGGGTCTGGTCGGCGCACCCCGTCACCCCGCAGTCGGCCGCCGCGCTCCTTGGCCTCCCCGAGGCGCGGGCCGCCGCGGTCCTCGACGTCCTGGCCGACGCCCACCTCGTCCTCAACCCCGAGCCCGACCGGTACGTGCTCCACGACCTGCTCGGCGAGTACGCGGCGCAGCGGGGCGACGAGGAGGACCCGGAGGAGGAGCGGACGGCGGCCCGGCTGCGGATGATCGCCTGGTACGTCGCGGCCCTCGCCTCGGCGACCCGCACGGCCACTCGCGAGACGCAGTCGCCGCCGCCGCTCGACGGCGAACCGGCCACCCCCCTGGCGCTGCCCGTCTTCGCCGACGACCACGAGGCGATCCGCTGGGCCGTCAGGGAACTCCCCGCCGTCCGGGACGCCCTCGGACAGGCGGCGGAGCTCGGCCGCTCCGACATGGCGTGGCGGCTGGCCGTGGGGCTCTTCGGCTACGCCAGTACGCACTGGTGGACGAGGGAGTGGGACGCCTGCCTCGCCCAGGCGATGGAGGTCGCCCGCGCCCACGACGACACCCTCGGACAGGCGTGGCTGCACCGCCGGATGGCCGTCGCCCACGGCATGGCCTTCCGCAACGACGCCTGCCTGGAGCACCTGCGGATCGCCCTCGACCTCTTCACCGCCCGCGGCGACGAGGTGGCCCGCGCGTCCATCCTCGGCAACATCTCGGCGCTCTACATCCAGATCGAGGACGCCGACCAGGCGCTCGTGCACGCCGAGCTCTCCCGTGACCTGTACCAACGCTCCGGGAACACCCGCGGCGAGGCGCTGCTGCTCAGCCGGATCGCCGACATCCACAAGCTCCGCGGCGAACTCGACCTGTCGGCCGCCGACTACCGCAGGGTCATCGAGCTCCTGCAGGGCACCGGGCACGGGGTGTTCCTGGCCACTGCCCTGACCAACCGCGCGGACGTCCTGCGGGCCCTCGGGCGCCGCGACGAGGCGTTCGCCGCGCTCACCGAGGCGCTCGCCATCCGCCATCGGATGGACGACCACGGCGGAACGGCCGACTGCCTCGTCGTCACCGCCCGGACGCACCACCACTTCGGGGAGTGGGCCGAGGCCCGCGCGGCCTGGGAGACGTGTCTGGAGCTCGCGCGCAAGCACCGTCTGGCCAAGCGGATCGAGGAGTGCCTCCAGGGCCTCGCCGAGCTGCCCGGGATGGCGCACGCGGCGCCGGGACCCCAGCCCGCCGTCCCCGTCACGCCCTGCACCTCGGGGACGCGGCCGGGCCGGAGCCGGTGACCCCGGCCCGGCCGCGTCCCCCGGACACCCCCTAGGCGGCCCGTCGCCGGCCGCCGGCCCGGGCCATCGCCGCGGTGAGGACGCCGCCGACCACCATCCCGGCCGCGGAGACCAGGGCCAGGGTGCGGACGTCGGCGGGGGCGAGCCGTCCGGGCGGCGCCGTCCGGACGGCCGGCTCCCGTGCCGCGCCGGTGACCGAGGCGCAGGAGCGGTCGTTCCCCGCGTGGCGCAGGCACCGGTCGAGCTGTTCGAGCAGCGGCCGGGGGTCCTGCCCGGCGGCGTGGGCGAACTGCTCGATCACGAGCCGGGTCGGGAGCTGCTTCCGGTTGAGGAACCGTTCCCACGAGGAGCGGCTGTAGTGGGTGCGCTGGGCCAGGCCCGCGTAACTGAGCTCCGAGGTCTCCTTGATCTGCCGCATCTCCCGGGCGAGCCGATCCCACGGGTCCTGCTCGCCCACCGCACACCGCGTGCCGTGTTCCGTCGCCATGCCCTCTTCCTCCCCGTCACGAGTCGTCCTCGTCGCCGACGATTCTCGGACCGGGCTCCAACGGATCGCCAACAGGCGCCCAACGGCCGTCTCACGCCGCTGTCGGCGCCCGCCGGTGCCGACGCAGAAGCTAGCAACCGCGGGACGGCGGGGGACAGGGCGGCGGGGCCGTCCCGGAGCGGGCGGGACCCCGCGGGACGGCCCGGGCCGCCTCGCCGGGCGGGCCGCGCGGCGGGCGTCCCGACCGTGTCCCGGGAGGTCAGCGCCGGTCGGGCAGGGCCGCCGCCCGCCGCTCCCGGATGCCGGCGAGCCGCCGCTCCAGGGCGGCCCGCCGCTCCGGCCACTCCTCGGCGATGATCGAGAAGACGGCGGAGTCGCGCAGACGGCCGTCCTCGCCGGGCGCCCACGAGCGCGCCGAGCTGCGCAGGACGCCCTCGAAGCTCGCGCCGACGCTCGCGATGGCGGCGCGGGAGCGGGCGTTGCGCGCATCGGTCTTGAGGTCCAGCCGGGCCACGCCCCAGGTCTCGAAGGCGTGCCGGAAGAGGAGGTACTTGGCCTCGGCGTTGACGCCGGTGCCCTGGGCCGAGGCGGCGAGCCAGGTGAAGCCGACCTCGATCGCGCAGAGCCGCTCACCGTCGGGCCACGGGCGCGGCTCCCAGAATGAGGTGGCGCCGACCACCCGCCCGGTCACCGCGTCCACCTGTACGTAGGGGGCGAGCCTTCCGTCGGCGGCCCGGCCGAGCTGGGTGTCGATGTAGTCGCCGACGTCCGCCCGGCGCGGCACCCAGGTGAAGTCGTACGAGTCCCGCTCCTCCTCGGCCGCGTCCGCGAGACCGGCGGCGTGGTGGTGCCCCAGGGGCTCCAGGCGCACGAACGCGCCCTCCAGAAGAGGCCCTTCCAGCGTGAAACCCATCGATCAGCACTCCGTACGTGTCGAACCCGTCAACGATCGTCCAGCCGGTGCAGCGTCGCAGAGCCCGGCCCGCGGGGACACCCGATTTCGTCTCACCGCAGGGCGAGCGACCGGAAGACGTCCCGCACCCGGGTCAGCGGACCGGGGTCGCGGGTCAGGTACAGCCGGTTGGTGAGCAGGACGGCCCAGCGGCCCCGCGCCGGGGAGACCCACAGCGCCGTGCCCGTGAAGCCGAAGTGCGCCCAGACGTCGTCCGAGGGCCCGGTGCCGGGCGCCGGGTGCCAGAAGAGTCCGCGCGGCGGGACGAGCGCCCCCGTGCGCACGCGCAGGGAGGCGGCCGTCCACTCGGCCGAGAGGACACCGGGCACCGGGTCGAGGACGCGGCGGAGGAACAGGCCGACGTCCGCGGCGGTGGTGAAGACCCCGGCGATGCCGCAGGCGCCGCCGAGGAGCCGGGTCGAGAAGTCGTGGACCGTGCCTTTGAGGCGGGTGCCGCTCTCCTCGTCGAACTCGGTGGGCGCGCACCGCGCGCGTGCCTCCTCGGGCAGTGGCCCGTACCGGGTGTCCGTCATGGCGAGCGGCGTCCAGATCCGTTCCGCGGCGAGCCGGGGGAGCGGGGTGCGGGTGAGGTGCTCGGCGAGGTAGCCGAGGATCAGCGCGGCCCGGTCGGTGTAGGCGACGGCCTCGCCGGGGCGGTGCCGCAGCGGTTCGGCGAGGACGCCGTCCCGGACGTCCTGCGGATCGGAGCCGTACAGCGCCCGGAGGTTGGCGCGCAGCGGCAGTCCCGCGGTGTGGGTGAGGAGGTCGTGCGCGGTGAGGGAGGCCGCGGGCCGGCCCACGGCCTCGGGCCAGTACGACCCCAGGGGCGCGGCCGGGTCCAGCTTCCCGGCGTCGACGAGGGTGCCGGTCACCGCCCAGACCGCGAGGATCTTGGTGAGGCTGGCGACGTCGAAGAGCGTGTCGTCGCGCACGGGCTCGTCGGGGTGCGCCGGGTCCAGCAGGCCGGCGCACCCGTGCGCCAGGGTGGTGCGGGCGTCGCCCACGGCCCAGGCGGCGCCGGGGACGACACCCGCGCGGACGGCGTCGTCGAGGAGGCTTTCGAAGGGGTCGCTGCGCTGTGCCAAGGACTGCCTCCGACGGGTCGGGCGGGGCGGGCCTGTCGGACGGGGCTGACGGGCCGCGCTCCGAAGTGATGCCCCGGCCGACCGGGAAGACACCCTTCCGGCCCCGTGGGTCCGGCCCGCGCGGCGCCGCCGGCGGGGACGTCGCCCGGGCGTCCGGGCCGCTTCCCCGGGCCGTCAGACGGAGGTCACGTGCAGGTCACCTCGTCGCGCGGGGTGTAGTGCGTCTTGAAGGTCTCGCGCTTGACCTCGGCGCCGTCGTTCTTGAACACCCGGTCCACCGAGATGTCGAAGCCCTCCAGCGGCGGCTGCACGACGCACTCCTTGCCCGTGCCCTCGCGCTTCTTGGGCTCGGTGAGGTGGGTGCGCGGTCCGGCGACGGCCTCCACCGAGTCGTACTTCCTGGTGCCGAGGAAGCTCACGGTGACCGAGGAGTCCGTCGCACTCGCCTTGATGTAGATCGGCTTGCCGGTGTCGTTGCGGAACTTCAGGTCGAGGCTGCCCCAGGCCACGGTGGCCTCGCGGCCCGCCGGGTAGCGCTCGATGTAGAAGGAGTGGGCGCCGTGCTCGACGGGCTTCACGCCGGCGAAGAACATCGCGTTGTAGACGGTGGTGGCCATGGCCGACACACCGCCGCCCGGGGCCTCGCGGTACTGGCCGTCGAGGATCATCGTGCCGTCCACGAAGCCGTTGTCCGGGGTGCGCTCGCCGACGGTCCTGTTGAAGCTCCACACCTCGCCGGGCTGCACGAGGGAGCCGTTGATGAGCTCGGCCGCGCGCCCGATGTTCGTCGTCCGGTACGGGGCCGTGGGGAAGTTCACGGTGAACGTCGACATCTGCTCAGTGATGCCGAGCCGGGCCAGCGAGTCGCCGGTCAGCTGCGGCTCGGTCACCTTGGTGGCCACCGGAGCCGTGCGGGCCGCGTCGCCCGAGCGGGTGAGCAGCGGGCGCACGGCGTCGCCGAGGGCCTTCGCGGTCACCTCGTGGCCGGCCCGTCCCTCGGACTCCACCACGACCTTGCCGTCCCGCACCGCGAGCCCCGCCTCGACGGGCGCGCCCGTCAGCGCGGCGAGGGGCCGCGCCACGTCGGGGTCGCGGAGCAGCGCGGCGGGGTCGAGGTCGGCGGTGAGACGGCCGCCCTCGTTCTTCACCGTGAGGTGGTCGCCGAGGGTGGCGGCGGAGATCCGGAGCCGCTCACCGCCGGTGGTGAGCGTGACGGGACCGGAGACGGCGGGCTTCGCGTACGTGTCGAGGAAGCGCGACACCTCGTCGGCGGCCAGCTTCGGCTGGGTGACGGCCACCGGGAGGTTCACCGCGGAGGCGCCCGTCGCGGCGGGGTAGGCCGCGCGGAGGGTGTCCACGGCCCGGACGGTGTCCAGCTTCTGTCCCGTCACCGGCCGGGTGGCGACGGCCTCGCCCTCGCGGAAGGCGACGGCGCCCTCGCGGACGTCCCTGTCGTTGCGCTCCGCCAGCCCCGCGACGGCCGCCTTGGCCTTGCCCTCGTCGTAGGCGAGGACCGGGTGGATGTCCCGCTCGCCCGAGGAGAACAGCCGCTTGACGACGGTGACGGGGTCGCGCGCCGGGTCGGCGGCCAGGTCGGCGGTCTTCGCCACGTCCACGGTCAGTCCCGCGGCGGCGGGCGCGACGGTGGTGGCATGGTCGCCGACCCGGACGGGTATCGGCGCGGTCCACGAGGCCGGTGCCTCGGCCGCCAGCTTCGCCCGCGCCTCCGCTCGGCTCATGCCCCCGATGTCCACGCCGCCCACGCGGGTGCCGGCGGATATGTCGTCCCCGGCGGTGAGCAGCCCCGCCGCGTACAGACCCCCCGCGGCGACGGCGACCACGCCCGTCGCGATCGCCGCGTTGCGCAGGCGAGGGCTGAGCCCCTGGCGGGGCGTCGGGGCATGGTCGGTCCTGGAGCGGGGCACACGCTCTCCCGGGGCGTCGAGGGAAGGGGAATCCCCACGACGGTACGCCGAAAGAGTGGCTTATGCACATAAGGCTCGTTTGACCTGCGGAGATACGGAACGGGGCGAAACGGGCACCGAGTGTGTCCGGACCCCCTCTGTCGATCCGCCGCTCCCCGCTCCGCGCCCGATCGACAGGGCACCTCCTGAGCATCGGCAGCCCACTTCCTGAGCATCGGCAGCACACCCCCTGAGCATCGAAAGCCCACCCCCTAAGCTGGGTCGATGCCCGCCACCCCGAGCCCCGGCCCCGGGCCGCAGTCCGTCGACAGGGCCCTCGCCGTCCTCGACGCGGTCGCCGACGCGGACCGGCCCGTGGGCGCGAAGGTGCTGGCCCGGCGGCTCGGCTGCGCCCTCTCGACCGTCTACCACCTCACCGGCCCCCTCCTCGCCCGCGGCTACCTGGTCCGCACCTCGGAGGGGTACGCCCCCGGCCCCCGCGTCCCGGCCCTGCACCGCTCCCACCAGCGCCACCACGGGCTCGGCGCCGGGACGGGCGAGCTCCTCGGCCGACTGCGGCGCGCCACCGGGGCGGAGGCGTACCACACGGCCTACCGGGACGGCCTGATCACCGTCGTCGACACCACCGCGCCCGTCACCGACACGGCCCACCCCTTCACCCCGGGGCCCGAGGACCGCGCGCACGCCACCGCCCACGGCAAGGCGCTGCTCGCCGCGCTGCCGCGACCGCTGCGCCGGCGCTATCTGGCCGAGCACGGCATGGCCCGCCTCACCGAGCGCACGATCACCGACGCCGAACGCTTCGAGGCCGAGGCCGCCCGGGTGCGCGGCCAGGGCTTCGCCGTCTCCGTCGGCGAGGCGGACCTCGCGTACACGTGTCTGGCCGTGGCACTGCCGGAGCGTGGCGACGGGATCGTGCACGCCCTCTCCGTCTCGCTGCCCACGGCCGACTTCGCGAGGCGCCAGGGCGAGCTCAGGGCGGCGCTGACCCGGGCGGTCCCCGCCTTTCCGGCCCTGCCGGAATCCTGACCCCTCCGGCTGGCAGGGCCGGGGGCGCCGCCGCAGAGTGAACGCATGATCTTCATCGCCGTGCGCTTCACCGTCCGCCCCGACCGCGCCGACCACTGGCTCGACCTGGTCGACGACTTCACCCGCGCCACCCGCGACGAGCCGGGCAACCTGTTCTTCGACTGGTCCCGCAGCGTCGACGACCCCCGCGTCTTCGTCCTCCTGGAAGCCTTCGCCGACGCCGAGGCGGGCGCCGCCCACGTGGCCTCCCCGCACTTCACCGCGGGCCTCGCCGCCATGGCCGGAGCCATCGCGACCACCCCCGAGATCATCAACGTCGAGGTCCCGCAGCAGGGCTGGGGGGCCATGGCCGAGCTCGCCCCGACCGGCGCCTGAGGCGTCCCCCGGTCGTCCGGGGAACCCGCCGTCCCGCCTGATAGGTTCGCGTCCACACGCAGGCGGGGCGGCGGGCCCGAGGGGAGAAGCGGCACATGGCGGGGAGCGGACGGCAGACCGGCAGACCCACCCTCGAGGAGGTCGCGGCCAGGGCCGGAGTCGGCCGCGGCACGGTCTCCCGGGTCATCAACGGCTCCCCCAAGGTCAGCGAACAGGCCAAGGCCGCCGTCGAGCGGGCCGTCGCCGAACTCGGGTACGTCCCCAACCGGGCCGCCCGCGCGCTCGCCGGCAGCCGCACCGACGCCGTCGCGCTGGTCATCCCCGAGACCGAGGCCCGGCTCTTCGCCGAGCCGTACTTCCTCGACATCATCCGCGGAGTCAGCAGCGAACTCGCCGACGCGGACAAGCAGTTGCTCCTCACCCTGATCCGCAGCGACCAGGAGCGCCAGCGGTTCGAGCAGTACCTCGCCGCCCAGCGCGTCGACGGCGTCCTCCTCGTCTCCGTGCACGGAGACGACCCGCTGCCCGACCAGGTCAGGGCCCTCGGCCTGCCCGCCGTCCTCAACGGCCGCCGCACCGAGGACGAGCGGGTCGCCTTCGTCGACTCCGACAACACCGGCGCCGGCCGGACCGCCGTCGCCCACCTGGCCGCCCGCGGCCGCCGCTCCATCGCCACCATCACCGGTCCGCCCGACATGTACGTCGCCCGCTGCCGTCTCGACGGCTACCGCGAGGGTCTCGCCGACGCCGGGCTCGCCGAGGACCCCGGGCTCGTCGCGGGCGGCGACTTCACGGAGGAGGGCGGCCGCCGCGCCATGCGCCGACTCCTGGAGCACCGACCGGACCTGGACGCCGTCTTCGCCGCCTCCGACGTCATGGCCGCCGGCGCCCGCGGCGTCCTGCGCGAGGCGGGCCGCCGCGTCCCCGAGGACGTCGCCCTCGTCGGCGTCGACGACTCCGCCGTCGCCCGGCACATGGACCCGCCGCTGACCAGCGTCCGCCAGCCCATCGAGGAGATGGGCCGCACCATGGCCCGCGTCCTCCTCCAGGAGATCGCCGACCCCAGCGGCCCCGACGAGCAGCCGCGCCGGATGCTGCCCACCGAACTCGTGGTCCGCGCCTCCTCCTGACGCCCCCGGCGCGGCCCCCGGGACGCCGAGATGCACCCGCCCCGAGGGCCCCGGAGAATGGACACCGTACGGGGTCCGTACCCGCGACCAGGGCGCTCCCACTCGGCGTCCGACCCGACAAGGGGGCGGTCGACGATGCCGCTGGGCCAGCCCGACCGGCCGCCCACCGCGACCGGGAAACTGCGCTTCTGGACGCTGCTCTACCTGCTGGCCGTGACACTCCTCACCGCCGCGTACCTGAAGTACCCCGAACGGCACACCACCCTGTGGGCGCTCATCGGCCTGAGCGGCGTCGCCGCCATGCTCGTCGGCGTCCACATCCACCGGCCCTCCCGGCGCTGGCCCTGGCTGGTCCTGGCCGGCGCCAACCTCGCCTTCACGGCCGGGGACACCACGTACAACGCCCTGGAGGCGTTCTTCGACCAGACGCGGCCCTTCCCCTCGCTGGCCGATCCCCTGTACCTGGTGACCTACCCCCTGTTCGCCATCGGCCTCTTCGGGTTCATCCGCTACCGGGCCGTCGGTCGCGACCTCGGCGTCGTCCTCGACGCGCTGATCCTCACCTCGGGCCTCGCGCTGCTCTCCTGGGTCAACCTCATCACCCCGCTGGCCCGCAGCGAGGACATGAGCTGGACCGAGAAGGCCATCTCCATCGCCTATCCCCTCGGCGACGTGCTGATGCTCGCCATGCTCGCCCGGCTCCTCGTCCCCGGCGGACTGCGCTCGCGGTCCGTGCAGCTCCTCACCCTGGGCACCTGCGGCATCCTGGCCTCCGACGTCATCTACGGCACCCTCCAGCTCAAGGGCACCTGGCAGGTCGGCACGCCCTGGGACCTCGGCTGGGTCGTCTTCTTCACGGCCTGGGGACTCGCCGCCCTCCACCCCTCGATGACCGGTCTCACCGAGCGCGTCCCCGAACCGCCCACCCGGATCGCCGAGCGGCGGCTGGCCCTGCTGGCCGGCGCCTCGCTCGTCGCCCCCGCACTCCTCCTCTTCCAGTCCCTGCGCCACGACCGGAACCAGGACATCGCCGTCATCGCGATCTTCTCGGCGATCATGTTCCTGCTGGTCCTCACCCGGCTCTGGGGCATGATGAACGAACACGACCGGGCCGAGGCGCGCGAGCGCAGCCTCAGGACCGCCGCCGCCTCGCTCGTCGCCGCCCTCAGCCCCCGCGAGGTCGCCGGCGCCGTGGAGACGGCGTCCGCCACCCTCTTCGGCCAGGACACCGACCACCGGGTCCTGCTCTTCACCCGTGACCGCAAGGACGGCCTCGACGCCGTCGCGACCAGCCGCCACCCCTGGAGCTGCCGCACCGAGGCGCTCACCCGGCCCCCCACCACCGGCTGGCCCGACGTGGTCGCCGACGGCGCCCGGCTCCTCCCCGTCACCCGGCTCGACCCCGCCGTCGCCGCCGAGATCGCCCCCGAGACCCACGCCCTGCTCTGCCCCCTGGAGCTGGAGACCCCCGCCGAACGCGAACCCCTGCTCGGCGTGCTGCTCTTCGCCGGCCCCGAGAAGAAACTCGCCGAGATCGGCGCCTCCGCCCAGTCCCTCGCCTCCCAGGCGGCCCTGGCCCTGGAGCGCTTCGGACTCAGCGAGGAGGTCAACCGCCGGACCAGCGAGGCGTACTTCCGCACCCTCGTGCACAACACCTCGGACGTCATCCTCATCGTCGACGACGACGACACCGTCCGGTACGCGAGCCCCTCCGCGGAGAGCATGTTCGGCCACTCCCTCCTCCCGGGCACGCCGCTCACCGACCTGCTCGCCCCCGCCGACGCCGCCAGCGCCCTGCGCGTCCTGGCCGAGGCGCGCCACCGCGACGCCGTCGACGCCCGCGACAGCTGGAAGCTCCTCCACGGCGACTCCGCCGACCTGGAGGTGGAGGTCCGCTGCAGCAACCTGCGCAACGAACGCACGGTGCACGGGCTCGTCCTCACCCTGCGGGACGTCACCGAGCAGCGGAAGCTGGAGCGCGAGCTGACCCACCGGGCGTTCCACGACTCCCTCACCGGCCTGCCCAACCGGGTCCTGCTCCTCGAACGCATCGAGCGGGCCCTGCTGCGCGGCCGCCGCGAGTCCACCCTCACCTGCATGCTCTTCGTGGACCTCGACGACTTCAAGGTCGTCAACGACACCATGGGCCACTCCGTCGGGGACGAACTCCTGGTCGCCGTCGCCCGCCGCCTGACGGCCGTCCTGCGGCTGACCGACACCGCGGCCCGGCTCGGCGGCGACGAGTTCGCCGTCCTCATCGAGGGAGCCCGCGAACCCCGCGACGCCGAAGCGCTGGCCGCCGAGATCGTGCACACCCTGAGCCAGCCCTTCCACCTCACCGACGGTGCCGTCTCGGTCTCCACCAGCGTCGGCATCGCGACCGTCCTCGACAGCGCCCACGCCGAGGAACTCCTCGGCCACGCCGACCTCGCCCTCTACGCGGCCAAGGCCGCCGGCAAGAAGCGCTGGCGCCTCTTCCACCCCGAGCTCCACTCCCGGCTCGTCGCCCGGCACGAACTCCAGGCCGGCATGGACACGGCCATCGCCGACCACGCCTTCGCCCTGCGCTACCAGCCGATCGTCGAGGTCGGCAGCGGCGTCCCCGCCGGCCTCGAAGCGCTCATCCGCTGGCCGCACGCCCGGCGGGGAATGGTCCCGCCCGACCAGTTCATCACCCTCGCCGAGGAGAGCGGCCACATCATGCCGCTGGGTGCCTGGGTCCTCGAACACGCGGCCCTCGACATCGCCCGATGGCAGCGCGCCCACACCCGCAAGGTCCCGCTCTACGCCAACATCAACGTCTCCGCCCGCCAGTTCCGCGACCCCGGGCTCCTCGAAGAGGTGCGGCGCACCCTCCACTCCTCCGGACTCGCCCCCGGCTCGCTCGTCCTGGAACTCACCGAGACCGTCCTCATGCGGCAGGACGCCCAGATCCGCACGACCATGGCCGCCCTCAAGGACATGGGCGTCTCCATCGCCATCGACGACTTCGGCACCGGCTTCTCCTCGCTCAGCTACCTCCGCGACTTCCCCATCGACATCCTGAAGGTCGACAAGTCGTTCATCGACGACCTCGCCACCGACCCGCAGCAGGTCGCGCTCGTCGAGGGCATCGTGCGCATCGCCGACGTCCTCGGCCTCCAGGTCGTCGCCGAGGGGATCGAGCACGAGGAACAGCGGGCGCTGCTCGCCGACATGGGCTGCCGGTTCGGGCAGGGATACCTCTTCGCCCGGCCGATGACCGCCCACCAGGCCGAGTCCTATCTGCACCGAGCCCCCACCCCGGGCGAGCAGCGCCCGGCCGTCCGGCTCGCCGAGCCCCCCGCGACCGGGCCCACCGCCTCCGTCGCCGGCCCCGCCGCCCGCATCACCGGCCACGGCCCCGAGGGCACGGTGCGCGCCGGCCGGCCTCCGCGCCCGTCGCGTTGGCGGGACCTGGAGCACCTGAAGCGGACCAGCCTCATGTGCGACGCCGTCATCGACGAGATCGACGGCCGGCGCATCCGGGTCGGCGACGACTGGCTCATCGACTTCGCCTCCTGCAACTACCTGGGCCTCGACCTCGACCCCACCGTCATCGACGCGATCGAACCGCAGGTCAGACGGTGGGGTACGCACCCCAGCTGGTCCCGGCTCATCGGCAGCCCCCGGCTCTACCCCCGGATCGAGGAGCGCCTCACCGAACTCCTCGGCGCCTCCGACACGCTCCTGCTGCCCACCATCACCCTCATCCACCAGTCGGTCATCCCGCTGCTCGCCGGCACCGGACAGGTCTTCGTCGAGGCCACCGCACACCGCACGGTGTACGACGGCTGCGTCGTCGCCCGGGGACAGGGCGCCGAGATCCACCGCTTCAGCTCCGAACGCCCCGACGAGCTGGCCACCCTGCTGCGCGGCGCCCCCGCCGACGGCGGACGGCTGGTCTGCATGGACGGCGTCAACAGCATGACCGGGAACTTCCCCGACCTGCCCGCCCTGGCCCGCGTCTGCCGGGAGCACGGCGCCCTGCTGTACGTCGACGACGCCCACGGCTTCGGCGTCATCGGGGAGCGGAGCCCCGACGAGACCAGCCCGTACGGCTCGCGCGGCAACAGCATCGTCCGCCACCTCGGCGAGAGCTACGACGACCTGGTCCTGGTCGGCGGCTTCTCCAAGGCGTACTCCTCGCTGCTCGCCTTCCTCGCCGTGCCCAAGTGGCTCAAGGACCACCTGAAGGTGGCGGCCGCCCCGTACCTCTACTCGGGCCCCTCGCCGACCGCCTCGCTGGCCACCGCCCTCGCCGGGCTCGACGTCAACGAGGCGCGCGGGGACGAGATCAGGGCCGATCTCCACCGCATGACGGCCCGCGTCCTCGACCACGTGCGCGGCCTCGGTATCGCCACCCCCAACACCGACGGGCTGCCGATCGTCGAGATCCCCCTCGCCGACGCCGGCGACCTCGACGCCGTCGCCTCCTTCCTGTGGGACCACGGCATCTACGTGACGCTCGCCTCCTACCCGCTCGTCCCGCGCGACCGGGTGGGCTTCCGCGTCCAGGTCACCGCCGCCAACACCGACGAGGAGATCGGCGAACTGTGCACGGCCCTGACCGAGCTCGCCGGCCGCTTCCGCCTCCAGACCGTCGACGAGGGACCGGTCACCGCCGGCCGGCCCGCGGAGCGGTGATGGACCGCACCGGGCGGCACCCCCGCGTGGAGGAGGCCCGCACCCGTCGCAACCGGGACGCCGACTGGAACGCCTGGCCCGTTGCCGACTACCTCGCCGAGAACTACCGCAGGCTCCACCCGTGCGACGTCGGCGTCATCCACCACCACTCGGCCGTCTACCGGCGCTACGCCCCCGGAGCCCTCGCCCGCACCCTGGAGCTCGGCGCCGGACCCAACCTCTACCCGCTGATGCTGGCGGGCGCCGCCGCCCGCCGCGTCGACGCCCTGGAACCGAGCGCCGCCAGCGTGCGCTACCTCCGGCGGCAGCTCGCCCACGGCGCCGACGTCAGCTGGCGGCCCTTCTACGCCCTCTGCCGCTCGCTCGACCCGGCGCTCCCGGCGAGCAGCGCCGAGGCGCTCTCCCGGGTCCGGGTGCTGCACGGCAGCGCCGACGCGCTCACTCCCGGCGGCTACGACCTCGCCTCGATGAACTTCGTCGCCGAGAGCGTCACCGAGGACTTCGACGAGTTCACCGCCCTGTGCGGGACGTTCGTCGAAGCGGTCCGCCCCGGCGGCCGCCTCCTCGCCTCCTTCATGGAGCGCATGCCGAGCTACCGCATCGGCACGGGCCCCGTCTGGCCCGCCTGCCCGGTCGACGGGACCGTCCTGCACGAGGTGTTCGCGCCCCGCACCACCGGTCTGCGGATCGTCCGACTGGCCAAGGACCTCACCCTGCCCGAGTACGGGGACACCGGCGTCCTGCTCCTCACGGCCGAGCGGCCCGCCGACGCCCCGCCCCCGGTCCACGGTTGACGGCGCCCGCCGCGTCGGGCCTGCCGTGCCGTCAGGCCAGCAGCTCGCGGTAGAGGGCCGCGTACCGGGCGGCGAACCGCTCGGGGCCGAAGTGGTCCTCGGCCAGCGCCCGCCCCCGCGCGGCGAGCATGTCCCAGGAGCGCGGCCGTTCGAGCAGCCAGGCCAGCTGCTGGCCCGTGCGGCGCGCGTCCCCGGCGGGGGCCCGCAGCACCGCGGGGCCGAAGTCGGCGAACTGGGGCAGGTCGCTGAGGATCGCCGGTCTGCCCGAGGCGAGGGCCTGGAGCACGGTGAGGGGGACGTCCGCCTTCCCGCCGAGGTGGACCGGAGGGAACAGCAGCACCTGTACGGAGGCGAGGAGCGCGTGCATGTCCTCGACGTAGCCGCGCACCTCGAAGTCGACGAGGCCCGCCGCCCCCGCCCGCTCCCTCAACGCCTCGTTCAGGGCCTCGGTGTCCTGCCCCGGCCGGCCTCGCATCGCGAGCACCAGCCGGAAGTCGCTCCCCGCCCGCCGTGCCTCCGCCGCCGCGTCGATCGACTCCACCGCGCCGCCGTGCGGATCGTGGTGACCGGAGAAGAGGACGGCGGGGAACCCCTCCGGGCGCGGCAGGTACGGCCACTGGTCCAGGTCGATCATCGGAGGGATCACCCGTACGTCCCCGAAGCGGGCGGCCCGCAGCCGGCGCGCCATCGACTCGGACAGGGCCACGGTCGTCCCCAGCGGCCTGCCGCGCGTCAGGTACCGGGTGTCCACCACCCCCGGGACCGTGTGGACGACCGGCCGCCTGCCGAGCAGCGGCGGGCGCAGCGAGGAGAACACGGGGTAGGCGCGGCCAACCGTCAGGAAGGCGTGCACGAGGTCCACCCGGCGCGCGAGCACCGCCCCGGCCAGCACCGACTGCACCCGCTCCGGCAGGTTCGGGGCCCCGGTCGGGGAGACGATCCGGACGGGTCGCCCGCGCACGGGAGGGTCCCGCCGACGGCCCGGCCGGTGCGAGAACCAGACGAACTCCACGTCCGGCAGCGACTCCAGGACGTCGGCGGCGAGCAGCACGTCCGTCCCCTCCGCCCCGTCCAGCGGACCGCCGGTCAGGAGCAGGACACGGGGCCGCCGCTCGGCGGTGGGCATCACGCACCTCCGCCGCGGTCCCGGCCGGAACCGCCCGGGTCGCGGCCGGTCAGAGGGTCGTCCGCCATGACGCACCCCTCTTCGTCGGCCGCCGCGGGTACGAGGGCGCGTCGAGGAGCCGGTGGGCCAGGGCCAGGTAGCGGCCCGTCGTCTCGTCCCACGTGTAGTGCTGGGCGGCGAGCGCGGAGCGCCGCCCGAGACGGCGCCGCAGCGCCGCGTCACCGGACAGCTCGGTCATCCGCTCGCCCAGGGCGGCCACGTCGAACGGCGCCACGGCCACGTCCCCGCCGTCGCGCATCCAGCGCAGGGCGGGCAGGTCGAAGTGGAGGACGGGCTTGCCGTGCGCCATGGCCTCCAGGGCCACCCGGCCGAAGGCTTCGTGCCGCGACGGCATCACCAGGAACGCGCTGTCGCGGAGGAGCTGGCGCCTGCGGTCCTCGTCGGCGTACCCGACCCAGTGGATCCGGGGCTCCGGTCCCCGCGTGCGGGCGGCGACGAGGGCCGCGAGCCTGCGCTCCTCGGCCGGGGCCCCGGTGCCCGCGAGCAGCAGGTCGAGGGGCGGCCGGGACCGGTCGTACGCGTCGAGCAGCAGGTCGAGTCCCTTGCCCCAGGTGTCGATCCGGCCCAGGTACAGGATGAACTGCCCCGAGCCGAGCCGGGTCTCGTCGACGGCGCGCTGCTCGACCCCGTCGGCGAACACCTGCACGTCGGCCCGCGGGCTGAGACGCCGGACCACCCGACCGTCCGCCGCGTTCATCACCACGATGTGCCGGTAGCAGCGCAGCCCCAGCCGCTCCATCACGGCGAAGGGCACGAGACGGAACCGTCCCGGGGGCCCCGCCCCGCGGCCGTGGTCGATGCCGACGACCGGCGCGGCCGTCGTCAGGGGCAGGAAGCTCGCCGACAGCGGGGGAGTGAAGCTCTCCAGCCACAGATCGTGCCGGATGCGGCGGGACACGAGCGGGAGCAGCGCCAGGAACAGCAGCCGCCCGGCCCGCGGCCCGGCCCGGCGGACCGGCAGCCGTACGTACCGGATGCCGTCCCGCTCCACCGCCCCGCCACGCAGGCCCGCCGTCACGACCGTCACCCGGAAGTCGTCGGCGAGCCGGCGCGCCACCTTCCCGGCCACCAGGGCTCCGCCACCCCGGTGACCGGGATTCTCCACGTCCTCGTACACGGACACCACCACGTGCCGGCGCCCGCCGTCCGGGCCTCGGCGCGTGCCCCGGGGCCCGGCGGGGCTCTCGGCGCGTGCCCGTGCGGCGGCCCGCTCCCGGGTGCGTGCGGCGGCCTCCCGCCGCGCCCGCACGACGGACTCGTCGCGCTCGCGGCCCGCGACGAGGACGCGCTCCAGGGCCGCGGCCGCGACCAGCGAGGGGGGCCGCGTGCCGTCGAGCCGTGCGATGCCCGGCAGCCGTCGCGACCAGCACCGGTACCGGGCCCGCGCGGCGGACCGGGGAGCGTCGGGGGTGTCCGGGCCGCGGCCCCGCAAGGGGTCGGGGCCGCTCTCCACGAGGAGTGTCAGATCGTAGTCCGCGGCGGCCGCGAGGAGCAGGCGCGCCGCCCCGGAGCCGGTCGGCGGGTCACGCCTGGCCAGTCCGTCCAGCGGGCCGCCGTCGGTCAGGACGACCGCGGGACCGCCCCGGGCCCGTCGGCGCGCCACGAGTCCGGCCACCGCGAGGCGGACCGCCGGCTCGGCCGCGTCCAGGAACGCGTGGGCACGGCGCAGCGGGGATCCCCGGCGCTCGGGATCCGTGGCGCGTCGTGCCCACCCGTCCCCACCCGGTTCCCCCGTATCCCTCACCCGTGGCGGAACCGGGAGCCTTCGGCAGAGGAGACAGTCGTGGCCGTGCGCGGTGACGACGGTGAAACCGCGCTCGCGGAGCAGCGGCAGGAGCCTCCGGGCCAGCCGGGACCTGCCGGCGCCGTCGGGGCCGGACACGGCGATGCGCAGGGGACCTCGCGGGGCGCTCACGGCAGCCGCCTCCGGGTCCCGTCGCGGGACGCCCGGGCGCGTGATCCGGGGCTCCGCGGCGGGACGACGGGGACGCGCGCGACGGCGCGCGGCGCGGGCCCGCGCCGGATCCCGACGCAGGTGGGCGGCGGGCACGCGTGCGCCAGCGGCCCGCGACCGTGCGGGCTCCGTGTGCGGGAGGAGACGGTCCGGGCGTGCGGCACCGGGGCGCTGGTCAGGGCGGGCCGCAGCGGCACGGGGCAGTCCGGCGTGGTGGGGTGCCGGTGGGGGAGCGGTGGCGCGGGTGGGCCGTCGGGATCGCCCGGGCCGCCGGAATCCCGTCGGCGCGCGGCGTGCGCGCGGACCGTACGGGCACGTCGGCGGCGGGCGGCGCCGCGCGGCCTGCACGCCCGGCTCAGGGGCGGGGCGGCCGCGGCGTCGAGCCGGTCGGAGATCCGGCGGGCCGGATGGCACCGCGCGGAGTGCGGGGAGGTACGGGCCGGACGGCGGCCGGACTCGGCGAAGGGCCAGTCGGTCACCCGCCGCAGGGGATGCGGCGCGGGTGCCGCCGGCGTTCGGCTGATGGGGAGGGAGGTCACGACGCGCCTCTTCCGGCAACCGACCCAACCGAGGGCCTGATCCTGTCCTGAGCCGTCCGTCCGGACACCCGGCCGGATCGTCTCCCGAATGATGCTGTTTCCAGCGTGGGCTCACCCGGGGGCATTCGTCAACCGGGGGAGCTGCGGGTCCGGCCGTGTCCGTGCGTCAGCCGCGAGAGGGCGTTGTGCGGCCGTTCGTCGAGGAGCGTGCCGAGGATGCGCACGCCGTCGCGGACGGTCCGGGGGTGCGAGGAGCGGTGCGGGCAGGGCAGTTCGCGGCTCGGGACCTCCGCCACCCGCAGGCCGTAGTGGAGCGCGTGCGTGACCAGTTCCGCGCCGAGTTCGACGCCGTCCTCGCGCAGGTCGAGGAGGTCGACGAACGGGCGCCGGAACGCGCAGAACCCGTACCAGAGATCGGTGAGGTGCTGCCCGTAGAGCCGGCGCGCGACCCGCAGCAGTGCCCGGTGTCCCACGCGGCGCGGCAGCCCGTACGCGGCCACTTCCCCGCCCGCGATGAAACGCGATCCCTTGACGAAGTCGTATCCGCTTTCCAGGTAGTGCAGGAAATGCGGAATCTCGTGCGGTGACATGCTGCCGTCGGCGTTCATCAGCACGACGAGATCGCCGGTGGCGGCGAGCAGCCCTGCGTGCGGGATGTCGCCGCGCTCGAAGTCCCAGGTGCCGAGGCCCCGCACGGTCAGACCGGGCCGCGCCCGGAGCTCGCCGGCCGGGCCGCCGACGAGCACCACCTCGCCCACGCCGGCGGGCACCCGGTCGAGGAGCAGGTCGAGCGCGGGCCGTGGGTCCGTGTCACCGGGACGGACCGTGAGCACGAGGCTCACCGTCCGCGTGCCGGGGCCGGGCGCCCGGTCGGTCGAGCGGCGCCGGGGGTGCGCGTCCCGGCTCATCGGTACGGCTCGTCGATCATCGGCACGGCCTTCCGCGCGACGGACCCTGTCTGTCCACAATCCTGCGGTGTGAGGGAGGACGTCAAGAAACGCGGATGGATATGCCGCCGGCCGTGAAGGGATAACGGTCGGTGAGAGCGGCGAAACACCCTTCATCCGGCAGGGAATTCCCCGCTCCTTTCTGCGATCTGCCGCCATTCGGCATAGAATCCGTTCATGGCAGGGCGAATTGAGGACTACGCCCTCGTCGGTGACCTGGAGACCGCCGCGCTCGTCGGGACCGACGGGTCCGTCGACTGGTGGTGCGCGCCGCGCTTCGACTCGCCCGCCTGCCTCGCGGCCCTCCTCGGCGACCCGGGACACGGGCGGTGGCTCCTCGCCCCTGTCGGGGCGGCCCGCTGCACGCGCCGGGGCTACCGCGGCGACACGCTCGTCCTGGACACCGTCTGGGAGGCGCTCTCCGGCTCCGTGCGGGTCACCGACTTCATGCCGGTCCGCTCCCTCGGCGAGAGCACCCCCACGATCGTCCGGGTGGTCGAGGGACTCTCCGGACGGGTCGCGATGCGGGGCGAGTTGAGGGTCCGCTTCCACCACGGCGGCATCGTGCCCTGGACCCGCTCCCTGGACCGCCGCACGGTCGTCTCCATCGCCGGACCCGACGCGGCCTATCTCTCCTGCGGGCCCGGCGCCGACCCGGTCGTCACCCGGGACCGCACGGCCTTCGCCTTCACCGTCCCGGCCGGACGGCGCGTCGCCTTCACCCTCGGCTGGCGCCCCTCGCACGCCGCCGCGCCCCCCGCCGAGTCGCCCGCCCGGATCGACGCGGCCCTCTCGGGCACCCTCGCGTTCTGGAACGACTGGGCAGCCGCGCTCCGTTACGAGGGCCCGCGGCGCGACGCCGTCATCCGCTCCCTGCTCACCCTCAAGGCCCTGACGTACGCCCCCACCGGCGGCGTGGTCGCCGCGGCCACCGCCTCGCTGCCCGAGTCCATCGGCGGGCAGCGGAACTGGGACTACCGCTTCTGCTGGCTGCGGGACTCCACCTTCACGCTGTCCTGCCTGCTGCGCGGCGGCTACCGCAGGGAGGCGCTCGCCTGGACGGAGTGGCTGCTGCGCGCGGTCGCGGGCGATCCCGCCGACCTCCAGCCGCTGTACGGGGTCGAAGGGCAGCGCCGGCTGCCCGAGACCCTCGCCGACTGGCTTCCCGGGTACGAGGACTCACGGCCCGTCAGGTTCGGCAACGCGGCCGTCGACCAGTTCCAGCTCGACATCTACGGCGAGGTGCTCAACACCGTCTACTCCGCGGTCCGCGCCGGCGTCACCCTCGACCCTCCGGCCTGGGCACTGGTGGCCGCGCTCCTGGAGTACCTCGGCGAGCGGTGGCAGGAGCCCGACGAGGGGATCTGGGAGGTCCGGGGCCCGCGCCGCCACTTCGTCCACTCCAAGGTCATGGCCTGGGTAGCGGCCGACCGCGCCGTCCGCCTCGCCCGCGTCGCCGGACTGCGCGGCACCGTGCACCGCTGGCAGGCCCTGCGCCAGGAGCTGCACGCCGAGATCTGCGCCCGCGGGTGGAGCGCCGAGCAGGGGTCGTTCACCCAGTCCTACGGAAGCGGGCAGGTCGACGCCACCGCCCTGCTCATCCCGCGGCTCGGATTCCTCCCCGCCCGCGACCCCCGGGTGCTGGGCACCGTGCGGGCGATGGAACGCCTCGACGACCACGGGTTCCTGCGCCGCTACGGCGACGTGCGGGACGGCGGCACCCACGGCCTCGACGACCTCGGGGGCACCGAAGGCACCTTCGTCGCCTGCACGTTCTGGTACGCCGACGCGCTCGCCATGACCGGTCGCGTCGACGAGGCCCGCGCGGTCTTCGAGCGGGTCCTCGACGTCCGCAACGACGTCGGCCTGCTGGCCGAGGAGTGGGACCCCGTCGCCGGCCGCCAGCTGGGCAACATGCCGCAGGCGCTCAGTCACGTGGCCCTGGTGAACACGGCGTTCACGCTCTACGGCACCCGTCGGCACGACCGCGCCCTCTCCGGTCACCTCGCTGTGGCATGATCGCGCCGACCTCCGGCGCGGCGCCGGAGCCACTGGGGGTGGACCGTGTCCTGGTACCTCGCGCTGCCGAGCCTCGTGCTCGCCGTGCTGCTCGTCCTCGGCGGCGTCGCGGCGCTCCGCACCGGCCGGCTGCTGCCGTGGCAGCGCCGGCACGTGTACCGCACGGAACTCTTCGGCGGCGCGCAGCTGGTCATGGCGGCCGCCTTCACCGTCCAGGCGGCCGCCGCGCTGCTCGACGACCGCGGAGTACGCCGGGCGTGCGCCACCGTCGGCATTCTGGGGATCCTCTGCGGGCTCGTCCTCGTCGTCCTCGCCCAGCGCCCCCGTCAGGACCGCTGAGCCCGGCGCCGCACGCCGGACCTCCGGCGGGAGCCGGCGCCCGTCGCCGCCCCGGCCGGTCCCTCCCCGAGCGTGTCGTTCGGGTGAGTCCAGCGGGCGGCGCGGCCGCGCGTGGGTTCGAATCAGGGCATGGCTCCCTATGACAGGCTCCGCGCGGGTGGTTCCCCGAGGCCGCTGGAGACCGGTGACACCTGGTGGTACGCAGCCGTGGCCGGCGAGGCCGCCGGCTCCTTCAGCGCCCGGGTCCGGACCCGGACCCGACGTGCCTGCCTCGGGGCGGTCCTCCTCCTCACGGTCGCCTACGCGGGCCTCGTCCTCACGGCGACCGGCCGCCGCTGGGGCGACGCCGCCCTGACCGGACGCCGCGCGGACGCCGCGGCCGTCGCCGTGCTGCGCGACCACCCCTCCCTCACCGGTCTCACCACCTTCTCCCTGGCGGCCGGATGCGTCCTGCTCCTCGCCGTCGGCCTGATACGCAGGCGGTACGCGCTCACCGGAGCCGCCGCGGGCGCGGTGGTCACGGCCCTGGCGCTCACCGGCCTGCTCCAGCGGTACGCACCCCGCCCGCGCCTGCTCGACACCGGCGGCGCCCTCGTCCCCAGCGGCTTCCCCAGTACCCAGACCACGCTCGCCGTCGGCATCGCCCTCGGGCTCGTCCTCGTCGTCCCCTACCGACTCCGTGGGCTCGCCGTCGGCGCCGGAACCCTCTGGGCCGCCGGCGTCGGCGCGTACACGATCGCCTCCGGCCGGCACCGGCCCGGCGACGTCATCGCCGCCGCCCTCCTTGCCCTCGCCGTGGAATGCGGGCTCCTGGCCGTCCTCGCCCGCAAGGGCAAGGTCCGCCCCGGCCCCCGGCGCGGCCCCCTGATGCCCGGCCTCCCGGTGACGATCCCGCTCGCCCTGCTCGCCGCCGCCGGCCTCGGCGCCGGCCTCTGGCTGCTCGGCGACACCCTCGCCCTGCCCGCCACCGCCCCCTACGACCCCGCCGAGCTCCGGCTCGCCCACCGCTGCGGCCAGGCCCTCGCCGCCGGTGTGACCGCCGCCACGGGGCTGGTCCTCCTCGGTGTGCTCCGCCGCGTCGACGTGGACGGTGCCCCGGCCCCGTACCGGCTCGGCGGCCCCTTCGTGGAGGCCGCGGGGGTGCCCCGCGAGGGCGAGCTCGTGGGGCCCTTTACGGACGACCTCGATCACGAGATATCTTGATGTCGAGCAATCTCGCATACGCAGACGTGGAGCGGAGCACCCTGGTGACTGACTCGACCATCATCTACACCCACACTGACGAGGCGCCTGCCCTGGCGACGTACTCGTTCCTGCCCGTGATCCAGGCGTATGCCTCGCAGGCCGGCGTCACGGTCGAGACGCGTGACATCTCGCTCGCGGGCCGCATCATCGCCGTCTTCCCGGAGTTCCTGGAGGAGGGCCAGCGCATCGCCGACGCCCTCGCCGAGCTCGGTGACCTGGCCAAGACGCCCGGCGCCAACATCATCAAGCTGCCGAACGTCTCGGCGTCCATCCCGCAGCTCAAGGCCGCCGTCGCCGAGCTCCAGGCCCAGGGCTACGCCCTCCCGGACTACCCGGACGACCCGAAGACGGACCAGGACAAGGACGTCCGCGCCCGCTACGACAAGATCAAGGGCTCGGCCGTCAACCCGGTCCTGCGCGAGGGCAACTCCGACCGCCGCGCGCCCGGCTCGGTCAAGAACTACGCCAAGAACCACCCGCACCGCATGGGCGCCTGGACCCCCGAGTCCAAGACCAACGTCGCCACGATGAGCGAGAACGACTTCGCCTCCACGGAGAAGTCCGTCGTCATCGGCCAGGACGACACCCTCCGCTTCGAGTTCACCGCCGCCGACGGCACCGTCGCCGAGCTGCGCGAGCCGCTGAAGGTCATCGCCGGCGAGGTCGTCGACGCCGCCGTCATGCGCGCCGCCGCGCTCCGCACCTTCCTCGGCGAGCAGGTCGCCCGCGCCAAGGCCGAGGACGTGCTCTTCTCCGTGCACCTCAAGGCCACGATGATGAAGGTCTCCGACCCGATCGTCTTCGGTCACGTCGTGCGCGCCTTCTTCCCGGCCACCTTCGCCAAGTACGGCGAGGCCCTGGTCGCCGCCGGCCTGTCCCCCAACGACGGCCTCGGCACCATCCTCAACGGCCTGGACTCCGTGCCCCACCTCGGCGCCGAGATCAAGGCGTCCTTCGAGGCCGAGCTGGCCGCGGGCCCGGCCCTCGCCATGGTCGACTCCGACAAGGGCATCACCAACCTGCACGTGCCGTCCGACGTCATCGTCGACGCCTCGATGCCGGCCATGATCCGCACCTCCGGTCACATGTGGGGCCCGGACGGCCAGGAGGCCGACACCCTCGCGGTCCTCCCGGACCACAGCTACTCGGGCGTCTACCAGGCCGTCATCGAGGACTGCCGCGCCCACGGCGCCTTCGACCCGTCGACCATGGGCTCCGTCCCGAACGTCGGCCTCATGGCGCAGAAGGCCGAGGAGTACGGCTCCCACGACAAGACCTTCGAGATCGCCGCCGCGGGCACCGTCCGCATCGTCGACTCCTCCGGCACCGTCCTCCTGGAGCAGGAGGTCGCCGAGGGCGACATCTTCCGCGCCTGCCAGACCAAGGACCTGCCCATCCAGGACTGGGTCAAGCTCGCCGTCACCCGCGCCCGCGCCACCGGCGCCCCGGCCGTGTTCTGGCTGGACGAGAACCGCGCCCACGACGCGCGTCTGATCGCCAAGGTCGAGGAGTACCTCCCGCAGCACGACACGGAGGGCCTGGAGATCAAGATCCTGTCCCCGGTCGAGGCGACGAAGTTCTCCCTGGAGCGCATCCGCCGCGGCGAGGACACCATCTCCGTCACCGGCAACGTCCTGCGCGACTACCTGACCGACCTCTTCCCGATCCTGGAGCTGGGCACCAGCGCCAAGATGCTGTCGGTCGTCCCGCTCATGGCGGGCGGCGGCCTCTTCGAGACCGGCGCCGGCGGCTCCGCCCCGAAGCACGTGCAGCAGCTCGTCAAGGAGAACTACCTCCGCTGGGACAGCCTCGGCGAGTTCTTCGCCCTGGCCGCCAGCTTCGAGCACCTCGCGACCACCACGGGCAACGCCCGCGCCCAGGTCCTCGCCGACACCCTCGACCGCGCCACCGGCACCTTCCTCAACGAGGACAAGTCGCCGACCCGTCGCCTCGGTGGTATCGACAACCGCGGCAGCCACTTCTACCTGTCCCTGTACTGGGCCCAGGAGCTGGCCGCCCAGACCGAGGACGCCGAGCTCGCCAAGGCGTTCGCCCCGCTGGCCGAGACCCTCGCGTCCAACGAGCAGAAGATCGTCGACGAGCTGAACGCCGTCCAGGGCTCCCCGGCCGAGATCGGCGGCTACTACCAGCCCGACCCGGCCAAGGCCGCGGCCGTGATGCGCCCGTCCGCCACGTTCAACGAGGCCGTCGCGTCCCTCGCCTGACCGGCGCGGGACACGAGCCGCCCCGGCCGGAAACTCCTCCGGCCGGGGCGGTCCCGTCGGTGGCGCATCCGCCGTCCGGGTGTGAACCTGGATGGATGAGCTGGGCATCTTGGACGACCGCCGGTGTCTACACCGGGCGAGGTGGGGTGCTGACCGACGAGGCCGGAGTCGTCACGGGCGATGTGACCGTCCACACGACCTGGGCCGAGCGCGAGGCACGCGTGGCCGTGCAGTACAGCGGCGCATCCGACTGGTTCACCATGTCGGGCAGTCCCGTCCCGTGCGCGACCGAGGAGGAGAGCCGCGACCTGCACGACGCCGTCGTGGCAGCCGTCCGGGAAGGGCACGGGGCCACCGTCCCGAGCCTGCCCGCCGCACCACCGGTGTAGGGTCCGGCGCCGGGCGCCGGAAGACGTGCTGTCGGCAGAAAAGTGTTATCCCTCCCGCGCCCACGGGTCTCCGGATGACGGGGGACTCGCACCAGGGATGAGGGAGCAGATCCATGCACAGCGACGAGGGCCGCACCACCGCACTGGTGGAGGCGGCCAGGGCCGGTGACGCGCGCGCCAGGGACACGCTGGTACGCGCGTACCTGCCCCTCGTCCACAACATCGTCGGCCGCGCCCTCGACGGCCACGCGGACACCGACGACATCGTCCAGGAGACGATGGTCCGCGCCCTCGACGGCCTCTCCGGCCTCCGCGACCCCGCCCGCTTCCGCTCCTGGCTCGTCGCCATCGCCATGAACGGCATACGGCGCCGCTGGCGGGAGCGCCAGCAGGCCGCCGTTCCCGGCCTCGACCGGGCCGAGGAGCTCGCCGACCCCTCCGGCGACTTCACCGACCTCACCATCCTCCGGCTCGGCCTCTCCGGACAGCGCCGCGACGTGGCCCGCGCCACCCGCTGGCTCGACGAGGAGGACCGCGAACTCCTCGCCCTGTGGTGGCTGGAGGCCGCTGGGGAGCTGACCCGGGCCGAGGTCGCCGAGGGCCTCGGCGGCATCTCGCCGCAGCACGCCGCCGTCCGCATCCAGCGCATGAAGGAACGCCTTGAGACCGGCCGCGCCGTGGTGCGCGCCCTGGACGCCGTGCCGCCGTGCCCGGAACTCGCGGAGATCGTCACCGCCTGGGACGGCCGCCCCTCCCCGCTCTGGCGCAAGCGCATCGCCCGGCACCAGCGGACCTGCGACGGCTGCACCGGCCGGGTGACCGGCCGCCGCGGGCTCGCCCCCGTCGAGAGCCTGCTCGTGGGGATCGGCCTCGTCCCGCCGCTCGCCGTCGGGGCCGCGCCCCGGGGCGCGGAGTCCCTCGCCGCGGACCCCGTAGGCTTCGCCACCCCCACCTCCACCCCCACCCGCTGGACGCCGGTCCGCCGGGCCTGCGTCGCGGGCGCCGCCGCCGTCGTCGTCCTCGGAGCCGCCGCCCTCCTCGTGCCCCGGCAGCCCGACACCCGGCTGACGCCCGCCCGGCCCGCCGCCGCGCCCCCGGTCACCCCGTCCCCGACCACCCCCGTGGCGACCGTCGCCGCGCCGGCGCCGACGACGCGGCCGCCGAAGCCCCCCAGGACCACACCGCCCCCGACCCCCCGCCCCTCCGTCGAGGAGCGGGTGACGGCGCGGGTCAACCGGCTGCGCGAGGCGGCGGGTTGCGCCCCGCTGCGCATCGACCGGCGGCTGGTCTCGGCGGCCCGGGCCTACGCCCGGGACATGGTCGCGCGCGGCTACTACGGGCACAGCAGTCCCGAGGGCGACTTCGCGGACAAGCGGATCACCGCCGCCGGCTACGAGTGGAGCGCCTGGGCCGAGAACCTGGCCCAGGGGGCCCCCGACCCGGAGACCGTCGTCGAGGACTGGCGGGACGGGGCGATGCACGAGGAGAACATGCTCGACTGCCGCTACCGGGACACCGGCGTGGCGGCGGTGCGCGGCCCCGAGGGCCTGATCTGGGTGCAGAAGCTGGCCGCCCCCGCCTCCTGACGGCCCGGCGCCGGTCCGTGGGAGCCCGCCCGGGGCCCGGTGGCCCCGGACCCTCCGTCGCCGGCCGTTCAGCGCCGGGCACCGAAGTCCTGCACCCACCAGGGGCCGTTGGCGGTGAGGGCCACGCCGACCCCGATGTCCTTGAAGGCGCAGTTGAGGATGTTCGCCCGGTGGCCCGGACTGCCCATCCAGTCGTCCATCGCCCGGGCCGGGGTCCTCGGCCCGCGGTGGATGTTCTCCCCCCAGGTCGCCCAGGCGTACCCGGCTCCGCTGATCCGGTCCCCGGCGTCCCGGCCCTCCGGGGTGTGGTGCTCGTAGTAGTCCCGGGCGGCCATGTCGTCGGCGTGCCCCTGCGCAGCCGCCCGCAGCCGCCTCTCCGAGCGGAGCGGACCGCAACCCGCCTTGTCGCGTTCGGTGTTGGCCAGTGCGACGACCTCCTCGGCGAACCGGCCGACCTTGCCGCCGCCCGCCGCCCCACCCGGCTGCCGGGCGGAGTCGGGTGCGGCGGCCGGGGCCGGGGCGGCCACGTACATCCCCAGCGCCACCGTGAGCACGGCCGCCGCCGCTCCGACGAGGGTGACGGCGGTGCGGAAGGAGGGGCGACGCCGGGTCCGCCGGCTCCCCCGGTGGCGGCCGGCCGAGACGGTCACCGGCCACCCGCCTCGCGCGCGTCCCTGCCGCCGCCCGAAGGGTGCCGTTCCCAGGGGCGGTTCGGTACGGGCTTCGTCGTCGGGACGGCCGTCTTCTGTGGTGCGACCTCCGGGGTGGCCGGGGCCACCGGGGTGGCCGGGGCCACCGGGGCGGTCGTGGTGGCCGGGACGGTCGTGGTGCCGCATGGAGCTCCGCTCTTTCGCCGAGGTCGCCGGAGGGGCCGGTGCCGGGGAGGCACCGGGGCGACGGCGGTAACCCTGTCCGGCCCCGGCCGCCCCGACACTCTCCGTCAACCCGACGCGTCAACTCCGTGCGTCAACCCGCGTCCGAGCCTTTCAGTCCTGCGGGACGACCGCCACCGGGCAGGGCGCGAGGTGGAGCGCCGCGTGCGCCACGGAGCCGATCCGCGGTCCGATCGCGCCGCGGCGTGCCCGTCGCCCGACCACCAGGAGCTGGGCGGCCCCCGACGAGGAGAGCAGGACCTGCCCGGCGCTGCCCAGTTCGACGTGCTCCGACACCGGCACGTCCGGGTAGCGCTCCCGCCACGGGGCGAGCGCCTCGCCGAGCGCCTTCTCCTCGTACGGGACGAGCCCGCCGGCCTCGTCCGCGAGCCGCATCGAGGCCGGGCTGTAGGCGTAGAGGGACGGCAGGCTCCAGGCGCGGACCGCCCGCACGGACGCCCCCCGCGCGGCGGCCGTCTCGAAGGCGAAGCCCAGGGCGGCGGCGCTGTCCTCCGCGTCGCCGTGCTGGCCGACCAGGACGGGCCCCGTGGGCGGCTCGGACGGCTCTCCGTCGCGGGAGCGGACGGCCACCACCGGGCGGGTGGCGGCGGCGATGACCTGCTGCCCGTACGAGCCGAGCAGGAAGCCCGCCACGGGGCCGTGGCCGCGCGAGCCGATCACGAGCATCTCCGCCCGCTCCTGGGCGGCGAGCAGCGCGGCGACGGGGGTGTCGGGGAGCACGTCGGCACGGAGTTCGAGTCCCGGGTGCCGTCCCGCGATCGTGGCCTCGGCCTCGCGGAGAAGGGCCTCGGCGGCGCTCTCCTGCGTCGCGCGCTCCTGGACCAGGGGGAGATCGAGGGGTTCCCAGCGCCACGCGTGGGCGAGCCGGAGGGGAACGCCCCGGTGGAGCGCCTCGCGGGCGGCCCAGTCGGCCGCGGCGAGGCTCTCCGGGGAGCCGTCCACTCCGGCGACGATCTCACGACTCATCAGGCTGCCTCCGTCGGTGCGGTGACGGGCCCTGCCGGTCGGCCGGGCCCTGCTGCCTCCAGCTTGGGCCCATCGGCCGTCCCGCGAGAGGGCCGTACGTCCCGACATGCCGGACCGTCCGTCCCCGCGTCCGCCCGGCGGGGTGTGCTCAGGCCGGCAGGGTGAGCCGTGCGTGCGTGCCGTTGAGGTAGTGGTCCCCGATGTCACGGAGCCGGTGGGCCGCCTGGGTGGGGGCGGTCAGCGCACGGGCGTTGCGCCAGAAGCGGTCGAACCCCGGGCCGCCGCCGCGCGCGTCGGCGCCCGCCGTGCCGTCGACGAGTTCCAGGATGCGGGTGGTGATGTGGAGGGCCGCCCGGCCCGTGACCGTCTCGGCCGCCGCCACCAGGACGGCGATGTCGGCCCGTTCCTCCGGTCCGAGCGACCAGCCGGCGAGCAGGCCGCGCGCCAGGGCGTCGGTCGCCCGCTCCACCACCGCGGCGGCGGCGTGCGCGGCCGTCGCCAGCTCCCCGTAGGCGAGCAGCAGGTACGGGTCGTCACCGGCGCCGGCCCCTCCGGCGGCGTGCGCGGCGGCCGGGGTTCCCGGCCGGTCCGCGGGCGCGGGGCCGGCCTGCCCGGCCCGGCTGATGTCCCGGGCCTCGGCCAGCGCGCCCTCGGCGATGCCGAGACCGACCTGGACGAGCAGCAGCCGCAGGGCGAGCGGCGCGAGGGTGGTGAACGGGGCGACCGCGTGCTCGTCGTGGGGGAGCGCTCCGAGGACGTGTCCGGGCTCCACCGGCACGTGGTCGAAGGTGACGGTCCCGGCGCCGGCGAGCCGTTGGCCGACCCGGTCGGTCCCGCCGTCCGTGAAGACCCCCGGGTGGGCCGGGTCCACCAGGACGACCAGCAGGTCGCCCGTGCCGCCGGGGCGGGCCCCGACGACGAGCCGGTCGGCCACCGTGACGCCGGAGGCGAACGAGCGGCGGCCGTCGAGGATCCAGCCGCCGCCGCTGCCCTCGGCCGGTGTGAGGACGAGGTCCGGGCCGCTGCCGGCGCGCGGCGGTTCGATGCCGCCGGCGAGCAGCCAGCGCTCCTCCGCCGTGCGGACGTCGAGGGCCAGGGGGCCGGTTCCGCGCTGTGGATCCGCTTCCGGGGCGGGGCCGAGGAAGCGGCTGCTCCAGGAGAGCGCGTAGTGGTGGGCGAGGAGTTCGCCGACGGAGCTGTCGGCGGCGGAGATCTCGCGGACGACGGAACACGCGGCCCGCCAGTCGGCGCCGCGCCGGGTCGGCCCGGGGGCGGTGAGCAGAGCGGGCAGGCCCGCCTCCTGGAGGCGGGCGACCTCGTCGAACGGCGCCTTGCCGGCCCGGTCCCTGGCGAGCGCGTCGACGGCCAGGTCGTCGGCGAGCTCTCGGGTGACACGGGGCCAGATCTCGTCGTCCGCGGGCCGGTCGACCGGCCGGTCGAGCCGTGGCGCGCCCGCCGCGGGGCCGGTGCGTATCGCTGGTCTCTTCGGCGATTTCCTCGGCGTACTCACGTCACCCCACCCGGTCTCGTCTATCCCCACTGGAACACTAGGGATAGTGGCAGAGGGGTCGGGCCGGACCCAAGGGGTGTCCGCAGACTGGACAGGGGTGTCTTGGTCCGTGAGATCACGTCAAGTCGACGCAGGTCGGCCGAGGTTCGCCCGCCGTCACTGCGCGGTCAGGCCGGGCCGGTCAGGGGTTGGTCCACGCCTCGGGGTCGTCCGCGAGCGCGACGACCCCGGCCGGCAGCTTCGCCGCCGCCACCTCGGCGAGCGAGACGCCGAGCACGTCGCGGACGCCGGCCCGCAGCGCGATCCACAAGGTGAGCAGCGACTCGGCGGGCCCCGTGTAGGACAGGTCCGGTGGCCGCTCGCCGCGGACGGAGACCAGCGGGCCGTCGACGCACCGGATGACGTCCGCGACGGAGATCGTGTCCGCGGACCGGGCCAGCCAGTACCCGCCGTTCCCGCCGCGCTGGCTCTGCACCAGGCCGCCCTTGCGCATGTCGCCGAGGATCCCCTCCAGGAACTTGTGGGAGATCCCCTGGCCCTCGGCGATCGCCTCGGCCTTCAGCGGCCCCGTGTCCTGGGAGGCGGCGAGCTGGAGGGCTGCCCGCACCGCGTAGTCGGCCCTGGCTGAAATGCGCATGCGCGCATTATTCCGTACGGCGGCGACCGGAGCCGCGCGCCCGCCGGGTGAGCCGTACCGCACTCTTGACGCCGTCTCCGGGCGGTCCGACACTCAAGGGGCGGGAAATCCGAGCGAACAGGTAGGGAACCGATGGGACGCAACGGCCGGCGGGACACGTCGCACGCCGCACCCCTCCCGCGCACCCTGCCTCTCACCTCTCGCCGCCACATCGATCTGCTGCGGGTCTGCAGCGCCGCGAGTCGCCCCGCACGCCCGGGCGCGCGTCCCGTCCGCTGACCGCCCGGCAGTCCCGGGCCGATCGGCCCGGGACCGCGCCGCCCGGAACGGCGACGCGCCGAGGTCCCCGCCTGCCCCTTCCCGTACCTCTGCCGCCTCAGGGCCCCGATCCGCCGCCGTCGTCGCGCCCCGCGCGCGCCGCGCCGCCGGACGCCGCCCGGACCCGGCACCGAGCACCCCTGAGGGAGAAGCATGTCCGTCGTCCCGTCCTCGCTCCTGCCCGCCTCCGCCCGGCCCGCGTTCCGGGGCCGCATCGGCCGCGACGCGGCCAGCGGCCACTACGCCGTCCCGCACCGGTACCGCCTCCATGTGGCACCGTCCGGCCCCGGCTGTCTGAGGATCGCCGTCACCCACGGCCTGCTCGGACTCGACGACACGCTGCCGCTCACCGTGCTGCCCGAGACCCCCGACACCCCCGACGGCGGGTACACCGCGCTCCGCCCGCTGTACGACGCCAGTGCCCACCTCTACGACGGGCCCGCCGCCGCACCCGTCCTCAGCGACGGCTGGACCGGACGCATCGTCAGCACCCACGTCCCCGACATCCTGCGCGACCTCGCCCTCAGGTTCCGCGGCGACGGCCCCGACCTGCTGCCGCCGGCGCGGCGCCGCGAGATCGACGCCATCGCCGACCTGTGCGAACGGAGCGTCAACCGGGCCGCCCAGCGCGCGGGCGAGCTCGGCATCGACGGCGAGGCGGCCCACCGCGACCCGCTCACCGTCCTCTTCGCGGCTCTCGGCCGCCTGGAACGGCGGCTCGCCCGCAACCCCTACGTGCTCGGAGACGAGCCGACCGCGGCCGACGTCCACGTCTGGGTCACCCTCGTCCAGCTCGACACCGTCCACCGCTGGCACCTGGACGCCGCCGCCATGGACCGCGTCGCCGGACACCCGGCCCTCTGGGCCTACGCCCAACGCCTGGCCGCCCGGCCCGAGTTCGCCCGCCGGCTCGACATCGAAGCCGTCCTGCGCCGGCACCGCGCCCACTGCCGCGGCCGCGAGGCGGCGGGCGCCGGGATCCGCATCGTCGACTGGTCGGCGGGACCGAGCTGACGGAGCGCCGGCCCGGCCGGCGGAACACCTCCTCCTCGTCCCGGCCCGTGCGCGCGGAGCACGCACGGCCCGGGGCGGCTCACCCGATGCGGTGACCGGCCAACGGGGCCGTCTCGTCGCCCGCACCCTCCCGCACGCCCTTCAGGAACGCGGCGAGCGCGTCCTCCGCGCTCGTCGCCGGCTCCCACTCCAGCTCCCGCCGCGCCCGCTCGGTGGACAGCAGCGGCAGATGCCGCAGCGCCTCGAACAGACCGGGGGAGGCCGGGACCAGCCGCAGCCGCCAGGCCGCCGACAGGGCGCCCCGCACCGCGCCGGCCGGCACCTTCACCGGGCGGGCGTTCAGGAGACGGCCCAGCGTCACCGCGTCGATCGGCGGCTCCGCGGCGAGGTTGAACGCACCGCGCACGTCCCGCAGCAGCGCCCGCCGGTACGCGTCCGCCGCGTCGTCCGTGTGCAGGACCTGGAACCGCAGCCCGTCGAACTCCGGCAGCAGCGGCAGCAGATCGGGCCGCATCAGCTGCCCCGGGAAGAAGCGCCCCGCGAAGATCCGCCGCTGCCCGCTCGCCGACTCCTCCTTGAAGAGGAACGCCGGACGCATCCGGACCACCCGGATCTGCGGATGGTCCCGCTCGAAGGTGTCGAGGACCCGCTCCAGATACGCCTTCTCCCGGGTGTACGCGGCACCCGGCCAGCCGTGCGTGGGCCACGCCTCGGAGACCGGCGCACCGCCCGGAGGCCCGGGGGAGTACGCCCCCACCGAGGAGGCGTGCACGAGCACCGGCACCCGCGCCGCCGCGACGGCGTCGAAGACGCGCACCGAGCCGAGCACGTTCGTCCGCCACGTCTCCACCGGGTCGTGCGTCGGGCCGAACCGCCACGCCAGGTGGACGACCGCGTCCGCGTCCGCCACGTACTGCGCGAGCCGCGGCTCGTCCCCCTCCCGCGCGAGGTCCACCTCGGCCCACTCCACCCCCGGCAGCTCCAGGGCGGGACGGCGGCGCGCGAGGCCGAGGACCGAACCGACCCTCGGCTCGGCGGCCAGCGCCCGCACCAGACTCGTTCCCACGTTGCCGGTGGCACCGGTGACGACGACTCGCTGAAGCGTGCTGGGGTTCATGCCTCCGACCCTCCGCCATGGGCGGCGCGGACGCACCCGGAGGGACCGCCGGACGGCTCCCGTCACGCAGGGTGTCCGCGTCGGTCGCGTGCGTGGCCGCGGGCCTGGAGTATGGAGCGACGCAGGAGACAGGAGAACGCCCATGCTGCTGCCCGACCGGAACACGGTCGACCGGTTGCTCCGGCACTACCGCGCCCAGGAGCGGACCGTCCTGGACAGTCCGTGCGACCCGACGGCGCGCCGTCGCTTCGAGGACACCGTCTACACCCTGTGCGTGCTGATGGGAGTGCGCACGGCCCACGAGGCCGTGCACGCCGCCGAGCGCTACGTCACCGGGGCGCGGCCCGCGCCGGCCGCCCTGGCCGACCGGGTGGCCGGGACGGTCCGGCGCCGACAAGCGCGCCCGCCGGGCCGCGGTTAGCGTGACGGGGTGGCGTCGCGCGCCACCTCCCGCCCGCCGCGGCGGGACGCGCCGGCGCACGCTTCGGCCCCGCCCGGCGGATGGAGACGCGATGACCAAGGCCCGGAGGACGGACGCCCCCAGGACCGCCAGGGGGTCGGCCGCGCCGCACGCCGCCGACCGGCAGAACCTGATCCGGGTGCACGGGGCACGGGTGAACAACCTCAAGGACGTCAGCATCGAGATCCCCAAGCGCCGGCTCACCGTCTTCACCGGCGTCTCCGGCTCGGGCAAGAGCTCCCTGGTGTTCGACACGATCGCCGCCGAGTCGCAGCGGCTCATCAACGAGACCTACAGCGCGTTCGTCCAGGGCTTCATGCCGACCCTGGCCCGCCCCGAGGTCGACGTCCTGGAGGGCCTGACCACCGCCATCATCGTCGACCAGCAGCGCCTGGGCGCGGACCCGCGCTCGACCGTCGGCACCTCCACCGACGCCAACGCGATGCTCCGCATCCTCTTCAGCCGGCTCGGCAGGCCCCACATCGGCCCGCCCGGCGCGTACGCCTTCAACGTCCCCTCGGTCCGGGCCAGCGGCGCCATCACCGTCGAGCGCGGCGCCAAGAAGGCCGTCAAGGCGACGTTCAGCCGCACCGGCGGCATGTGCCCGCGCTGCGAGGGCCGGGGCACGGTCTCCGACATCGACCTCGACCAGCTCTACGACGCCACCAAGTCGCTCGCCGACGGCGCCCTGACCATCCCCGGGTACACCGCGGGCGGCTGGAACTACCGCCTCTACGCCGAGTCCGGCTTCGTCGACCCGGACAAGCCGATCCGCAAGTACACCAAGCGGGAACTCCACGACTTCCTCCACCACGAACCGGAGAGGATGAAGATCGCGGGCATCAACATGACGTACGAGGGCCTGGTCCCGCGGATCCAGAAGTCCTTCCTCGCCAAGGACAAGGAGGGGATGCAGCCGCACATCCGGGCCTTCGTGGAACGGGCCGTCACCTTCACCACCTGCCCCGAGTGCGACGGCACCCGCCTGGCCGAGGGCGCCCGGTCGTCGAAGATCAAGCGCAAGAGCATCGCCGACGTCTGCGCGATGCAGATCAGCGACCTGGCCGAGTGGGTGCGCGGCCTCGACGAGCCGTCCGTGGCCCCGCTCCTCACCGCGCTGCGGGAGACCCTCGACTCGTTCGTCGAGATCGGCCTCGGCTACCTCTCGCTCGACCGCCCGTCGGGCACGCTGTCGGGCGGCGAGGCGCAGCGCGTGAAGATGATCCGCCACCTCGGCTCCTCGCTCACCGACGTCACCTACGTCTTCGACGAACCCACCACCGGCCTGCACCCCCACGACATCAACCGCATGAACGACCTGCTGCTGCGGCTCCGCGACAAGGGCAACACGGTCCTCGTCGTGGAGCACAAGCCGCAGACGATCGCGATCGCGGACCACGTCGTCGACCTGGGTCCGGGCGCGGGCACGGCCGGTGGCGCCGTCTGCTTCGAGGGGACCGTCGAGGGCCTGCGCGGCGGGGACACGGTCACCGGGCGCCACTTCGGCGACCGCGCCGCGCTCAAGGAGACCGTGCGCGAGGCCACCGGCGCGCTGGGGATCAGGGGAGCGACCCTGCACAACCTGCGGAAGGTCGACGTCGACATCCCCCTCGGCGTGCTGTGCGTCGTCACCGGGGTGGCGGGCTCCGGCAAGAGCTCGCTCGTCCACGGCTCCCTGCCCGCGGGCGAGGACGTGGTCTCCGTCGACCAGGGCGCCATCCGCGGGTCGCGCCGCAGCAACCCGGCCACGTACACCGGCCTCCTCGACCCGATCCGGAAGGCGTTCGCCAAGGCCAACGGCGTGAAGCCCGCGCTGTTCAGCGCCAACTCCGAGGGCGCCTGCCCCACCTGCAACGGCGCCGGGGTCATCTACACCGACCTGGCGATGATGGCGGGCGTCGCGACCACCTGCGAGGACTGCGAGGGCAAGCGGTTCCAGGCGTCCGTGCTCGAATACCGTCTCGGCGGCCGTGACATCAGCGAGGTCCTCGCCATGCCGGTCGACGAGGCCGGGGAGTTCTTCGGCGCCGGCGAGGCACGCACCCCGGCGGCGCAGCGCATCCTGGAGCGGCTCTCCGACGTCGGCCTCGGCTACGTCTCCCTCGGCCAGCCCCTCACGACGCTGTCCGGGGGCGAGCGCCAGCGGCTCAAGCTGGCCACCCACATGGCGGAGAAGGGCGGCGTCTACGTCCTGGACGAGCCCACCACCGGCCTCCACCTCGCCGACGTCGAACAGCTCCTCGGCCTCCTCGACCGGCTCGTCGACGCGGGCAAGTCGGTGATCGTCGTCGAGCACCACCCCGCGGTGATGGCGCACGCCGACTGGATCATCGACCTCGGTCCCGGCGCCGGCCACGACGGCGGCCGGGTCGTCTTCCAGGGTACTCCCGCCGACCTCGTCGCCGACCGCTCGACCCTCACCGGCGAGCACCTCGCGCAGTACGTGGGTGCCTGAGCGGCAGACGGCGCCACGCGCGTACGGGCCGGCGCGCCCGCCCGGCCGGTTCACACGCCCGGCCGGTCCACGCGCGCGAGGCTCCCCGGCCCGCCGGGGTCACCGGCCGGCCGGCTCCGGCGGGTAGAGCGCCCGGGGCGCGTCCACGCAGGTGTCCCGCGAGGTGGGACCCCCGAACCGCAGCCGGTCGTACGCCGTGAAGGCCGGCTCCAGGGCGTCGAGCGCGTCCACGCGCGCGTGGAGCGCGGCGCGCCACTCGGGCGACGGATCGGGCCCGGCCGTCGCCAGCGCCTCGGTGATCTCCGCCGTCAGCCGGTCCTTGGCGCGCATGCCCTCCGGGGTGACCGAGCGCAGGCAGACGTACCGGCCGCTCACGTACGCGGCCCACTCCTCCTCGCCCCGGTCGGCGTCCTCCCAGTGCGCGGTGAACCAGGCCCGCAGGCCCTCGGGCCCGCCGGCGGACCCGGCGAGGGCGAACAGGTCCCGCGGCACCATCTGGGCGCCGTCCGAGCGGATGTAGCCGGGGAGCGGCAGCAGGCCGTCCAGCATCAGCCGCCGGGCTCCGTCCGCGTCGCCGCCGAGCGCGGCGCACAGGACCTCCAGCGGGACGAACTGCGCGGTGACGTAGGCGTCGTCGGCCGCCGTCATCGGATGGTCGCCGTTCACCTCGCGGAACCGCTCGGCGATCCGCCGCGCGAGTGCCGGGTCCGTCATCCGTGTCGCCTCCTCGGGTGGAGCCGCCCGGGCCCTCCCGGACGGCGTCCCCGCACCCTACGAGCACGACCGTGCGGCCCTCGCCGAACGGTCGTCGCGTGCCCCGGACCCGGTGGGTCCGGGGCACGCGACACCCCCTGGGGGTTGTCCGGAAGGTCCGGCCCGGCCCGCGGCGGACACCCCCTGGGCGTCACTCGTCCGGCGGCCCGGGATCAAACCTTGCGCGCGGCCCTGAGCCGTCGGCCCCAGAGCAGGAGCGCCGCCGCGCAGGCCGAGGCGATCAGCGTCAGCGGCAGCCCCGCCGACGGGCCCGAGGAGGAGTCCTCCCCGGAGCCGGCCTTCCCGGGCGACGCCACGGCCTCGGCGCCGTGTGCCGCGGGGGCCGTCGGCGCCCCGTCGCCTCGGCCGGCGACCGCGACGGCGCGGGTGTCGGCCGCTCGCGAGGCTTCCGCCGCCTTGCCCGCCTTTGCCGCTTGCGCGGCTTGCACGGCTTCCTCCTCCTTCGGCCGGCCGGCCGACAGCGAGCCCACCGGCCGGACCTCGTCCGCCGCGTCGAAGCCCCAGTCGAGCAGCTCGCGCGCCTCCTCGTACACGGCGAGCCCGCCGCCACCCTGGGGGTTCATCACCGAGACGACCAGCGTCCTGTCACCCCGCCGGGCGGCCGAGACCAGCGTGTTGCCGGCGTTGGTCGTGTAGCCGTTCTTGATCCCCAGCAGCCCCGGATACCGGGCCACCCCGTCCGAGCCGGTCAGGAGCCGGTTGGTGTTGGCGATGCCGTACGACCAGGACCCGGCCGGGAAGTCCGCGTACCGGGTGGAGCAGTAGCGCCGGAAGGCGGGGTCCTGGAGACCGGTCCGGCCGAACAGCGCCAGGTCGTAGGCCGAGGACACCTGCCCGGGGGCGTCGTAGCCGTCCGGGGAGACCACGTGGGTGTCCCGCGCCCCGAGGGACCGCGCCTTGTCCTGCATCTGCCGGGCCATCGACTCCCAGCCGCCGCTCATGGCGGCCAGCACGTGCACCGCGTCGTTCCCGGAGCTGAGGAAGACGCCGTTCCACAGGTCCGAGACCTTGTACGTGTACCCCTCCTTCACCCCGACCAGGCTGCTGCCCGCGCCGATCCCGGTCAGCTCGGAATCGGCCACGGTGTGCTGCTCGTCGGGCTGGTGGTGGGGGAGCGCGGTGAGGGCGAACAGCGTCTTCAGGGTGCTGGCCGGCGGCAGTCTCCGGTGCGCGTTCCGCGCGGCGAGCACCTCGCCCGAGGCCGCGTCCGCCACCACCCAGGAGAGCGCGGACACCGAGGGCAGGTCCGGCGCGCCGGGCAGCGGGTGCACCTGCGTGCCCTGCCGGTCCAGCCGGGCGGGGTCGACGTACTGCCGCACGGGCGGGGTGGGTTCCCCGACCGAGGTGTCCGGGGAGGCCATGGCCGCCGGGACCGGCAGTACGAACAGCAGCGCCGCGGAACCGGCGGCAACATGACGGACAGCTGACATGACGATCATTCAGTCACCGTAGGAAGGGCGTCCGGAACGCGCAGAACGAAGTGCGCCGACCGGCGTAGCGACCGTGCCGGACGGCGGCGCGTCGTGCCGCCGCCCGGGTGGTGCGCGGCCGCCCGACCCGCTGTCGGCGGCGCACGGCATGCTGGTGACGTGCCCTCACACCCGAACCAGAGCAGCCCCGTTCCGCCCGAGAGCGTCGGAGCGCCCCCCGTCGCCCCGGCGGCGCGGCCCCTTCCCGGGCCCGCCCGCGCCCCCGGCGGGCCCCTCGGCGCCCCCGCCTCCCGGACGGACCGCCAGGCCAGGACCGCTCCCTCCGGGCACATGATCGTGTGCGGCGACGACGCCCTCGCCCACCGGCTCGCGCGCGAGCTGCACGAGGTGTACGGGGAACGGGTCACCCTCCTCGTGCCGACGCCGCCCGACGCGCCCCGCGCCCCCACCGCCCGCACCGGCCGCGCCCTCGCCCTCTTCGGCCGGGTCACCGCCGCCGTCATCAGGACCGGCGCCTCCGGCACCCCGGCCGGCCCGCCCGTGGACGGCGACGAACCCGGCGGCGCGCTGCGGGTCGTCGAATCCGCCGAGGCGGACGACCGGGCCCTGACCGACGCCGGGGCGGAGCGAGCCGCCGCGCTCGCCCTCGTCCACGAGGACGACGAGACCAACATCCGGGCCGCGCTCACCGCCCGCCGCCTCAACCCCCGCCTACGACTGGTCATCCGGCTCTACAACCGCAAGCTCGGACAGCACCTGGAGACCCTCCTCGACCAGGCCGCCGCCGTCGCCGAACCGGGACTGGACCCCGAGAAGCTCGACGCCGCCACCACCGTCCTCTCCGACGTCGACACCGCGGCGCCCGGCCTCGCCGCGGCCGCCGTCGCGGGCACCAGCAAGGTCGTGCAGGCCGGCGGACTGCTGCTGCACGCGGTCGAGCGCCCGCCCGCCGCCGGCCGGGCCCCCGACCCCGGACTCTGCACGCTCGCCCTGCTCTCGGCCACGGCCGGCGACCCCGCGGGCTGCGAGGGCTCCGAACGCAGCGGCGACGACGGCCCCCGCCTACTGCCGGACGACCGCACGGTGGCCGCCGCCACCGGCCGCGCCGCCGTCACCCTCGAAGCCGTCACCCCGGCGGGCCCGGCCCTCCCGGCGGCCCGCCTCGCCGCCTCCGCCCTCCCCGTCGCCTCCCTCTTCTCCCGCCGCCTGCGCTGGTCGCTCGCCGGGGCGGCCGCCGCCGTCGTGGCGCTGGCCCTCGCCTCCACCTTCACCACCGGCGACCACCCGCTGCACGCCGCCTATCTGACGCTGCTCGACATCTTCGCCATCGGGGACCCCGCGGTCGGCGAGCCGACCAGCCGTCAGCTGCTCCAGATCCTCGCCGGCTTCGTGGGGCTGCTCCTGCTGCCCGTGATCGTCGCCGCCCTCCTCGAAGGGCTCGGTACCTTCCGCACGGCGACCACCCTGCGCCGGCCGCCGCGCGGCCTCTCCGGCCACGTCGTCCTCCTCGGCCTCGGTAAGGTCGGCACCCGGGTCCTCGCCAGGCTCCGCGGCCTCGGCATCCCGGTGGTCTGCGTCGAGTCCGACCCGGAGGCCCGCGGCATCGCCGTCGCCCGCCGGCTGCGCGTCCCCACCGTCGTCGGCGACGTCACCGAGGAAGGGGTCCTGGAGGCCGCCCGCATCCACCGAGCCCACGCCCTTCTCGCGCTGACCAGCGTCGACATCACCAATCTGGAGGCGGCGCTCTCCGCCCGCGCCGTCAGCCCCGACCTGCGGGTCGTCCTGCGCCTGTTCGACGACGACTTCGCCACCGCCGTCTTCCGCACCCTGCGCACCGCCCACCCCACGGCCGTCACCCGCAGCCGCAGCGTCTCCCACCTCGCCGCGCCCGCCTTCGCCGGCGCGATGATGGGCCGCCGGATCCTGGGCGCCGTGCCCGTCGAGCGCCGGGTGCTGCTCTTCGCCGCCGTGGACGTCGCCGCCCACCCGCTCCTGGACGGCCGCACGGTCGCCGACGCCTTCGTCCCCGGGGCCTGGCGGGTCATCGCCCTGGACGGCGCCGCCGGCACGCCGGGCCACGGCGACACGGACCGGGACGGCGGCTGGCGTCTGCACCCGGACCGGGTCCTCCGGCCGGGCGACCGGGTCGTCGTGGCCGCCACCCGCCGCGGGCTGGCCGGACTCCTCGGCCGCGGCGCCCGCCGGAGCCCGGCGGACGACACCGACGTGACGGACAACTCCGTACGAACGCCGCTGGGTTGACCGTAGGATGCGACCGCTCACCCGCCGCACCGGTCCGCATCCGCAGTCAGGAGTTCCTTCCTTGAACACACCGCACAGCACCGCATCCGGCCGGCCCGCCCACCGCCTGGACCCGGCGGGCGGCTGCCCGCACGCGGCGAACGCCCGACTGCTCGCCCAGGGCGCCGTGACCCCGGTGATCCTGCCCGGCGAGATCGAGGGAATGGCGGTGCTCGGCCACGACGCCCTGCGGGACTTCCTCACCCACCCCGACGTCGCCAAGTCCCCGCACCACTTCACCGCGCTCGCCGAGGGCCGGATACCCGAGGGCTGGCCGCTGCTCACCTTCGCGACCGTGCCCGGCATGACCACCGCCGACGGGGCCGACCACCGCCGGCTGCGGACCCTGGTCAGCAGCGCCTTCACCGCCCGCCGGGTCGAGGAGCTCCGCCCGCGCGTCGAGGCTGTCACCGCCGGACTCCTCGACGGACTCGCCGAGGCCGCGCGCGCCGGCGACGGCGTGGCCGACCTCCGCCGGCACTACGCCCTGCCGCTGCCGCTCGGCGTCATCTGCGAACTCCTCGGCGTCGATCCGGCACATCAGGACCGGCTGCACCACCTCTCCAGCCAGGTCGTCGCCACCGACACCGAGCCCGCGCAGGCCGTCGCCGTCAACCGCGAGCTCGTCGACCTCCTGGCCTCCGTCGCCGCCGCCAGGGCGGCCGACCCCGGCGACGACCTCATCAGCGCCCTCATCGCGGCCCGCGACGAGGGCGGCGACCGGCTGAGCCAGCCCGAGCTGCTCGGCACCCTCGTCCTGATGATCATCGCCGGCCACGAGACCACGCTGAACCTGGTCACCAACGCCGTCCGGGCCCTGTGCTCCCACCGGGACCAGCTCGCCCTCGTCCTGGACGGCCGGGCCTCCTGGGCGGACGTGGTCGAGGAGACCCTGCGCTGGGACAGCCCGGTCAGCTACTTCCCGTTCCGCTACCCCACCCGCGACCTCACCGTCGACGGCACCCTCATCCCGCGCGGGACCCCGGTGCTCGCGGGGTACTCGGCGGCCGGCCGCGACGCGAAGGCGCACGGCCCGGACGCCGACCGCTTCGACCTCACCCGCACCCGGACGGTCAAGCACCTCTCGCTCGGCCACGGCTCCCACTACTGCCTGGGCGCCCCGCTCGCCCGGATGGAGGCGGAGATCGCCCTGGAGTCGCTCTTCACCCGCTTCCCGGACCTCGACCTCGCCCTTCCCGAGCCGGAGCTGACCCGTCACGCCGGCTTCGTCGGCAACAGCGTCCGCGCCCTCCCGGTCCGCCCCGGCGTCTGACGCCCCGTGGGCGGCCCGCCCGGCGGGCGCACCGGCTCAGCCGGTGCGCCCCCACGCGGTCGCCGGGGAGGTCCGCAGCGAGGAGACGAGCCTCAGCAGCCGGTCCTCGTTCCCCGAGAAACCCGCGGCGCGCAGAGCCTCGTCCGCCTCCGCCATCGGATGCGTGAGCATCACCCCCGCGTAGGGGGCGAGCTGCGGGTCGGTCAGCACGGCCTGGGTGGACTCCAGCAGCCGCAGGTACGCCTGGGCGGCGGCGCGCTCGCTTGCGGTGAACGTGGTCATGTCGGGCTCCCTCTCGACAGTTCGGCGCTCACCACCCTCTCCTACGGGTCTGACAATCGGGGTCAGGCCCGCCCGTCGAGCAGGTGGCGGAGCCTGTCGAGGAAGACCCGCTGCCCCGTCACCAGCAGGGGAGAGGCGGCCTCGGGGGCGAACCAGCCCACCCGGTCGATCTCCGGGAACTCCGCCAGGACCCCGGACCCGGGCGGCCATTCCATGGTGAAGGTCCCCGGCTCGACCCGTTCCGGATCGAGGTCGCCCTCGACGGCCCAGATGGTGACGATCTTTCCGCTGCGCTGCCGGGACTCCCCGAGCGCGGACCACTCGCCCTCCGGCGCCGGAAGCCCCAGCTCCTCCTCGAACTCCCGGCGCGCCGCGTCCCGCGCGGTCTCGTCCGGCTCGTACTGGCCCTTGGGGATGGACCAGGACTCCTCCTCGCGGGACTCCCAGTAGGGACCGCCCATGTGACCGATGAGGACCTCGACGCCCTCGCCCGCCGTACGGCGGAAGACCAGGAGACCCGCGCTGCGTTTGTCCGGCATGGGCCCCAGTGTGGCCGAACCGCCCGGCCTCCGCAGCCCCGGACATCCGTCCCGGCCCGCGCCTGCGCTCACTCCCCGGCGTCGACCACGACGGGGCCGCCCGACGGGTCGACCCCCTCGGTCCAGCGGCCGTCGAGCCGCACCGAACGCCACGGGGCCACCGCTCCGCGCAGCCGCTCGGAGCGGAGCACCGCCCCGTCCTGGCGGACGGTCAGGACCGGCCGCACGAGCCCGCGCTCCGGCCGTACGAGGAGGGGGACGGCCCCCGCTCCGAGGAGCCCCGGCGCCACCCACCGCAGGGACCCCGCCGCCGCCACCGGCACCCCGCCGGCCGGCCAGGGCGCGCCGGCGAGCCGGGCCAGGACCGCGCCGGCCACCGCGCGCCCCTCGGCGGCGGCCCGCAGGGCGGGCTCCCCGCCGTGCAGCAGGTTGCCGACGGCGAACACCCCCTCCCCGGCGGTCCGGAACGCCGCATCGGTCACCGGGCCCCGTGTCCCCGCCGCGAGCGGCAGACCGCGGGACCTGACCAGCTCGTGGTCGGGGATCCAGTCGCCGGTGAACACCACGGTGTCGCAGCGCAGCAGGCCCGTCCGGCCGTCCGCTCCCCGGACCGCGATCCCGGTCGGCCGACCGCGGCCGAACAGCTCCGTGACGACCGTGCCGGTGAGCACGGGCACGGTCGCTCCCGCCAGCGGCGCCGCCCCGGGCAGTTCGGTGACGACCGCCGCCACCGCCACGCCCGCCTCCCGCAGCGTCCGGACGGCGGCGCGGGCCACCGGGCCGCCGCCGACGACCACCGCGCGCCGTCCCGGGAGCGCCCGCCGCGCCCCGAACCGCGCCACCGTCCGCTGGAGTTCCCCGGTGGTCAGCACGCCGGCGGGCCGCGTCCCCGGTACGAGCCGGGCGCTGCGCGGCCGTTCGCGGGCACCGGTCGCCAGGACGACCGCCCGGGCCCTGATCCGCTCCGGCCCGGTCGGCGCGGTGACCTCCAGGGTCAGCGGCCCCGCCCAGCCGGTGGCCGAGACGCCGGTGCGGACGGCGGCGCCGGCCCGCAGGGCCGCGCGCACCGCGCGCCGGGCGTACGCCGGTCCGTCCAGCGCCCGCCCCCGCGGGTCCGCGCCGAAGCCGGGCCGGGCGCAGTGCAGCGGGACCCCGCCGGCGCTCGCCTCCCGTTCCAGGACCTCCACCCGTCCGACGCCGGCCGCCGCGACGCCGGCCGCCGCGGCGAGCCCGGCGGGGCCCGCGCCCACCACGAGCACGTCGACCGTCCGGATCACCGGTTCCCCTTCCCGTACTCCTCGCTCATGGCCCGCAGTTCGGCGCCGCAGAAGTGGCCCTGGCAGCGGCCGGCGCGGGCCCGTGTCCTGCGCCGCAGCCCGTCCGGCCCCGCCGGGGGGATCGTGGAGGCGAAGGCGTCCCGCACCTCGCCGCGGGTCACCCGCTCGCAGTGGCAGACGATCGCGCCGAACGCGGGATCGGCGGCGATGCGTGCGGCGTCGCGGTAGGGCCGGGGGAACGCCTCGCCGAGGTTCGGCATGCGGACCGGGGCGAGGGGCCGTTCGGGGCCCGGGTGGAGTCCGCAGTCGGCGAGGAGGCCGAGGACGTGGTCGGCGATGGCCAGGGACGCGGTGAGCCCGGTGGAGCGGATCCCGCCCACCGTCACGTACCGCAGCCCGGGATGCGCGGCGATCCGGTAGTCCTCCTGCCCGGTGGCGGCCCGCAGTCCCGCGTAGACGGCCGTCACCTCCTCGTCGAGCAGCGCCGGCAGAATCCTGCCGCCCTGCTCGCGCAGCCCGGCCAGTCCCTCGGCGGTGGTGCCGGTGGCGGTCTTGTCGTCCAGGTCCTCGGCGGTGGGCCCGAGCATCACGTTGCCGTACACGGTCGGCGAGACGAGCACGCCCTTGCCGAGCGGTCCGGGGACGGGGAGCAGTATGTGGCGGACCAGGTCGCGGGCGAACTTGTCGAAGACGAGCAGCTGTCCCCTGCGCGGGGTGACGGTGAAGTCGTCGCGGCCGACCAGCGCGTCGAAGCCGTCGGCGTGGAGGCCGCAGGCGTTGACGAGGTACCGGGTCCGCAGGATCCCGCGCGGGGTGACGAGCCGGTGGTGCGGATCGCCCCGACCCACGCTCTCCACCCGGCAGCCCAGGTGCAGGTCCGCGCCGGAGCGGACCGCCTGCGTGGCGTACGCCAGGGTCGTCGTCCACGGGCAGACGACGGACTCGCCGGGCACTTCGAGTGCTGCGAGCGCCCCCGGCCCCAAGTGGGGCTCTCGCGCGCCCAGTTCCGCGGCGGTCAGGATGCGGGTCGTCCGGTGGCCGTTGCGCCCGGCCTTCGCCGCGAGCCGGGGGAGGGCGGCGCGCTGCTCCTCGTCCCAGGCGACGAGAAGGGCGCCGAGCGGCTCCACGGGGATGCCGGCCTCCCGCGCGTACGCGCCGAGCAGCCGGTGGCCCGTGCGGACGAGCCCCGCCTCCAGGGTGCCGGGGGTGGCGTCGAAACCGGTGTGCAGGATCGCGGTGTTGGCCTTCGAGGTGCCGTCGCCGACGTCGTCCGCCGCCTCCACCAGGGCGATCCGCAGCGGATGCCGGGCGAGCGCGCGGGCGATCGCCGAGCCGACCACCCCCGCGCCGACGACCACCACGTCGTACGCGGAGTCCGCGCCGGACGGCAGCGGACCTCTCCGCGTGACGCTCATCCGGCGGCCCCCGCCCCGTCCGCGTCGCCGGCCCGCTCGACCAGGGCCGCCACCTCGGCGCGGAACCGGGCGAGCCGCGCGGCCGCCTCGTCGCCCGTGATCCGCGGCTCGTATACGGCCGAGGGCTTCCACCCCGGCACGGCCTCGCGGAGGGAGAGGCCCGGATCGTGGCCCAGCGCGGCCGCGGCGCCCACCCCGAGGGCGGTGGCGTCCGGCGACGCGGAGACCTCGACGGGGAGCTGGAGCAGGTCGGCCTGGGTCTGCATCAGCAGGGCGGACCGGGTCAGGCCCCCGTCGACGCGCAGGGCGGACGCCGAGGCGCCCCGCTCCGTCGCGGCGGCCGCGGCCAGCTCCACGACCTGGGCGGCGATCCCCTCGCAGAGCGCCCTGACGAGCTGGCCGGGTCCGGTGTCCAGGCCGAGCCCGGTGAGCGAACCGCGCACGTCGCCCCGCCACCAGGGTGCGGCGAGCCCCGCGAAGGCGGGCACGAAGGTCACCCCGCCGCTGTCCGGTACGGCCCCGCCGACGGAGTCGAGCTGCTCGGCGCCGGCGATCACCCCGAGGTCGGTGAGCCAGCGGACGGCCGAGGCGACCGTGTACACCTGGCCGTCGAGGCAGTGGGTCACCCGTCCGCCCAGCCGCCAGGCGACGCAGCTCACCAGACCGGAGACGGTGCGCCGCGGCTCGGTGCCGGTCTGCGCGAGGAGGAAGGCCCCGGTCCCGTAGGTGCACTTGACGGCGGACGGGTCGTCGGCGCTCTGTGCCAGCAGGGCCGCCTGCTGGTCGACCAGGAGGCCGGTGAGCGGCAGCGGCGGGCCGAACGCGGTCGTGGTGCCGACGGGGGTGTCGCCGTCCACCACCCGGGGCAGTCGCTCGCCGCCGAGTCCGTACAGGTCGAGGGCGGTCTCCGACCAGGAGACCGTGTCCAGGTCGAGGAGGCCGGTCCGTCCGGCGGTCGACGCGTCGGTGACGAACGCGCCCGTCAGCCGGTGCACGAGCCAGGAGTCGCTCGTGGTGACGACGCCCGCGCCGGTGGAGTGGCGGCGGATCCAGGCCATCTTGGGCGCCGCGAAGTAGGGGTCCACGGGAAGGCCCGTCAGACGGCGCAGCCGCTCGGCGTGCGGGTCGAGACCGGCGCAGACGTCGGCGGCCCTGCGGTCCTGCCACACGAGGGCGTCGGTGAGCGGCTCGCCGCTCCGCGGGTCCCAGGCGAGCACCGTCTCGCCCTGGTTGGCCAGGCCCACCGCCCCGACCGGCGTGCCCGCCTCGGCGAGGGCCGCCCGCCCGGCGGCGACGACGGAGTCGTACAGCTCACGCGGGTCGACCTCCACGAGACCGCCCGGCAGGTAGCGGGGCCGGACGGGCGCCGTGCCGCTGCCGATGACGCCGCGCTCGGGACAGAGGACGAGGGCCTTGGTGCCCGAGGTCCCCTGGTCGACGGCGAGTACCGGGCCGCCTGTCATCGTGCTGCTCCCGTCCCTGGACCGGACGGTGATCATCCGATCACCGAAAGGGGTCAGGGTGCCGCCGGGGCGGGCCCGCGTCAAGCCCCGCCGGACGATCCCGTCAGGTCCGCCCACATAACTGACGGGCAGTCAAATTTGGTCGTTGGCCTGATAGTTACCGTCACAAAAGAAAGTGGACCGGTCGCATCCATCGCCCTCTATAGTGATCGCCGATCAACGGCCGGTGACACCCGCCGGGGGACAGGCCACCCTCTCCATCCACCGAGGACCCATGTCGACCACAGCTTGGCCCGCCCCCTGATGGCCGCACACGGCTTCCGGCCCGTCTACCACCCCGCGGGCCACGACCACGCCCTGCGCAACGCCGTCCAGGACTTACGCACCGGCCGCTGGGTGGCCATGGCCCGGCTGCTCGACGAGACGACGGGCTGGGACGGCTGGACCCGCCGCACCCAGGTCCTCGCCGCCGTCGCCGCCGGCACCGACGTCGTCCACACCTGGCGGACCGAGCAGCCCGACAGCCCCGCCGCCGCGGTCATGCACAGCCGCGTCACCGTCGAACGCGCCGTCCGCGCCCACCGGGCCGGACACGCCCGCACCCGGGAGCTCTGGCAGGAGGCGTGGACCGCCTGCCGGGACGCCTCCGAGCGGTCCCCCGCCGACCCCGTGCCCTGGGTGGGCCTCATCGCCCTCGCGGCCCTCGACGAGCGCCAGCGCATGGCCGAGCACCGGCTCAGCCCGCCCGCCCCCATGCTGCCCCCGGGGCCCTGGGGCCTGCTCGCCGAGGCCGAGAAGCGCGATCCGTACAACCGCGAAGCGCACCACCGCATGCTCCAGTTCGTCTACGCCCGCCGCTCCGGACCGCTCTCCGAGGCCGTCAACTACTCCCACTGGGCCGCCTCCGCCGCCCCCGTCGGCTCGGCTCTCCACGCGCTGCCGCTCTACGTGCGCGTCGAGCGCTACCGCCGCGAACGCGGTCACGAGCGCGCCCTCGACCTCCACTGGGTCGCCGAGGACGCCGTGCGCGACGCCCGGCGCGCGCTCGACGACTGGTTCCTCTTCTGCGCCACCGACGAAGCCTCGCTGCTCGACCTCAACCACCTCGCGCACGCCCTCTTCGGCGCCCTCCGCTTCCCCGACGCGGCCCGGGTCTTCGAGGCCCTCGGCCCGTACTACACCACGCTGCCCTGGGCCTACCGCACCGCGCGCCCGGACGACCGCGCCCTCGCCGAAGAGGTGTTCCTGCGGGCCCGCGCCCGCTGTCTCGGCGACTGAGGCCCCGGCTCCACCGAACGCCCCCGCTCCGTCCCCCCCCGTCCCCCGGAGGTACCCATGTCCCGCACCGAAGCCCCCAGCGACGCGATACGCAAGCCACCACCGGCCCAGGACGAGGAGGCGCGGCTGAGAGAGCTCGGCTACCAGCCCGTCCTCGCCCGCCGCATGGGCGGCTTCGGCAACTTCGCCATCAGCTTCTCGGTCATCTCCGTCCTCTCGGGCTGCATGACCCTCTACGGCTTCGGCCTGGGCACCGGCGGCCCGGCCGTCATGCTCTGGGGCTGGGCCGGTGTCGGACTCTTCGTCCTCTGCGTGGGCCTCGCCCTCGCCGAGGTGACCAGTGCCTACCCGACCTCCGGCGCCCTGTACTACATGGCGGACCGGCTCGGCGGGCGCCGCTGGGGCTGGTACACCGGCTGGCTGAATCTGCTCGGTCTCCTCGGAGCCATCGCCGGCATCGACTACGGCGCCGCGCTCTTCACCGGCGCCTTCCTCAACCTCCAGTGGGGCTTCACTCCCACCCCCGGCTCCACCTTCCTCATCTTCCTGGCGATCCTGCTGCTGCACGCCGTGCTCAACCTCTACGGCGTCCGCCTCGTCAGCGTCCTCAACTCGATCAGCGTCTGGTGGCACCTCGCCGGCGTGGCGGCCATCGTCGGCGCCCTCGCCTTCGTCCCCGACCGCCACCAGTCCGCCGGATTCGTCTTCACCGAGTTCGTCAACGACACCGGCTGGGCCAACCCGTTCTACGTCGCCGCCGTCGGCCTGCTCCTCGCGCAGTACACCTTCTCCGGCTACGACGCCTCGGCCCACCTGTCCGAGGAGACGTCCAACGCCTCCGTCACCGCCGCCAAGGGCATCGTGCGGGCCATCTGGGTCTCCTGGATCGCCGGCTTCGCCCTCCTCGCCGGACTGACCTTCGCCATCCAGGACTACGCCGCCACGCAGAACAGCGCCACCGGCGTCCCGCCCGCCCAGATCTTCCTGGACGCCCTCGGCTCCGGCGGCGCCACCGCGCTGCTGCTCGTCGTCATCGTCGCCCAGCTCTTCTGCGGCAACGCCGAGGTCGCCGCCGCCAGCCGCATGGTCTTCGCCTTCAGCCGCGACAACGCCCTGCCCGGCTCGGCGATCTGGCGCAAGGTCAGCGGCCGCACCCAGACCCCCGTCCCCGCGGTGTGGCTCGCCGTCGCCGTCGCCGCGGTCCTCGCCGTCCCCTCGCTCTACTCGGCGACCGCGTACGGCGCCGTCACCGCGATCAACGTCATCGGCATCACGCCCGCCTACGCCATCCCGATCTACCTGCGCCTGCGCGCCGGCGACCGGTTCGTCCCCGGTCCCTGGAGCCTGGGCCGCTGGAGCAAGCCGATCGGATGGACCGCCGTCGTCTGGGTCGCCGTGGTCACCGTCCTGTTCTGCCTGCCCCAGAAGTCCCCGGTCACCGTCGACACCATGAACTACGCCGTCATCGCGCTCGCCGTCGTCCTCGTCCTGGCCAGCGTGTGGTGGTACGTCGCCCGCCGGTCCTACGGCACGCCCACGACGTACGGAACGGCCCGTGAGGAGGCGGAGATCGCCGAGGGCATCGTCTGAGCGAGCAGGGCGCGGTGGGGGCGTCGGGCCGTGCGGCCGGACGCCCCCACCGTGACGTCAGGCGCTGAACTCGTAGGTCCAGGAGGCCGACTGGGCCGAGAAGTCGATGTCGGTGATCTCCAGGGCGTGCCCGTGCTGGTCGCTGACGACCCGGTGGACGAACAGCCGTGCCGCGCCGCCGGCCGTCGTCGTGGTGGGTCCCGGGGGCACGCCCACCGACTCGCGGTGGGTGATCCGCAGCCCGGCCTGGTGCATCCAGTGGTACAGGAGGCGGAGATCGGGCTGCCGGTGGCCGTCCCGGTCCCGCCGGTAGCGGGCGAGTTGGGGGATCTCGGTGAGTGCCGCCCGGGAGAACCAGGACACCGCGCGCTGGAGCGCCGACCCGTGCGGCCCGAGGATCACGTGCCGGTGCACGAGGGTCGGTTCGCCGGGGGCGAGCAGCAGCCGGGGTGTCAGCGGGGTGGGCGGCGGCTCCCAGGTCAGCGAGGCCCGCACCTGTGCCCCGGCCGCGCGCGGGCCCCCGGGGAAGGTGGGCCGACGGGCCGTGAGCGCGGGCGCGGCCGGGTCGGCGTCGGCCGCGTCACCCCCGCCGGCGGCGAACGTGCCCCGTCGGTCGGTGACCACCAGGCGCTCGTCGCGCAGGAGCTGGAGCGCGCTGCGTACCGTCTGCCGGTTGACGTGGTAGCGCTGGACCAGGGAACGTTCCGACGGGAGCCGGCTGCCGGGGGCGATGCGCCGGCCGGTGAGGTCCTCGCGCAGGGCGGCGGCGACCCGGAGATAGAGCGGCGCTTCCGCCGCAGCCTCGGAATCGGGCTCGGCCATGTTCAACCCTCTCTTCGCTCAGCGTGACCACATGGGTCGTGTGGGTGATCAATTCCTATCATTGGTCTAAACCATTTTGCTAGGGCGGCCCCGCAGAGTGGCCGAAAGGAGCACCGCGCCTTCTAATGAGGTTCCAGGTGAAGGAGACGAGGCCGCGGCGGCGGAGGAGGGCGGGTGAGGCCGGATGACGACACCGTCGGAACGCGCCGACCGGGGCCGGGCGGCCCGCAAGCGCGTCTCCCGCTCCTCGCACGGACGCTGGATACCGAGCTCCCAGCGCCCCGACCCGCTGGACGTCCTGGAGCGCCAGTCCGTGGACCGGCTCCCCGAACTCGCCCCCCTCCGCTACGGCAGGATGGCCGTCTCGCCCTTCGCGTTCCTGCGCGGCGCCGCGGCCGTGATGGCCGCCGACCTCGGCGCCCAGCCCCACACCGGACTCACCGTCCAGCTCTGCGGCGACGCCCACCTGCTCAACTTCGGGGTCTACGCCTCACCCGAACGGACGCTCCTGTTCGACGTGAACGACTTCGACGAGACCCTCCCCGGCCCCTTCGAGTGGGACGTCAAGAGGCTCGCCGCCAGCGTCACCGTCGCCGCCCTCCAGAACGGCAGCGCCAAGCCCAAGGCACACCGGGCCGCCCTCGTGACCGTCGAGGCGTACCGGACCGCCATGCGCCGCCTCGCCGCCCTCGGCGAGCTCCCCCTCTGGTACGAGCGGATCGCCGCGGACGACCTCCTGCCCCTGGTCCACCGGGACGAGCGCGCCCGCGTCGCCGGCCGTCTCGCCCGCGCCCGCCGCCGCACCAGCCTCCAGGCCCTCGGCAAGCTCACCGAGACGGACGCCTCCGGTGCCCGGCACTTCGCCGACGACCCGCCGCTCCTGGAACGGACCACGGACCTCGACCGCGTCACCCTCGGCAAGATCTTCAGCGACTACCGCAGCTCGCTCTCCGAGGAACGACGGATCCTGCTCGACCGGTTCCGCTTCGTCGACGCGGCCCGCAAGGTCGTCGGCGTCGGCAGCGTCGGCACCCGCTGCTTCGTCATCCTGCTCGAAGGCCGTGACGCCACCGACCCCCTCATCCTCCAGATCAAGGAGGCGGCCCACTCCGTCCTGGAGCCGTACCTCACCCCGTCCGCATACGCGCACCAGGGCCGCCGCGTCGTCTGCGGGCAGCGCCTCACCCAGGCCGCCAGCGACATCTTCCTCGGCTGGATGACCGGCCCCCAGGAACGCCACTTCTACTGGCGCCAGCTGCGCGACATGAAGGGCTCCGCCGAGGTGGAGACCATGTCCCCGGCCCGGCTGCGCGACTACGGGCGGCTCTGCGGCCGCGCCCTGGCCCGCGCCCACGCCCGCACCGGCGACCGGGTCGCCATCGCCGCCTACCTCGGCTCCACCGACGTCTTCGACCGCTCCGTCGCCGACTTCGCCCTCGCCTACGCGGGCCAGAACGCCGACGACTACGCGGCCCTCGGCGCGGCCATCGCCGCCGGCATGATCACGGCGGCCCCGGGCGTCTGAGCCGGCGACCTTGCCGCCGCGCACCCGCCGTGCACCGGAGGACGGCACCACACGCCCGTCCCCGGCCGGGGCGGACCGGAAGGGGCCCCAGGCCCCCTCGGTCCGCCCCGGCCGGCGGGACGCCCCGCTACGCGTCGCGCCGCAGCGGCGGCTCCGACGGCGTCTCGCGGACCGGCCCGAAGAGCACCGCCCGGGCGACCGCCGGCGCGAACAGGGCCGACAGCGGCTCCGTCAGCGTCAGGGCCGCGCGGAAGGGCGCCCCCACCACCGGGTCGCCCGCAGCCCGCTGCTGCACCCTGCTCATGTACCAGCCGACCGCCTTGTCCGCCGGTCCCGGGCGGGCCGCGTCGCCCACGGCGCCCGGCATCTTCTTGTCGGCGCCCGCCGAGATGTCCCATGCCTGCCGCGACGCGTCCAGCAGCGCCCGCTGCACCTGGCGGGTGGTCGCCGTGCGCTTCGGGTCGGCGAGCGCCCGGCGCAGCGCGACCGCGGTCAGCGCGGCGACCGCCATCCCCTGCCCGTAGATCGGGTTGAAGGCGCACAGCGCGTCGCCGGTGGCGAGGAAGCCGGCCGGGCGGCGTCCCGGACGGTCGTACCGGCGGCGGATGTTGGCCGTCCTGCGGAAGCCGTACACCGGCGACTCCGCCTCGGCCCGCGCCAGCCAGTCGCTGACCACCGGGTGCGGCAGCCGCTTCGCGTACTCCTCGAACGCGCCCTCGTCCGTGGGCGGTTCGTCACCGCGCAGCCCGGACAGCGTGACCAGGTGCCGGCCGTCGCCGAGCGGCAGCACCACACCGCCGTACACCTGCGTCGGGTTCGGCACGACGTAGTAGCCGATCGCGTCCGTGCCCGGCACCTCGGCCGGCGAGCGGTAGACCCGCGTGGCGTACGCGAGTCCCGTGTCCAGGGTCTCCTCGTGCGGCGCCTCGGCCCCGATGTCCGCCAGCCAGTCGGCCGCCTTCGTGGACCGCCCGGACGCGTCCACGACCAGATCGGCCTCCAGGACGCGCGGCTCCTTGTCGGTCCCCGCGCCGCGCTCCCGCAGCCGGACGCCCCGGACGCGCGAGGAGTCGCCCGTCAGCCCCACCGTCTCGGTGCCCTCGACCAGTTCGATCCGCGGGTCGGCCAGCACCCTCTGCCGCACCAGCCACTCCAACTGGGGACGCGGGCCGGTGTAGAAGTGCGCGGTCGCCGGCGTCCGGCGGAACCACTTGCCGTTCTGCCACTGCACCATGTCCTCGGGAACGCCCACCTTCGGCGCGCCGAGCTCCCGCAGCTCGTCCATGAACCCCGGCAGCAGCTCGTCGAGCGCCCGCTGCCCGCCCGCGATCAGCACGTGCAGATGCCGCCCCTGCGGCACACCCGGCCGGGGCTCAGGGCCCTCCGGGAACCGGTCGCGCTCGACGACCGTCACCTTCTCCGCGTGGTCGGCCAGCACCCGCGCGGCAAGCAGTCCAGCGAGACTTCCCCCGATGACCACCGCATGACGTGTCACGCGATGCCCCAAGTCGTCGGCCATACCCGCCCTTTCCTGTCGTGGAACTCCAACCCCCCAGTATCCACACCCCCGCGTCCGCCGTCGCCCCTGCCTCGCCCCCACCCGGCCCCCTTAGGGTGGTCCCCCTGGCATCCGAACGCGCGACCGGACGCACCGGCTTCCGGTAGCCGCCGGGAGACACCCGGCGGTCGTCACCCATGGAGTCGTATGGCACGCACCGCACATCACATCCCCCGCTCGCGCCGCCCGCTGCCGGACGACCGGCTCCGGGGCGACCCCTGGTGCTCCCTCCTCGTGAGGGACCTCAGGTACAGCGCCGCGTCTGCCGCCGAGGCCGCGCGGAATCGTTCCAGGCCCCAGCCCCAGTCCGTCCGCAGGGCCGTCGACCTCCACAGCTGGCCCCGCTTCCGGCAGGACCGGTCCGTCGCCCGCTGGGCCGCGGAGGAGGAGCGCAAGGCTCGGCAGCGGCTGCGGGCCCGGACGCGGACGCTGACGCGTCTGGTGAACGGCGTCGGGGTCGCGATCGCCCACACGGCGTCCTCCACCGTGGACGTGCCGCCGGCCCGGCACCGACGGTGCGCGCTCTGGTGGGCGTAGAAGCGTACGGCCGGGGGGTCTGCTCCCGGCCGTCGCCGCTCCTCACCCCTCGCCGAGTTCCTTCAGCGCGCCGGTCAGCCATTCCACCCAGAAGCGCTCCATGTCGATGCCGCCGCGCAGGACGAGGTGGCGGAGGCGGTCGGGTTCCGAGCGGCGTCGCTCGGACGGGAAGTCGCGGGACTCGATGGCGAGGTACTCGTCCAACTGCTCCTGGTGGAGGACGAGATGGCGGTGCAGTTCGGCGCGCAGCCCGGAGGCGCCGACGACCGCGGCGGCGCGCATGCGCAGGAGGAGGGCGGCCCGCATCGGCTTGGGGTCCTCGGTGCGGGCGACCCAGTCGCCCAGTTCGGTCCGGCCCGCTGCGAGGACCTCGTACTCCTTCTTCTGTCCCCGTGCGGGGACCGGGGCGGGCAGGGCGCGGATGTGCCCCGCCTGCTCCAGCTTCCCCAGCTCGCGGTAGATCTGCTGGTGCGTGGCCGACCAGAAGTAGCCGATCGACTTGTCGAAGCGGCGCGTCAGTTCGAGGCCGGAGGACGGCTTCTCGAGCAACGCGGTGAGGATCGCGTGCGGGAGGGACATGCTCGCATCCTAGGTTCGGTCGGCCACGGCGATCAGGGGGCCGTCGTCACAGGGTGGCGGCGAGCCGGGTGCCCTGGTCGATGGCGCGCTTCGCGTCCAGCTCGGCGGCCACGTCCGCGCCGCCGATGAGGTGCGGCGTGCGGCCGGCGGCCACCAGCTCCTCGTACAGGTCGCGGCGGGGCTCCTGGCCGGAGCAGAGCACGACCGTGTCGACGGGCAGGAGCTGCTGCTCGCCGTCGATCGTCAGGTGCAGGCCCTCGTCGTCGATGCGGTCGTAGGAGACGCCCGCGACCATGGTGACGCCGCGGTGCTTGAGCTCGGTGCGGTGGATCCATCCCGTCGTCTTGCCGAGGCCCGCGCCGACCTTGGAGCTCTTGCGCTGGAGCAGGTGGACCCGGCGCGGCGGCGCGTTGCGCTCGGGGGCGCGCAGTCCGCCGCGGTTCTCGTAGGAGGTGTCGACGCCCCACTGCCGGAAGTACGTCTCGGGGTCCTGGCTCGCGCCCTCGCCGCCGTCCGTGAGGAACTCCGCCACGTCGAAGCCGATGCCTCCCGCGCCGATGATCGCCACGCGCTCGCCGACGTGCGCGCCGTCGCGCAGCACGTCGAGGTAGCTGACCACGCTCGGGTGGTCGACGCCGGGGATGCCGGGCGTGCGGGGCGAGACGCCGGTGGCGACGACGACCTCGTCGAAGCCGTCCAGGTCGCCGGCGGCGACGGGGGTGCCGAGCCGCACCTCGACCCCGCGCTCGTCGAGCTGGACGCGGAAGTACCGCAGGGTCTCGTCGAACTCCTCCTTGCCCGGCACCCGCCTGGCGACGTTCAGCTGGCCGCCGATCTCGGCAGCGGCGTCGAAGAGCGTGACGGCGTGGCCGCGCTCGGCGGCGGACACGGCGCACGCGAGGCCGGCCGGGCCGGCGCCGACGACGGCGATCCGCTTGGCGAGGCGGGTGGGGGAGAGGACGAGCTCGGTCTCGTGGCAGGCGCGCGGGTTGACCAGGCAGGACGTGATCTTCAGGTTGAAGGTGTGGTCCAGGCACGCCTGGTTGCAGCCGATGCAGGTGTTGATGGTGTCGGCGCGGTCGGCAGCGGCCTTGGCGACGAAGGCGGGGTCGGCCAGGAACGGCCGGGCCAGCGAGACGAGGTCGGCGCGGCCGTCGGCGAGGATCTCCTCGGCGACCTCGGGCGTGTTGATCCGGTTGCTGGTGACGAGCGGCACGGACACCGCGCCCATCAGCTTCTTCGTCACCCAGGTGTACGCGCCGCGCGGCACGGAGGTGGCGATGGTCGGGATGCGGGCCTCGTGCCAGCCGATGCCGGTGTTGATGATGGTCGCGCCCGCGGCCTCGATCTCCTTGGCGAGCCGGACGACCTCCTCCAGGGTGGAGCCGCCGGGCACGAGGTCCAGCATGGACAGGCGGTAGACGAGGATGAACTCCGCGCCGACCCGCTCGCGGATCCGGCGGACGATCTCCAGCGGGAAGCGGACGCGGTTCTCGTAGGAACCGCCCCAGCGGTCGGTGCGCTGGTTGGTCGCGGCCGCGATGAACTCGTTGACGAGGTAGCCCTCGGAGCCCATGACCTCGACGCCGTCGTAGCCGGCCTCCTTGGCGAGCTCGGCGCAGCGGGCGTAGTCCTCCACGGTCTGCTCGACCTCGGCGTCGGTCAGCTCGTTCGGCACGAAGGGGCTGATCGGCGCCTTGATCGCACTGGGGCCGACCAGGCCGGGGTGGTAGGCGTACCGGCCGAAGTGCAGGATCTGCATCGCGATCCGGCCTCCCTCGGCGTGCACGGCGTCGGTGATCAGCCGGTGCTCGGCGACCTCCTCGTCCGTGGTCAGCTTGGCGCCGCCGTCCCACGGCCGGCCGGCCTCGTTGGGTGCGATGCCGCCGGTGACGATCAGGCCGGCGCCGCCGCGCGCCCGCTCGGCGTAGAACGCGGCCATGCGCTCGAAGCCGTGCTCGGTCTCCTCCAGGCCGACGTGCATCGACCCCATGATCACCCGGTTGGGCAGGGTCGTGAACCCCAGGTCGAGCGGGCTCAGCAGGTGCGGGTACGGGGTCATCGGGGCGCCTCCTCGCGCAGGATCGTCGCCCTCAGTTCTAGGGGACCCGTCCGCCTTATGCAACTAGTTGCAGAAGAATCGGGGAGTGATGTCTACTACTCGGTAACCTCAAGGATCACAGGCTCCCCGCACCCGCCCACGCGTCCAGGTCCTCGGGCGTGCGGGGCTCCGGCGCGTCCGGGTCGAGCAGACCGCGGGCCCGGAGCAGCCGCGCCACCGCGGTGGCCCAGGGGCGGCGGAGCCGGGCGTCGGCGAGGAGCTCGTCGTCCGCGAGGAGGTCGGCGACCGGTCCGGTCCGCAGCCCCGCGGGGGAGAGGACGGCGGCCTCGTCGGCCCAGCGCAGGGCGAGGTCCACGTCGTGGGTCGCCATGACCACGGTCGTGCCGCCCTCGCGCAGCCGCCCCAGGGCGTCGAGCAGCCGCTCCTGGCCGTGGGGGTCGAGGCCGGCCGTCGGCTCGTCCATGATCAGGACCCGCGGCCGCATCGCCACGGCGCCCGCGATCGCGGCCCGCTTGCGCTGCCCGTACGAGAGCAGGTGCGTCGGCCGGTCCTCGAGGGCCACGATGTCCAGCGCCTCCAGGGCCTCGCGCACCCGCAGCCGCACCTCGTCCTCCGGCAGCCCCAGGTTCGTCGGCCCGAAGGACACGTCCTGGCCCACGGAGGCGGCGAAGAGCTGGTCGTCCGGGTCCTGCACGACCAGCTGCACGGTGGTCCGCAGCCGGGTCAGCCCGCGGCGGTCGTACGCCACCGGCGCCCCGTCCAGGAGCAGCGCGCCCCTCCCGCACTTCAGGCCGCCGCTCAGCAGGCGCAGCAGCGTCGTCTTGCCGCTGCCGTTGCGGCCCAGGAGCGCGATCGCCCGTCCCTCCGCCACCGCGAAGTCCACGTCCTCCAGGACCGGGGGCCCGTCCTCGTAGGCGAATCCCGCCCTCACCAGCTCCACGACGGGAGCCGGGCCCTGAGGCGTCGTCGGGTGCGGAGGCGTCACGGAAGGAACCTTTCGAGTACGAGGGTGAGGGCGACGAGGCCCCCGAGCAGCAGAGCCGTCGCCGCGAGGAACCGGCGGGAGACGGCGCACGCGGGCACCAGCACCCGGAGCGTCCCGTCGTACCCCCGGCCGGCGAGCCCCGACTGCAGGCGCTGCGCCCGGTCGAAGGCCCTGACGAAAGTGGTCGCGCCGAGGCCCGCCAGCGAACGCCAGGTCGCGGCCCGGCTGGTGTGCCCCAGCCGGGCCGCCTGCGCCTGCCGGATCCTGGCCAGCGAGTCGAGCAGCAGGAAGATGATCCGGTACATCACCAGGGCCACGTCCACCACCGGCGCCGGCACCCCCGCCCGGACCAGCCGGGGGAGGACGTCGGACACCGGCGTCGTGAACGCGAACAGCAGCACCCCGAGCGAGGCCGACGAAGTACGCAGCAGCAGCTCGACCGCGTGCGCCGGGCCGTCCGGCGCGAGCGCCACCGGCCCCCGGGCCCCGCCCACCTCGAAGAGCAGCGGAACCGCGCCCGTGACACAGAAGCCGAGCGGCACGCGGAACGCCCGCCACAGCTGACGGCCCGCCACGCCGGCCGGACCGAGCAGCACCCCGAGCGTGGCCGCCGCCACGAGCACGGCGCCCGGCCACGGCGGCAGACACACCGCGCACAACGTCAGACCGAAGCCGAGCAGCGCCTTCTCGGCGGGATGGCGGGCACGCCAGCGGCTGCCGTGCGCCGCCGCGTCGATGGGCAGCATCGGCGGCTACGCGTCCCGGCCGGGGACGGGGGCGTCGGCTCCGGCGGCACCGTCCTTGCCCGTGTCGCCCGCGGAGCGCTTCTCGGCGGCCCGCTGCTCGCCGTCGCCCGCGGCCGACGCGGCCCGCGCAGCGCCCTGGCGACGGCCGCGACGCAGACCGAAGTAGTACGCCAGGACGCCGGCGCCCAGTGCGGCCTGGAGGGCGAACAGGGCAGACTCGATCTCCCCGGAAGGAGGTTCGTACAGGGGGCTGAACCAGGGCTCGTAGTCCGGGTGGAGCTCGGTGATCGCGGTCTCCGCCTCGGCGTCGGCCCCGGTGAAGGGCTCCTCCTTGTGGTCGCCGAGGCCCAGCACGAGCGGCAGCACCGCGAGCGCCGCGACGGCGAGGAGCAGAAGGGCGTTGATCCTGGTGTTCCGGCTGATCCTGCTCATCGTGCGGCCGCCTCCTCGTGGCGCTCGGCGGACCGCGGGGCGAGGACGCCGAGACGGGTCAGCTCGCCCTTGCTCGACTGGGTCAGCAACCGCATCACGAGCACGGTCAGCAGGCCCTCGCTCACCGCCAGCGGGATCTGCGTCACGGCGAAGATGCCGCCGAACTTGGCCAGCGCCCCCGCGATGCCGCTGCCCGGGTCGGGGAAGGCCAGCGCCAGCTGCACACTGGTCACGCAGTACGTCGAGAGGTCGGCGACGAACGCGCCGAAGAAGACGGCGACCATCAGCGGCGCACCGAACCGGCGCACCAGCCGGTAGGTCCCGTACCCCGCCCAGGGCCCGACGATCGCCATCGAGAACGCGTTGGCGCCGAGCGTGGTGAGGCCGCCGTGGGCGAGCAGCAGGGCCTGGAAGAGCAGGGTGATCGTCCCCAGGACCGCCATGATCGGCGGCCGGAACAGGATCGCGCCCAGGCCCGTGCCGGTCGGGTGGGAACAACTGCCCGTCACCGAAGGCAGCTTGAGCGCCGACAGGACGAACGTGAAGGCGCCGGAAGCGCCGAGCAGCAGGGTGGACTCGGGGTTCGCGCGCACCTCGCGGGTCAGGGAGCGCACCCCGTGGACGACGAACGGGGCGGCCGCGACGCCCCAGGCGGCGGCGTGCGCAGGGGGAAGGTACCCCTCGGCTATATGCATGGTCGGAAGACCCTCTCCAGCACCTCGTGGATGGACAACGCACCCTGGCCGGTCTCCTGGCTGACGGTCATGCCGTCCGACTCCGCCTTCCCACACCGCGGCGGTCTCCCGTCGCGGTCCAGTGGCTTCCCCGAGGGTGTTCCCCGCGGAGGTGGAGCCGGACCTCCCGATCACAGTGGCGAGGGCCGCACCGGTACTGCACCGGTTTCCCGTACACCAAGGCCCTGCGACATTAGTGCGTTGACCAGGTACATCACAACACGGTCGCCACCCGGTGCGGCCTCTCCGTCACTCCGCGCACCCGCCGCCGGAGGTCACTCCTTGCGGTAGGAGTACGCCTCCGAGGCCGCTGCCGCCACCGCGTCGAGGTCCCCGCCGGCGCTCGCCGTCACCAGCGCCGCCACCGCTCCCTCGACGAACGGCGCGTCCACCAGACGGGATTCCTCCGGGAGTTCGTCGCCCTCGGCGAGCAGCGCCTTCACGGTGAGCACGGCGCTCCCCAGATCGACCAGGAGCGCCACCCCCGCCCCGCGGTCCACGGCCTGCGCCGCCGCCGAGATCAGCTCCGCGCTCGTCCCCAGCCCGCCGTCCGGCAGGCCGCCCGCCGCAGCCAGCGGCGCGAGGTCCCCGCCGCCCGCGAGCCCCGCGGCCAGCTCGGCGACGGCCGCCGCGACCGCCGAGCTGTGCGAGACGAGCACGATACCCACGGGCGCGGCCCCGCCCCCCGCCGGGCTCACGACGCCTCCCCGGCGCCGTGCCCCTCCCCGACGCCCCGGTCCGCGGCGCTCGCGTTCCCGGACGCCGGGTTCCCGGCCGACAGGCCCTCGGCCGCCGCCGTCTCGGCGAGCGCGGCGAACAGCAGGGCCGACGACGTCGCCCCCGGATCCTGGTGCCCCGTCGAGCGTTCGCCGAGGTAGCTGGCCCGGCCCTTGCGCGCCCGCAGGGGTACGGTCGCCAGCGCGCCCTCGTCCGCGGCGGCGCGGGCCGCCGCGAACGAGGTCCGCAGGCCCTCCACCGCCGGAGTCAGCGCGTCCAGCATGGTCTTGTCGCCCACCTGGGCACCGCCCAACCGGGACACGGCGGCCACCCCGGAGTCCAGCGCCTCCGCCAGCCGCTCCCGGGTGACCCCCTCGTCCTCGCCCAGGGTCTTCCCGGCGCTCCGCAGCAGGGTTCCGTACAGCGGGCCCGACGCGCCGCCGACCGTGGAGATCAGCTGTCGCCCGGCGGCGGTGAGCACCGCGCCGGGCGTCGCCGGCGGCTCCTTCGCCAACAGGTCCGTGACCGCGGCGAAGCCGCGCCTGAGATTGGCGCCGTGGTCGGCGTCCCCGATCGCCGAGTCCAGCTCGGTGAGCCGGTCCGCCTCCCGGTCGACGGCCCCGGCGACCGCGTCCAGCCAGCGCACCAGGAACGCGGCGCCGAAGGTCTCCGTCATGCCCGCTCCCTCGTCCGTACCCACCGCCGCCTCACCGGCCCCAGCGCAGCGCGGCCGTCTCGACCGGCGCGTCCCACAGGCGGAGCAGCTCCTCGTCCACCTCGCACAGGGTCACCGAGCAGCCGGCCATGTCGAGGGAGGTCACGTAGTTCCCCACCAGCGTCCGCGCCACCGGCACGCCCCGCTCGGTGAGCACCCGCTGCACCTCCGCGTTGAAGCCGTACAGCTCCAGGAGCGGTGTCCCGCCCATCCCGTTGACCAGCGCGATCACCGGGCCGTCGGGGTTGAGGTCCTGGACGACCGCGTCCACGGCGAAGTCCGCGATCTCCCGCGAGGTCATCATCGCCCGCCGCTCCCGGCCCGGCTCGCCGTGGATGCCGACGCCCAACTCCAGTTCTCCGGCCGGGAGATCGAAGGTCGGTCTGCCCTTGGCGGGAGTGGTGCAGGCGCTCAGCGCCACGCCGAAGGACCGCGACCGCGCGTTGACCCGGCGTGCGATCGACTCCACCCGCTCCAGCGGGGCGCCCTCCTCGGCCGCCGCGCCCGCCATCTTCTCGACGAACAGCGTGGCCCCGGTCCCGCGCCGCCCCGCCGTGTACAGACTGTCCGTCACCGCCACGTCGTCGTCGACCAGAACCTTGGCGACCTGAATGCCCTCGTCCTCCGCGAGCTCCGCCGCCATCTCGAAGTTCAGCACGTCACCGGTGTAGTTCTTGACGACGAACAGGACCCCGGCACCGCTGTCCACCGCCGCAGCGGCCCTCACCATCTGGTCGGGGACCGGCGAGGTGAAGACCTCCCCGGGACACGCCGCCGCCAGCATCCCGGGCCCCACGAACCCCCCGTGCAACGGCTCGTGCCCCGACCCGCCCCCCGACACCAGCGCCACCTTCCCCGCCACCGGCGCGTCCCGCCGCACCACCACCCGCCGCTCCACGTCCACGGTCAGCTCGGGGTGCGCGGCTGCCATCCCCCGCAGCGCGTCGGCGACGACGGTCTCGGGAACGTTGATCAACATCCTCATGGGTACCTCCTGGTGAGACGGGCAGGGAAGCTGCTGGGCAGTGTCTTTGCAGGTCAGGGCAGGTGAGGCAAGTGATGGATCGTGGCGGTTCGAGGCGGCGAGAGGCTGTTCCGAGCGGTACTGACGCCGACTCGATGCCGACTTCCCTGGTACACCATCAGGTCAGGGAGCCGCGTCCGGCCTTTGCGAGTGCGCATCATGGCGTCATTATCGGCGCGAGATCGTGAGCGCGCACGGGTGCGTGGGGCACTCCTGGTCGTGGCTGAGCACGACCTCCCGTAACGGCCGCCGCCCGGGCAAGCGCATCGCGAATCAGCCACTCCAACGCCCTCTGACCCGATCCAACTTTCTGTATGCAGCACCCGTTCCGTAAGTTATTTGAGGGACCATCAACGGGGGAGACGCATGGCTTGGGACGAATGGGAGCAGATCAAGGCGGGCGCGGAAGCCGGGCCGTCCGCGTCGATGCGGCTGAACCAGGTCGCTCCGGCGGCGGGAGGCGGCGGTTCCGGCAAGCCGGACCTGGCCTCCAGCCCGGCCGCCAAGAAGGCGGCGGCGAAGGCGATCGACGACGACCTGGAGCCGGGGGTCACGAAGGACGGCAAGCACGCTGCCGAGACCACGAAGGACGCGGCCAGGGCGTTCGGGGCGAAGGACGGCCACGGCTGGGACACCTCCGGTGCGCTGAGGAGAGCCCACGAGACGTGGGAGAAGCAGGTCAAGATGCTGCTCGGGCGCCTGTCCTCGGAGAAGCAGGCCCTCAGTGCGACCGGCATCAGCGTGCAGAACAACGAACTCGACATCGCCGCCCGGCTGGCCCGCCAGTCGCGGATCCAGGGCATCTGACGGACCGGCTGACCGGTCTCAGGGGAGTCATGCCGACCTATCACGAAGCCATGAGCACCGACCTGTCCACGCTGACCGCCGCCGCGGGCACGTGGGAGGAGATGGCCGCCAAGTTCAAGACACTCGAGGACCAATACGAGAAGGACGTCCACGGCGTCTCGCTCGGCGAGTCCTGGATCGGACTGAGCGCGAACGCCGCCAATGCCAGGTTCACCGTCACGCTCAAGGAACTCCAAGGAGCGCAGAAGGAGGCGAAGGCGGTCGCACGCATCCTGCGTGACGCGCACACCCAGCTCACCGACCTCCGCAACCGGCTCAAGACGATCCGTGAGGACGCCGTCAAGGCCGGCATGCGCGTCTCCGACCAGGGCGCGGTCGCCTTCGACACGGAACGGCTCACCCAGACCGAGCGCACGGCCTACGTCCACGACCCCGACTTCCAGCAGACCGCCCGCACCCAGGCGAACGAGTGGGCCGAAAAGCTCGTCCAGGCGGTCAAGGCGGTCACCGACGCCGACGACGGCATCCGCCTCGCTCTCGACGCCGCCGTCCTTGACTCCGACCCCATGGACGGCACCTTCAACGGCTTCAACCGGAACCCCCAGGCCAGCCCCTACCCCTCCCTGGAGGAGGCCGGCAAGGCCGCCAACATGCCCAAGGACCGCAAGGACGTCCCCGCGTGGTGGCGCAGCCTCGACCCGGTCACCCGCGGCATCCTCCTCCAGGAACGTGGCGACGAACTGCGAGCGGCCGGAATAATGGACCCGCAGTACCAGTGGAAATCCGCCGACCCGGGCTCCGGCCCCTTCAACGTGGAAGACCCCACACCACGCGACGTGGAATTCCATGCCTTGGCCCTCGGCCTCGCTACGGTTGGCGACATCACCGGCGAAACCGGAGCATCTCGGAACATGCTGCACTACCTGCGTGGCACCGGCGAAACCCTAGACGTCGACGTGAATCGCATGCTGCACGACGACGCCAAATTCCGGTCCGACATCGAAGAGATCCATATCGCGCGAAACCAGGAAGAGTGGCGTAGGAAGGCGCTGGCAGAATTCGAGAAGGCCGGGGGTGACAAACCCGTCACCATTCCGGTGGAGAGCCATCAGTACGGCGGTACGTTCACCAAGGACACCGACTGGTACCACGCCCTGGGGTCGCACCAGCAGACCATCTCGGGCATGGTCACAGTCAGACCCGGCGAGGGCGGCAAGCCTGACGTGTCACTGGATTACCAGGTCAACGTGTGGGACCGATACAACTGGGACAAGGGCAAGCAGACGCCATTCGATGGCGGAATCGTCATCAAGGATGACGATATGGGTCACCTGCATACTGTCGGTATCGCCCAGGAGTTCGACATGCGCGGTAGCAGCTCGATGTTCACCCACAACTTGAACGGCGACGCGAGCCCTACAGTGAACCCTGCCGACCCTGGCCGATCGGGCGGCCGCGGGGACGTCTCGCGGGGCGACGAGGAGAACCGGTGAACAGGCGACACAAGACGCGCGGACGTCTCTTCGTCGCGCTGATCTCCGCGCTGGTTCTGACGTCCTGCTCGACCGGGGCCCCCGGCAGCGCTACGCGCGAGAGCTCTTATCCCTATTGGGAGAAGGGTGCCGGCGCCACCGAAGCGGCCGCGTTCATGAAGATTCAGATCCCCAAGGGCGCCACGGAAGTGAAGGGCGCCGTGCAGGTCAACCCACGCGAAGACGAGTACATCCTTTCCTTCCGTACGGGCAAGGCCACCGCAGCCCAGGTCGCCAAGGACCTGCACTCCGAAGAGCCGCTGGCGCCATGGGGCATCAAGTCGACACAAGAGTCCGAACTCTTCGGGCACCTTGGACTCGCAGAGCCGAAAGCGCTCAAAGATGCCCTCTGGGCGGGTGTCTGCCCGCCGTGTGTCAAGGACTACCGACGTCGCGGCGTAGCGTGGATGGAGATCTACATCGAGAACCTGGACTCCGAGCAAGCCCGGGTGTACCTCCGCGCTTTCTGACCGCGACCGGCCGATGGCTCTCCCGGGCCTGTCCGAGAAAGGTCGCCGTACCCTGGCGCGAAAGTACGGTTCAGGCATGCGGCTGACGGGTGAATCGCAGCGGCCGGCCGGGTTCGAGTGGAAGGGCGACGTCCTTCACGGGCGCCTCATCGCTGAGGACGGGGGCGACGCCCTGGAGGTGCTGATCGCCGATCCGGTGAGGGGAACGCGGAGGCCATTGGCCGCCGCGTTCCGCCCCACGACGTAGCGGGAGGACGGATGTCGTCCTGGGCGAAGGCGTTCGACACGTTCTGCCCGCTCGGGCCGCTGAGCGGTGTTCCCGCAGGTCGGCGCGGGGAGGTGGCTCGGACCGGTACCCGGCGTGGCGAGACGGCTCCCTCCTCCGGTGTCACACGCTCCGACTCTTACCGGAGAGGGCCGGGAGAACCCCGTGACCGAGCGGCTATGTCAGGACGGGAAGCGACACGAGGCCGCGGACGAGCCGGGTGCGCCGCCACTCCAGCCGCTCCGGGGGCACGGCGAGCCGGATCGCGGGGAAACGCGCCAGGACCGCCCGCAGGGCGATCTCCGCCTCGGCCCTGGCGAGGTGGGCGCCGAGGCAACGGTGGATGCCGTGGCCGAAGGCGAGGTGGGCGGCGGCCTCGCGGTCCAGGTCGAGCAGGTCCGGTTCCGGGAACCGCTCGGGGTCGCGGTTGGCCGCCCCGAGGGAGATCTGTACGGGGACGCCGGGAGGGAGCTCGACGCCGCCGAGCGTGACGGCCTGCGTGGTGAACCGGAAGGTGGCCGTGGCGACCGGGGGATCGAAGCGGAGCAGCTCGTCCAGGGCGCCGGGGATCGCGTCCGGATCCTTCCGGAGCCGGTCCAGCGCGGCCGGATGCCGGAGCAGGGCCAGGACGGCGTTGCCGAGGAAGTGCGTGGTGGTCTCGTGACCGGCCACGAGGAGCAGCGCGGCCAGGGAGACCAGCTCCTCCTCGCTCAGGTGCTGGTCCCCGTTCCGGTCCTCGTCGCAGGCAGGGACGAGCCGGTCGAGGAGGGAGTCCCCGGGGTGCCGGCGCTTGGCGGCGACGAGCTCCGCCAGGTAGCCCGCCAGTGCGTGCGAGGCCGTGTCGACGGCGTGCGGATCGCCCGCGGAGAACAACTCCGCGGACCAGCGGCGGACGTCGGGCCGACCGGTCTCCGGGACCCCGAGCAGCTCGCAGATCACGATGACCGGCAGCGGCACCGCGAGCCCGCGCACGACGTCGAACGGCCCGCCGCCGGTCCACCGGTCCAGCAGCTCGTCGGTGACGCGGGCGATGAAGGGGCGCAGCCTCGTGACGGCACCCGCCGTGAACGCCCCGGTCACCGACCGGCGCAACCGGGTGTGCCGGGGCGGATCGGTGGCCAGCATCGTGTGGGCGACCGCCGGGTGCAGCGTACGAGGCGACCCCTTCCCCGCGAAGAAGGCCGCCGTGTCCTTCGACAGGCGCCCGTCGGCGAGGGTCTCCCGGGCCTCCGCGTACCCGGTCACCAGATAGCCGGAGCGCCCGCCGGAGCCGGTCGGCACGGACCGCACGGGGCACCCTGAACGCAGGGCCGCGTAGGGGGAGTAGGGGTCCTGGGGGCAGGGGGAGTCCTGAGACATGGCTCCATTGTCGAGGCGGTCGCACGCGCGTCCCGCCGTCCACCGGCGGTCCGGCCCGAGCGGCCGCGGGGGATCGCCTCTCCGCCGACCGGGTATCTCGTATGAAGGAATCCCTCATGCGGGTGGACTGACGGGCCACGGGCCCGTCACGGGCCCCGACCGGCACCGCGACTCGCGATCATGCCCCAGTGATCAATTCCGCACCCTCACCCTCACCCTCACCAGAGCTCAACCGCCCGGCGCCGCGCCGCACTTCACGCCGCCGCACGGTGCTCGTCGCCGCACTGTGCCTGCTGCCGGCCGCCGTCGCCGCACCCGCGGGCCCGGCGAGCGCCGCGCCCGGCGCCCCCGGCGGTCACGCGGCCGCGTCGCGTCCGGTGCCGACCGCGGGCGAGGTGGTGGCCTCCGCCCGGCTCGCCGGAATCCGGGACGACCCGGCCGCGCTCCAGTCCTTCTTCCGGGCCCTGCCCAAGGGCGGCGAGCTGCACAACCACCTGTCCGGCGCGGTCACCACCGAGTACCTGATCCGGCTCGCCGCCGAGGACGGGCTGTGCGTCGACACGGCGACCCTGACGGCCGTCGTGCCGCCGTGCGGCCCGGGCACCCGGCCGGCCGCCGACGCGAACACCGACACCGTCTTCCGCGACGCCCTCGTGCGCGCCTGGTCGATGCAGGACTTCCCGCCCGGCGGCAACGGCCACGACCACTTCTTCGACACCTTCGGCAAGTTCGGCGAGGTGACCTGGCGCAACCGGGGCAAGCTGCTCGCCGAGTTCGCCGACACGGTCGTCCGGCAGAACCAGTTCTATCTGGAGACCATGGTCAGCCCGGCCTCCGAGAGCGCGAAGAACCTCGCGAACCAGGTCGGCTGGGACGCCGACCTGGCCCGGATGCACGCCCGGCTCGTCGCCGACGGCAAGCTCGACAAGGTCGTCGCCGAGGCCCGCAAGGAGGCCGATGACGGCGACGCCGAGTTCCGCACCGAGGCCCGGTGCGGCACCGGCGCGGCCCGCCCCGGCTGCGGGCTGACGGTCCGCTGGATCTCCCAGGTGAACCGCGGCAGCACCCACGAGCGGGTCTTCACCCAGATGGCGCTCGGCATGCGACTGGCCGAGGCCGACCCGCGGTTCGTCGCCGTCAACCTCGTGCAGCCCGAGGACTGGGACACCTCCCTGGCCAACTACCGCACCCAGATGCGGATGCTGAAGTACCTGCGCGGCGTCTACCCCAAGGCGCACCTGACCCTCCACGCGGGCGAGCTGTGGCCGGGCCTCGTCAAGCCCGAGGACCTCGCCTTCCACATCGGCGAGGCCGTGGACGTCGCCGGCGCCCAGCGCATCGGGCACGGCGTCGACCTCGTCCACGAGGACGACTGGCAGCGGGTGGCCGGCACCATGGCCGCGCGACGGATCGCCGTCGAGGTGCCCTTCACCAGCAACGCCCAGATCCTCGGCGTCAAGGGCGCCGACCACCCCTTCGAGACCTACCGCGCGCACGGCGTCCCGGTCGTCCTCGCCACCGATGACCCGGGCGTCTCCCGGATCGACGTCACCCACGAGTACCGCTACGCCGCCGAGACCTACGGGCTCGGCTACCGGGAGCTGAAGGACCTGGCCCGCGCTTCCCTGGAGTACGCCTTCCTTCCGGGCGCGAGCCTCTGGAGGGGCAACCCCACCCGCGACGGCTACCGGCCCGTCGCCGCCTGCCGTCACGACGAGCCCGGCGCGGGCCGTCTCCGTCCCGCCTGCCGCCGCCTCCTCGACGCCAGCCCCAAGGCCACCGTCGAATGGCGCCAGGAAGCCGCCTTCCGCGCCTTCGAACGCCGCCTCACCCTCGGCCGTACGGCCGGCTGACCGCGCCGTCCAGCCGTCTGCTCCGGGCGGGCGGCGGGCCCCCACGCGACGAACACCGCGGACGGCGCGTGGGGCCCGCTGTGCCGGCTCACCCTTCACGGCGAGAGCCACTCCTCCGCGCCGGGGCCGACAGGAGGAGTCAAGCAGGCTCCGACCTCCGAGGGCGATTGGATCGGGGCACAGGATCGTGGGGTTTCGGCCTGCCCCCATGCGGTGGATCATCCAAGAGGACATCATGGCGATACACCTCACATCTGCGAGGTCGGTGGGGGATGCGTACTCGCCGTTGCGCTCGGGTGGCTCTCCGGCGTCCTCCCCGTCGCACGGAGGCGCTCCCGTCGCGCTCGTGGAAGGTGCGAGGACTCCGCGTCCATTCGGCGGGCGAATGAGACGCCTGCCGCGAAGCGGAATTACTTTTCCGATAGCGTCGACGACAGTGCAGGTCACAGGAGTGACGACTGCTCGTACCCAGCTTTGTGAGGCGCTTTCCCATGAGCCTGTCCATTCGCAACCAGCTCCCCGGCACCGTCACCGCCGTCACGACGGGCGAAGCCATGGCATCGGTGAAGGTACGCCTGACCGGTGGCCAGGACATCACCGCCGCCATCACCGCCGACGCGGTCAAGGAGCTGGGCCTGACCGAGGGCTCGGCGGTCAAGGCCCTGGTCAAGTCCACCGAGGTCGCCCTCGCGACCGGGCCGGTCGAGGGCATCTCCATCCGCAACCAGCTCGCCGGGTCCGTCACCGAGGTCGCGACCGGTGGCGCCATGGGTTCCGTGAAGGTCTCCGTGGAGGGCGGCGACCTGACGGCGGCGATCACCAAGGACGCCGTCGAGGACCTGGGCCTGGCAGCCGGCTCCTCCGTCGTCGCCCTCATCAAGTCGACGGAGATCTCCCTCTCCCTCGGCTGACCGCCGCCACGACATGCCAGGGCCGCGCCCCCTTCGAGGGGGGCGCGGCCCTGGCGCGTTCCTCAGAGCGTGACGACCGTCGTCTCGGTCGCCTTGACGCTGGTCCAGACGGGCACGCCGTCGGCCAGGCCGAGTTCGGCGGCCGCCTGAGGGGTGATCTCGGCGACGAGGTCGGGGCCCTCGGAGGAGGTGACGAGGACACGGAGCCGGCTGCCGCTGGCGGTGATCTCGCGGACGGTGCCGGGCCAGACGTTACGGGGGCTGCCGACGGGTTTCTCGCGGTGGACCGACACCGCCTCCGGCGCGACGATCGCGAGCGCCGGGGTCCCGGACTCCGGCGGATCGACCGCGACGAGGACTCCGCCGCCGTCGAGGGCCACGCCGTCCGCGGTGGCCGTGCCCGGCCAGGCGTTGCGGCCGAGCATGCGGGCGACCCACGGGGAGCGGGGGTGGCGGGTGACCTCGGCCGGGGTGTCGTCCTGGAGGGCGCGGCCGTCGTCGAGGACCAGGACCCGGTCGGCGAGGGAGACGGCCTCCACCGGGTCGTGGGTGACGATCAGGCACACGCCGCCGAAGCCGGCCAGATGGGTGCGGAGCGTGTGGCGCACATGGGCGCGGGTCGTCTGGTCGAGCGCCGCGAGCGGTTCGTCGAGGACGAGGAGCCGGGGGCGGGCGGCCAGGGCGCGTGCCAGCGCGACCCGGCCGGCCTGGCCGCCGGACAGCTGGCCCGGCTTGCGGTGGGCGAGGTGGCCGACACCGAGCCGGTCGAGCCAGGTCCGCGCCTCCCGACGGGCCTCGGCCCGCGCCACGCCCTGGGCGCGCAGGCCGTACGCGGTGTTGGCGAGGGCGGTCATGTGGGGGAAGAGGGCGCCGTCCTGCGGGACCCAGGCGACCCGTCGCCGGTGCGGGGGCAGGGAGGTGACGTCGGTGTCGCCCAGGGAGAGGTCCGCGTGGGCGCGGGGGGTGAGGCCGAGGAGGGCGCGGAGCAGGGTGGTCTTCCCGGCGCCGTTCGGTCCGACGACGGCGATGGTGGTGCCCGGCTCTGCGTCGAGGGTGAGCCGTGTGAAGCCGGTGACCTCGGCGTGCAGGGCCCAGCGCTCGCCCGCCGGGACCGCGGGTCCCGCCGGTGCCGGCGACACGGCGGCGATCGGCGGCGTGGTGACCGGTTCCGGGCCGGGGTCGGGGGCCGTGGCGGGGCGGTCGCGGTCGACCGGGGTGCCCGTCCACCGGCCCCGCAGGGCGACCAGGACGGTCATCGCGATGGCGAGCAGCAGCAGCGAGACGGACGTCGCCGCCTCCGGCTCGTCCTGGAGGAGCAGGTAGACCTGGAGCGGGAGCGTCTGGGTGGTGCCGGGCAGGTTGCCGGCGAAGGTGATCGTCGCGCCGAACTCGCCGAGCGCCCGGGCCCAGGTCAGGGCCGCGCCGGCGATGACCCCGGGCGCCACCATCGGCAGGGTGACGGTGAAGAAGACCCGGACCGGTGAGGCGCCGAGCGAGGCCGCCGTCTCCTCGTAGCGCGGCCGGAGCCCGCCGAGCGCGCCCTCCAGGCTGATGACCAGGAACGGCATGGCGACGAACGTGGCGGCCAGGACGGCGCCCGAGGTGTGGAACGGCAGGGTGATGCCGAAGGTGCCCTCCAGCCACGGGCCGAGGAGCCCGCGCCGGCCGAAGGCCAGGAGCATGGCGACACCGCCGACCGTGGGCGGCAGCACCATGGGCAGCAGGACGAGCGAGCGGACGAACGCCTTGCCGGGGAAGGACACCCGGGCCAGCAGCCAGGCCAGCGGGACGCCCAGCAGCAGGGAGAGGCCGAGCGCCCAGAAGGAGACGAGGAGCGACAGCTTCAGTGCCTGGACCGTGCCCGGCGAGCCGAGGTGCCCGCCGAGCCCGCTCCACTCCGTCCGTACGAGGATGCCGACCAGCGGCAGGGCCAGGAAGGCCACGGCCACCAGCGCGGGCAGTGCCAGCGCCAGGGGCGGTCGGGCGCCGGATGCGGCTGCGCCTGGTCGTTTCATCGAAGGTCCCGAGAGGTGTGGAGAGGCGGCCGAGGGGCTGCCCGTCCCCCCGGTCCGGGCAGCCCCTCGCGTTCTGGTCGATCCCCGACGGCTACGGCTTCTGGAAGCCGGCGTCCTGGAGGATCTTCTGGCCCTCGGGCGAGGACAGCCAGGCGACGAAAGCGGCGGCGGCCTCGGCGTTCTTCGAGCCCTTCAGCGCGGCCGCGGGGTACTTGGCGATCGCGTTCTGGGCGTCGGGGATCTCGACGGCGTCGACCTTGTCCTCGGCGCTCGCGGCGTCGGTCTTGTAGACGAGTCCGGCGTCGGCCTCGCCGAGCTCGACCTTGCTGAGCACGGCGCGCACGTTGGGCTCCTGGGAGACCGGCTTCACCGTGATCTTCTGCGCGTCGAGGATCTGCTTGCTGTACTTGCCGGCCGGGACCTCGGGGGCCGCGAGGACGACCTTGAGCTTCGTGTCGGCGAGGTCCTTGAGGTCGTCGACCTTGAAGGGGTTGCCCTCGACCGTGGCGATGACGAGCCGGTTCTTCGCGATGATCGCGGGCTCGCCCGTCTCGGCCTTCACCTTGTCCATGCTCTTGGTGTCGGCCGTCACCAGGACGTCGGCGGGCGAGCCCTGGGAGACCTGTGCGACGAGCTCCTGCGAGCCGGCGAAGGAGAAGGTGAGCTTCGTCCCCGGGTGGGACTTCTCGTACGCGGCACCGGCAGTCTTGAACACGTCGGTGAGGGAGGCGGCCGCGAGGACCGTCAGGTTCGCCTGGGGAGCGGCACTCGCGGAGCCGGACGCCGGCGACCCGGCGGTGTCCTTCTTCGTGTCGTCGCTCGAACAGGCCGCGAGCGGCACGAGCAGCGCGGCGGTGAGGGCGGCGGCGGCGGCACGACGTCTGGCCGGGGTGAGGGTGAGGAACATGAGGGTGTGAACTCCTTGGGGACGTAAGGGATGCGGTGGGGCGGGCCGGTCGCGCCGACGGCCGAGGTGCCCCGTACGGGCGTGAGGGGTGGTCAGGTGCGGTCGATGTGCACGCTGGTCGACTTCACGCGGGCGGTGGCCTGCATGCCGATCTCCAGTCCCAGCTCCTCCACGGCCTCACGGGTGAGGAGGGAGACGAGCCTGTGCGGACCGGCCTGGATGGTGACCTGGGCCGCGATGTCGCCGAGCTTGATCGCCGTGACGATGCCCGGGAAGGCGTTGCGCGCCGAGGTGTACGACGCGTCTTCCTCGTCGCCGCCCTGCGCGATCTCCACGGAGAACGCCGCCAGCGACTTGCCGTCGATCACGCGCCGGCCGCTCTCGTCGCGGTGGGTCGCGACCCTGCCCGCGTCCGCCCAGCGGCGGGCGGTGTCGGGGCTGACGCCCAGCAGACGGGCGGCCTGACCGATCGTGTAGGACTGCATATGCGACACGGTAGGGCGCGATCACGCTCATCTGCAACAAAGTCGTGGGAGTCTCCATGGCGGATGAGAGGTGGCTTGGAGGAAGGGACGACGGAGTGGCCGGACGGTCTCAGTCCTCGGACGGAGGGAGCCCGACGAGCCGGTGGGCGCCGATCCAGATACCCGAGACGGCGCTGACGTAGCGGGCGCCGCAGCGGTCGGACGGGACGACGAGCTGGGCGCCGGCCGTGTCGAGCTCCTCCTCGTCCATGCGGGTCGCCAGGAGCACCGGCGCGTTGCCGAAGTCGGCGTCGATCTCCGCCCAGGACAGGACCGTGTGATGCCCGTCGCCGCCGCTCACCGACACCAGGAAGCGCGAGCGCTCCTTGCGGCGGGCGGGATCGAAGCCCGGGGCCACCCCGGCCATGACCTCGCGCAGCAGCGGTCCGACGAACGTGTGGTGCTGGGGCCCCGCCGTGGCGCAGTCGAAGACGACCTCGGCGCGATGCTGCTCCCACCGCCCGCGCAGGTCGGCGACGGTGAAGGTGGCGGGGCGTGCCACCTCTCCCCAGACGGCGAAGGAGGCGGGTGAGGGTGCGGTTCCGGGTGCGGGGCGGGGTGCGGTGGTCGGTCGGCTCATCGTCGGCCCCCTCGGGCGGTCGGTACGGCGGCTGCGCGCAGTGATACCCGACCGTCGGAGCGGAGAACCGTGTTTGCCACCCGAAGTAGCCCTAGCCGCAAGGATTTGTGAGCTTGCTACGAGAAGCGGCCTCATATTTCCCCGGTCCTTCGGCCGACGCCCCGAGCCTGGCGGTCGAGCGCGAGCCAGACGCGGTCGCGGGTCAGCGGCAGCTCGGTGAAGCGGATGCCGGTCGCGTCGCGCAGCGCGTTGGCGAAGGCCGGGGCGACGGGGTTGAAGGGGCTCTCGCTCATCGACTTCGCCCCGAGCGGGCCGATCGCGTCCCTGGTCTCGGTGAAGTGCACCTCGGTCCGGGGGACGTCGGCGTACTGGGGGAGGCGGTAGCGGCGGAAGGCGGCCGTGGTCACCTCGCCGCGTTCGTCGGTCCGGACGGTCTCGAAGAGCGTGGCGCCCAGGGCCTGGGCGACGCCGCCCTCGACCTGGCCCCGGCACTGCATCGGGTTCATCACCTTGCCGGCGTCGGCGGCGTGGACGCTGCGCAGGATGCGGATCTCCCCGGAGCCCGGATCGACGGCGACCTTGAACCACTGGGCGTTGAAGGCGACCGAGCGCGGTGAGCCGCCCCAGTGCCCGTCGGCCGCGAGCTCCTCCGCCGCGCCGAGGGCGTGCCCCGCCTCGTACAGCTCCTTCAGTGTCACCGTGCGCCCGGCGCAGTCGACGGACTCCGCCCCGAGGACGCACAGGTGCCGGGCGACGCCGGTGTGCCGGGCGGCGAGGGTCCGGAGCCGCTCGGCCAGGGAGCCGGCGGCGAGGAGGACGGCCTTGCCCGCGACCACGGTTCCGGCGGAGCCGAAGGCGCCGGTGTCGTGCCGGACGACGTCGGTGTCGGACTGGCGGACGGCCAGCCGGTCCTCGGTGGTGTTCAGGGCCCCGGCGGTGATCTGCTGGTGGACGGTCGTGGTGCCGTTGCCGAACTCGGCGGTGCCGACCGCGATGTCGTACGTCCCGTCCTCCAGGAGGGAGACCCGGGCGTCGGCGTAGTGGCCGCCGGGCGGCCCGGTGGCGATCATCGCCAGCGCCGTCCCCTGCCCGACCAGCCACCCCTCGGGGGCCTCGTCGGTGCCCCGGTCCTCGTCGAGGGCCCTGCGGACGACGGACAGGCACTGGTCGAGGCCGTACGAGGCGATGTGCAGGTCCTCCTCCTCTCCGATGGGGCTGTGCATGCCCTCGCCGGGCCCGATGACGTTCTTCTCGCGGAAGGCGAGCGGGTCGATGTCCAGGCGCCGGGCGAGTTCGTCCATGACGGACTCGACGGCGAACGTGACCTGGCCGAGGCCGTACCCGCGGAAGGCGCCGGCCGGGACCACGTTGGTGTAGACGGAGTACGCGTCGACCTTCTTGTGCGGGGCGCGGTAGACGGCGAAGGACTCCCCGACGCTGTGGAACATCACCGCCGGCCCGTGGTTGCCGTAGGCGCCGGTGTTCGACACCACGCGCATCTGCACCGCGGTGAGGGTGCCGTCGGCGCGGGCCCCGACCTTGATGCGGATGGAGAAGGGGTGGCGGGTGGTGGCACCGTGGAACTGCTCGGCCCGGGTGTACTCCAGCTTCAGCGGCCTGCGCAGTTTCAGTGCGGCGAGGGTCACGACGTCCTCGGTGAGCATCTCCTGCTTGCCTCCGAAGCCGCCGCCCACACGGCCCGCGACCACCCGGACCTCGTCCTCCGGGAGGCCGTACAGCGCGCAGAGCGCCCGCCGGGTCAGGAACGGCGTCTGGGTGGAGGAGCGGACGGTGAGCCGCTCCCCGCTCCCGTCCTCCTTCGGCTCGAAGAACGCGACGCAGCCGTGCGTCTCCAGGCTGGCGTGCTGCACGCGCTGCGTGCGGAAGGTCTCCTCGTACACGACGGCGGCCTCGGCGAAGCCCTGCTCGACGTCCCCGATCTCGCCGTGCACCTCGCCCGCCACGTTGTCCTCCACGCGGGCGATGCGCACCTCGGGGCCCTTGCCGGCGTGGATCACGGGGGCGCCGGGCCGCATGGCCTCCTCGGGGTCGGTGACGTACGGGAGTTGCTCGTAGGTCACCTCGATGCGGCGGCAGCCCTCCTCGGCCGCCTGCTCGCTGTCGGCGACGACGGCGGCGACGCGCTGTCCGACGTGCCGGACGACGTCGTCGAGGACGCGGGTGTCGTCGGGGTCCTCGGTGGGGTGCTCGTGGCGGGCGGAGGAGTACAGCGTCCGCGGGGCGTCCTCGTGGGTGAGGACGGCGACCACCCCCGGCACGCGCAGGGCGGCCGAGCGGTCGATCGCGACGATCCGGGCGTGCGGGTGCGGGGAGCGCAGCAGCTTCATGTGGAGCAGGCCGGGCACGTCGACGTCGAAGGTGTAGCGGGCGGTGCCGGTGACGACCTGCGGTCCGGCCGGCGCCCCGACGTTCCGGCCCACCGCCTTTCCGGCACAGGGCCGTTCGGTGTGCCGGACACCCCGGACGGCGTCCTCGATCGCCCGGTAGCCGGTGCAGCGGCAGATGTTGCCCTTGAAGGCCCGGGGGAGGTCGTCGAGCTTGCCGTCGTCGTGCGGGGTGCCCCGCTCGGCCTCCAGGGCGGCGGTCGTCATGACGAACCCGGCGGTGCAGAACCCGCACTGGTAGCCCTGTGCGTCGAGGAACCTCTGCTGCACGGGGTGGAGTTCGCCGCCCGGCGAGGCGAGACCCTCCACCGTCGTGACGGACCGGCCCTCGGCCCGCACGGCGGGATAGAGACAGCTGTGGACGGGCTCGCCGTCGACGTGCACGGTGCAGGCGCCGCAGTCCCCCGCGTCGCAGCCCTTCTTGACGCCGAACCAGCCGCGTTCCCGCAGGTACGTGCGCAGGCACTGGCCGGCGCGCGGCTCGGCGTCGGACGGCCGGCCGTTGACGTGGAGTTCGAAGCTCACAGGGCACCTTCCTCGGGGCGGCGGGACGAGGTGAGTTCGCGGCGGACCTCCTCGGCGAGGCGCAGGCCCATGTGCCTGCGCCACTCGGGAAGGCCGTGGATGTCGTCGAACCACGCGTCGGGCGCCACCGTCTCGTCGATCGCCGCGGCGAGGCGCTCGCGGCTCGGCGGCAGCGGGAACCAGAACTGGAACGGGCGGACGGTCGCGGCGGTGACCGTCACCGCCAGCGAACCGTCGACGGGGTCGACCGTCCCCGTGACCAGCGCGCCGGAGCGGCCCAGCCCGTACAGCGAGACCTGCCGGAACGCCGTACGGCACTCCAGGGCTCGGGCGGGCAGGGTCACCGAGCGGAGCAGCTCGCCCTCCGCGAGGTCGTTGGCGCCCGCGCCGAGGACGAAGTCGACGACCTTGGCCTCACGGAGGGAGCCGTCCTGCGCCTGGAGGAGACACGTTCCGTCGAGCGCGGCGGCGAGCGAGATCATCGGCCCGGCGGGCAGGGCGTTGCACAGGTTCCCGCCGACGGTCGCCATGTTCCAGATCTTGAAGGAGGCGAGGAACGCCCGGCAGCACTGCTCGAACAGCGGAGCCGCTCGCGCGTCGAGCGACTTCCGCCCGTAGCGCGACAGTTGGGCGATGGTGCACGTCGCCGCGATCTCCAGGGACCCGTCCGTGTGCCGGATGAGGGGCTCCCAGCCCATCCGGCCGAGGTCGATCAGCCGCCGCAGCCCCGGCTGAGGTTCGGAGAAGAGGTACGTGCCGCCGCCGAGCCACGCGTCGCCGGGCCGCCATGGCTCACGTCGCCGCGCATCCCGCACGTCCGTGATCGTGTTCAGATCCATCCGTTCCCCATGCCTTCCGACCGGTGCCTTCAGGCCAGTGAAGCCGGGCGGGCGCGGGCGGCACGACTGGACGGGAACCCGGAAATCGTCCACCTCGCGAGGCTGCGCCCTGGACGATCGACCAAGAGCTGTTTCCCGCCCGCCACCGGGCATTTACGATGACTCATCTCGCATTCGCCTCGTGAATGTGAGTGCGGGCCCCTCCCGCGACCGCGCTAGGAGTCACTGATGCACGTCGACCACCTCCTCCGTCTGGACCGTCTGGACCTCTCCCTCGTCTGGGGCGACGAGGCGTTGCTCGGCCAGGAGATCGGCGGGGTGACGGCGACCGATCTTGAGGACCCCGCCCGGTTCCTCCAGTCAGGGGAGATCGTCCTCAGCGGCCTCGTGTGGTGGAGCCCGGGCACCGGCGCCGCCAAGACCGAGCGCTTCGTGTCCGCCCTGCGCGACGCGGGCGCGGTCGCGCTGCTCGCGGGGGAGGAGACCCACGGGGAGGTGCCGCGCGAACTGGCCGAGGCATGCCGGAGACACCGCGTCGCGCTGATCTCCGTACCCGCCCACACCAGCTTCCGGGCGATCACCGAGGCGGTCTACCTCCGGCAGTGGGGCGAGCTCAGCCGGCGCCCCACGGACCACTACGCCCTGCCCGAGAACGTCCGCCTGGACCTGGACCGGGCCTTCGAGGGCGGCGCGACGACGGGGGAGTTGCTCGACAGGGCCTTCGCCCACCTCGGCACGCCCGCCTGCCATCTGCTGACCGCGGCCGGCCGCACGGTCGCCCGGACCGGCGCGGCTCCGGCGGCCCTGTCCGCCCGGCGGGCGGCGGAGGCGGTGCGCGCCGGACACGGCACGACCGTACGCGTCGAGGCCGACGGCACGGTCTACGACACCTGGCACCTCCACCTGCCCGAGGCGGGGCAGGTGCCGCCGCGGGTCCTCCAGGAGATAGCCGAACTCCTCGGCCGCCACCGACGCCGCCGGGACCGCGAACGCGCCGCGAACGATGGGGCGTTCGCGGAGCTCGCCGACGCGATGGGCACCGTGCGGTTCGACGCCCACCGCGTGCGCCAGGCCCTGGAGTCCTGCGGCCTCGCCGGCGCCGACGCCTACACCGTGGTCGCCGCGGCCACGGAACCGCACGCGGAAGCCGGCACCGGCGCCGCCGCCGCGCTGGGCGAGGCCCTCCGCCACGTCCCGTCCGTCACCTTCGCCGTGGCCGACGGCCCCGGCGGCGAGGCGACGGCGGTCGTCGCACACGAGAGGAAGGCGGCGACCGAGGTGAGGGAACGTCTCGGAGACGCCTGGCCGCTCGTCCACGCCTGCGGCCCGGACGTCCCCCTGCACGCCGGCGTCAGCGCGCCGGCCACCGCCCCGGAGCAGCTGAACGCCTCGCTCGGCCAAGCCCGTTACGCCCTGGCCGCCGCCCGCGCCACGGACCCGTCGGCCCCCGGCGTCGCCGGTCTCGGCGATCTCGACGGCCTCGGCAAACTGCTGGCCGGCATCCCCGCCGACGTGCGGAACGCGTACAGCGAGACGGTCCTCGGCCCCCTCCTCGGCGCGGGCCGGGGGTCGGGAACGATGCTCCTGGAGACCCTGGAGGTCTTCCTCGCACACGACTGCTCATGGGCCAGGACCGCCGAGGCCCTCCACGTCCACGTCAACACGGTCCACTACCGGGTCGAACGCATCGAGACGCTCACCGGCCGGGACCTCGCGCGGCTCGACCACAAGGCCGACCTGCGCGCCGCGCTCTTCTGCCGCTGACGGCCCGCGCACCCGACCGGTCAGGGCAGGTCGATGTGCACGCTCGTCGACTTCACCCGGGCCGTCACCGTGACGCCGACGTCGAGCCCCAGCTCCTCCACGGCCTCCCGCGTCACCAGCGAGACCAGCCGGTGCGGGCCCGACTGGACCTCCACCTGGGCGGCCACGTCGTCGACCCGCACCCCCGTGACGATCCCGACGAAGGAGTTGCGCACCGAGGTGGTGACCTCGTCCTCGGGGACGGCGTGCAGCCCCGCCCCGCGCTCCTGGGCGAAACGCGCCAGCGCCGTTCCCTCGATGACCCGCTTGCCGGCTCCGTCCCGCTCCATGGCCAGCCGGCCGCCGTCCGCCCACCGGCGAACGGTCTCCGAACTCACTCCGAGCAGCTGCGCTGCCTGCCCAATGCTGTACGACGGCACACGAGCACTCTAGGCGATGTGCTGCCGGTCATGCCGGGCGCGGGCACGCCGTCAGGGCCACCCCGACGGGACGGTGCGGCCGGCCGCAGAGGGTGCGGGCGGTGCCTGCCGCTCGGGGCTACTCGCTGGTACGGTCCTTCCCCATCGGCACTCCACGAGGAGCCGCCGGAGGCGGTCGAGGGGCGGATCCAGTGACGGTGCTCAAGGGCGGGGTGCTTCCCGGCGGGCTCGCGGAGGCGATACGGGCGACGGCCGAGGACATCGCCGCCGTGCTGCGCTCGCAGGGCGCCGATCCGGGGCGCGGCGGAGCGCTGCCCGTACCCCGCTCCACCTGGACCGTCGGCGAGGCCGCGGCCCACCTGGCCCAGGCGAACGCGCTCATGGCCGACCTCGCCGCCGGCCACGAGCGGCCGTACGGCGACGGAACCCCCGGAAGCCTGGCCGAGGCGAACGAACGGGCCCTCGCGGGCTTCGACGAGAGGGAGCCCGGGCCCCTCGCAGAGATGATCACGGCCCAGGCCGCCGCCTTCCTCGACGCCGTCGAGCAGCGCGACCACGACGAGCTCCTCACCACCCCGCTCGGCCGGATGAGCCCGGCGGTCCTGGGCTCGTACCTGCTGACCCACATGCTCGGGCACGGCTACGACCTCGCCCTGGCCCTCGGCCGCCCGCACATGCTCGACGCGCACCGGGTCGAGCTCAGCCTGCCGTTCATGACCCACGCGATGCCGACGGTGACGGACCCCGAAGCCGTCGCCGGGCTCACGGCGACCTTCGCGGTACGGCTCCGGAGCGGCTCCGGTTTCGGTGTCACGGTCACGGACGGGCGCGTCCGGGTCGACCACGAGCCGCCCGCGCGGCCGGACTGCACGATCCTCACCGAGCCCGTCACCTTCCTGCTGCTCGCCCTCGGCCGGATCGACCCCTGGCCGGCGATCGCCCGCGGCCGGGCGCTCGGCTGGGGGCGCAAGCCCTGGCTCGCGCCCCGCTTTCCCCGCCTCTTCCGCGCACCCTGAGTTCCCGGCGGGCACAGCCCGCGACGGCACGGCACGGCCCGCGACCGCGACGGCACGGCCCGCCCCGACGTCCCCGTGCACCGCGGCCCACGGCGATGGATGCTGGAAGTATCGGAAGGGGCCGTGCCTCGGTTCCGCGCGGCCCGACGGTGCGAGGAGGCAGACCATGACCCGCACTCTGGAGTGGAAGGTCGGCGTGGAAGTGGTGGAGGACGGCGGCCGCACGAAGGCCGAGGCCCGACTCACCACCGGCACCACGACCCTGACGGGCCACGGCACCGCCCGGTGCAACCCGGGGGACGTGGACGTACCGGCGATCGGCGACGAGCTCGCCGCGAGCCGCGCGATGAAGGACCTGGCCGGCAAGCTCATGCGGGAGGCCAACCGGGACATGGAGGCCGTGGGCGCCGGGACGGTGCCCCAGCACACCGGTCCCGGCTACGGCTGGCCGGAGGCGGTGTCCTGACGGGACCGCCGACCGGTACGGGAACCCGGCCGGGGCGCTACGGCCACCCGGCCGGGCTCGGGGTGTGTCGCGGCGTGCGGACACCCCCTGGGGGTGTTCTGCCGATCGCGCCGGGCTCACGGCGCCTGGCACCCGATCGGCCTGATCGCCCCCACACCTCTCAGCCCTGCCCGGCGGCTCCTGCCGCACCCGTCGCTTCCGGCGTCCCCTCCGGGCCCTCGAACACCAGGCGGTCGACGACCTCCACCACGCCGTCCACGGTCTCGCAGAGGCGGACGAGGATCGGGCCGAGCGTCTTGCGTTCCAGGGTGCCGCTGAGGGTCACGCGGCCCTCGTCGACGTCGATGTGGACGGCGGAGGGGGCGAGGCGCAGGATGCGGACGAGGACGTCCTCGCGGATCTCCTCCTGGATCGAGCGGTCGCGGCGCAGGAAGAGCTGGAGGAGGTCGCTGCGGCTGAGGACGCCGATGAGCCGTCCGTCCGCGTCGACGACCGGCAGCCGCTTCACCCGTTGGCGCTCCATCAGGCGGGCGGCCTCGACCGCGGTCCACGACGGGCGGGCCGTGACGACGGGGCTGGACATCATGGCCTCGGCGGTGCTGGGGCCGCCCTTCGCGGAGTGCCGGCGCAGGAGGTCGGCCTCCGACACCACGCCGACGGGGCGGTTGTCGTCGTCCACCACGGGGACCGCGGTGATGCCGTACTCGTCGAGGAGCCTCGCGATCTCCTTGAACGAGGTCCCGCGCTGAACCGCGACCGCGGCCGGCGTCATCAGGTCCGCGACACTGCGGTGCCTCATCGTCCGTTCCGTCCCTTCTGCGTTCCGGATTCCATGGTCCCGCACCGGGGGCCGACCCTGCGCGAGGGGGGTGCGGAGCGTGGCGTGAAGGGGGGCGTGACAGGGGCTTGTGGGCATGACGTGTCCATGGTTACCTCCGGTAAGTCATCGTCGCGTCACGGAAGAAGGACCCCCATGCCCTCTCCCCGCACGTCCGGGACCCGCCGTCTCCTCGGAGCCCTCGCGGCCTCCCTCGCCCTCGTCGCCGCGTCCGCGGGCGCCGGTTCCGCATCCGCCGCGCCCACCGCCGCCACGCCTCCCGGATCGCCGGCGTCCGCCCCGGGCGCCGGGCTGCGCGAGGTGATGTTCGTCGGCAACAACTGGGACGGCACCGCCGACGTCATCGAGTCCCGGGGAGACTTCCGGCGTGTCGGACGGGTCGACGTCATCCCCGACAAGGAGCAGCGGCTGCGCGAGATCCACCTGAACCCGATCCGGCTCGCGTACTTCCTCGGCGTGCGCAGCGGCCCGGGGGAGGGACACGACCAGTTCGTGGACGACATGTACGCGACGCCCGACGGTTCGGCCATGGTGGTCTCCCGGCCCAGCTTCGCCGACGTCGTCTCGCTGGACATACGCACGGGGCGGATCAACTGGCGCTTTCCCGTGGCCGGTTACCGTGCGGACCACATGGCCGTGTCGCCCGACGGCACCCGCGTCGCGGTCTCCGCCTCCACGGCCAACACCGTGCACGTCCTCGATGTGTCCACCGGTCGCGAGCTGGGCTCGTTCAAGACGGGCGACAAGCCGCACGAGAACGTCTTCACCTCCGACGGCCTGCTGTGGAACATGTCCATCGGCGAGGTGACCACCGCCCTCGACGCCCCCTGGCTCGACTGGACGAAGGGGGACCGCAGGATCACCGTGGTCGACGCCCGGACCTTCGAGACCGTCCGCGTCATCGACATGCGCGACCGTCTGGACGCCTTCGGCCGCGGGGACCTGTCCGACGCCGTCCGCCCGCTGGTCTTCACGCCGGACGAGAAGAAGGTCTACTTCCAGGTCTCGTTCCTGAACGGGTTCCTGGAGTACGACGTCGCGTCCGACCGCATCACCCGGCTCAAGAACCTCCCCGGGAACCCCGGGACGAACCCCGACCGCACCACATGGGTCAACGACTCGCGCCACCACGGTCTCTCGATGAGCCCCGACGGCACCAAGCTGTGCGTCGCGGGGACGATGGACGACTACGCCACCGTCGTGGACCGGGAGAGCCTCCGGCAGGGTCCGCTCGTGCCGGCCTCCAAGCCGTACTGGGCCACGGTCAGCGGCGACGGCCGCTCCTGTGTCATCTCCGAGAGCGGCTCCGACCGGGTCACCGCGATCGACTTCGCCACCGGGCAGCGCGTGGCCTCGGTGGACGTCGGCGACCACCCCCAGCGGGTTCGGCTCGCCCGGGTCCCCGCCGACTGGACCGGCCCGACGGCCGGCTGACGGCCCCGCACGGACCCCCCGCGCCCACCTCGTACCGCTCACCGTCCCTCCCGCTCACTCCCCTCCGAGCCACTCGTCCCACTCGTCCCACTCGCCACCCCTCACACCCTCCGAAGGGCACCGTGAAGAGAACACTCCTGGGGGCCGCGCTCGCCGCGGCCCTCCTGGCTGCCGGAACGCCGGCAGTGTCCGCATCCGTGACCACCCCCGCCCCCGCGGCCGGCACCACCCCGGCCGGGCTCTCGGCGGGAGCCGCCCTGGCGGACAGTTGGACGCCCCCGCTCAGCACCCGGGGCCGCTGGATCGTCGACGCGGACGGCGACCGGTTCAAGCTGAAATCGGCCAACTGGCACGGCGCGCAGGGCTCGTGGAACGGTTCGGGAGACATCGCCGACCCGGCGAACCATCACGACGCCGAGAAGTCCGACCAGCTCCCGCTCGGTCTCGACCGCGCACCCGTGGCCGGCATCCTCGCCGACTTCCACGCCCTGGGCATCAACAGCATCCGTCTGCCGTTCTCGAACGAGATGCTCCACGACCAGCGGCCCGTCCCCGACGCGGCGGTCGCGGCCAACCCGCAGCTCCGCGGCAGGACCCCGCTCCAGGTCTTCGACGCGGTGATCGCCGCCACCACGGCCGAGGGCTTCGCCGTCGTCCTCAACGACCACACCAACACCTCACGCTGGTGCTGCGGCCTGGACGGCAACGAACGGTGGAACACCAGCCAGACCACCGCCCGCTGGGAGGAGGACTGGCTCTTCCTGGCCAGGCGGTACAAGGACAACAAGCGGGTCGTCGGCGCCGACCTCTACAACGAGGTCCGCCGCACCATCACCGACGACGCCAACTGGGGCCGGGGGGACGGCCACGACTGGTGGGCGGCCACCCAGCGCCTCGGCGACCGGCTCCTCACGGAGGCCAACCCCGACCTCCTCGTCGTCGTCGAGGGCATCAACTGGCAGGGCATCCCGGCCGACGGCCTGTTCCACTGGCGCCCGACCCTGGAGCCCGCCCGCACCCTCTCCCACACCCTCGTGGCCTCGGACAAGCTCGTCTACTCCGCGCACTTCTACGGCTACACGGGCCCGAACCACACCGGGGCCACCGGCACCGGCGAGACCCACGACTGGCGCTACCAGGAACTCTCCCGCGACGACCTCTTCGCGACCCTGCGCCGCCAGGCGTTCTTCGTCTCGGCCGACACCGGGCGCCACTACACCGCACCCGTGTGGATCAGCGAGTTCGGCATCGGAGCCGACGAGACCGACCCGAAGGCCCGCGCCTGGTTCGGCAACTTCGTCGACGACCTGATCGCGAACGACGCGGACTTCGCCTACTGGCCCCTGGTGGGCTTCAGCGGCCACGGGCGCTGGAAGCTCCTCGACTACGACACCCAGGGCCGCCGATCTGGGATCCTCGACGGCCCGGACTGGCGCGCCGACGACTGGCGGCGACTTGTCACGGCCCCCGGCCGCACCGGGCCCGTGCCCGCCGGGGACACCTGGGACATGCTGAACCTCGACCACGCCGACGCGGTGCAGTCGCTGCGCACCCGGGCCCGCGGCGACTGGGACCAGGGCGCCCGCAAGGGCGTGTGCCCGGACGGCCAGCGGCTCGTCGGCCTCGCCCATCGCGACGGACGCGGCCTCTGCACGGACGCCGGGGCTCCCCGGCTCGCCGCCCCCGGCGGGCCGCTGACCGTCGTGACCGACGAGCGGTTCGTCAAGGAGGGCGACTGGGCCGGCGGCTACAGCAAACTCCAGTGCCCCCGGGACCAGTTCATGACCGGCTACAGCGTCCGCGGCCAGGCCGTCTCCGCCGTCCTGTGCACCGGCGCCGCCCGCGCCCTGCCGGTGACGGGCCGCACGGTCTGGTTCGACCGGGGCGACAACCGTCCGGCCGGGCAGCCGGGCGGCGAGTTCGCCGAGGGCAACTACAAGGGGCAGTGCGCCGAGGGCGAGTACGCGGCCGGGATCGCCTTCACCGGCGCCTGGGCCAAGGGCAAGACCCCCGACGCCCTGCTCTGCCGCACCCTGTAACGGCGCGGGACGGCACACGGAGGGGCCGGCCGGATCACCCGATCCGGCCGGCCCCTCCTCGCGTGCCCGGGTCTCAGGACCTCTTGACGCTCACCTCGACGAGCGAGTAGCCCCACTGGGTCGCCCGCCGCACCCCGTGGATCCGCACGTACCGCGCCGACTGCGAGGCGAACTCGGCCGTGTCGTAGCCGCCGTCACCCGTCTGGGTCGACCAGGCGGTCCGCCAGTTCGCGCCGTCGTCCGACAGCTCGATCCGGTACTCCCGCGCGTACGCCCGCTCCCAGTCCAGCGAGACGCGGCCGATCCGGTGCGCGGAGCCGAGGTCCACCTGCCACCACTGGTCGTCCGACCACTCGCTGGCCCAGCGGGTCCCGGTGTCGCCGTCGGCCGCGCGGCCGGGCGCGAAGCTGACGAACGGGTTCCACCACTCCGACGTGCTGGCCCCGGTGGGCCGGCCCGCCGCGAGGTTCACCCCCGGCTCGTGGTCCTCGGTCCGCTTCCACGTGGTCAGGTACGACTCGGCGCCCCGCGAGAGCTCGTCCACGACGCCCGGTCCGCCGGGGCTGAGCCGGATCTGCTCGACCCAGTCCGGCACGAGGCCGTTGTGCGCCGCGCCGTCCGTGTTGAGGTCCCAGGTCCGCTCACCGGTGACCTGGCGGTCGAGCACCGAGCCGCCGTCGAAGCTGCGGAACGGGTACTTCACCGCGTTCGGCGCGTCGTTCCCGACCGGGCCCGGCCAGCCGCCGACACCGTTCATGTCCGTGCCGTAGCCGTAGCCGACCCCGTACTTCTTGCGCAGGGCGGCCTTCTGCGACGCCTCGCCGACGAACCCCTCGGCGTTGTGCATGTAGGAGGCGGCGAACCCGCCGAGACGGTACAGCCGCTCGGTCCAGTCCAGGTCCATCCAGCTGTGGCTGGAGAGGACGCCCGGGTACTCCTCGGCCTCCAGGATGTCGAGCGCCCGCCCGGCGGCCTTGACGCTCATGTGGTCGAGCTCCAGCATCATCCCGCGGTCGATCATGCCCCGCAGCGCGTACTCGCCCAGCCTCGTGAGACCGCGCGTGTTGCACTTGGCGTCGGAGGCGTACGAGGGCACGGCGACCCCCGGCGGCAGCTTCTCGGCCATCGCGGCGGGCGCGGCGGCGAGACCGATCGGGTTGTCGTGCTGCGGCCCCGCGCACTTCTCCGTGGTCCAGAAGGTGCCCGTGGACAGGAACTGGCCGATGTTGACCGCCACGCCCGTCGTCCCGCTGTCGAACCGCACGCCGCACAGCGCGTTGTCGAACTTGTGGCAGAGGAACATGCTGCGCACGCCGAGCGCGTACAGCTCGTCGAGGCCCTTGTCGATGTCCGCCTGCCCGCACTGGGCGACGTCCAGGATCTGCTTGCAGCCGAAGGGCTCGGAGGTCTCCACGCCGAGCACGACCGCGAGCTTGCCCTGCTCGATCACCGAGCGGGCCTGGGCTGCGCTCGTGACGATCCGGAACCAGCCCTTTCCGGGGCCGCCGTACATCGCGTCGACGTAGTCCTGCATCTCGTACGTCTTGCGGGCCTCCAGACGGATCGCCGTCATCTCGTCGCAGCTCCGGTCACGGGGCAGGAGCGAGCAGATGAGCCCGTTGGTCACCAGGTCGTTGACGAGCACGCGCTGGCCGCCGCGCCAGGCGCGCTCGACCCAGGCGTAGTAGTTCTGCTGGTGGCTGAGGGAGTTGTTCGCCGGCCAGTCCTTGAACGTGGGCCAGCCGACCGGGTCGTGCTTCCCGTTGTCGCCGCCGGTGAGGTGCTCGAAGAGGGCGCCCGAACCGTCCGGATAGTGCTCGGGACAGTCCTTGAGGGCGTCGGCGACGCCCGCGGGCGAGAACGGGCTGCCGCAGATCATCCGGCCGCCGAAGCCCTCGCTGGACATCAGGTGGTTGTGCGCGTCGACGAACCCGCGCACCTTGCCCTGGGCGTCCGTCCCCTTGAACGGGGCGCCCGTGACGTTGATCTGCGAGTCGGCCGCGGGCCGGGACGTGGGCTCCCACCACCCGCCGCCGGCGTCGGCGGCGGGGACCGGAGCGGAGCCGAAGAGCACGGCCGCCAGGGCGAGGAACAGCGCCAGGAGGGCGGATCTGCCGCCGGTCCCGCGCGTAAAGGGTCGAGTCATGATCAGCGATGCCTCCGGACGGTGGGGGAGTACCGGGCGCCCCGAGGATCGCGGTGTCGGAGGAGTGAGTCAAGAGTCCGGGTCAAATGACCTGTTGGTGATTGCGGAATCTCCCTCGATTCCTCAACCCTCTATCAGGGAAACGAGTTGATCAGCCGTCAGGTCGAGATGGCCGTCCGCCGCGCGGGCGTCGCCGAGCACCAGGAACTGCAGCGTCAACCCGTCGATCGCCGCCGCCAGATACCGCGCGAGCACCTCCACCGGCACCCGCGGCTCCAACCCCCGCCCCGCGCCGACCTGCCGGATCAACGCCTCCGCCGACGCCACGTACTGGTCGTACTGCGCCCGCGCCAGGTGCTCGAACCCCGGCTCCCGCAGCGCGTACTGGGTCAGGTCGTACGTCAGCATGTGCTCGCCGGGATGCGCCGTCACATGGTCCCAGTACGTCTGCAGCGCCCCCCGGACCGTCTCCCGCAGCGTGCTGCCCGGCACCACCGCCGACATCACCCGCGCCACGTAGTTCCCGGTGATCGTCTCGATCGCCGCCTCCAGCAGTGCCTGCTTGGACTCGAAGCAGTAGTGGAAGACGCTCAGCGACACACCCGCCTCGGCGCAGATCGACCGCGTCGTCGTCCGCGCCACCCCGTCCCTGGTCATCGCCCTGATCGCCGCCTCGACCAGCTGCCTGCGTCGTTCGGCCGACGGCATCCGCGCCATGGTTCCTCCTCGCGTCCGGCGCAAGGGTAACGGTCAGGGCGCCACCGGACTCCGCGCGGCCGACGCCAGTTCCGCGCGCAGCGCGGCGAAGGCCGGGGTGCCGCGCAGGGCCGCCACGTCCGTGTCCGGCTCACGGGGGAGGGGCACCGCGATGTCGGCGACCAGGCGGCCGGGATCGGCCGCCATCACCAGGACGCGCGAGCCCAGGACGACCGCCTCCTCGGCCGAGTGCGTCACGAAGAGGACCGTCGTCCCGCCGGTGGAGGCCAGCGCGCGGACCTCCTCCTGAAGACGCTCCCGGGTCAGCGCGTCCAGAGCGGCGAACGGCTCGTCCATCAGCAGGATCTGGGGTTCCGCGGCGAGGGCCCGGGCGATCGCGACCCGCTGCCGCTGACCACCCGACAGCTCCCAGGTCCGCCGCCCGGCCATGCCGGAGAGTCCCACCAGCGCCAGCAGCTCCTCGATCCGGGAACCTCGTTCGGACCGCGCGACACCGTGCCGGGAGAGCGCGAACGCCAGGTTTCCGCCCACCGTCCGCCACGGGAACAGACGCGGCTGCTGGAAGACGACGCCGACCTTCCGGCCCACCGCCACGGTCCCGTCGGCGGGCCGCTCGAAGCCTGCGACCAGCCGCAGCAGCGTCGTCTTGCCGCAGCCCGACGGGCCGACCAGGACCGCGAACTCACCCGGCTCCACGGTCAGGGACACGTCGGCGACCGCCGTCACCGGCGCCTTGGAGGTGCCGTAGCGGACGGTCACCTCCGACAGCTCGATGTCCGCGGCGCGCCCGCCGGAGTCAGCGGACGACACGGGCCAGCTCCTTCACCGCGAGGGCCTTGCCGAAGACCGCCTGGTCCGGCACGGCGTCGATGGCCTTCTGGCCCTTCAGGAAGACGGCCGCGTCGTGCAGGTTCGCCGCCAGCCCGCCCGGCGCCCCGGGCTTGCCCAGGTACGCGGCGCCCTGCTGCTCCCGGGCGGAGAGCAGGACCAGTTCGGCGAGCTGCTTCCCCGCCTCGTCGGGGCTCAGGTTCAGCTCCGCGCCGATCGCCGTGGCCGCCTTCCCCGGGTCGCTCCGCGTGAGCGCCACCGCCTGGTCCTCGGCCTTCAGCCAGGCGTCGACGATCTCGGGATGCTGCGCCGCGAACGCGTCGGTCACCACGCCCAGGTCGGCGGTCGGCTTGCCCTCCGCCGCGATCGCCCGGCTGGTGACGAGCACCTTCCCGTCCTTCTTCAGCTCGGTCAGGCTCGGCGTCCACACGTAGGCGGCGTCGATGTCACCGCGCTGCCAGGCCGCGAGCGCGTCCTGGGGCTGGAGGTCGACCAGCGTCACGTCCGCGGCCGTCAGACCGGCCGACTCCAGGGCCACGAGCAGGGAGTAGTGCGACGTCGACCCGAACGGGGCCGCGATCTTCCGCCCCTTGAGCGCGCCGACGGACGCGATGTCCTTGCGGGCCACGAGCGCCTCGTTGTCACCGATCAGATCGTGGATCCACAGCACCTTGTACGGGATGTCCAGCGGCGCGGAGAGGCCCTTGGTGACCGGACTGGAACCGATGAGTCCGAAGTCCACGGCCCCCGCGATCACGGCGGTGTTGACGTCGCCGCCCGAGTCGAACTTCACCCACGAGACCGAGGCGTCGGGCAGTGCCTTCTCCAGGAGCCGCTGGTTCTTCACCACCAGGTCGGCGTTGGGTATCGCCTGGTACGCGATGCGCACCCGGACCTTGCCGTCGGCCGCGTCCGCCTCCCCGCCCCCCGTGCAGGCGGTCGTGGTCAGCGCGAGCAGCAGTGCGGTGGCGGAGGCGGCGAGGACGGCGCCGCGGCGGAGAGAGGGCATGACGGTTCCTTCGGGTGAGGGACGAGGAGGTGAGGTGGTGTGGGGTGAGGAGGGGCGGAGGCAGCGGGAGCGGGGAGGCTCAGGCGCGACCGCGCCAGGGGACCGCGATCCGCTCGGCGCCGCGGAACAGCGCGTCGAGGGCGATCCCGGAGAGACCGATGGCGATGATCCCGGCGATCACCACGTCGGTCTGGTTGTAGCGCTGGGCGTCGCGGATCATGCCGCCGATGCCGGGCACGCCGTTGATCGTCTCGGCGGCGACCACCGAGGTGTAGGCGATGCCGACGGCGATCCGTACCCCGGTGAGGATCTCCGGCAGCGCGGCAGGCAGCCGGATGGCGAACAGCAGCGCCGTGCGTCCCGCGCCCAGGGCACGCCCCGCCTCCACCAGGTCGTCCGGCACGCCGCGGACGGCCGCGGCGGTGGCCGCCGCGATCGGCGGCAGCGCGGCGATGAGAAGCAGCCAGATCTTCGGCGACTCGTCGATGCCGAACCAGATGACCAGCAGGGAGAGGTACGCGAGCGGGGGAAGCGTACGGAGGAAGGTGACGGCGGGCTCCAGGACGACCGCGAGCGGTTTCACCACGCCGATCAGCAGGCCCAGCGGGACGCCCACCAGCGTCGCGTAGCCGGTCCCCACCGCGATCCGGCGGAGGGAGACGCCCAGGTGCTCCACGAGCAGGTGACCGCTGACGCCGCGGACGCCGTCGTGCACGGTGGACGCCCTGACGAACGCGCCCCACACCTCGCCCGGCGAGGGCACCAGGACGCGGGGCCAGACGCCGGCGGCGACGACGGCCTGCCAGGCGGCGAGCAGCACGGCGAGGGCGAGCAGCCGCAGCGCGGTCCAGCGCAGGGCGGCGACCCCGGCCCAGGCGCGGCGCGCCGGCGGCCCGGAGGCGGCGAGGGCGGCGGTGGCGGACGGTGCCGGCACCTTGTCCGGGGTGTCGACGAGGGTCATGCCGCCACCGTCCCGGGCGCCGCGGCGACCAGGGCCCGCAGGCGCGGCGCGACCTCCTCGCCGACCCGGTACGCCTCTTCGAGATGGGGGTAGCCGGACAGCACGAACTCGTCGATGCCCGCCTGCCGGTACTCGAAGAGCCGCTGGGCCACCTCGTCGTGCGACCCGACCAGCGCGGTGCCTGCCCCCTCGCGGACGAGGCCGATTCCCGCCCACAGATTGGGTGCCACCGTGAGGCGCTCGGCGGACCCGCCGTGCAGCGCGGTCATCCGCGCCTGGCCGGTGGAGTCCCTGCGCGCGAACCGCTCCTGGGAAGCGCGTACCGCGTCGGGATCGAACCCGGCGAGTATGCGGTCCGCCTCCCGCCACGCCTCGGCCGCCGTGTCACGGGTGATGACGTGCAGTCGGATGCCGTACCGCAGGGTGCGGCCGACGGCGGCCGCCTTGGCCCTTACCCGGGCGACGCGTTCGGCGACGGCGGCCGGCGGCTCGCCCCAGAGCAGCTGCACCTCCGCGTGGCGCGCCGCGACCTCCTCGGCCTGCGGGGAGGCGCCGCCGAAGTACAGCGGAACACGCGACTCCACAACGGCGACATCTACGGCGGCGACGGTCTCCAGGACCTCGTGGTCCGGCTCGGCGACAGACTGTGGGTCTACCCCGGGGACGGATACGGGGCGGTCAACGTCGACCGTCGCCGCGAGATCCTCCTGCCCGCCAACGCGCCGAGCCCCGCCGCGTTCACCCAGATCATGTCGGCGGGCGACATGACCGGCGACGGAAGGGCCGACTTCCTGGTGACCGTCGGCGACGCGCTGTGGGCCTTCACGGGGTACCACGGCGCCACCGTCCAGCAGGCTCAGCAGCTGGCCACGACGCCGTGGAACACCCAGGACATCGTCACCGTGCTCGACATCGACGGTGACGCGGTGACCGACCTCGTCTTCCGTCAGGAGACCGGAAAGCTGATGCTCCGCAAGGGCAAGCCCGCTGCCGGCGGCGGGGTGGACCTCGCCTCCCTGGCGACGGCTGCCGCGTCCAAGGACGGCGCGGACACCGTCTACGGGTCCGGCGGCTGGTCCAGCGCCGCCATTCCCCGCCTCGTCGGCACCCCCGACGTGACGGGGGACGGCATCCCCGACGTGTGGACCGTTCCCGCCAATGGCAGCGTCCGCCTGTACGCGGGTGCCAGGACCGTGCTCCCCGGAGCCGGTACCGAGATCCTCACCCCGAGAAGCTACTGGCAGACACGCCTCGCCATCGGCTGAGCGCCGGCTCCCTCCGGCGCATGCGGGCCGTCGCCTTCGGGCGGCGGCCCGCACGGCCATGGGCGCGGGTCGACCGGCAGAACGCTCTCCAGCCGTGCGCCCGGGATCGACGGGGTCGGCAGGATCAGCAGGATCGGCAGGATCGGCAGGATCGGCAGGACAGCCCCTAGCATGACCCCATGTCCCCTACACCTTCGCGCGTCGAACTGTGTCCGCTCACCCTCGCCGACGAGGACGAGTTCTGCTCGCTGGTCAGAGCCAGTGCGGAGCTCCATGCGCCGTTCATGCAGCTTCCGTCGCAGGCGGCGGAGTTCCGGAGTTGGATGCGGCGTTTCGACGACGGCAGCAACCGGGGGTATCTGATCCGCGTGCGGGAGACCGGTGAGGCGGCCGGCACGGTCAACATCAACTCGATCATCCGGGGCCGCTACCAGGGAGCGTCGCTCGGGTACGCGGCCTTCGCGCCGTCCGCGGGGCGGGGGTACATCACGGAGGGGCTCGGGTTGGTGCTGGAGCACGCCTTCGGCGAGCTGCGGCTGCACCGGTTGGAGGCCAGTATCCAGCCGGCGAACAAGGCGTCCTCGGCCGTGGTCCAGCGGCTGGGGTTCCGGTACGAGGGGCTGTCCCCGGACTACCTGTACATCAACGGCGCCTGGCGGGACCACGAGCGCTGGTCTCTGTCGGCGCCCGCGCCCTGGACGCCCGACCCCTCCCTGCCCGAGGTGTAGGCAGGGGCCGGACGGTCGTTCCGGCCCGGTGTCTCCCACCCGGGCCGGGCCTCCGTCGAAAATCGTTTCTCCTGGAAGGTGTTCGCGATCTAGGGTCGGTGACGTGGCAACGAAACTGAACCAGATCATCGCAGTGGAGAAGGGCGTCAAGTCCCGCGCGCACCAGGACCTGACGGTGGCACATCACGGCCTGCAGAAGCCCGCGTTGCTGGCCGGGATCTCCCGTACCTACCAGCCGAAGGACGAGGAGGGCGAGCAGCTGCCGCCCGAGTCGACGCTGGTGCAGGTGAAGGCGGAGGACGTACTGCGCGAGACCGCGCGGGCGTTGACCCGTCTCTTCGATGTGACGGCCACCAAGGACTGGGCGAACTGCGAGGCCCGGGCGGACATCACGGTCGACGGTCGGGTGCTCGTCGCGCGGGTTCCGGTCGCGTATCTGCTGTTCCTGGAGAAGCAGTTGACGGACATCAACACGTTCGTCCGCAAGCTTCCCGTGCTGGACGCCGCCGAGTCGTGGACGCAGGACCCGTCGACGGACGCGTGGAAGACCGAGGTCGTGCGGACGGTCCGTACGAAGAAGGTGCCGCGCAACCACGTCAAGGCGGAGGCGACGGACAAGCACCCGGCCCAGGTCGAGGTGTACTACGAGGACGTGCCCGTCGGTTACTGGACCACGGTGAAGTTCTCGGGCGCGCTGCCGGCCCGGCGGGTGAACGAGCTGCTGGCGCGGGTGGAGAACCTGCAGCAGGCGGTGAAGTTCGCCCGTGAGGAGGCGAACAGCGCCGAGGTCACCGACCAGCGGGTCGGCGACGCCGTCTTCGGCTACCTCTTCGGGTAGCGGGGACACCATGAACTCCCCGGCCACAGAACACGGCCGGGGTGCGCGAGGAGCGCAAAGCTGAAGCTGAGCCTTGTCGTGACATCCGCGGTTCCAGTGGAGGTTCGAACCCTCCCCCCGGCACTCCCTGTCGGGGTAGCCCAATCAGGCAGAGGCAGACCGCGGTCAATCTCAGACTATTGCTCCAGACTCAGCATGCGCCGCTCATCGCCGGATCGACCGGGCCCGGGCCCAGGTGCGTCGAAATGCCAGTTCGAATCTGGTCCGCCGAGCTCGATCGGCGGTGGTCCAAAGGCAGGACGCGACGCAATGACGAATGACCCGGGTCCTCAAGTGTGCCGGCGTGTGATGTGAGCGGCATCGACAGGGTCCGGGGGCAGGCTACGCCCTCGGACCCGCTCCTTTTCCCTGCGCTTCTCCTCGCTCTCGCCGACAGCCGCCCGGTGTGTCTCCTCGCACTCGGCCGCGCGGTGTATCTCCTCGAAGTCGGCCGCCCGGGGTGTGTCTCCTCGTACCCGGCCGCGCCGGTATACCTCCTCGCGCACGGCCGCCCGGTGTATGTCCCCGTCCTCGGCCGCCTCGCCGTCGACGTCTGCTCCGAGCCCCTCGTGTTCGAGGATTTGTCGATGCTGCCGCACCGCGCGCCCCTCCCGTCGACTCCCGCCACGGTTTGAAGTGCGCCTCCGGCTGCGCCGGGCGCGCCTCTTCTTCGGATATCAGCCCCCCTGCGCTCGCTGAATCCGGTGAATACGGTGGGGTGCTGGTTGGAGTCGCGTCCGGGTCGGGCACCTTCTCGCCAGCGGTCCTCACGGTCGAGAGGGACACGAATGACGAGCCACGCCACCGAAGTTGATCTGGAAGCGATTCTCCGGCACGAGCTGCGCGCGACGGCCACCGACGCCCGGTGGACGGTCGACGCGGACGAGATGTGGTGCCGCCTGGCACCGCGGTCCGGGACGCGTCGGGAGCAGGGGTGGAAGCTGCACCTGTCGGCGACGACGGCCTCCGCGCCGACGGTTCTCACCCGAGCCCTCGGTGTGCTCCTGGAGAACGCCTCGGGGTTCAAGTTCGCCCGTTCGCTCGAGCAGGTGAGTGCGCTCAACTCCCGTGCCACGCCGCGGGGGAACTCGGGGAAGTTCATCACGGTGTATCCGCGCTCCGACGCCGACGCGGCCGAGCTCGCCCGGGAGTTGCACCGGGCGACCACGGGGCTCGCCGGGCCGCGGATCCTCTCCGACCAGCCCTACGCCGTCCGCAGCCTGGTGCACTACCGCTACGGGGCGTTCGTCGGCCGGCGCCGGCTGTCCGACGACGGGTTGCTCGTGTGGTTCATCGAGGATCCGGACGGCAACCCCGTCGAGGACAAGCGCACGGGTCAGTACTCCCCGCCGTCCTGGGCCGTGTGTCCCTTCCCCGCTGTGGCGGCCGTCGCGCCGCGCAGCGGGGGTACCAAGGGTGGTCCGGTGGTCCTGGCGGGTCGATTCGCCGTGCGGGAGGCCATCCGGCACACGAACAAGGGCGGCGTCTACCGGGGCAGCGACGTGACCACGGGCGCCGGTGTGGTCATCAAGGAGGCCCGGCCGCACGTGGAGGCCGACGCCTCCGGGTACGACGTGCGGGACTGGTTGCGCGCCGAGGCCGACATGCTGGAACGCCTCAAGGGTCTGGGACTGGCTCCGGAGCCGCTGGGGATGTTCGAGCACGGCGGGCACGTGTTCCTGGCGCAGGAGGAAGTGCCGGGTGTGACGCTGCGGACCTGGGTCGCCGAGCACTTCCGCGACGTGGGCGGCGAGCGCTACCGGGCGGACGCGCTGGCGCAGGTCGCACGGCTGGTGGAGCTGGTCGAGGCGGCGCACGCTCGGGGATGCGTCCTGCGGGACTTCACGCCGGGGAACGTCATGGTCCAGCCGGACGGTGAGCTGCGGCTCATCGACCTGGAGCTCGCGGTCCACACGGGTGAGGCCGCGGTGCCGACCCGTGTGGGGACCCCCGGTTTCAGTGCCCCGGAGCGGCTGTCCGACGCGCCGGTGCATCCGACGGCCGACTACTACAGCCTCGGTGCCACGGCCTGCTTCGTCCTGGCCGGGAAGGTGCCGAACCTACTGGCCGAGAAGCGCGGCCACACGGCCGAGAAGCCCGGAGCGACCCCCGACGAGTCGCCCGCCGCCTCACCCGTGGGCCATGTCGACGCGGACGAGGCGCGGGCGGGGGCCGACGAAGGGTCGGCTCCGGCCGGCAGAACCACGGAGGAGCGGCTCGCCGCGTGGCTGGCCGCCTGTGCGGGGTCGCTGCGGCTGCCGGACGGCGTGACGGAGATGATCCTCGGGCTGATGCGGGACGACCCGGCCGAGCGCTGGGATCCGCCCCGGGCCCGCGAGGCCCTTCGGACGTCGGACGCGACCCGCCCTGTGCCTGTCGCCGCCGTCCCTGGCGGGCGGAGCGACGACGTGCAGGACGCGGTGGCCGGCATGGTCGACCACCTCGTCGACTCCATGACCCCGTCCGACGAGCAGCGGCTCTGGCCCGTGTCCACGCGGTCCGGGGAGAGCGATCCCTGCACGGTGCAGCAGGGTGCGGCCGGCGTACTGGCGGTCCTGACGCGGTACTTCGAGCTCACCGGCGACCAGAGGCTGCCGGGACTGCTCGCCGCGGCGGGCCGGTGGATCGAGGACCGTACCGACCCCCGGTCCATGCGTCCCGGCCTGCACTTCGGCGGACGCGGGACGGCCTGGGCGCTCTACGACGCCGGACGCGCCATCGACGACGACCGGCTCGTGAACCACGCGCTGACCCTGGCACTGGCGCCCCAGCGGAGGACACCCCACCACGACATCACCCACGGCTCCGCGGGAAGCGGACTCGCGGCCCTGCACCTGTGGCACCGCACCGGGGACGCGCGCTTCGCCGAGCTGGCCGTCGACGCGGCCGACCGCCTGACCGCCGCCGTGCAGCGCGAGGCGGGCGGAGTGGGCTGGCCGGTCCCCGCCGAGGTCGCGTCGTCCGAGGGCGGCAAGCGCTATCTCGGCTTCGCCCACGGGACGTCCGGCATCGGCACCTTCCTCCTCGCCGCGTCGGAGGTGTCCCGACATCCGGCGCACCGGGACCTGGCCGTGGAGGTCGGTGAGAACCTGCTGGCCAACGCCGTGCGCGTCGGCGAGACGGCTCAGTGGCCCGCCCAGTCCGGGGACGTGCCCACCGCTCCGTACTGGTGCCACGGCTCGGCCGGCATCGGCAGCTTCCTCGTCCGGCTGTGGCAGGCCACCGGGGACGACCGGTTCGGCGACCTCGCCCGCCGCAGTACGTACGCCGTCGCGGAGCGTTCCTCCCGCGCCGCCCTGACCCAGTGCCACGGCCTGGCGGGCAACGGTGACTTCCTCCTCGACATGGCCGACGCCACCGGCGATCCGGAGTACCGCGCCATGGCCGAGGACCTCGCCCACCTCCTTCTGGCCGAGAGGGCCCACCACCACGGCCACGTGGTCTTCCCCAACGAGTACGGGGACGTCTCGACCAGCTGGAGCGACGGATCGGCCGGAATCCTGGCCTTCCTCCTGCGGATCCGCCACACAGACCCCCGGCACTGGATGGTCCAGCCGCCGGTGTGAGCGACAGCAGAGGCTGTCGCCACTTCACAGAGAAGGAGAACGTCATGGAGAACCAGGACATCGAACTGCTCGCCCAGCTCCACGCCCTGCCCGAGACCGACCCGGTCGGCGTCGACGGCGCGCCCTTCGCCGCCACCTGTGAGTGCGTCGGCCTGCTGACGCTCCTCAACACGGTCTGCATCGGCATCAGCTGCGCGTAGGACAGCCTGCACCATCCGGCCGGCGGCCCTAACCCGGGACGGTCGCCGGCCGGTCTCCTACCGCACCACTTCCTGACGGTGTGCGGCCGCCCTCGGCCGCACACCGCACCGGACCGATGGTCCGGTCGCCTGCGGGCCGGCCGCCCTGACGCGGTCGGCCCGCATCTCGCGCGACCGGCCCCGGTCCCCTCCCCCGCCCCGGGTGCGGGCGACCACGGACGGCGAACCGGAGACGAGGACCAGCCCCATGCAGCGACAAGCCGGTGACGACGCTCTCGACCGCGCCGCCCTCCTGACCGCCGCCCCCGCCGCGCCGCCCACCGTGCCGCGCGCCCCAGGGCCCCCGTACGCGATCAGCACCCGTGGACTGGTCAAGAGCTACCCCGGCCCCGACGGCACCACCACGCATGCCGTCCACGGCCTGGACCTGGACGTGGCACAGGGCGAGACGTTCGCCTTCCTCGGCCCGAACGGGGCGGGGAAGTCCACCACCATCTCCCTGCTGTGCGCGCTGGCCCGTCCCACCGCCGGTCACGCCACCGTGGCCGGCGCCGACGTGTCCACCCAGCCCCACGCCGTGCGCCGACAGGTCGGCATGCTCTTCCAGCACAGCGCCGTCGACCCGGACCTGACGGCCGAGCAGAACCTGCACATCCACGCGCGCCTCTACGGCATGCGTCGCGGCGACGCCCGGCGCCGTACGGCGGAGGTGCTCGAAACGGCCGGCCTCGGCGACCGGCGGCGCTCCCCGGTCCGCACCCTGTCGGGCGGCATGCGCCGCCGCCTGGAGATCGCCCGCCAGCTGCTGCACGCCCCCCGGGTCCTCTTTCTGGACGAGCCGACCACCGGCCTCGACCCCCACGCCCGGGCGCAGGTCTGGCAGCATCTACGCGCACTGCGCGAGCAGCACGGCAACACCCTCTTCGTCACGACCCACTACCTGGACGAGGCGGAGAACTGCGACCGGATCGCCATCATCGACCGGAGCCGTCTGGTCGCCCAGGGCACACCCCTCGCCCTGAAGAACGCGATCGGCGACGACCGGGTCGTGCTGCGCACCGGCGACGACGTGAGAGCCCGCCGCATCGTCCGCGCGCTCGCGCCACCCGAGAGTTCCGTCGCCGTGGACACGGACGGTGTCTGCCTGCGCGTTCCGGACGGCAGTGCCTGGATCCCCCGGCTCTGCGCGGCACTGGGCAGCCACGACATCGCCGTCCACGCCGCCTCCGCGACACCGCCCACGCTCGACGACGTGTTCTTCCACCACACCGGCCGCGCCTTCGACGCTCCACAGAACGGTCGGCCGGCCACCCACCCCGCCCCGATCCAGGCCGGGGCAGAAACCGAGGGCGGCCGATGACCACCGCGAGCCGGAGGGCATCCGGCGAACCCGAGAACACGAACGAGGCCGATGTTCACGGCGGCACCGGCGGGTCGTCGTCCCCGGACCGCGGTGTCAGCACCGGCGGCGCGGGAAGCTCCGACCGCGCGGGGGGCACGGGAAGCACCGAGCACCCCGGCGGCGCGGGCGAGGCGAACCCCTCCCGCGACGAGCGGCACTTCCGCCTGCGACACGAACTCCGCGCGGTCCACGCCCTGATCCACCGCGATCTCCTGCGCCTGGCCGGGTACCGCACCCAGACCGCCCTGATGCTGCTCCAGCCGGCGCTCTACCTGCTCATCCTGGGAGGCGGACTGGCGGCCCTCATCCCCCGCTCCCAACTGGGCGTCGGCTACCAGACCTACCTCTTCCCCGGCATCCTGATGATGACGGTGCAGACACCCGCCATCATGGTCGGCGTCCGGCTCATCACCGACCGTCAGAGCGGGTACCTGCGCGAACTCCTCATGGCTCCGGTCCACCGCACCACGCTCCTCCTGGGGAACTGCGCCGGCGGCACCCTCGTCGCCACGGTCCAAGGGGCCGTACTGCTCGGCCTGGCCGGCGCCGTCGGCCTGCCCTACGACCCGCTCCTCCTGGGGTTGCTCCTCGCGGCCATGATCCTGGCCTCGTTCACCATCACCGCCCTGGCCCTGGCCCTGGCCGTGAGCCTCAGCCGACCCGACCTGTTCCACACCCTGCTCGGTCTGGTGATGATGCCCCTCCTGTTCCTCTCGGGCGGCTTCTTCCCCCTCTCCTCGCTGCCCGGCTGGGCGCACACCCTGGCCGCGGCCAATCCCCTCGCCTACGCGGTGGACCTGCTCCGCCGCTGCATCGCCCTGCGCGTACCGGACCAGGCGTCCGTGAGCGGCATCGAATGGGCGGGCGGGCCACCGCCCCTCCTCGTCGAGGCGGCGCTGCTCCTCGTCACGGGAATCCTCGCCTTGCTGTGGGCGGCCCGCCGCTTCAGTCGACCCGAATGAGCCGTCACCCACGTGCCTCTGACGGGCCGGCTTCCACCCGATCCTCAGCCCGTCGGAAGGAGCCGACGAGGCGTCCGAGGTCGATTGTCAGTGGTGGATGAGAGGCTAGGAGCATCCAGTCGGAAAGAGGGGGATGCTGCCTTGTCCGGAAACCAGAACTACATCAACCACGTTGCTCTCGTGTTGGACGCGAGTTCCTCCATGTCGCATCTGAGCCGTAAAGTCGTCGAGGTCGCCGATCAGCAGATCGAGTACCTTGCCCGACGGTCGAGGGAACTGGACCAGGAAACCCGCGTGACGGTGTACGCGTTCGCCGACAAGGTGGAATGCGTCATCTACGACAAGGACGTGCTGCGCATGCCGTCCCTGAAGCAGCTCTACCGCGTCGGCGGCATGACGGCCCTGCTCGCGGCGGCTCTGAAGTCCCAGAACGAGCTGGCGCAGACGGCGCAACTCTACGGCGACCACAGCTTCCTGACGTTCATCCTGACGGACGGCCAGGAGAACGCGAGTCACCGTTGCCCGGACTCCCCCACCAAGAACGCGCGCGAATTGGTGAATTCCGTCTCCGAGATGATCTCGACGCAAGGCGACAACTGGACACTCGCCGTACTGGTGCCGGACCAGATGGGCAAGCGGGAGGCGATGAACTGCGGATTCCCGAAGGAGAACATCGCCATCTGGGACGCCACCAGCACCCAGGGCCTGGAAGAGGCCGGCCAGGTCATCCAGGAGGCCACCGAGAAATTCATGATCGGCCGCACCAAGGGAATTCGAGGTTCTCGCGCCGTCTTCTCCACGGGTGCCGACGCGGTCAACAAGGACACCATCAAGGCCGCCGGCCTCAAGCCCGTCGACCCCTCCGCCTATCACCTGGTGCCCGTCGCCCGCGACGCGGCGATCCGCGAATGGGTCACCGAATCCGGACACACCTACCGGACCGGCTGCGCCTTCTACCAGCTGAGCAAGTCCGAGAAGGTCCAGGCACGCAAGCAGATCGCGGTCCTGGAGAAGAAGACCGACCGGGTGTACACCGGCCCCGAGGCCCGCGCCCTCCTCGGCCTCCCCGACGTCGAAGTCCGCATCAAGCCCGACCACAACGACGACTTCACCATCTTCGTCCAGAGCACCAGCGTGAACCGCAAGCTCGTCTCGCAGACCCAACTCCTCATCATGAACTGACGCCAGCCCGCCCCTCAGGGCCCGCGCCGCCACTCCGGCGACGCGGGCCCCGCGCGCTCACCCCGCAAAATCCGGACGCCGAAACCCACCCCCCGGGTACGCTCACGGCCTTGATCAACTGAGAGGCGGCCGCGTATGAGCCAGTACTTCCACATCGGCAACGAAACCCTGTGGAACCCTTCCAACGGGGCTTCCCGCATGTTCCGACACCACGTAGCACTCTTCGAGTCGGAGCTCGCCCTCCCCTCGGGCATCGCCCCGATGGAGAACGACGAATGCCAGATCGACCCCGTCGTCTTCGGGACCTTCGTCCACGCCCTCCTCGCCCACCACCGCAGAACCACCCACGGCATCCTTCTCGCCCTCTCCGAAGGCTTCGCCGCCACCACCCTCGCCCTCGCCACCCGCGCCGGCATCCCCATCGACTGGTCCCGCCTCCGCTCCCACCCGACAGGCCCCTTCACCGACGTACAGGTATCCGTCACCACCGGCATGTCCACACCTGCCGACGACGACTCCTGGGCCGAGGCGCTGCGCGAACGCGCACGTCACCTGTCGCACCACATGGCCCGCTGACACGAGCCCGCGCCCACCCGGTCGACGCACTTCCTCGCCTTCGTCTGCAGAGCAGCGGCACTCATCGGCCATCGGAGGCTGACCTCCGGCAGGAAAGCCCGAGCCGAAAATGGGAGATGCCCAGGTCGCCTGCCATGAGGGAGGGTTTCATTGACTGGTCGGCTAAGGGCATTCCTCAGAGAGGACTGCTCCTGACCTGCGGCGACCCGCCTTGCTCAGGTCGCCCCCAGCAGTCGATCATTCCTGCATGAGACCCGAAGTCCAGGCGTTCGCCGCCTCCGGCCCCCTCCCCGACTGGGACGCCGACGAGGAGGAGATCGACCGCCGAGTCAATCAACTCGAAGCCATCTCCGCGCCCGTCACAGCCGACGAGGCGCATGTTCTGGCTGCCTGCTTCGGCCCCGACGACTGCTACGGCGTCGCCTGGTCGCTGCTGCACCTGATCGAGACCAGCCCAGGGCCGCTGCCGCCGGTCACGCTGCCCGGAGCCGATGCCACCGAATGGCATCACACGCTCTGGAATCGCTGGGGAAACCGGTGAACTCAAGGATGACGACCTGAAGGCTTGATGCGGCCGAGCCCTGAGGTGTCCGAAAAGCTCCGTTCGCCGGTCTGGGACCGAGTCGGAGGGCTCATTCAGGGCGGACGGAGGGTGGCATCGTTGCCTCCTGTTGTCGTAGGTAGCGCCTATGGTTCCGCCCGTGAGCGTTCCCGAGGTCATCCCCATCAGACACGAACCTGAATACCGCACGAGCACCATCGGGCGGTGGCAGGGCGGCCAGTTCTTCGCGTCGGTCACCGCGGCCTTTCCCGAGGACTGGAGCGGCGACGACTGGCAGTCCCAGAAGCGGTGGTGCGCCGTGCTCCATCGGTTCGACGAGGCCGGCCGACACCTGGACTCGCGTATCCAGTTCACCGGCAGCACGGCGGAGGGCGAACAGAAGGCGATCGACGCGGCCCGGCTGCTGCTTGCCGAGTGGCTGGACGCTCTTCCGGAGCGGCAGTACCAGGACATCACGATCGCGCCCTTCGAGGTCCGGTTCGAGGGTGCCCTGTTCGGGTTGGTCGTGGAGGAAGACGTGGACTTGGAGGATGAGGAGGAGGACCGCGGTGCGTGGGCCGAGTTCTACCCCGACGGCCTGGGCTTCAACGCACCCTGGAACGGCTGCTACGACACCTGAGCCGAGCCGGCGAGGAGTCGTGGGCCGGGCTCCGGACGGCTGCTCGGCCTTGAGCCGGCCGACGCACCATGACGCCGATCACCGCCCAGCGGATCATCGTCTCGGCGTGCGCCGGACTGGCTGCAAGGCGCGGGCACCGTCCTCGCTCGCAGGACGGCGTCAGAGGCGTGTCGCGGTGTGGACGAGGGCGGCGACGGCTGGGGATCTGCTGTGGGGTGGCCAGGCGATGACGGTCGTGACAGGGGGTGCGTCCGGCACCGGTACCGTCGCGTGATCGTCGCGGAGGTGGGCGCGGAGGGACTCGGGGACGAGTGCGCAGGCACGTCCGAGTGCGATCAGCTGGAAGAGCTGGGTGTGGTCGCGTACCTGCGGGCCGGGGCCGTCCGGGTAGGTTCCGTCCCGTCGGGGCCAGCGCGGCAGGGGCAGGTGCGGCAGGGTGGTGACCTCGGCCATCGACAGACGGGGGCGGCCGGCCAGGGGGTGTCCTGCGGGCAGGACCACGACCTGCTGTTCGGTGTGCAGCTCCTCGGTGTCGAGTCCGGCCGTCGTGTCGAAGGGCCGTTGGAGCAGGGCGACGTCGGCACGCCCGTCGCGCAGCAGCCTCTCCTGCTCGCCGGGCCCGCAGAGCATCACGTCGACGGCGACCGCGCCGGGCTCAGCGGCGTAGGCGTGGAGCAGCTTCGACAGCAGTTCGCTGGACGCTCCGGCCTTCGTGGCCAGTACCACGCCGGGACGTTCGGCAGCCGCGCGGCGGGTGCGGCGTTCGGCGGCCTCGACCGCGTCGAGGGCGGCCCGCGCCTCGCGTAGCAGGACCGATCCGGCCTCGGTCAGGGCGACCGCGCGGGCGGTGCGGTGCAGCAGGGCCACTCCGATTCGTCGCTCGAGCTGCTGGATCGCCCGCGACAGGGGTGGTTGCGCCATGGCGAGCCGCTGCGCCGCCCGCCCGAAGTGCAACTCCTCGGCGACGGCGACGAAGTATCGCAACTCCCGCGTCTCCACCGCGTCATCGTATCCGGCGCTCACCTCGGTCGATATCCGTGCGGTATCACCGCCCACCCAGACGGTCTTGGACGGGCCACCCCGTTCCGCACGAGGCTTGACGACATGAGTGAACAGACGATCGCGCTGGTGACCGGTGCGAACAAGGGAATCGGATACGAGATCGCGGCGGGCCTGGGCGCCCTCGGCTGGCGCATCGGTGTGGGCGCGCGGGACCGACAGCGCCGCGACACCGCGGTGGAGAAGCTGCGGGCGGCCGGGGCCGACGCGTTCGGCGTTCCGCTCGACGTGGCGGACGACGCGAGTGTGGCCGCCGCGGCGGAGCTGATCGCCGACCGCGCCGGAGGGCTCGACGTCCTGGTCAACAACGCCGCGATCACCGGCGCTATGCCGCAGACGCCCACCACCGTCGATCCCGCGACCGTACGAGCCGTCGTGGAGACCAACGTCATCGGGGTCATCCGCGTCACCAACGCGATGCTGCCCATGCTGCGCGGCTCGGCGTCGCCGCGGATCGTGAACATGTCCAGCAGCGTCGGCTCGCTCACCCTGCAGACGACACCCGGCTTCGACATGGGCCCTGTTCCCGCCGCGTACCTGGCGTCCAAGACCTTCCTCAACGCCGTCACCGTCCAGTACGCCAGGGAACTGGGCGACACCGACATCCTGATCAACTCCGGCTGCCCCGGCTTCACCGCCACCGACCTCAACGGCTTCCAGGGCGTCCGCACTCCCCATCAGGGCGCGGCGATCGCGATTCGCCTCGCGACCCTGCCCGACGGCGGGCCGACCGGCGGATTCTTCGACGACGGCGGATCAGTGCCCTGGTGACCTGCTCACCGGCCCCTCCAGGGCGTCTCGCAGTCCAGGGGATGTTCGTTGTCGGGGTGCCAGGTCGGGCAACAGGCTTCTCCACCCGCCGGACTCGTCTCAGTGCTCGGCGGGCTCCTCGATCGGCCAGGCGACCTCCAGGTGGTTGTCCGGGTGGTCCGGGGTGCCGGTCCATCGGCGGTAGACCATGCGGGCGGGGCCCGCGAAGGTGAAGCCGTGGCGGGTGATCCAGTCGGCGACGGCGTCGTACGCGCCGAGGATCTGGGGGAAGGCGGCGGACGGGCCGTTCACCTCGGTGCAGGCGAGGGTGGTCTCGGGCAGGTCGCGTACGGTCATGTCGTCGGGGAGGTCGGTGGCCTGGGCGCCCTTCTCCCAGAACGGCAGGCATGCCTCGACGAGGGTCTCGTTGTCGTCGTCGCAGACGCCGTGGAAGCGGACGAAGGCGGGGCCGGTGAAGGTGAGCGGGCCGCGGCCGGCGACCTCGTACATCTGCTGGTAGGCGGTGCGGAGGAAGGTGTCGAGGCCGGAGTTGTCCAGGGTCGCCCCGCGGACCAGGATCCGTTCGGGGGTGCTCTGGCGGACGGTGACGCGGTGGGTCATCTCGGCTCCTTCGGTGAGTCGGGTCAGAAGGCCGTGGACGACGGAGCGCTGCCGTTCCAGCCGACGCTCGGCCGCCCGCAGGTGCGCCCCAACGCGGTGGCGAGCTCCTGCTCGTCGCCGCCGAGGAGGCGGCGCACCTCCTCGACCGGGATGTCGAGCTGCCGGAGCGCTCTGATCGACTGCGCGGTGCGCACCTGGTCACGTCGGAAGTACCGGTAGCCGCTCACCGGATCGACGAAGGCGGGCACCAGGACGCCGGCGGCGTCGTAGTGCCGGAGCGCCGTGACCGAGAGGCCGCTGGCCTGTGAGAACTGCCCTATCGGCAGCATGTTTCTCCTGTCCACGGCGTCGACTGTGCCGTCTCGGGTCACCGGAGAGTCAAGCCCGTCGTCCGGGACGTCGGCGGGGTGAGGCGTGTCTCACCGGGGCCGGGACGCTTGCTATGCACTTCGTTGCATAGCAAGATCCGGGGTATGGCGCTCGACCACGCGATCCTCGTGTCCCTGCTGGAGAAGCCCGGGTCCGGCTATGAGCTGGCTCGGCGGTTCGAGCGGTCCATCGGGTACTTCTGGACGGCGACGCACCAGCAGATCTACCGCGTGCTCAAGCGGATGGAGCAGGACGGCTGGATCGACGTCCGGGAGGTGTCCCAGCAGGGGCGGCCGGACAAGAAGGAGTACTCGGTGGCCGAGCGGGGGCGCGAGGCGCTGGCCGCGTGGCTGCACGAGCCGATCGAGCCCGAGAGCGTGCGGCACGATCTCGCCGTGAAGATCCGGGGTGCCGCCTTCGACGATCCGGCCGGTCTGATCGGCGAGGTGCAGCGGCACAAGGAGGCGCACGCGGGTCGTCTCGCCCACTACCTGGCCGGGGAGGCCCGGGACTTCGGGGAGGCCCCGCAGGACGGGGCCCTCGACGCCGAGCGGGAGCTTCAGCATGTGGTGCTGCGGGGCGGCATCGCGTACGAGCGGATGATGATCGCCTGGCTCGACGACGTCCTCGCCACGCTCGACAGGTTCCGCGCCGCGCGGTGAGCGGGGCCGTGCGAGCGGCATCGTCGCGGTGAGCAGCGCCGTGCGGTGCGCATCGTCGCGGTGACCGCACCCGCAGGCGCCCCCAGACGTACGGCCTCCGCCGGGCTCCGGCAGGAGCGGCGCCTCCGTACGCCGATCGATTCAGGACCTCTTCCCGTACCAGTACGACCACCCTCATCACGATCCGGAAAGGCGGACGTCATGGCCGACGCGCTGCTGTTCAACCCGAACACCTACGACCCCGTGCACTTCGACCCGGAGACCCGCCGGCTGCTGCGCGCCACCGTCGACTGGTTCGAGGCGCGTGGCAAGCGCCGGATCATCGAGGACTACCGGACGCGGGCCTGGCTGGGCGACTTCCTGGCGTTCGCGGCCGAGGAGGGGCTCTTCTCCACCTTCCTGACGCCGTCTTCCGACGCCGGTGAGGCGGAGGGCGACAAGCGCTGGGACACCGCGCGGATCGCCGCCCTGAACGAGATCCTCGGCTTCTACGGCCTGGACTACTGGTACGCCTGGCAGGTCACCATCCTCGGCCTCGGCCCGGTCTGGCAGAGCGACAACGTCGCCGCCCGCGCCCGCGCCGCCGAACTCCTGGCCCAGGGCGAGGTGTTCGCATTCGGGCTCTCGGAGAAGTCCCACGGCGCGGACATCTACTCCACCGACATGCTCCTGGAGCCGGACGGCCGAGGCGGCTTCCTGGCCACCGGTTCGAAGTACTACATCGGCAACGGCAACGCGGCCGGCCTCGTCTCCGTCTTCGGCCGCCGGACCGACGTCGAGGGCCCCGAGGGGTACGTCTTCTTCGCCGCCGACAGCCGCCACTCGGCGTACCACCTCGTCAAGAACGTCGTGGACTCGTCCAAGTACGTGAGCGAGTTCCGCCTGGAGGAGTACCCGGTCGCGGCCGAGGACGTGCTGCACACCGGCCGGGCCGCCTTCGACGCCGCCCTGAACACCGTCAACGTCGGCAAGTTCAACCTGTGCACCGCGTCGATCGGCATCTGCGAGCACGCGATGTACGAGGCCGTCACCCACGCGCAGAACCGCATCCTGTACGGACGCCCGGTCACCGCCTTCCCGCACGTGCGGCGGGAGTTGACCGACGCGTACGTGCGCCTCGTCGGCATGAAGCTGTTCAGCGACCGCGCCGTCGACTACTTCCGCACGGCCGGCCCGGACGACCGCCGCTACCTCCTCTTCAATCCGATGACGAAGATGAAGGTGACCACGGAGGGCGAGAAGGTCATCGACCTGATGTGGGACGTCATCGCGGCCAAGGGCTTCGAGAAGGACAACTACTTCGCCCAGGCGGCCGTCGAGATCCGCGGTCTGCCCAAGCTGGAAGGAACGGTCCACGTCAACCTGGCGCTGATCCTCAAGTTCATGCGCAACCACCTGCTCGACCCGGTGGCGTACGAGCCCGTCCCGACCCGTCTGGACGCGGCCGACGACACGTTCCTGTTCCAGCAGGGCCCGGCCCGCGGCCTCGGCTCCGTCCGCTTCCACGACTGGCGCGCCGCCTACGACGCGTACGCCCACCTGCCCAACATCGCCCGCTTCCGCGAACAGGCCGACGCGCTCTGCGAGTTCGTCCTCAAGGCGGCGCCCGACGAGAAGCAGAGCCGCGACCTGGATCTCCTCCTCGCGGTCGGCCAGCTCTTCGCCCTCGTCGTCCACGGCCAGCTGGTCCTGGAGCAGGCGGCCCTCACCGGTCTGGACGAAGACGTGCTCGACGAGCTGTTCGCCGTCCTCGTCCGGGACTTCTCCGCTCACGCCGTCGAACTGCACGGCAAGGACTCCGCCACCGAGCAGCAGCAGCTCTGGGCGCTCGGCGCCGTCCGGCGCCCCGTCGTCGATGACGCCCGCTCCACCCGCGTCTGGGAGCGCGTCGAAGCCCTCTCCGGCACGTACGAGATGGCTCCCTGATTCCGACCGCAGGCCGTTGACCCCTTGATCGGGGGTCGGGGGTCGGGGCTCGGCTCTCGGCTGCCGGCCGCCGGCTGCCGGCTGCCGGTGATCCACACGCGGCCGGACGGCGCACGCAGGCGCCGGTGCCTACGCAGCGAGCGGAGGCACCGGCGGCCGGCATCGGTCGACTACAGGCTGAGCGCGTCCTCGACGTTGTCCACCCAGGCGGTCACCGAGTTGTCGGGGGCGACGTGGAAGCCGGGGGTGGAGACCTTCAGCGGGACCTGCTCGAGGTCCGACTCGGTGTTCATCGTCAGGGCGATCGAGGAGACCGTCTTGGTCTTGACGCTCTTCGGGTCGCCCATGAGGCCCGCGTAGGCGGACTGGCCCGGGGCGAGGCGGATGGCGTCCTCGATGCCGGGGGCGGCGCCCCGCTCCGTGGCGCGTCCGTCGAGGGCGCCGAAGGTGATGATGGGGTGGCCGAGGACGCGGCAGGGCTTGCCGGACTTGTTGGTGATCTTCAGCAGGTAGCTGCTGGTCGTCGGCTCGGCCAGCGTCGCGGTGAACGCGACGTCGTAGGTGCTGCAGGGGAAGACGTCGTAGTCCGGATCGGTCGACGGCGGGCCCGGCTTCGCGGGCTTCGTCGGCTTGGCCGTCGGCTTGGCGGACGCGGTCGGCTTGGCGGTCGGCTTCGCCGGCGGCGTGGTCGGATCGGTCGGCGTGGCCGGGGCCGCGGAGGTGGGGGGCGTCGCGGTCGGCACGTCGGTGCCGCCGCCGGCACCGTCCTCGGAGGGCCCGCAGGCCGTGAGGGCCAGTGCGGATGCGGCGACGAGGACGACGGCGGCTCTGCGGACGGTACTCATGGCGGATCTCCCCCCGATGGCAACGCACGAACTGCGTTGTGATGGACACCAGGTTCGCGCTCGCGCTTCACGATTCTGTGACGACGCCTTACCGAATTCACCACGGTTCGCCCCGAGCGCGACCTCGCGGGCATTCCGGGGTGGACCGCACGAGCGGCCACGGCCGACCCGCGCCGCAACCGGCGATCGGGAGGCACCGCCGACGGCGCCACGTACCGTCGTTCGCCGGGCCGCCCCGGCGGCCGGCCCCGGCTGCGACGACAGCCGCCCAGAGGGTCGGGTTTCGCCGGACTGCTCGGATCCGGGCTCACTCCTGAGAGGAGCCAGAGGCCGAAGCCTCCCCCCGGGCTCGGCGTGCGGCCGTGTCGTGTGGCGCCTCCTTACACTGGCGCGCATGGCATGCCGCATCAGTGAACTCGTGATCGACTGCGCCGACCCGGAGCGCCTCGCCGCGTTCTGGGGTGAGGTGCTCGGATACGTCGAACTCGGCCGTGAGGACGACGGCAGTATCGAGATCGGTCCGCCCGGTCTCGGATTCGGGGGGCCGCAGCCCACGCTCGTCCTCAGTCCCAGCGGTGATCCGCGGCGAGGGAAGCTCCCGCTGCACCTCGACGTCAACCCGACCGACCGGGATCAGGAGGCCGAGCTCGCGCGGTTGCTCGCCCTGGGGGCGCGGACGGCGGACGTGGGCCAGACGGGCGACGAGGGCTGGCACGTCCTGACGGACCCCGAAGGCAACGAGTTCTGCCTCCTGCGCAGGCGGCTGCCGCCTGTGTGACGTGTGCGCGCCGTGGAACCGGTGGGCGCGGGTCTGCGTCACTCCAGGGGTTCGCAAGATCGAATCCAGAGGAGGACCCGGTCATGACCGGTACGGCCGCGCGGTACCTGTATCTCACCCGGCACGGTGAGGCGACGGCGGACGAGAGCGAGCTGACGGAGGCCGGTCGGCGGCAGGCCGTGCTGCTCGGGGAGCGGCTGCGCGGGGTTCCGTTGAGCGCGGTGCATCACGGGCCGCTTCCCCGGGCCGAGCAGACGGCGCGGCTGGTGGGTGAGCGGCTCGACGGTGTTCCGCTGCGGCGCTCCGAGGAAGCCGGCGACTACGTTCCCTACCGGCCGTCGCGCGACGAGCTTCCGCCGGAGGCGGCCGACCTGCTGGTCGCCTTCCTGGACCAGTTCACGGACGAGGACTGCGAGCGGGGTGCCGCGCTCACCGCTGCGGCGGTCGCGCGGTTCACGGGCCCCGTGGCCGGTGACGAGCCCCGCCACGAGCTCCTCGTGACGCACAACTTCCTGGTCGGGTGGCTCGTGCGGGCGGCTCTGGACGCACCGAGGTGGAGGTGGCTGGGCATCAACCACGCCAACGCCGCGCTGACGGTGATCCGCTACGCGCCCGGCCGCGCGCCTGCGGTCCTGGTCTTCAATGACATGAGCCACCTGCCGGCGGAGCTCCGCTGGACCGGCTTCCCGCCGGAGCTCCACGTCTGACGTCCCCCGGCGGGCCGTGTCCCTACCGTCGCGGGCGTCGAGCGCGCGCGAAGATCGCGTCCTCGGTGATCATCAAGATCCTCGAGAGGCTGCTCGGACCGGCGGCCGACGTCGTTTACGTAGGGTTGCCGGGAGGCGCCGCTTGCGCCCTTTTGGTCCGTTCGTTCACGGAGTGCGTCGGCCTCCTCCGAGCGGAGCCGGCGGAGAGAGCGGAGCGTGACGACCGCCACGGACGGTAAGGATGCCCGACTCGGTTACCATCGTGCGGAGTTGACGCCCCGACGGCTTCTCGGCGCGCCCGGATCCCTCCCCGAGCTGCGAGGTGACGCCGCCTGGATATGCTGGTACTGGGACATTGTGCTAGCGCGTGGTACTCGTCACCGAGCGTCATCTGACGCGGTAATGGAAGACAAGACGCACACGGAGGGGTGACTCCCGTGGCGAAATTCTGCACAACACCTCGGGCAGCGGGCGCACCTCGCTGGGCGGCGGCGAAGGTCGGTCTGGTCGTCGAGTGGATCGTCCGGCAGGAGTACTGCTTCAGCAAGGGCGGCTGCAATCCGTATCAACGCGGTGGTTCCGGTACGGACTTCTTCGACGAGATGTCCGACACGACCCGCTGCCGGTTCCTCGCCAGTTTCCTCGCGACCCGCCAGCCGTCGGTGAACGAGGGATCCATCTCGGCGGACTGCGAGGCGCGCAAGAAGCCGGTCGACGCCGACGACGACGAGAACGAGCGGTTCGCGGTGCCGGACATCATCACCCATGAGCCGGGGCGCATGGAGTTCTACGAGATCAAGCCGAACTCCTTCTTCGGCCGGGAGGCCGGGCGGGCGAAGATAGAGACGTTCCTGTCGCTGATGGACTTCCTGGCGGCGACCGACCCGCTCTTCGAGAAGTACGAGAAGGGCAAGATCTTCGATCCGGACCGGACGATCACGTTCTACCAGCGCAACTATCTCGGCATCGTCCCGTGCAGGGTGTCCCTGCACTACCGGCGTGCGACGGAGCCCGAGATCGATCGGGGTCTCATCGTCTACGAGATCTGCGTGGAGGTGGACGGGGAGCTCCTGGAGGCGTTCGCGAAGGCGATCATCGTCTCGGCGATCATCGCGGCGCTCGCGGCGCTGGCGGCCATCGCCGCCGCCGTTCTCGGCGGTGGGGTGCTGGTTCCGGCGCTCCTGGCCTTCGAATCGCCGCTCGGTGACTCGGTGGGGCCCGACGGGACCAACGATCCGCAGGACGTGCGGTACGTCCAGGCTCTCGTCAACGACTGGCGGGCCGCCACGGACGGCTCCCCGATCGCGGTCGACGGCTTCTTCAGCGAGGAGACGGCGGGCGCGCTCACGGAGTTCCAGGGCGTCGCCGGGCTGGAGGACACCGCGGGCAACGTGGCGCCCGGGGACGCGACGGAGACCGAGCTGGAATCGACCCATCTGAACAACCTGATGGCCACCGCCGACCTGAGCGAGATGGAGACGGAGGGCGGAGTCGCCGACCTCGTCTTCGGTGCGGATCCCGACGGCGTCGATACGGAGCTGGAGGAGGAACAGGACCTCCAGACGGCGTTCAACGCGTTCGTCCAGCAGTACCTGCAGGATCTCCGCGACACCGTGTAGCGCAGATCGCGGCGCCCCCGCCGGGCGTCCGGGGGGCGGACCATCAGTCCCACCTGCTGAGGAGTCGTCATGCCCATGCTACTCATCAAGGGCTTCTACGATGTCAAGGGATCGCAACCGGACGGGGACACGGTCCACTTCACGGCCGACGACCCGGCCGAGTGGGGCCTCGTCGGCGGCGGAGGCGGCCGCGCCGTCGAGCACAACGCGCTGGGTCGCGCGACGCTGCGCCTGGACGCGGTCGACGCGCTGGAGACGCACTACGGTCCCGGCCGGGACCACCAGCCGCTCCCCTTCGCCCACGCGGCGCGCGACGAGATGCTGAGGTTCCTCGGCTTCACCGACGTACAGCGCCCGACGGGCGAGACCGTGACCGCCACTACACCGGAGACGGTTCGGGGCTTCGTCCTGACCCGTGGCGCCGACGTCCACGGGCGCTGTGTCGCCCTGGCGGGGCGCGGCGACCCACCGGGCACCAGCGGCCTGGAGATCGACGTGGACGTCCCCGTGCTCCGGTCGACGGTGAATCACCGACTGCTCGCGGAAGGACTGGCGTATCCGACCTTCTACCGCAGCCTGTTCACCAGCCTCCGTACGGAGATGTCCGCGGCGTCCAAGGCGGCGCGGGACGCCGGCCGCGGGCTGTGGCCCGAGGACGTGACGAACTCCGGGGCGAAGATCACCGGTGTGCCCTCGCTCACCGACGAGGCCGTGATCCTTCCGAAGCTGTTCCGCCGCACGCTGGACTATCTGCGCCTCGACATGCCCCTGACGTGCTTCCCGGCGTTCCTCGCCGGCGTGCAGGACCGCTACTCGGTCCTGTCGACCGGTGAGCGGAGGGCGGGCCTTCACCACATCGTGGAGGTCAGGGACGGCACCACGCTGCGGATGACGCAGCTGCCCGAGGACCTGGTCTTCGAGGACGCCTGACATGACGACACCAGGAGGAGGGTGATACCTCCTCGACGCCCGCTCGCCCCGCACCCGCCGTCCGACCCGTCGGTCGACGACTCGGTGGCGGCCCCCTGAGCACGTACACCGGGCCGGACCGGGTGCACTTCCAGCACAGCTGCTGGAGCTTCCAGCAGGGAGTTTCCCATGGCCAACTTCATCTCCGGGGTCGGACCGCTGTTCGGCCCGAACTTCGTCATCGTGACGGTGAACGACGACACCGGACGGCCCTTCCAGGTCCAGGTGTACCCCGACGCGCACAATCCGGAGCTGCGCGAGGCCGGTCTGCCGACTCAGTACTACTTCCAGCCGGCGCAGGTCTTCCTCGCCAGGAAGCACGACTCCCCCCAGGACTTCGACTTCCAGATGACCTTGTTCAAGGGTCTGCTGTCGGAGGAGGCGAACGTCACGCCGTCCGAACTGGCCGGGAGTGAACTGGGCGGCGGATTCTGCTCGTTCTCGACCACGTTCGCCATCCCGCCGAGCGTGATCACGGGCGCGCTGCAGAAGCTGAAGCAGCGGGAACACGCGACCCCCGACCGTCTGGGGCCCTTCTTCAACTTCCACGACAACGATCCGGAGCCGAGCCTCGGGATCGTCCCGATCACCGACAGCACGGTCGTCTGTGCCGTGCAGGACCCGGCCGTCACGGGTGGCAAGATCCTCATGACCGCGCAGCACAGCGGCAAGGGCAGCATCGAGGCGCAGGGCATCTGCTCGTTCCTGGTGAGCTGCAACCTGCCCGCGGCCGGTCAGATCGCGAGCGCGCTGAAGCAGGGCGCGTCGCCGCCGTTCCTCGTCACCAACACGCTTCAGGAGAGTTTCTACATCAACGGCGTGACCGTCGAGGTCGACGTCGACGTCGACAAGGTGTTCGACTCCTTCTCGGCGGCGGTCTCCACCGGCGGGTTCTTCAGGATCAACTCCCTGGCCGCGGAGTTCGCCTACCAGTCGTGCCTGACGACCGGCGGCATCACCACCAAGATGACGATGAACAACGGCGTGCCGCTCGATCCGGCCACCAAGAAGTGGGTGGACGATCACGTCGACATGATGCGGAAGACCGCGATCGACCTGGTCAAGCACGAGATCTTCGACTTCGACCCGGCCAAGAGCGACTCCAAGGCGTCCACTGACCGCGGTTGGTTCAGCGAGTTGTTCGGAGGCTCGTCCGTCGCGGTCAAGTCCACGCACGCCCACAACGGCGTCCACTTCCGCCAGACGCTGGAGCTCAACCAGACGGTGGCCGTGGGCCAGACCGTCAGCGGCAACCTGAACGACCTGCTCCCCGCCGTGCGCGCCGACCTGAACAAGTACCTGTTCATCGTCGACATCGGCGAGTTCTTCAAGAAGGTGCAGGTCGCCGGGTTCTGCAGGGTCAACTTCACGGAGAAGCTGCCCGACGGCACCGAGCTCAAGGACCCGCTCCAGGCCGTCCAGCTGGAGGCCGGATACCCCGACTTCTCGCGGCCCACGGAGGACGGTCACGTCAACCTGTCCATGCGCACGAGCGGACAGCACTACGTCCCCGGTGAGACGCAGCCCAGCGGACCGGTCCGCCCCGCCGTGTGGGACGAGACGTCGGCGAAGGACTTCGTCAACATCTCCTTCCTGCGCCTGGACACCCCTGTCGACGGCTGGCCGTCGGACCAGGTGCGCCTGCGGCGGAAGTGGATCTTCGACGGGCAGGACCCCCGGGTCAACCTCTCCAGCGACATCGCCCCGGACGACCCGGCGGTCGCGGTGATGGAGGAGCTGACGGACGACCACGCGCCGGTGCTCACCGCGAGCGCCGTCGGGTACGTCTTCGTGCGCTTCATGGTGTCGGCCGCCGCCCGGTTCCCGGCGAACGTCATCCTCCAGATCACCCCGTCCATCGGCCAGGACACGTTCCCGCCTCTCGTCATCACCAAGGAGAACGTGAGAAACGCGCTGTGGGAGGTCTACTCCGACAAGTACGTGCAGGCGACCGAGATCACCTACACGATGAACGTCGAGGTGACCGGGCCGGAGTTCTTCGACGAGTCGGTCTTCTTCTCGACCCCGCAGCCGGTCAGGGTTCCCGTGCCGGCCGGCCGGATCAAGTACATCCCGCAGCTGTTCACCCCGCTGCCCACCCCGCCGGCGGACAAGCTCGACACCATCCAGCGGTACGTCAAGGCATTCGAGACCATGGTGTGACCGCACCTCCTGAGCCCCCGGGCGGACGGAAGTCCGTCCCGGGGAGGGGAGTCCCCGCGCCCCGGACGGGAGGCGCCATGGCCGACATGGAGCAGGCATTCGACGAGTTCCTCGTGGCGGAACCGAAGCACTGGTTGGCAGGGCGCTTCGGTGACCACGTCGACTCCGTGATCAACGAGCAGCGGAGCGCCGAACTCCCGGCGCATCTCCGGGACATGCCACGCCTGGAGAGCAACTTCCTGCGGGACGCGGTCGGGGTCGACCCCGACAGGACGTGGTACCTGCCGGAGTTCACCCTGCTCGACGAAGCGGCCGGAGAGGATGCGCACTTCGCCTTCCACGCCGTCCAGAACGGTGACGTCGCCGCGGACGGAGGCCCCTTCAACCGCGCGACGCTGACCCTGTCGTTCGACACGGAGGTGCCACGCCACCTCCTGGGCCTGGACGATGGGCTCCCGCTCCTCGAAGTGCCGCAGCTCCAACCACACGTCCGACTGATCGTCCCCCTCACGGGCACGGGCGGGGTGCCGGAGGACCATGCGGTGCCGGGGACGGCCGTCGTCGCCGGGGAGCGCGGCTTCGTCGCCACCTTCGAGCTGGCCGGTTCGCTCGTCGAGGCCGCCTACGTCCATCTCACCCGCCGCGGCGAGCTGAGGCTGGAGTTCGAACCGACGTACTCCGGCTATCAGACGACCCTGGTGCAGGAGCCCGACACGGGCTTCCCCGTCCACGGTTCGATCTTCCGCGGCTTCCAGTTCGAGGTCTTCGGCGACGGCGGGAACACCCGGGGGTCGCCCTTCGAACCGCTCCTTATGGGCGTCCTCGGCGCCTACGTCTTCTTCCCCTCCACGGCGCGCTACCACCGCAGCCTTCGGATCGGACTCGCCTTCCACACCGACGCCTACCGCAGTCTGTTCACGATCACGGCCGAGGGCGTGACCCGGCCGATCATCGACGTCAACGACCTGAACAGCTTCGCGGGGCAGCGGTCGGAGTACCGCGAGCTGACGACGCTCGGGGACATCTCGACACGGTACCCCTCGCTCCGGCGGGTCTTCTTCGGCCAGGTGAGCGGCACGGTGGTCGCCGTACCCGCCGGATACGGCATCCTCGTCACCGCGCAGGGTGCGCAGGCCACGTGCGACTCCATCGTCGACGAGTCGCCCGCCTCCTTCAGCGGCTGCCGGTTCCACTTCACCTTCACCGTCGCCGCGATGACCGATCCGGTCGACCTGGCCCGCCTGAGAGCTGACGTCCTGGAGGTGCCCGAGGCCGAGGGCCGTACGCTGCGCGTCGCCCTGCCCGGCGGGCTGGACTCCCGTACCCCGTCCACCCTGGACGGGTTCCCGGCGGGACGCGCGGTCTTCGCCGACGGCGCGGGGAACGCGATCCAGGTGGGCGTCGACATCGCCGACGACCGGCCCACGCCGGCCACCACCACCGTCAACCTGTTCCTGCAGCAGCTCGCGGCCACCGGGCCGCCGCCGCTGTTCGGCACCGTCGCGGTCAGGCTCGACGACGTCTTCCCCCAGCCCGTCCGCACCTCGCTGCTCCTGAACGTGCGCCGGACCGCTCACGCCGACGACCTGGCGACCACCCGGCGGCCCGGACCGCCGCCGAGCGCCGAGGCACTCAACCTCGGACCGCTCGATCTCCGGCTGCTCGCCTGCGCTGACGTCCACGACGGTCAGGGTCCGGGGCCGACCCTCCCGCTCGGCGGACAGGTGCTCGCCGCCCGGGAGACGGCCACCCTCGCGGGAGTCGGCGCGGGAACCGATGTCGCGGTGACACGCGGCCTGGAGGTGCCCACCCCGCTGCCGAAGGCCGCGATGCTGCGGTTCCTCGCCTTCCACACCCACACCGTGCAGGAGGTGCAGCACCCCCTCACCGTCAACGCCGCCGGGCTGAACTTCGCGGCCGAGGGCATCAGCACGATCAGGGTCGACATCACCCTGGTCGCCGATCCCGGCGACTCCGCGCCGTCGCTCACCCTGAGCCCGTCCCACACCGTCGACTTCGTCCACGTCTCACTGCCGGTCGACTCGGCCGTCACCGGACTGGACAGCACGGTCGTCCTGTCCCTGACCACGGCCTCCGGCCCACGGACCGTCTCCCTAACGCACGACTTCGTCGACGAGCCCATCCTCGTCGTCACGTCCACGACCCTCCACTGACGGGAGACGACGCGTGTCCACCGGGGTCGCACCCCCGCCGACCGCCCCCCTCACCCCGCGGAAGACCGACGACGATCCGACAAGGAGCGTGCGTGATGCCCGGAAGCCTCGTCCCCGCAGGGCCGATCTTCGGCCCGGACCCGCTCGTGATCGATGTCGGCGCAGCCGGGGCGGGCGGCCCGTCCCTCGGCGTGCCCATCCGGCCCGACGCGCTCAACGCCGAGCTCGCGGCGGCCGGCCTGCCCGCCCGGTACTACTTCCAGCCTCCCCGGGTGACCGTCGCGCCCCGGCTCGGCAGCCCCGACCTCGATTTCTCGGCCACGGTCATGGTCGAGGCGCCGGTCGGCCCCCACCCCACCTACCTCGGCGGCTCGTGCACCTTCTCGTGCACCGCGGCCCTCCCGGGCGGCGCCGAGGCCCGCCTCGTCGAGGCGCTCACCCAGCGCAACCATGCGGAGCCGCCGGCCCGGATCGCGCCCCTGTTCGTCCACGGTCAGGGAGCCCCCACGCCCGAACTGCTCATGGTGCCGGTCACCGGCAGCGCGGTGTCGTGCGTGATCGAGGAACCGCCGGGCGGAGCCGCTCCGTTGGTCATGAGCGTGCAGGGCGGGCCGGGTGGAGGCGTCGACGTCCAGTCGCGCAGCTCGTTCCTGGTTTCCTTCAGCCCCGAGGCGGCCGAGTCGGTCGTGACGAGCCTGCGGGACGCGGCCGCGCCGCCGTTCGTCATCCGCAACGTACTCACCGAGCAGTTCGACACCGGCGCGGCGAGCATCACGGCGGACGTCGACGTCGCCCTCGACAAGCTGCACGCGGTACTCGCGGGAGCGGTGTCGCCCGGAGAGCCCTGGCCCGGCGGTGAGGCGGCCGCCACCGCCTACCGCGCCGCGGTCGCGACGGGCGCGGTCCGGATCAACCTGACCGAGACCGACACGGGGACCCTCCTGAACCCCACCGGCTCCTCCGGCCACACCGACTCCACCGACTCCACCGGCGGACCGGGGACGTCCGGTCCGTCCCGCCCTTCCGACCTGTCCGACCCCGCCGTCGTGGCCTGGCTCGCCGACACCGACGAGATCCGGAAAGCCGTGTTCCTCCTGTCCAAGGACCCTCTCTTCGACGTCGCGACGGGCACACTTCCCCCCGACGCACCCCCGCGGTGGTGGACCGAGGTCTTCGGCGACGCGCGCGTGACGCTCAAGACCGCGCCGATGACGGCGGGCATCAGGCTCCAGCAGGTTCTCGTACTCCACGGCACCGTCACCGCCGAGCAGACGATCGAAGGGAGTCTGACGGAGGTGGCCGAGGCGGCCCGCACCCGGCTGGAGACCTATCTGGCGGTCATCGCGATCTGACAGGCGCCGAGGGCGACCGAGTACGCGGATCAGACATGCGCGGTCTGTGCCAGCGCCGTGAGGACACGGCCGGTCTTGCTGTCGGGATGTGCGGAGAGCGTCAGTCCTCGGTCGAGCACGGCCTCTTCGAGCTTGCGCAGCCTGCGCTCGGCCCGTGCCGTGAACGCGTCGCCCTCCTCGTCGTCCTTGGGCTTGACGCGGGTCGACGCCTCCAGGAACTCCATGCCGGCGACGGACCACACCTCCAGGTCGACCTCCAGGTCGTCGAGCGGCGCGTCGTCGAGCTTCGTCGAGACGATCGGGCCCAGCGCGACCAGGGTGTCGACCCGGACGCCGGGCGCGCAGGCGTGGAGGTACTGGTCCTGCACGGCGTCGATCGGGGCGGCAGGGTCGCCTCCCGCCTCCACGGCGGCGATCAGGGCGCCCGGCGGGTGGGTGCGGGTCAACGAGGCGGCCTGCACGCGGGCGTTCCTCGACCAGTCCTCCTCGATCTTGTAGGTGAGGGGCCCCGCGGCGAACGCGGCGGCGAACCGGCCGACGAGCTGCTCCCGGGTGCAGGGCCGCAACTTGACGACGAGGTCGTCGGGTCCCCCGCCCGAACGGAGCCGTACGATCACGCCGCCCTCCAGGAGCGGCACACGCCCCTCGGCGACTCCGTCGCGATCCTCGGCGAACCAGATCCGGCGCGTCATCGCCGGTCCCCGGGAACCGGCGAGGGTGGCCAGCGCCCCCGGCACGTCGCCCTCGATGTTGACCTTGATCTCGACTGGCAGCAGGTCCATGACGTCGCTCCTGCACGCGGCTCAGAAGCAGGAAATACCTCTCATAACAGGATATCCAGGCCGGTGTTGGGTCGCAGGCCGGGCCCGACGGGGGCATGGGCGGCCGGTCCGGTGCCGCAGGTGTTTGCCCCGTGGCGTGGTGGTGAGGCGAGAAGGACGACCACGTCCTACTCGTCGACTGGGGAGCCATGGAAAACGTTGTTCGACTCGCGATCGTCCTCGGCGGTTCGGTGCTGCTGGCCCTTGCCGTCGGTCGTGCGGCGGACGTCCTCGCGCGCTACGCCGACGCGCGCCGCCCCGACAGCCCACTGTGGGGACTGTTGCGGCGTTGCCGCACGCCGCTCTATCTGGTGCTGCTGACCGCCGTGTTCCGGTGGTCGTACCGCGCGACGGAATGGCCACCCCTGCTGGAGCACAGCGAAGTGGTGGACCACGCTCTGTTGTTGTGCCTGATCGGCGGGGGTGCGTGGCTGGCCGTGCGGGTCACCTCGGCCGTCGTCGAGTCCTCGTACGCGCGGTACGCGGGGAGGTCGCGCGACGCGGCGCGGCTGCGGCGCGTCCGCACGCAGGTCACGCTGTTCACCCGGGTGGTGTCGGCGACCGTGGGGGTGCTGGCGGTCGCGTTCGCGCTCGTCACCTTCCCCACGTTCCGGGGACTCGGCACGTCGCTGCTCGCCTCGGCCGGGATCATCGGCATCGTGGCCGGCGTGGCGGCGCAGTCGACCCTCGGCAACCTCTTCGCCGGCTTCCAGATCGCCTTCGGCGACATGGTGCGCATCGGTGACACGGTGGTCGTCGACGGGGAGTGGGGCACGGTGGAGGAGGTGACCCTCACCTTCCTCACGGTACGGACCTGGGACGAGCGCCGGGTCACGCTGCCCGTCTCGTACTTCACGTCCCGCCCCTTCGAGAACTGGTCGCGGGGCGGCAACGAGCTGACGGGGACGATCTTCCTGCACTGCGACCACTCGGCCCCGGTGTCCCTCATGCGGGCCCACCTGCGGAAGTTCCTCGACACCTGCCCCGGCTGGGACGGGCGGGGGTGGGACCTCGCCGTCACCGACACCTCGCCCACCGGCATCACCCTGCGCGCCCTGGTCACCGCGAAGGACGCCGACGACCTGTGGACCACCCGATGTGCCGTACGGGAGGAACTCGTCGACTGGCTCACTCGCGAGCACCCCGCGGCACTCCCCCGCATCGTCACCGCGCAGGCCGCGGACGTGGCCGAGGTCGAGTGACGGCCATGGTGAGATCTTCAGGCGCGTCGGCCCTGGCTGACGCCTGCCGGCGCGTCCGTGGGCTCGTCCGTCGGGTCACCGACGGCGGCGCGGCCCCGGGACTCCCGGGCACTGAGCGCCGCGCGCGAACCGTCCCCCGGCCTCCCGCGGCCGCTCCGCTACCGTGCTGCCGTCAGGACGACGACGGAGAGGGAGACCATGCGGGGCAGGGGGACGTGGGCCGCGGTGCTGGCGGTCGTGGCGGTGGCGAGCGCCACGGGGTGCGGTCAGGAGGAGCGGCCCGCGAAGGCGGCACCCGAGGTGAGGCGGGACGAGGCGCCCATCACGTCGAGGGTGCCGCAGCTGGGCGACGTGGAGAGCGTCGAGTGGACGTACGAGCCGCTGGGGGTGGCGGACGAGCGGGTACCCGGCCCCACCGACCGGGAGCTGCGCGGTTTCGCCCGGCTGACGGAGGGTGACGTGCGGCGGCTGGAGGAGGAGTACACCTGGGTCGACGCCTCCGCGGCGCCGTCGGCGACCCCCTCGGGGAGCGCGGCGGGGACGCGGTGGCGGAGCAGCCGGGAGTTCGACGCGGCGGCGGGGAAGAAGGCGGAGGCCGCGGAGTTCCGGCTGGACACCGCGGGCCGGGTGATGACCTTCCGGCTGCTGAATCCCAGCTGAGCGCGGCCTCCGAGGGGCGTCGGGGGATTCGGCCGAAAGATTTCGCGTGGAGGTGTCGAGAACGCGTGGCCGGCTCCGTCCCCGGTGTGAGAGCGACCAGAATGGGCCGCTCCGGCACGGAGGAGAAGACGATGGCCAAGTACCTGCTGCTGAAGCACTACCGAGGCGCCCCCACGGCGGTCAACGACGTGCCGATGGATCAGTGGACGCAGGAGGAGATCTCGGCGCACGTGCAGTACATGCGGGACTTCGCGGCCCGGCTGGAGGAGACCGGCGAGTTCGTGGACGCGCAGGCGCTCGCGGCCGAGGGGACGTTCGTCCGGTACGACGGAGAGGGCCGGCCGCCGGTCACCGACGGTCCGTTCGCCGAGACGAAGGACCTCATCGCCGGGTGGATGGTGATCGACGTCGACAGCCACGAGCGGGCGGTCGAGCTGGCCGGGGAGCTCTCCGCCGCCCCCGGGGCAGGCGGGAAGCCGATCCACGAGTGGCTGGAGCTGCGCCCGTTCCTGGCCGAGCCGCCCACCGTCACGGAGTGAACCGTCCCGTGGACGAGACACTGCTCAGAAGCCTCACGCCGGGCGTTCTGACGATCCTGGTCCGCCGCGGAGCCGACTTCGCGGCGGCCGAGGACGCCGTGCAGGACGCGCTGGTCGAGGCGGTCCGCGTCTGGCCCGAGGGCGCTCCGCTGGACCCCAAGGGCTGGCTGGTCACGGTGGCGTGGCGCAAGTTCCTCGACGCGACGCGGGCGGACACGGCGCGCCGCCGGCGTGAGGACCGCGTCGACGCCGAGCCGGAGCCGGGACCGGCGACGTCGGTGGACGACACGCTCCGCCTGTTCTTCCTGTGCGCCCACCCATCGCTGTCGCCGTCGTCGGCCGTCGCGCTCACGCTGCGCGCCGTCGGCGGGCTCACCACCCGCCAGATCGCCCGGGCCTACCTGGTACCCGAGGCGACGATGGCGCAGCGCATCAGCCGGGCCAAGCGCACGGTCTCCGGCGTGCGGCTGGACCGGCCGGGTGACGTCTCCACCGTGCTGCGCGTGCTGTATCTGGTCTTCAACGAGGGGTACTCCGGCGATGTCGACCTCGCCGCCGAGGCGATCCGGCTCACCCGGCAGCTGGCGCGCGCCGTCGACCATCCCGAGGTGGCGGGCCTGCTCGCGCTGATGCTGCTCCACCACGCGCGGCGCGCCGCGCGGACGGCGCCCGACGGAGGTCTGGTGCCGCTCGCCGAGCAGGACCGCGGCCGGTGGGACACGGCCGCGATCGCCGAGGGCGTCGAGATCCTTCAGGCGGCGCTCGCACGCGACCGGCTGGGCGAGTTCCAGGCCCAGGCCGCCGTGGCGGCTCTCCACGCCGACGCGCGGACCGCCGAGGAGACGGACTGGGTGCAGATCGTCGAGTGGTACGACGAACTCGTCCGCCTGACCGACAGCCCGGTCGTCCGGCTGAACCGCGCGGTCGCCGTCGGCGAGGCCGACGGGCCGCGCGCCGGTCTGGCGGCGCTCGCCGCGCTGGACGCCACCCTGCCCCGCCACACCGCGGCCGCGGCCTACCTCCACGAGCGGGCCGGCGACGCGGCGACGGCCGCCCGGTTGTACGCGGAGGCGGCGCTGAAGGCACCGAACCTCGCCGAACGCGACCATCTGACCCGTCAGGCCGCCCGTCTCAACTCCCGCCGGGAACCGTGAGGGCCCTGCTTCGCGGCACTTTCGGGGGTGTGCGACGGATGTACTTGGCATGCTGGGGTTGAAGTTGCCCCTGCGGCAGCTTCTACCGTCCTGACCAGGGCCGGAAAGACCGGCCCGATGACGGCATCGTGAGGGAGGCGGCGTTGGACTGGCCGATCTCGGAGGTCGCCCGGATGTCGGGGGTGACCGCCCGGACCCTGCGGCACTACGACGAGATCGGGCTGCTGCCGCCGGCCCGGATCGGCGCGGGCGGGCTCCGCTACTACGAGGAGCGCCAGCTCCTGCGCCTCCAGCAGATCCTCGTCCTGAGGGAGCTGGGCGTGGGTCTGCCCGAGATCGGCCGGATCCTGGCCGATCAGGTCGACGAGGCGGAGGCCCTGCGGGGCCATCACCGTCGGCTGATCGCCGAGCGCGACCGGCTCGACGCCCTGGCCGGCTCCGTCTCCCGCACGATCGCCGCACTGGGACGGTCCGGAAAGGACGGTGCACAGGTGATCGAGATCAATCGACCGGAGAACCTCTTCGAGGGCGTTCGGCCCTCTCAGTACGTGGAGACCCTGCGGGACTTCCCCGAGCACGCCGAGGAGGTCACCCGCCGGGTCGCCGTGATGACGCGGCAGGACGTCGAGACGGGGCAGCGCGAGCGCACGGCGTGGATGGTCCGGCTCGCCGAGCACATGGCCGAGGGGCTGCCCGCCGACGCCGAGCCGGTGCAGGCGGAGGTAGACGCCCAGTACCGGGCTCTGTCGGGGCTGCGCACCGTCTCCGCCGGAGAGTACGCCGCCTTCGGCCGCTCCTGTGTGGAGAACGCGCAGTGGCGGGCCGCGTACGAGTCGATCGCGCCGGGCCTCGCGGTGTACCAGCGGGACGCCATCGAGGCGTACGCGGCGGCTCTGCCGCAGTGAGTCGGTGGTCCCGTCGCCCGGGACCGGCAGAGAACCGCTATGCCGGGGGGCCGTCGCCGAGGCAGGAGCCCAGGCGGCGGCCCTCCGTCGTTCGGCCGGCGGCCCTCCGTCGTTCGGCCGGTGGTCGACGGAGAGGTCCGGGCCTTCCCCTGCGCGCCGCCCGGTGCCGGTCCGGCGCCGGCCTGGCGTCGGTACGGCCTCGGTCGGGCCGCCTGGCACGACGTGGGTACGGTCGGTGCCCGGCCGGTCGGCCGTCCTCCGGTCCGCCACCGGACCCCGTCAGCGCTGGGTCGGGCTCGCCGTCGCTGCCGCCGTCCGTGTCCCGGCGCGTGGTGTCGGCAGGGGCGGGCGGTGGGGCGGTAGGGGTGATCCGTCGGCCTGGCCCGTGCCGGGGCCGAGGGTCGCGAGGAGTCGGCGCAGGGCGGTGCGGGCCTGCGGGGCGTCGACCTGGGCTTCGAGCTGCGCGAGGGCGTGGCGCGCCCGGTGGCGGGCACGGCCGGGGTGGCCGGCACGGTGGTCGGCGAAGGCGTGGGCGTAGTGGGCCAGGGCCGTGGCCCAGGCGTCGTTCTGTCCGCTGCGCTGGGCGAGTGCGCGGCGGGCGGTCGAGGCGGCGGCGGTGGGCGAGAGGTGGGCCTGGACCACGGACAGGGCAGCGAGGCTGACGGTGGGCGGCGGGCCGCCGGGGGCGCCGGTGGGCACGGTGTCGGCCGCCAGGCGGTACTGGACGGCGGCGGCCTCCAGGTCCTGCCGCTGCCAGGCCAGGGTGCCGCGGACGTGGGCGATGCGGCCGACGAGGGCGTCGTCGCCGTCGAGGACGGCGACCGGCCAGGCGAGGTCAAGGAGGGCGCGTGCCTCCTGGGGGTCGGCGGCCGCGCCGAGCCAGGCCGCGAGCCATCGGCCGTGGGTCAGGAGCCTGCTGTCGGCGGGGAGCCGGGGCAGGAGCGCGTGCAGGTGGCCGGCGCCTTCCGCGGCATGGTCGTGGACCGCCCACCAGAACCAGAGGTGGAGCATCGCCTCCAGCGCGGTCTCGGCGAGGTCGGCCCGGCCCGCGGCGTGTCGTACGAGCGCGGTCAGGTCGTCGTGTTCGTCCCGGACGGTCTGCACGGCCTGGCGCTGGAGGCCGGTGTTCCAGAGGGTCTCGGCGACGGCGGCGACACCGCGGAAGTGCACGGCGTGGCGGTCGCGCGTGGCCTGCAGTTCACCGGCCGCGCCGAGCCGCTCCGTGCCGAAGTCGCGGGCGGCCCGGGTCATGCGGTAGCGGGGCCGGTGGACCGCGCCCGGGTCGCCGAGCACCTGGAGCACGCCCGTCGCGCTCAACAGCGCCAGGGCGGGCGGAACTTCGTGCGGCGCGAGGCCGGAGCCCGCGCACACGAACGCCGCGGCCGTCTCGGTGAACGGCCCTTCGAAGACGCTGAGGCGGCGCCAGGTCCGTCGGGGTGCCGGCGGGCAGAGGGCGTGGACGGCCCCGACGGCGGTGCGCAGGGAGCGGTGGCGTCGCAGCGGCGGTGCGGGGTCGGCCAGCCGGCACTGGTCGGTCGCGACGTGTTCGGCCAGTTCGTCCATCGTCCACTCCTCCAGTCGGCCCGCGGCGAGTTCGAGGGCGAGCGGGACTCCTTCGAGCAGCCGGCACACCCGGGCGACGACCGCCGGGTCGGGTTCCTCGCCGTTCCATCCCCGCTCGCGCGCGCGGGCGAGGAGGAAGGCGGCGGCGGGTGAGTGGCCGGGGTCCGTCCCTCCCGTCTCCACGGGCAGCGGCCCGAGGCGCAGCACCGTCTCGTCGCCGAGTCCGAGGGGCCGTCGTGCGGTCACCAGGATCCGCAGCTCCGGCCGGGCCATCAGCAGGGCCTGGACGAGTCCGACGCATTCGGTGTGCACGGGGTCGACGTCGTCCAGAAGGAGCAGGAGGTCGCCGGGCGGCAGGGCTTCGACCACGGCCGCGAGGTCCGAGGCGGGTCTGTCGGGCGGCGGGGTGGTGGTCAGGGACCGGAGGAGTCGCGCCGTCAGGGCGTGGCGTCCGACGGGGATCCCGTCGTGCCAGCGCACCTGCACGGTCTTCGGCCAGGGTGCTTCCGGGAGGGCGGCGGCCGCCTGGGCCAGCCGGCTCTTCCCCGTGCCGACCGCTCCCGTCACGGTGACCAGGCGGTGCCGGGAGACGGCGTCTCGGAGTGCCGCGAGGTCGCGGTCGCGCCCGGCCCGGGTGGTGGGGCCGTCGGGGTGCCGTTCCACGCGCCCGGCGTCGTGCCCCTCGCTGTGGGTCCTCTTCTCCGGCACGGGCCACTCTCCAGGTCGTCGCTCTCGCCCTCGGACGCCCCACCCGCCGAGGTCGGCGGATCGCTGCGGAAAGCCGCAGGTCCTGCTTGCAGAACCGTCACTGCACCCGGCGTCACGGCAACCCCAACGCGCCGCCCCGCGCCCGAGTGGCGCGCGGCGCGACGGAACCACTCTTCGCGGTGAACGGACGAACATCTGCCTGATATCACCCACCCGTCCCCGATGCGCCCGCGAGTCCGGTCGCCCCACGCCCGCCCGCACGCCCACTCCGCGGGCGCCCGATGTCCGAGCCGTGCCGTAAGGTGCGCGCAGTCGCCGCCCAGGGAGATTCGCGTGTCCGTTCGTGCCCGGCTCCGTGCCACCGTTCCCGCTCCGCTGTCCGCACCGGGGGCCGCTCCGCCGGAGATCACGGGGCAGCCCGGGCGCCGGCTGGTCGTGCAGAGGAGCGACGAGGTGGTCGTCGCCCAGGCGCTCGACGACGACTTCCACGCCCGTCCGGGACCCGCGGTCCGCTTCCCGGCACCATGGCCCCGCGGCCGCGGGGCCTTCGCGGTGGCGCCCGACGCGGGTCTCGCGGTCTTCGCCGGCGTCCACGCGGTGCGCGCGGTGGAGCCGTCGGGGGCGACCCGCTGGGAGGTCCGGCACGGCTGCTGGTCGGGCGCGTGCCCGGAGACACACCTGTCCTACGAGGAGTACGCCGACCTCCCCGACCACCGGTACCCCGACGGCGGCTCGGCCGGCTTCTCCGCCGACGGCACGCTCGTCTGGGCCCATGTCCGCGGGCCGCTGGCCGACGGCGCACCACTCCCGGGGGCCGTCGACGAGTGGCTGCTGCTCGACGCCGTCGACGGCCGGGTCCGTGCGCGCGTGGACAGCAGGTCCACGGCGGTCGGCAGCTTCCACCTCGCCCACCCCACCGATCCGGGCCAGATGGGGCTCAGCATCGGCGAGGGCCAGGACGGAGCGCCTCTGCGCTGGGGCCGGTGGGACGGGCAGACGCTGGAGGTCGCGTACCTGGAGGACGACCTCTGTCTGCTGAGCGTGAGCCCCTCCGGCGACCGGCTCATGACCGTCTCCCACGACCAGGACTCCCTCGCCGTGCGCGACCCCCGGGGAGCCGTGGCGGAGGGCGGGGAGTGGGACGCCGCTTCGGCGGTGCCCCGCCACCCCGACGCTCCCCCGCCGTCCGACGACGAGGACGAGGACGACGAGGCACCCGTGTACTGGGACTGGGCCGGCGGCTTCGTCGACGAGAGGACACTGATCGTCTCCACCGTCGAGAGCGACGAGGACTGGGGCCGCGACCGCCACTGGTTCGTCGACACCACCACGCCCGCGGCCGTGCGGCCGGTCGTCTACCCGTCGCCGGTCGCCGGAGAGCCCATGGCGCTCGGGGGCGGCTGCTGGTCGACCCTGTCCGAGTCCCGCGACTCCGTGCGGGTCTGGGACGCGCCGACGCCTCGGGGCTGAGGCGAGCGCCCGGCCGGATCGCCCCGGCGGGGAGCGCCCGGCCGGGCTGCCCGGAACCGGACGGCCCGTTTCCGGAGGCCGACACACACGTCCCGTCCTAGGCTGGGGGTCAGCCTCAGGGCCGTAGCGGCAGCACGCGGGACAGGTGGGACGTGAGAGGACCCGGGATCGACTATCAGGCGGTCTTTCAGGCGACGCCGAGCGCGGTGGCCCTGTTGACGCCGGACCTGGTCTTCGTGGACGTGAACGAGGACTACCTGTCCGTCTCCGGCCGCACGCGGGAGCAGATCCTCGGCCACTACCTCTTCGACGTCTTCCCGGACAATCCCGAGGACCCGTCGGCGAACGGCATGCGCCACCTCACCTCCTCGCTGGAGCGCGTCGTCTCCACCGGGGAGCGGGACAGCATGGCGCTGCAGCGCTACGACGTCGAGAGCCCGGAGCGGCCGGGTGAGTGGCGGGAGCGGTACTGGAGTCCGGTGAACGCGCCCGTCCTCGCCTCCGACGGATCCGTGGCGCTGCTGGTGCACCGGGTCGAGGAGGTCACCGAGCTCATCCGGGCCCGCGGCGACGACGGTGACGGGGGCCGCGCGCAGGTCCTCGAATCGGAGCTCTACGGCCGCGCCAGGGAGCTCCAGGCGGTCAACGAGCGGCTGCGCCGCGCCCACGCCCGCGAACGGGAGGTGGCGCTCCACCTCCAGGAGGCGATGCTGCCCACGCCCCGGCCGCTGGGGCTGCACCATGCCGCGGTGCGCTACCGGCCCGCGACCGCGGCGCTGAACGTCTGCGGCGACTGGTACGACCTGGTGGACCTGGCCGGGCGGACCGCGGTCGCCGTCGGTGACGTCGTGGGACACGGGCTGCGGGCCGCGGGCGTGATGGGGCAGCTGCGCAGTGCCCTGTCGGCCGCCTCGCGTGCCGCCGGCGGCCCCGCGCAGGCGCTCGACGTGCTCGACCTGTACGCCCGCGACACCGCCGGCGCGGAGTCCACGACCGCCGTGTCCGTCTTCATCGACTGGCATGCCCGGACGCTCACCTACAGCAGTGCCGGGCATCCCCCGCCGGTCCTGTGCCGTCCCGACGGCACGGTGGTCCTGCTCGACGGGGCCACCGATCCACCGCTCGGCGCCCGGCCGGAGCACACGGCGCGGCCCCAGGCCGTCACCGGCTTCCCCGACGGCTCGGTGCTCGTCCTCTACTCGGACGGCCTCGTCGAGCGCCGCAACGAGGACATCGACACCGGTCTGGCCAGGCTCACCGAGGCGCTCGCGCGGCACCACACCGCTTCCCCCGACGCGCTGGCCGACCTCCTGCTCGGCAGTCTGCTGCCGCCGGCGGGCAGTACGGACGACACCGCGCTCGTGGTCCTCCGCCTCCTGCCCCCGCAGGGTGCGGGCGCGCCGTACGGTCCGTGACGCGGGCGCGTCCCGGCATGCCGATGGCGCCCGCACGGGGTGCGGGCGCCATCGGAGGAAACGGGTGACCCGAGCTCAGCCGCGGACGATGTTCTCGGCCTGCGGGCCCTTCTGGCCCTGCGTGATGTCGAAGGTGACGGCCTCGCCCTCCGTCAGCTCGCGGTAGCCGTTGCCCGAGATGTTGGAGTAGTGGGCGAAGACGTCCGGGCCGCCGCCGTCCTGGGCGATGAAACCGAACCCCTTCTCGGAGTTGAACCACTTCACAGTGCCGCTGGCCATGCTCGTTCCTCTGGTCAATTCAGCAGCGGCCCGGTCTCGGGCCCCTGGGGCGCTCCTGCACGGGCGCCCACACGCGTCTTCCCCCATCTCACCCGTCCCTACACCCATCAATCCGATCTTCTTACAGGGATCGTCGCCGTCATGTGTCCGTCCGGGGCGGCGCCTTCGCCCGCGCGGGTGCGCGCGGCACCCTTCCGGTGGTGCGGCGACCTGGACTTTCGGGCCACTTGTTGGATCTTCGTGGCGGATTCTTGAGCGGGGACTCCGGCGCGGGCAGGGTGGACGTCATGACTCTCGCGACTGCCCTGACGGACCGCCGGAACTGGACGGTGGCCCCGGCCGCCCTCGCGGTGGACGCCGACGTGCTGACGGTGGAGGCGCACGCGGGCACCGACGTCTTCACCAACCCGCTGACGGGCGAGGTCCGGGACGACGCGGCGCGGGCCCTCCTCGCCCCGCCTCCGGGCGACTGGCAGTTCTCGGCCCGTCTCCGCGTCGGCTTCGGGGCGCCGTGGGACGCGGGCGGCCTCCTCCTGTGGTCGGCGCCGGACGTCTGGGCGAAGCTCACCTTCGAGCAGTCGCCGGACGGCCGGCCCGCGGTGTACTCGGTCGTCACCCGGGGTCTCTCGGACGACGCGGTGGGGCAGCCCCTCGATCCGGAGTCGGCCTGGCTGCGGATCAGCCGTGTCGACGACGGGTTCGCCTTCCACTCCTCGTCCGACGGCCGTTCCTGGCGCCTCGCCCGGCAGTTCGGCCTGGGCACCGCTCCCGATCCGAGGGTGGGACTCACGGTCCAGTCCCCGGTCGGCGACGGCTGTGTCGTGGCGTTCGACCGTGTGACGCTGACGCCGACCCGTCAGGCCGACCTCTTCGACGGGAGCTGAGCGAGGAGCCGCGCGCGGGACGGCGGTACGCCCACGGCGCACGCGCTCGCCCCGCCGTCCCGCGCGGGATCGCCAGCCTCCGTCAGTCCGCGGTGGCGAGCAGGAGCTCGGCGGCGACGGTGGTCCCGTCGGTGCGGAGGGTGGGCGCGATCTCCGTGGCGCGGGACCGGATCGCGGGGGCGAGGACGGTGCCGAGCGCGGCGGCGAGGGAGTCGGCCGTCGGGGCGGGATCGTCGTACGCGGCGCCGATGCCGAGTGAGGTGACGCGCTCGGCCCAGTACGGCTGGTCGGCGCCCCGGGGCAGCACCAGCTGCGGCACACCCGCCTGTGCGGCGGTCGTCGTCGTGGCGGCGCTGCCGTGGTGGACGACGGCGGAGGTCCGGCGGAAGAGCCTCTGGTGGTTGACCTCGCCGACGACGAAGCAGTCGGGCGTGGACTCGGCGGGGGCCAGGTCGGCCCAGCCGCGGGAGACGACCACGCGGTGTCCCCGGGCCCGCGCCGCCTCGACGGCGGGGAGGGCGACGTCCTTCAGCACGCCCATGGGCATGCTGCCGAAGCCGACGTAGACGGGCGGCTCTCCGGCGTCCAGGAACTCCACGAGGTCGGCGGGGAGCGGGCGTTCGTCGGTGACGTGCCAGGCGCCGGTCTGGACGACGCCGAGTCCGGTCGGCTGCCACGGGGAGAGCACCGGGTCGGTGGCGAGCCACGGCCGGTCGGTGAACGCGTAGCCGCGGACGTCGTCCACCGGCGGCAGACCGAACGAGGCCCGCCGGGTGTTGAGCATGTCGCCGAACATCGCGCGGGCGATCCGCGCATCCTCCTCCCACAGGGCCCGGTTGTCGGTGACGCCGTCCGGCAGGGGCTGTCCCCTGCGGCCCGGCGGCCGGCGGTCCGGCGACGGCAGGCTGACGGGCTGGTGGCCGGCGTGCACGTAGCGGATGCCCAGTCGCTCGGCCGCCGAACGGGCCCCGGTGACGGCGGGCAGCGGCCCGGTGGCCACCAGGACGTCCGCGCCCTCGGCCGCCTCGGCGACCGTGGTGAGCTGCGCGTCCATCAGCTCGGCAGCGCGTTCGGCCAGGCCCTCCGCCGAGCCCGGCGTCACGGTCGTGACCAGGGGCCGTACGGGCCGGCTCGTCGGCACCATGGGCACGCCGAGTTCCTCCAGCCTCCGCGCGAACTCCTCGTCGGGCGGCGCGCACACCCGTGCCTCCGCGCCGAGTTCCCTCAGCCTCGCCGCCAGCGCCGCCATCGGCTCGACGCTTCCCCGCGACCCGTACGTCGTCAGCACCACACGCATGTCGTGACTCCCCGTCTCCGTCTCCGTGATGTCCGAAGGCGAGTCTGCGGGATGCGCCGGGACCCGCCGTACTCAGGGGTGGGGCGGCCTCCCGGGCACGCGCCCGGTCGTACGGGGACCGATCCGGGGCACGCGCGCGAACGGGCCCCGCCCCCGGGAGTACGGGGAGCGGGGCCCTGTCGCGCTGGACGGGTTAGGTCCGGCGGGTGTCAGCGCGCGGAATCCCCGCGTCGGCGCCGCATCCACCAGGTCAGCGCGCCGCCGACGGCCGCCAGGGCGGCGGCGACGGTGACGAGCAGACCGACGGGAGTGTCGGAGCCGGTGTCGGCGAGACCGCCGTCAGGGGTGTGGGCCGGCGGGGTGGTCGGGACCGTGCCCGGGGTGGACGGGGCCGGTCCCGGGGCGGTCGGGGTGTCGGTCGGTCGCGGTGTGCCGGTCTGGGTGGGGTGCGGCGTCGGGGTGGGAGTCGGATCGTCGTCGCCGCCGCCCGAGGTGTCGCCCGAGGCGTCGCCGCCGGCGTAGGAGATGTCGGTGTCCCGGTAGGACGTGTCGTCCGACTGCAGGGACGTCCGGGTGGTGGTGTCCAGCGTGCGGTTCTCGACCTGGAACCGCGTGCGGGAGATGTTCTGCTTCGGCGCCTTGGTGAAGTCCACGCCGCCGATCATGTAGACGGCCACCTCACCGCCGTACTTGAGCTCGTACCTGAAGTCGCCCTCCTTGAACGACTTCACCATCTCGTCGAAGACGGTCTTCTTGTCCCAGTCCGCGTGGGGCGCGCGCAGCGGCCAGCGGGAGACGTCGTTGCTGTCGATGATCGGGCGGAAGTCGGACGCCTTGCGGGCGTCCTGCTGCCGGATCCACTCGGCGGCGACGCGGGACGTGTAGACGCGGCGCAGGTCGGCGTATTTCGGCGACTCGTTGACGAGCTTCTTCACGATCGGGGTGAGCATGGTGTCGATGCTGGCCTGGCCCTGCTTGATCTCGGCCTCGGTGAGGTCACAGCCCTCGCCGCCGGGCCCCGGGGTGTCGTACTTCTGGGCGACGGACTTCACGTTGAGCGGGGCGTCGAGGATGTACAGCCCGCCGTCCTGCTCGCGGACCTGCGCGGGCTCGGGCTCGATCCAGTACCGGCCGGAGTGCAGGCACGGGAAGCCGTTCCTGCGCGGGAGGGAGTCCCAGAAGCGGTCGCCCACTTCGGTCTCGGGGTCCATGGCACGGCCGTAGTCGCGCTTCATCTCCATGTCGGCCTGGAGCAGGACGCGGCCGGCGTCGGTCTTGGCGAACTCCTTGTCCATGATCGTCTCCGGCTGGTCCGGGTTGAGGTTGACCCACATCCGGTCCGGAGTCAGTGCCAGCCAGGTGAACAGCGCGTCGGAGGCCATGGTCATCTTCGCCTCGCCGCCGAAGCCCGGGGTCTCGTCCGGGTCGGGCATGAGGTCGGCCTTCATCGAGTAGGCCATGCCCTTGCCCTTCTCCAGCCCGCCGACGAAGCGCAGTTCGAGGGTGGTGAAGTCGATCCCGCCCGGTCCGCCCCTGGGGAGCGTGCCGCGGGTGTCGAGGCGCCGGGCCTCGGCCTGGATGCGCCGGGCCTCGTCGAGGGTGCGTCCGGAGCCCTTGATGCGGTCGTTCGCCGGACCGCGGGTGCCGCAGGAGCTCGCGGGGGCGGCTTGCGCGGTCGCTCCGGCACAGCCGGGGGCGAACCACTTGTCGTACTGCGAGTAGCCGCGGATGGGCTTGGTCTGCGGGATCGCGTTGTACTGGCGCTGGAAGCCGCGCACCTGGTTCGGCTTGCCCCGGGACTGCTCCAGTTCACGGTTGAAGCGGTCGATCTTCGCGCGCTCGCCCTTGGAGAAGGTCTTGCCGCCGTTGAAGCGGAAGGTGTGGTCCTTCTTCACCTCGGCGATCATCCGGTCGACCTTGAGCTGGTCGTTGCGGAGCTTGGAGTTCGACTTGAACTCGTTGAACTCCTTGGTCCTCTGGTTGTAGGCGTCGTAGCGCCGTTCGGCGATCTTCTTCCCGTTCTCGTCGAAGACCTCGACCTTGACCTCGCACAGCCAGTCCGGGCCGACGAGCTGGAAGTCCTTGACGAGGCGCCGCTCGAACGACGAGCCCTTGTGGTTGTTGGTCTCGTTGCGGATGTACCGCTTGTCGAACCAGTGCTTGAAGGAGAGGCCCTCCTTGTTGGCCAGGTACCGGGCGTAGATCTCCATGGACTTGTCGGAGGGCTTGCCCGACGCGGCGGCGATCCTCGCCCACTTGTCGTAGTTCTTCTTGGGGTCCGGGTCCTGGGAACGGGCCTCGGTCTTCTGCGCCTCGGTCGGCGCGCCCAGGCCGTCGTACGCCTGGCCCGGCAGGGCGTAGTTGTAGTTCTTAGGGTCTCCCGCCCAGACGGCGAAGTTGCCGGTCGGGTCGTCGGGGAAGCCGGAGTTGCGCGGCGTGGTGGCGTACGGGCGTCCGACGTGCTTGGTGTCGCAGCGCTGCCCGCCGATCTTGACGCTGGTGGGCGCGGCGGCGGCCGGGTCGAGGCCGGAGCCGGGCAGACCGGTCAGGGTCATCGCCCCGGCGAGGCCGCATGCCGCCGCCAAGCGGCCGATCAGCCGCCATCCGCGCGACGTGTGTATGGATCCGTTCAAGGTGCTGGTCGTCCCTCGTCGTCATGGGGGCGCAGAGGGGGTGCGGGGCGGCGCTTGAGGCCCCCGTGACGTAAGCGCCGCGTAAGCCACCATCGTGACGCGCCACGACGCGACGACCGCGGGATTTGTTCGGGTGGGTCGGTGAACTTCCGTGAATCTTTTGTGGGTTGAGGGTCGCAACGGATGATCGACCTGCCGCCGGGGCGTCGTCGGCGGTGCTCAGCCCCCGATGAACCAGAGCTCTTCCATCGTCAGGGTGTACGCCTCGGTGTGGCGCACCCGGAACACGGAGGTCTGCAGGTGGGGCCACGCCCACGGGTCGGCCCGTCCGAGGCCGAGGGCGACGAGGGCCTTCCACTCGACGTCCTCGGGCTCCTCGTCCAGGTCGAGGTCGAGGTCCTCCAGGACGCCGGCGGGGACGCCGAGCGCCTCGACGAGGGCGTGCGGGTCCCCGGTGAGCTTCCACGGGTCCATCGTGGGCCAGCCGGACGCGTGGAACAGCGGGCCGCCGGGGAGCCGGATGACGTCCTCGGTGTGGGCCTCGCCGCAGTCCACCTCCGCGCGGCCGACGATCCGGGCGTGCGGGTAGCGCCGTTGGAGCTCCTCCGTCAGGGCGAGGAGCGGCTCGTCGTTCCCGTTGTCCACGAAGGCCGGGTCGGAGACGGCGGTGACGTTCCCCCAGCAGCCGACCCGGATCAGCTCCAGGTCGGCCCGCGTCTCCAGGTACGGCGACTCCCCCGCCGGCCGGCCCGGCAGCTCGCCCAGGACGGCGTCCACGGTGGGGAACTCCTCGGCGAAGCGGCGCGCCCGTACGGGGTCGTGCGGGGGCAGCTCGGTGGCCGCGACGTCGAAGGGCGGCTCCAGGATGGTGATCGTGAAGGTGCCGCTCCCCTGCACGACGCGGTCCGGCGGCGAGGTCCAGAACTCGGTGTGGGTCATGCCCGCCACCGTAGCGACTCCCCGTGCCGGTACGGACGTTCGCCCTGTGCGCATCAGGGGAGTCGGGGCGGCGCCCCGTGGCGCAGGCGGTGGTCGGCGCCGTGGCGGACGCGCCGGGTCCGGCCTCGCTCGGCCAGGAGGCGCAGGGCCTCGGGCGAGGTGGGCACGGGCGTGGTCGCGACGGTGCGCTGGAACCAGTCGGAGGCTCCCGTGACCTCGTCGGCGGACCACGGCTCTCCCCGCGCGACGGTGTCGAGCAGCGTCCACTCCCGCAGGCGCCGGACGAGGAAGTCGTCTCCGGCGCAGGCGTCCGCCAGGGCGGCGGACCAGTCCGTGAAGCGAGGGCCCGTCAGGAGGGCGGCGGCGCGGCGGTCGACGTGGCGGCCCACCGCACTGCTCGCCATGCCCCTGTCCGGGTCACTCAGGACGCTCGCCACGAGTGAGACCTCGTCCGCGTCGGCCACGGCCTCCAGGGCGCGCAGATGGCCCGCGAAGCGCCGGTGCTCGGCGGGTTCCGGGTCGGCGGGTTCCGGGTCGGCGGGTTCCGGGTCGGCGGGCGAGATGTCGCCCGCGTGCGCGCCGTCGGCAAGGAGGCGTGCTGCGTCGTCCGGGCGTGCGCCGCCGACGGGCCCGGGAGTGGCGGGGAGTGACGGGTCGTCGATGGTCGTGGGCCTTCCTGCGGTGGTCGGTCGGCGGCCACGATAGCGGGGGGGGCGGCTGCCGGATCCGCCGGATCGTCCCGTATCGGGAGCGGGAGAAAACACTTGGACCCCGTGGGTGCCGGTACGGGAGAATCCGTTTGCTCGCCTTTCGGTATGACAACACTGGGTTGGGTATGGGATCACCTGAATCGCACGACGGTTTACCGAGCAAGGGTTCGGTCCTCCTCGCACTTCGCTCCTACACACGGGAACTGGTCCGCCTCCGGTGGCTGACCCTGCCCGCGATGCTGCTGCCGGCGCTGGGCAACATCGGGATCCACTACATCGCGCCGCTGGTCGTCGCGAAGCTCGTCGGCCGGATCGCCGGGGACGGCGGCGCCACCGTGGCCCTCGGTTCGATGCTGCCGTACGTCCTGCTGTTCGCGGGCGTGCTGCTCGCTGCCGAGGGAATGTGGCGACTCGGGCTGCACTGTCTGAACCGGGTCGACGCACGCGGCATCGAGCACCTCTACGTGACCGGCATGGACGAGCTGTTCGCCAAGGACGCGGCCTTCTTCCACGACAACTTCGCCGGCTCGCTGACCAAGCGGGTGCTGAGCTTCGCCTCCCGCTTCGAGGAGTTCGTCGACACGCTGACCTTCTCGGTGATGGGAAGCTTCCTGCCGCTGCTGTTCGCGTCGGTGGTGCTCTGGCAGTACGACCCGCTGCTGGTGGTCGGCCTTCTGACGATGATCGCGGTCACCGGGCTCATGGCCGCGCCGCTGATCCGTCGCCGTCAGGCGCTCGTCGCCCGTCGCGAGCAGGCCATCGCCCGGGTGTCGGGGCACGTCGCCGACAGCCTGATGAACATGGACACGGTCCGGGCGTTCGCCGCCGAGGACCGGGAGGCCGCCGAGCACCGCTCCCGCGTGGCCGAGTCCCGGCGGCTCACCCTGCGCTCCTGGGACTACGGCAACCTCCGGATCGACACGCTGGTCGCGCCGATGTCGGTGCTGACCAACGTGCTGGGCCTGGTGCTCGCGCTGGGGCTCGGCGGGGCGGCCCACGGCGTGGAGGCGGTCATCGTCGCCTTCACCTACTACGCGAACGCCACCCGCATCATGTTCGAGTTCAACCAGATCTACCGCCGCCTGGAGAGCTCCATGACCGAGGCGGCCCAGTTCACCGAGTTGCTCGTCGAACCGCCGACCGTCCGCGACGCCGACCACCCGGAGCCGCTCGTCGGCCGTCCGTCCGCCGTCCGCTTCGACGGCGTGACGTTCGCGCACGGCGGCGGGAAGCCGCTGTTCGAGGGGCTGGACCTGGACGTGCCGAGCGGGGCGCGGATCGGGCTGGTCGGTCGGTCCGGCGGCGGGAAGACGACGCTGACCCGGCTGCTGCTGCGGATGACGGACATCGACGGCGGCCGCATCCTCGTCGGCGGGCAGGACATCAGCCGGATGCGCCAGGCCGACCTGCGCGGTCTGATCGCCTACGTGCCCCAGGACCCGGTGATGTTCCACCGGACGCTGCGGGACAACATCGCGTTCGCGCGGCCGGACGCCACCGAGGCCGAGATCCGGCAGGCCGCGGAGGCCGCGCACGTGACGGAGTTCGCCGACGGGCTTCCCGACGGGTTCGCCACGATGGTCGGCGAGCGGGGGGTGAAGCTGTCCGGGGGCCAGCGCCAGCGGGTCGCCCTCGCCCGGGCGATCCTGCGCGACGCGCCGATCCTGCTCCTGGACGAGGCGACCAGCGCGCTGGACTCCGAGAGCGAGATCCTCGTCCAGGACGCCCTGTGGAGGCTGATGGAGGGGCGGACGGCGCTGGTGGTGGCGCACCGGCTCAGCACGGTGGCCACGATGGACCGCCTCGTCGTCCTCGACCGGGGCCGGATCGTCGAGCAGGGCTCGCACCAGGAACTGCTCGACGCCAAGGGCGCGTACGCCCGGCTCTGGCAGCACCAGTCGGGCGGCTTCCTCGACGACACGGCCGGCGACGTCCGTCCGTCGGAGGACGCCGCCACCCCGGTGGACCTGCGCTGACGCCGCACACCCCCTGACCCTGCCGGGCGGGTCAGGGGGCACACCCGTCGGCCTCGCGGCCGCCCGCTCCGGACTGTGGTCCGGTGCGGGCACATCCGTGCGAGAGGTGTGGTGACGCACCTCGTGAGCCGCGTGCACCCGCGAGGATGAGCTGCGCGGACTCCCGGCTCGGCGTGCGATCCACGGGGGCCCGATCGTCGGAGAGTGGGCGCCGACGATCATCCCCTTCGAGCAGGGAGCCTGATGGGCACGCGCCCCCTCCTTCGTTGCCGCCGGACCCTCGCCGTCGCGGTGCTCGCCGCCGTGACCGCGGCCGCGCCCGGGGCTCTGCCCGCGCGCGGGTCGTCGGCGTCCGCCGCCGCGCCGGCCTTCGACACCTCACCCGCCCGGGAGGCGCTGGAGCGCCTGCTGCCCTCCAGGGCGGACCAGTTCACCCTCGTCCCGGTCGAGGAGCCCCCCGCCGGCGCCTCCTTCTCGGTCTCCGGCGAGGCCGGCGCCGTCGAGGTGCGCGGTACCTCTCCGGCGACGCTGCTCGCCGGCGTGGGCTGGTACCTGGAGCGGGTCGCGGGCGTCGACATCGGGTGGCCGGGCGAGAGCGTGCAGCGGCTGCCCGCCACACTGCCGGGGGTGCCGGCCACCCTCACCCGGTCCGCGACGGTGCGCCACCGCTACGCGCTCAACGACACGGACGAGGGGTACTCCGGCGCCTACCGCGACTTCGACTCCTACCGGCACGACATCGACGTGATGGCGCTGCACGGAGTGAACGAGGTCTTCGTGCCGACGGGCGCCGAGTACCCGTACCACCAGGCGCTCCAGGAGTTCGGCTACGACGCGGCGGAGCTGCGCCGCTGGATCCCCGCACCCGCCCACCAGGCATGGTGGCTGCTGCAGAACCTGTCGGGGTTCCCTGATCCGGTGTCCGAGCAGCTCGTCGAGGCACGGGCGGCCCTGGGGAGCCGGATCGCGCGGCATCTGCGCGCGCTCGGCATGACACCGGTGCTGCCGGGCTTCTTCGGCACGGTGCCGCCGGACTTCGCCGCCCGCAACCCGGGCGCGGTGACGGTGCCTCAGGGCAAGTGGGTCGGGTTCGACCGTCCCGACTGGCTGGATCCGACCGGCCCGGTCTTCGGCCGGCTGGCGGAGGCGTACTACCGGGCCCAGCGGCAGCGCTTCGGCGCGACCTCCATGTTCAAGATGGACCTGCTGCACGAGGGCGGCACCCCGGGTCCGGTCGACGTCGCCTCGGCGGCCGGGGCCGTCCAGCGGGCACTGGAGGCGGCGCATCCCGGCGCGGTGTGGGTGATGCTCGGTTGGCAGACCAACCCCGGCGCGGCGCTGCTGAGCGGGGTGGACCGCAGCCGGGTGCTCATCGTCGACGGGCTCTCCGACCGGTACGACGGCCTCGACCGGGAGACGCAGTGGGGCGGCACCCCCTACGCCTTCGGGGCGATCCCCAACTTCGGCGGCCACACCAGCCTGGGCGCCAACACGGGCGTGTGGACGAGCCGCTTCCACGCGTGGCTGGCGAAGCCGGACAGCGCGCTGGCCGGCATCGCCTACCTGCCGGAGGGCACCGGCGGGAACCCCGCCGCCTTCGACCTGTTCGCCGAACTCGCCTGGCAGCCGGGTCCGGTCGACCGTCAGGAGTGGTTCGCCGCCTACGCCGCCCGGCGCTACGGCGGCGCCGATCCGCACGCGGCGGCCGCGTGGGAGCAGCTGCGGCTCGGCCCGTACAGCGGGCTCTCCGGTACGTGGAGCGAGCCGCAGGACAGCCTCTTCACCGCGCGCCCGAGCCTGACCGCGTCCCGGGCGGCGCGGTGGAGCCCGACGGCCATGCGCTACGACCCGGACACGGTGGAGCGGGCGCTGGCGGAGCTGCTGCGGGTGGCGCCGGCGCTGCGGACCACGGACGCGTACCGGTTCGACGTGGTGGACGTGGCACGGCAGGCGCTCACCAACCGTGCGCGGGTCCTGCTGCCGAGGATCAAGAGCGCGTACGAGGCCGGGAAGCTGGAGACGTTCCGGTCGCTGGTGCGGGAGTGGAGCGCGGACGAGGAGCTGCTCGGCCGGCTGGTCGGCTCCGACCGGCGGTTCCTGCTCGGTCCGTGGCTGGCCGGCGCCAGGGCGTGGGGCGGCGACCCCGCCGAGCGCGACCGGCTGGAGTACGACGCCCGCTCGATCCTCACCACCTGGGGCGGCCGGGTGCCGAGCGAGACGGGCGGGCTGCGCGACTACGCCAACCGCGAGTGGGACGGGCTGGTCCGGGACCTCTACGCGCCGCGCTGGAACTCCTACTTCGCGCGTCTCGACCGTGCCCTGGTGACGGGCACGGCGCCGGAGGCCGTCGACTGGTTCGCGGTGGACGACGCCTGGGCCCGGGGGCACGGGACGTATCCGACGGAACCCACCGGTGACCCCGTGTCCCTGGCGGGCGAGGTGCACGCGGCGCTGGTCGCGGCCACGTCCGCGCGCGTCGTCGAGGGGCGCGCGGGCCGCGTGCGCCGCGGCTGATCCCGTGCGCGTACGGAGGCCGCGGGGGGGGGCCGTCGAGGCGTCCTGGCGCCCCGCCCGTGCTTCGACGACGCTCTCGGCGGGGCGGCCCGCCGCCGGGCCCCTGGGGGCGTCTTGTCGATCATGTCCCTGAGGCGCACGGCCCTCCGCGTCACTCCACCGTCCCCCACCACGTGCCGCCGCGGGTGGCGTCCGCGGCCGGGTGGTCGGGGGCGCCGTCGGCGAGCGCGAGGCGGGTGACGACGCGGTAGCGGTCGCCCCGGTAGAGGGAGCGGACGTACTCGACGGGCCGGCCGGCCGTGTCGGAGGTGATGCGGTCGAAGAGCAGGGCGGGCGAGAGGACGGGCACGTCGAGGAGGTCGGCCTCCTCCTCGCTCAGCACGGTCGGTTCGATGGACTGGACGGCGTGGGCCGTGCGGATGCCCCGCCGCTCGCGGAGGTGGGCGTAGAAGCCGCCTTCCATGTCCGCCGCGGTGAGGCCGGGGACGAGGTCGGCCGGGACGTGCAGCTGTTCCAGGGCGATCGGCGCTCCGTCGACGTGCCGGAGGCGGGTCACGTGGACCAGCTCGGCCGCCGGGGAGAGGGCGAGTTTGCGGCCGATGCGGGCGCCGGCGCGCACCGTGCGGAGGTCGAGCACGGTGCTCGTCCAGCTGCCGGGGCTGCGGGGGACGCTCGCCGCGGGGTCGTCGGCGACCAGCTCCTGGGTGATCTTGGCGGGGGCGACGAACATGCCACGGCCGTGCTCCCGCACCAGGAGACCGGTGGCGACGAGTTCGTCGACGGCCGCCCGGAGCGTGGGGCGCGAGACGCCGAGCGAGGCGCACAGGGTGCGCTCGGAGGGGATGGCGTCGCCGGGGCGCCGGCCGTCGATCACGGCGAGCAGGTGTTCGCGTACCCGTTCCCGCTTCAGTTCCATCGTGCCCTCCCCGGTGCGCCGTCCGCCCGCGGGTCAGTATGCATCCCCTTCGGTCGACGAGGTCACGAGGCCGTCGCGGGTGAAGTCGAGCCGGGAGACAATGCGGTAGCGGTCGCCCCGGTAGACGGAGTGGACGTACTCCACGGGGCGGCCCGCCGTGTCGAGGGTGAGGCGTTCGATCAGGAGCGCGGGCGAGAGGACCGGCACGTCGAGGAGCGCGGCCTCGGCCTCGCTGACGACGGTGGGTTCGATCGACTGGGTGGCCTCCTGGACGTGGACCCGGTGGTGCTCCCGCAGGTGGTCGTAGAGGTCGCCCGCCTCCAGCTCCTCCGGGCTGAGCGCCGAGCCCACCAGGTCCGCCGGGATGTGCAGGTGCTCGATGGCCATGGGCGAGCCGTCGACGAGGCGCAGGCGGGCGACGTAGAGCAGCTCGGCGGCCGGTGAGAGGCGGAGCCTGCGGCCGATGCGGGCGCCGGCGCGGATGGTGGCGGACTGCAGGACGGCGCTGGACCAGTCGCCGGAGGCGCGGGGGACGGCGAAGGCCGAGTCGTCCGGGGCGAGCCGCTGGGTGATCTTGGCGGGGGCGACGAACATGCCGCGGCCGTGCTCCCGCACGAGCAGGCCGGTGGCGACGAGTTCGTCGGCCGCGGCGCGCAGGGTCGGGCGCGAGACCCCCAGCGAGGCGCAGAGGGTGCGCTCGGAGGGAATGGCGTCGCCCGGCCCGAGGCCCTCGATCAGGCCCAGCAGGTGTTCCCTTACCCGCTCCCGTTTCAGCACCCCGCCGGCGGAGCCGTCCTTCATGCCACTCTCCCTGACTGGTCAACTGGTAAGGACGATAGTAGCCGGACCAGTTGACCTGTGACCCGATGAACAGCACATGTTTTTCTGGGGATTGACGGCTCTCCCGGTCCATGCCACCTTCTGGTCACACACCTGACCACTTGACCAATTGGTCAACTACCTTTCGAGGTGCCCGTGAAGACAAGACCCCTCGCCGGCCCCGTCGCCCTCGCGGCGGCCGTCGCCCTCGCCGCGACCGCCTGTGGCGGCCCGGACGATCCGGCGGCCTCCGGCGGACCGGAGAAGGTCACCGTGTGGATCATGAAGGACAGCGTCACCGACGCCTTCCTCACCCGCTTCCGCACCGGCTTCGAGGCCGAGCACAAGGACATCGACCTCGACATCCAGATCCAGGAGTGGGACGGCATCGGCGAGAAGGTGACGGCCGCACTCGCCAGCAACGACGCCCCCGACGTCATCGAGGTCGGCAACACCCAGGTCGCGCAGTACGCGGCGAGCGGCGGCGTCCGCGACCTCAGCGACCGGACCGCCGAGCTGAACGGCGCCGACTGGCTGCCCGGTCTCGCCGAACCCGGCAAGGTCGACGGCAAGCAGTACGGCATCCCCTGGTACGCGGCCAACCGCGTCGTCATCTACCACAAGGACCTCTTCGCACGGGCCGGCGTCACCGCGCCGCCGAAGACCCAGGACGAGTGGCTGGCCGTCACGGCGAAGCTCGACAAGGGCGCCACGCAGGGCATCTACCTGCCCGGGCAGAACTGGTACACCCTCTCCGGCTTCGTCTGGGAGGCAGGCGGCGACCTCGCCGTCCAGGACGGTTCCGCGTGGAAGGGCGCGCTCGACACCCCGCAGGCCCTGTCCGGCATGGACTTCTACCGGCGGCTCCAGGCCCTCGGCAACGGCCCCAAGGACTCCGACGAGGCCAAGCCCCCGCAGGCCGAGGTCTTCGCCAAGGGCGACGTCGCCCAGATCATCGCCGTGCCCGGCGGGGCGAAGATCGTCGAGGAGATCAACCCCGCCCTCAAGGGCAAGCTCGGCTTCTTCCCCGTGCCCGGCCGGACCGCCGAGCAGCCCGGCGCGGTCTTCACCGGCGGCTCCGACCTCATCGTCCCCGAGGCGTCCACCCACCCCGACGCCGCCTACCAGGTCGTCAAGGCGCTGGCCGGGGAGAAGTGGCAGACGGACATGGCGAAGACGATGAGCTACGTCCCCAACCGCACCTCCCTCGCACGCGTCATCCAGGACGACGAGGGCACGGCCGCGATGGCGGCCGGCGCCGCGCGCGGCCGGGCGACGCCGAATTCCCCCCAGTGGGCCGCCGTCGAGGCCACCAACCCGATCAAGCAGTACATGACCGCCGTGCTCACCGGCACCGACCCCGCCAAGGCGGCGGCGACCGCGTCCGCGAGCATCACCCGGACCCTCGGCTCGTGAGGCAGGCCCCACGGCTCGCGAGCAGGATCCCCCGGCTCGCGGGACGGGTGCCCGGTCCGACGGGAGAGCTCCCCTCGCCCGAGGCGCCCGCCCCCCGGCGTCCGGGAAGGCCCGCGGGATCGCTCCTCCCCTACCTCCTGGTCGCCCCCACCGTCCTCGGCGGCGCGCTCCTCCTCGGCTACCCCCTCGTCCGCAATCTGCTGATCTCCTTCCAGCAGTTCGGGATGGGCGAACTCATCCGCGGCGGCGCAGGTTTCGTGGGAGTGCGGAACTACCGGACGGTGCTGGCCGACCCCGAGTTCTGGGAGGTCGTCCGCCGCACCTTCTGGTGGACCCTGGTCAACGTCACCCTGATCATGGTGATCGGCACGCTGGTCGCCCTGATGATGCAGCGCCTCGGCCGGCGGATGCGGATCCTGGTGACGAGCGGACTCGTCCTCGCCTGGGCGAGCCCGGTGATCGCCACCACCACCGTGTTCCAGTGGCTCTTCGCCTCCCGGCTCGGCGTGGTCAACTGGGTCCTGGTCCAGCTGGGGTTCACCTCCTTCGAGGGCTACTCCTGGCTGGCGGACGGTCCCGCCGCGTTCACGGTCCTGGTCCTGCTGGTCGTCTGGCAGTCGGTGCCGTTCGCGGCGATCACCCTCCACTCGGCGCTGCTGACCGTCCCCGCCGAGCTGTACGAGTCCGCCCGGCTCGACGGCGCCGACGGCCGCCGGATCTTCCGGTCGATCACCCTGCCGCTGCTGAGGCCGGTCTTCGGCCTCGTCCTCTGCCTCGAGGTCATCTGGGTGTTCCGCTGCTTCGCCCAGATCTGGGCCGTCACCAAGGGCGGGCCGGGCGAGGCGACGACCACCCTGCCCGTCTACGCCTACCGGGTCGCGCAGTCCCTGCACCGCTACGACCTCGGGGCGGCCGTCTCCACCCTCACCGTCCTCATCCTCACGGCCGTGCTCATCGCCTACTTCCGCCAGCTGCTCCGACAGGAGGCCGACCGGTGACACCGCGCGCCCTGCGCCGGCTCCCGCTGAACACCGCGGCGGCCCTCGTCTTCGCCGTCGCCGTCTTCCCGGTGTACTGGATGGTCCTCACCGCCTTCCGGCCGACCCGCGACATCCAGTCCGAGACCCCGCGCTTCCTGCCCGGCTCGGTGACCCTCGACCACTTCCGGCACGCCGTGGCGGCCGACGGATTCTGGACCTTCTGGACCAACAGCCTCCTCGTGACGGCCGGTTGCGTCCTGCTGGCCCTCGTCGTCGCCCTCGCCGCCGCCTTCGCCGTGGCGCGACTGCGGTGGCGCGGCCGCCGCGCCTTCCTCCTGATGGTGTTCCTCGCCCAGATGGCGCCGTGGGAGGCGCTGCTGATCCCGATGTACGTCATCGCCCGGGACGCCGACCTGCTCGACCGGCTGGCGACGCTCAGCCTGGTGTACTTCATGATCACCCTGCCCTTCACCGTCGTCACCCTCCGCTCGTTCCTGGCGGGCGTGCCGGCGGAGCTGGAAGAGGCCGCGCAGGTCGACGGCTGCACCCGGGTCGGCGCCTTCCGGCGCGTGACCCTGCCGCTCCTCGCGCCGGGGCTCCTCGCCACCTCGCTCTTCGGCTTCATCACCGCCTGGAACGAGTTCGCCTTCGCCAACATGCTGATCATCAAGAACCAGGACGACCGCACCCTGCCGGTCTGGCTCTCCTCGTTCTCCAACGTCTTCGGCACCGACTGGGGCGCCACCATGGCCGCCTCCACCCTCTTCGCCCTGCCCGTCCTCGTCCTCTTCCTGGTCCTGCAGGGCCGGGTCGCCGCCGGAATGACCGGCGGAGCCGTGAAGGGATAACGCACCGCGATGCCGCTGCCCCGCCTCGTCCCCGAGCCCACCCATCTCTCCGTCCTCCCCGGCCGGTTCACCTTCGACGCCACGACCGCCCTCAAGGTCTCCCCCGGCGCCGACGCCGCGGCCGACCTGCTGCGGACCCTGCTCGGGCCGGCCACCGGCCTGCCCCTGCCCGCCCGCTCCGACGGCTCCGTCGTCCTCGCCCTCGACCGCGCCCTCACCGGCCTCGGCGACGAGGGATACGGGCTGACGGTGGGCCCCGAGGGCATCCTGCTGCGGGCCGCACGCCCGCAGGGGCTCCTCGCCGGGATCCAGACCCTCCGCCAGCTGCTGCCCGTCGAGGCCCTGCATCCGGAACCGGTCCCCGGCGTGGTCTGGTCGGTCCCCTGCGCGCAGATCACCGACATCCCGCGCTTCCCCTGGCGCGGCTCCATGCTCGACGTCGCCCGCCGCTTCCGCCCCGTCTCCTACCTCAGGCGGTACGTCGACCTCCTGGCCCTCCACAAGCTCAACGTCCTGCACCTCCACCTCACCGACGACCAGGGCTGGCGGATGCCGGTGGCCGCCCTCCCCCGCCTCACCGAGGTCGGCGGCCACCCGCACGGCGGCGCGTACAGCCGAGCCGAACTCACCGGCCTGGTCGCCTACGCGGCGGAGCGCGGCGTCACCGTCGTGCCCGAGATCGAGATGCCCGGACACGTCCGGGCCGCCCTCGCCGCGTACCCCGGACTCGGCAACCACCCCGGCCGCACCTACGACGTCTGGAACCGGTGGGGGGTCTGCGACACCATCCTCGGCGTCCACGACGAGGCCCTCGCCTTCTGCCGCACGGTCCTGGACGAGGTGATGGACGTCTTCCCGTCCCCGTACGTCCACATCGGCGGCGAGGAGTGCCCCACCACCGAGTGGCACACCTCCCCCGCCGCGCTCCGCAGGGCCGCCGAGGAGGGACTGCCGGGTCCCGACGCCCTCCACGGCTGGTTCATGGAGCGGATCGGCCGCCACCTCCTCGACGCCGGCCGGCGGCCGCTCAGCTGGACCGAGAACGGCGCGGACCTCCCGTCGTACTTCACCGTCATGCCCTGGCGCGACGCCGACCACGGGCGCACCGCAGTCCGCCGCGGACACCAGGTCGTCATGGCACCCCACCGCACCACCTACCTCGACTACCCGCAGAGCGCCAGCCCCACCGAACCGCCCGGCCAGGCCGGTGAGGTGGTCGACCTGCGCGCCGTCCACGGCAACGACCCGGCACCGGCCGACTGGAGCCCCGAGGAGGCCGCCCGGGTGCTCGGCTCCCAGGTCCAGCTGTGGACCGAGTACGTGCCCACCGCCGCCCACGCCGAGTACCTCACCTTCCCCCGGCTCTGCGCCCTCGCCGAGGTCGTCTGGACCGGCCGCCACGACTGGCCCGGCTTCCAGGAGCGCCTGCGCCACCACCGGACCCGGCTCGACGCCCTCGGGGTGCCGCGCCGGCTGTCCCCCGCGGCCCTGTGACCGCCTCCGTACCCCTGCTCCACCCCACCCCAGGAGAGGAATCCCCCATGAACCACCCGTCGAGGAACAGGAAGACGCGGATCCGTGCCGCGCTCGCCGTCGCCGCCGTGACCGGGCTCGGCGCCACCGCGCTCACCGCCCTTCCGGCCGCCGCGGCCGGTGAGGCCGTCGCCGTCCAGTACCGGCAGAGCTCCACCGGCGGCGACCAGGTCGAACCGTGGCTGAAGGTGGTCAACACCGGCACGTCCAGCATCCCGCTGAGCCAGGTGAAGGTCCGCTACTACTTCAAGGCCGACGCCGGCGCGTCCTACACCTACGCCTGCTCGTGGGCGGTCAAGGGCTGCGCCAACCTCACCGGCACCTTCGGCACCCTCCCCAACCCCACCGCGACCGCCGACCGCTACCTGGAGGTCGGCTTCACCGCCGGCGCCGGCTCCCTCGCCCCCGGCGCGGACACCGGCGACATGCAGCTGCGCTTCCACCGCTCCAACTGGCAGCAGCTCAACCAGAACGACGACTACTCCTTCGGCCCGGCCCAGACGGCGTACGCCAACTGGTCCAAGGTCACCGCGACCGTCGGCGGCGTCCCCGTCTGGGGCACCGCGCCCGCGGGCAACGAGCCGACGCCGACCCCCACGCCGACCGGTCCGACCACCCCGCCGCCCACCGGGGCCGCCCTCTTCGACGACTTCGACTACACCGGTCACACCGACCCGGCGATCAACACCCACGGCTGGAGCGTCCGCTCCAACGCCGGCGGCCCGGGCGTGCCCGGCGCCACCTGGGCCCCCGAGAACGTCACCTTCGCCAAGGAGGGCACGAACTCGATCATGAACCTGCGGACCTCCACCGCGGGAACCGGCGAGTCGACCAGGCACACCGAGATCCTCACCCGCGCCACCAAGTTCAGGAACGGCACGTACGCGGCCCGGGTGCGCTTCTCCGACGCCCCGGTCTCCGGCCCGGACGGCGACCGCCTCGTCCAGACCTTCTTCACCATCAACGACCTCAAGGCCCCCATGGCCGACGACTACGCCGAGTACGACTTCGAGTACCTCCCCAACGGGGGCTGGGGCGAGCCGGCCAACATCCTCTACACCACCTCGTGGGAGACCTACCGGCCCGACCCCTGGGAGGCCGTCAACCAGCACTCCGAGTCGCGCACCAGCTACGCCGGCTGGCACGACCTCGTCCTCACCATCGACGACAACGCGATCGTCTACTACGTCGACGGCCAGGAGTTCGGCCGCCACGACGCCCGCTACCTGCCCGAGCGCCCGATGTCCATCAACTTCAACCAGTGGCTGATCGACCTCGCCGGCCAGACCTCCACCACCCCGCGGTCCTACGACCAGAAGGTCGACTACGTCCTGCACGTGAAGGACCAGGTCCTCACCCCCGCCCAGGTGGCCGCCAAGGTCGGCGCCTACCGCTCCGCGGGCACCGCCTTCGAGGACACCGTCCCCGCCGTGTCCTAAGGGGTCCGGAACGACCCGCGCGGCCCGTCCCCTCGACCGGGGGGACGGGCCGCGCGCCGTCGGACGTCCTATCCCCGGGCTCCGCGGCCGGTGAAGCGCGGCGCGAGCACCTGGCCGAGCGCCAGGACACTCAGGCCGAACATGAGGACGCCCAGGGGGACATGGAGGGCGGGCTGGTGCGCGATCCCCAACACCACCTGGACCGAGGCGAGTACGAGGAAGCCGGACGAGTAGAGGATGGGGCGGGGCGACCCGCCGCCCGGGCGCCAGGCGAGGACCGCGGCCAGTACGTACAGCATCGTCGCGCCGTACATGACGCGGGCGCCGACACCGTGCAGCAACTCCCCGTGGGACGAGGACAGGAGCAGCCCCGCGGTGGCCGCCTGGAAGAACAGGGTGACGGTCTGCAGCGCGATCGAGACCTGCAGGAACGTGCGGCTGCTCGGTGCCGACATCGTGTTGGTGGCCATGGTGCGGTCCCCTCTTCTGCCTGGTGGGCAGTGGCTCGGTACTGTCTCGATCATTCGACGAAGCAGGCCCGTGGAATGTGAGGTCGGCCCGTCGGCCTCGTGTCCCGGCGACGGGTCCACGCGGGGCTCGAATGCGGGACGGAACCGGAGAACGAGGGAGCGGTCGCGACCATGAACACCCCATCCGAGGCGGGGATCGACCCGTACGGTCGGCAGCTGAGCGTGATCGTCGGCGAGCGGCGCCGGCTCACCGACCTCGCCTACCGGCTGCTGGGTTCGCTGGCCGAGGCCGAGGACGCGGTGCAGGAGGCGTACACGCGCTGGTACGCCATGTCACGGCGGCAGCAGGAGGCCGTCGAGTCGCCGGGGGCCTGGCTGACGACGGTGACCGGCCGGATCTGCCTGGACATGCTCGGCTCGGCGCGGGCGCGGCGCGAACGGTACGTGGGCGCCTGGATACCCGAGCCCCTGCCGGACCGTACGGAGTGGTTCGGCGGGCGGGCGGTGAGCGGCGGGGCCGGGCCCGCGGACCCGGCCGACCGGGTCACCCTGGACGAGTCGGTGAACATGGCCTTCCTCGTGGTGCTGGAGTCGATGACGCCGGCCGAGCGGGTGGCGTTCGTCCTGCACGACGTGTTCCGCTACCCCTTCGCCGAGATCGCCGAGATCGTCGGGCGGACGGCGGCGGCCTGCCGGCAGCTGGCCGCCTCGGCCCGTCGGCGGGTCCGCGACGAGCGGGTGCCGGCCGCTCCGTCGGCGGGGCAGGCCGGTCTGGTGCGGAGCTTCAAGGAGGCATGGGAGGAGCGGGACATCAAGGCGCTCGTGGGTCTCCTCGACCCCGAGGCGACGATGACCGCGGACGGCGGGGGCTTCGTCGGGACGGTGCTGCGTCCCGTCGAGGGCGGCGAACGCATCGCCCAGTACCTGATCCACATCGCCGACAAGGCACCGGGGCTCGTGCTGCTGGAGCGGTCGGTCAACGGCCTTCCGGGGCTGGTGGCGCAGCACTCGGGCAGGACGGTGACCGTCGCGGCGTTCGATCTCGCCGAGGGCCGGATCAGCCGCATCTGGGCGGTCCGCAATCCGGAGAAGCTGCGCCCGTGGAACGAGGACGGCGGGGACGGGGCCGAGCGGCCCGACGGGGCGTCGTAGGACGGTGGCGGCGACGCCCCCGCCGGGACGGGCGCCCGGCGGGGGCTAGCGTCGGGGCACGGCCACGACCTGGACGTCGTCCTCGTAGACGATCCGGCCGGGGTCTGCGGACCGGACCATCAGACACTCGACGCCGTGGGCGGCGAGGATGGCGAGGTAGCCGGGCACCCGGTCGATCAGATGGGTGGCCGAGGGCTTGAACCAGGCCATGGCACCGGGGTTGACGGCGTCGTCGTAGACGGTGGGGTCGACCGTGGACGGATCGGTGTAGGCGTCGTCGTACCAGCGGTTGTGGGCGCGCCGGAAGGACTCCTGCTGCTCGGTGAGGCGTCCCTGCCGGGCGAGGGTGTTCACGAGTCCGAAGATGCCGGTGAAGTGGCCCCGGCCGTTGCGGTGCGGCGACTGGAACCGTACGTACTCCACGACCGTGCCGTGCTCGTCGCTCATCCTCGTGGGTCCTCTCGGTGTGCGGGCGGGTGCTGGTTACGCTGCCCCTCATGGAGAAAGCCATGACCGGCGGCACTGACCATCGTGCGCCACGCGTCCTCGACGCCGCGGACCTCTTCGCCGACCCGGTGCTCGGGCCGGGGTTCGCGCGGGAGGCCCACCGGATCCTGGCGGACCTGGTCCGCGGGGGTGCCGCGCTCGGCTGGGTCGATCCGCCCGCGGCCGGTGAGGTGGCGGCGCTCGTCGACGGCGTCGCCGCCGCCGTGCGGGCCGGGGACGGGGCCTTGCGCGCCGCGTACACGGACGGGCGGCTGGTCGGCTTCGGCTACTGGCTCCGCTACGCCAGGCCGACGCACCGCCCGCACGCCGACCTGGAGAAGCTCGCGGTGGACGCCGCCGCCCAGGGCCACGGGGTCGGCCGGGCCCTCACCGCCGCCCTGATCGCCGACGCGGAGCGGGCGGGGATCGAGGTCCTCACCCTGGACGCGCGGGGCGACAACACGGGCGCGCTCGGTCTCTACCGGTCACTGGGGTTCTCGGAGTACGGCCGGCTGCCCGACTTCGTGGCCGTCGGCCCGCGCCGCTACGACAAGGTCCTCTGCCTCCTGGACCTCCGCGGTCCCCGTCCTCATGCGTCCGGCGCGTCGAGGACCGCGAGCTGAGCGGTGACGCGCTCCGCGGACCAGGTGTCCAGCCAGGCGGCGAAGTCCCCCTCGTAGGCGCGCGGGACGGATTCCACGCGCATGATCAGGGCGAGGTAGATCCGGTAGAGCGCCAGGCGGACCCGGGCGGCGCCGTCGAGGGCCGGGACGGGAGTCACCGAGCGGTAGCCGGCCATGAGGTCGGGGTCGTGCTCGGCCGCGCCGAGCGGGTCGAGGCCGACGAGTTCGGCGAGGGGGTCGCCGAAGAAGGCGCGCTCGCCGTCGATGAGGCCGACGCGGTGCCGGGTGTCGTCCTCGGCGCGGGTGAGGACGACGTTCCCCTCCCAGGCGTCGAAGTGGACGAGCGCGGGGCGTCGCACCAGGGCGAGTTGGCGGGCGAACCGCTCGGGGAGGCCGGCCAGGAGCGCCACCGGGGCGGGCAGCGGGACGGCGAAGCGGGTCGCGTCGGCGAGGACGGCGTGGAGCATGGCGGTGAACGCGGACGGCCAGTCCGGGCCGTTGAGGCCCAGCGCGGGTCGGGGGTACCCGAACGCCGGTCCGGTGACCGTGGCGACCCGGGCAAGGCTCTTCCCCAAATCGCGGCGCAGGGCGGCGTGGTCGGCGGGAGCGAGTTTCTCGCGTGACGCGTCCCAGGTGTGTCCGTCGAGGTAGGAGAGCAGCAGCCATGCGGCGGGGTTTCCCGGGCCGGCGGGTTCGTGGTGGAGGACGGTGGGGACGCGGGCCCCGGCGTCGGCGGCCAGGCGGTGGAAGAGCGCCTCGGTGCCGAGCAGGCCCTGTTCGTGGGTGAGGGCGGGGGCGGTCGCCGGTGGCGCCGTCTTGAGGATCAGCCGCCTTCCGTCGGCGAGTTCCAGCAGGCGGGCGGAGTTGTACAGGCCCCCGCTGAGGGCCGTGTCCAGCACGACGGTGACGGGGCCGAGGGCGCGGCGGACACACGCGGCCGCGACGTCGGACGTGGGAGCGGGGCCCGGCGTGGGCGCGGCGGTGTCGGTGTCGGCGTCGGCGTCGGCCATGGAGCGCTCCTGGGGGGGGAAGGGGTCGGGTGGGGCCGGACGCGTCCACCGGAGCGGCGCCCGCGTCGGCCCCGGTCGCCTACGCCCGCCACGTGCGACGCGGTGGCTTGCTTTTGAGTCGACCCGTCGCCAATTTACGTCAGCCGGGCGATGTCTTCCCCTCGCCGGCCCCTCCGCCGGCGCCGGGCTCAGCCGACGGGCGGCTGCGCGGTCGAGCCGCGGACGACGAGTTCGGGCTCGAAGAGCAGCTCGCCCGGGTGGGTCTGGGTGCCCTGGATCTGGGCGCAGAGCAGTTCGACGACGGCCCGGCCCATGGCCTCGATGGGCTGGCGGACGGTCGACAGCGGCGGTTCGGTGCAGTTCATGAAGGCCGAGTCGTCGAAGCCGACGACCGAGACGTCCCGGGGGACCGACAGGCCCCGCCGGCGCGCGGCCCGGATGGCCCCCAGGGCGAGGGGGTCGCTGGCGCAGACGATCCCGGTGACCCCCCGGTCGAGGAGCCGGCCGGTGGCGGCCTGGCCCCCTTCGAGGGAGAAGATCGACCGCTCGACGAACTCGTCGGACAGTTCCCTTCCGGCCGCGGCGGCGACCGCACGGGCCGCTTCGAGCTTGCGGCGGGAGGGGACGTGGTCGGCCGGCCCGAGGACCAGACCGATCCGCTCGTGACCGAGGGAGGCGAGGTGGCGCCACGCCTGCTCGACGGCGACGGCGTCGTCGCAGGAGACGCAGGGGAAGTTCAGCCCCTCGATCGCCGCGTTGATGAGGACGACCGGGATGTTCCGCTCGGCCAGCTGGTGGTAGTGGTCGTGCGGTGCGGCGGCCTGGGCGAAGAGCCCTCCGGCGAAGACGACCCCGGAGACCTGCTGCTGGAGCAGGAGGTCCACGTAGTCGGCCTCGGAGACACCTCCCTTGGTCTGGGTGCACAACACGGGCGTCAGCCCCTGCTGGGCGAGGGCACCACCGATGACCTCGGCGAACGCGGGGAAGATGGGGTTCTGCAGCTCCGGCAGGACGAGGCCGACGAGCCGGGCGCGCTCGCCCCGCAGCTGGGTGGGCCGCTCGTACCCGAGGACGTCGAGGGCGGTGAGCACGGACTGCCGTGTCGCTTCGGACACCCCGGGCTTGCCATTGAGGACACGGCTGACCGTCGCCTCGCTGACCCCCACCTTCTTCGCCACCTGAGCAAGTCGTCGCGTCATGGCCGCAAGGCTAGCGCAAGGGCCGCAAGCCGGTTGCGGGCCTGCGGGCCCCGTTCCCGGGCCGCCTCTCGGGCGGTCCGGGGCCGCCCTCGGCGGTGTGCGAGGGCGGCTCTCCGGTGACCGGACGGCTCGGCCGCTCAGCCGGCCGTCGCCTCCCGGTGGGCGCGGACGATGTCGGCGTACCGGCGTCCGCTCGACTTCACGGTGCGCCGCTGCGTCGCGTAGTCGACGTGCACGAGGCCGAAGCGCTTGTCGTAGCCGTAGGCCCACTCGAAGTTGTCGAGCAGGGACCAGGCGTAGTAGCCGGCGAGCGGTGCGCCCTTGCGCAGGGCGGAGGCGCAGGCCGCGAGGTGCTGCTCCAGGTAGCGGGTGCGGTCCGGGTCGTGGACCTGGCCGTCGGGGCCGACGGTGTCGGGGAAGGCGGAGCCGTTCTCGGTCACGTACAGCTTCCGGACGCCGTAGTCCTCGGTGAGCCGCAGGAGGAGGGCCTCCAGGCCGCCCGCGTCGATCTGCCAGTCCATGCCGGTGCGCGGCACGTCGGGCAGGCGGACCTCGGTGGCGTACGGGACCGGGCCGGCGGGGTCGTCGGCGACGGTGGCGGGGAAGTAGTAGTTGAGGCCGTGCCAGTCGAGCGGTGCGGCGATGGTCTCCAGGTCCCCCGGCCGCTCCGGGAGTTCGACCCCGTACAGCTCGCGCATGTCGGTGGGGAAGCCGCGGCCGTAGACCGGGTCCAGCCACCAGCGGTTGGTGTGGCCGTCCATGCGGGTCGCGGCGGCGATGTCCTCGGGCCGGGTGGAGGCGGGCACGATGGTGGAGTGGTTGGTGACCAGGCCGATCTGCGCGCCGGGGGCGGCCGCGCGGACGGCCTGCGTGGCCAGGCCGTGCGCGAGCAGGAGGTGGTACGAGGCGCGGACCGCGGCGGTCAGGTCGGTGAGGCCCGGGGCCATGCGGCCCTCCAGGTGCCCGATCCAGCCGGAGCAGAGGGGTTCGTTGAGGGTGGCCCACTGGGTGACGCGGTCGCCGAGACGCTCGGCGACGACGGTGGCGTAGGACGCGAGGTGTTCGGCGGTCTCGCGGACGGTCCAGCCGCCGCGGTCCTGGAGGGCCTGCGGGAGGTCCCAGTGGTAGAGGGTGACGGAGGGCGCGATGCCGGCGTCGAGGAGACCGTCGACGAGCCGGTCGTAGAAGTCGAGTCCGGTCGCGTTGACCGGGCCGTCCCCGCCCGGGACGATGCGGGGCCAGGCGACGGACAGCCGGTAGGCGTCGGTCCCGAGCTCCTTCATGAGGGCGATGTCCTCGGGCCAGCGGTGGTAGTGGTCGCAGGCGATGTCGCCGTGGTCGCCGTTGTCGATGGCTCCGGGGACGCGGGAGAAGGTGTCCCAGATGGAGGGGCCGCGGCCGTCCTCGGCGACGGCGCCCTCGATCTGGTACGCGGAGGTGGCCGTGCCCCAGGTGAAGGAGGACGGGAAGGCGGCGAGGTCGAGCGGTTCAGACACGGGAGTCCTTTCGGTGGCGGTGGCGCCGGTGGAGCGCGTCACTTGACCGCGCCGGCGGTCAGGCCGGTGACGAGGTAGCGCTGGAGGAGGAGGAAGCCGGCGACGACGGGGACGCTCACCACGAGGGAGGCGGCCATCACCTGGTTCCAGTAGACGTCGTTCTGGGTGGCGTAGCCCTGGAGTCCGACGGCGAGGGTGCGGGTGGTGTCGTTGGTCATGACGGAGGCGAAGAGGACCTCGCCCCACGCGGTCATGAAGGCGTAGACGGCGACGGCGACGATGCCGGGGATCGCGGCGGGGACGATGACCCGGAAGAGGGCTCCGAGGGGGCCGCAGCCGTCGACCTTGGCGGCTTCGTCGAGGTCGCGCGGGACCGCGTCGAAGTAGCCGATGAGCATCCACACGGAGAACGGCAGCGAGAAGGTCAGATACGTGAGGATCAGACCGCCGCGCGAGCCGAAGAGGGCGATGCCGGTGGCGTTGCCGATGTTGACGTAGATGAGGAACAGCGGCAGCAGGAAGAGGATGCCGGGGAACATCTGCGTGGAGAGCACGGTGACCGTGAAGACGCGCTTGCCGCGGAAGTTGTACCGGCTGACCGCGTAGGCGGCGAAGACCGCGATGGTGACGGAGCAGACCGTCGCGGCCCCCGCGACGACCAGGGAGTTCACGAAGTAGTCCGCGAGGGGGACGGTCTCCCAGATGTCGAAGTACGGCCGGAGGGTGAGCCCGGAGGGGATCCACTGGAACTTCCCGGACACGTCCTCCAGCGGCTTGAGGGAGCTGGAGACCATCACGTACACCGGCAGCAGGACGAAGCCGGTGAGGAGGGTGAGGAAGATCCGGCGGCTCCAGAGGAAGGAGCGGGGGGCCGCCATGGGCGAGCGGGGCCGGCCGCGGCGGGCCGTCGGGGTACGCGGGGGCGCGGTGCGGTTACCGGACATCGGTGGCCTTCCTTCCCCTGGTGGTGAGGAGCAGGTAGGCGCCCGTGACGACCAGGAGGAAGAGCAGGAGGAGCACCGACATCGCGGAGCCGGTGCCGAAGTTCCAGGTCTGGAACGAGGACTGGTAGATGTGCAGGGAGATCAGGTCGGCGGACTCGGGGGCCGCTTTGCCGAAGAGGACGAACGGGGTGTTGAAGTCGTTGAACGTCCACAGGAAGAGGACGAGGACCAGCACCTGGTTGACCGGTCGCAGCGACGGGAGCGTGATGCGGCGGATCTGCTGCCAGACGCCCGCGCCGTCGAGGGCCGCGGCCTCGTAGATCTCCTTGGGGATGTTCTGGAGCCCCGCCATCATGATGAGGAAGGCGAAGGGCCAGCCCTTCCAGACGGAGACGACGAGCAGGGTGTAGAAGGCGTTGTCCCCGATGAGCCAGAAGGCGGGGCTGTCGCCGATGCCGAGCTGGTCGTGGAGGACGTGGTTCACGAGGCCGTTGTCCCGCTGGAACATGAACGCCCAGGTGATGACCGCCGCGTAGACCGGCAGGGCGTACGGGACGAGGAAGAGCGCCCGCAGGAAGCCCCGGCCCCGGAACGTCTCCTGCATGAAGATCGCCGCCGCGGTGCCGAGCAGCCAGCACAGGCCGACCGAGCAGAGCGTGAAGAGGCAGGTGGTGAGGAACGAGGAGAGCAGGGCCTCGCCGACGGGGGCGTCGAAGTCGACGGAGACGGTGTAGTTGTCCAGACCGGCCCAGGGCGCGCTGGTCCAGTCGCGGATGAAGAACTGGGTGAGTTCCCGGAAGCTCATCACGATGCCGATGAACATCGGGATGAGGTGGACCAGGAGCTCCAGGAGCAGGGCCGGAAGGAGCAGCATGTACGGGAGGCCGAGGGCCCGGAGCCGCCCGGGGCGGCGCCTGCGCGGCGCCGTCCCGGGGGTGTTCCGCTGTTCGCTCCGTCCGCCGGTCTTCTCGATGGCGGTGGTGGTCATGGTGGTGTCCGGACTCACTTCTTGGGCATCTGCTGCTGGGCCTTTTCGAGCTTGGCCCGGACGGACTCGGTGGTGACGGCCCGGCCGGCGGCGGCGTCGGCGAAGAGCTCCTTGACCGCGGTGCCGACGACGGTCTCGAACTGCGACTCCTCGGGGACCTGCGGGAGCGCGGCGGCGCTGGTGGCGAGCGTGTCGCGCAGGACGGAGAGGGCGGGGCCGTTGAAGGCCGGGTCCTGCTGGGCGGTCTTCACCGGCGGGATGGAGCCGTAGGCCGTGTTGAGGATCTTCTGCTCCTCGTCGCCGGTCATGAAGTTCACGAACTTGAGGGCGCCGTCGAGGTTCTTGGTGTTCTTGAAGACGGCCATGTTGATGCCGGCGACCATGGAGTTGGTGGCCTTGCCCTGACCCGGGGCGCCGGACGGGACGGGCGCGGGGGCGACGCCCCACTCGTCGTCGGCCATGCCCTGGGCCTTGAACGTGGCGGAGGCGGTCTGCCAGAGGACCATGGCGGTCTTGTTCTTGGCGAAGTCGCTGAGGGACTGGTTCTGGGCGTACTCGGCGTTGCCGGGGGCGACGATCTTGGCGGTGGCCATGAGGTCGACGTACTGCTTGACGGCGGCGACGGCCCCGTCGGAGGTGAAGTCGGCCTTGCCGTCGGGGGTGAAGAAGTCGGCGCCGTGCTGCTTGCCGAGGACGAAGACCTGGTGGATGTTGTTGGAGAGGTTGGAGCCCTCGACGCCGATGCCGGAGCCGCCGGCCTTGGTGATCTTCTGGCCGGTGGCGATCAGCTCGTCCCAGGTGGCCGGGGGCTTCTCGACGCCCGCGTCCTTGAACATCTTCTTGTTGTAGTAGAGCGCGTACGCCATGGAGTACAGCGGCACGGCCGCCGGGTCCTGGCCCTGGACGCCGGTGGAGCCGAGGGCGGAGTCGACGAAGCGGTCCTTGCCGCCGATCTGCTCGAAGTTCTTGGCGTCCCAGGGCAGCAGGGCGCCGCTCGCCTGGAGGGAGGTGCTCCAGGTGTTGCCGATGTTGAGGATGTCCGGGCCCTGCCCGGAGGTGGTGGCGGTGAGGATGCGGTTGAGGAGGTCGGACCAGGGGACGACCTCCAGCTTCACCTTGATGCCGGTCTTCTTCTCGAACTTGTCGAGCTCGGGCTGGAGGACCTTCTTGTCGACCTCCAGGCTCGCGCCCTGGTTGGAGGCCCAGTAGGTGAGCGTCTTGGGCTGGGAGTTGGAGCCGGCACCGTCCGTGGAGCCGCCTCCGCAGGCAGCCGCCGAGAGGACGAGGGAGAGGGTGACGGCACCGACGGCGGCGGCTCTGATTCTGCGCATGATCCCAGGGGCCTTTCTTGGGGTCGTGGAAGTCGGGGAGGAGGGAGCGCGACGTCCCGCGTTCAACCTCCGAAGCCCTCTCCCGACTTAATTTAGGATGTGAGTTAAACCTCAAGCGAAGGTGGCGTCAAGAGGTCTGCCAGGGGTATGTTTCGAATCCGAACCAAGGGAATGGGGTGCTCGGTGAGCGTACGCAGCGGCCGGACCGTGCGTGACCTGCGGCGGGAGAACCGCTCCGCGGTACTGCAACGGTTGTATTTCGACGGGCCGATGAGCCGCTTCTCGCTGGGCCCCGCGACCGGTCTGAGCTCGGGCTCGGTCAGCAACGTGGTCGCCGAACTCGTCGCCGACGGCCTCGTCGAGGAGGCGGGCAGCGTCGACTCGGCCGGCGGCCGCCCCCGCACCCTCCTCCGCGTCCGCCAGACGAGCGCCTACATGATCGGGGTGGACGTCGGCGAGACCCGGGTGAGGGTCGAGCTCTTCGACATGGCACTCACCGAACTCGCCCGCCTGGAGCGGCCGTTGGACCCCGAGGGCCCGTGCCGTGTCGACCGTTACGAGGTCGGCGTCGTCGTCGGTCACGTCCGCGACGGCGTCGAGGAGGTCGTCCGGCAGGCCGGGATCGACCCCGAGCGCCTGCTCGGCGTCGGCGTCGGCGTTCCCGGCATCGTGGTGCGCGGGCCCGACGGGACCGCCGTCGTGCACGGCCAGACCATCGGCTGGGACGGCGTCCCGCTGGAACGACTGCTGCGCGCCGCCGTCCCCCTGCCCGAATCGGTGCCGTACGTCATCGACAACGGCGCCAAGACGCTCGGCCAGGCGGAGATGTGGTTCGGCGCGGGCCGGGGCGTGCGCAACGCCGTGGTCGTCCTGTTCGGCTCGGGCGTCGGAGCCTCGGTCGTCTCGGACGACCTGCGGCCCGGCCGGGCCGTGGAGTGGGGGCACCTGACCGTGCGGGTCCGAGGTCGACGGTGCCGCTGCGGCGCCCGCGGCTGCCTGGAGGCGTACGCCGGCGCGGAGGCGCTCCTCGAACGCTGGCGCGAGGCCGGCGGCCTCCCCCCGACGGGCGCCGACGAGGAGACCGCCCTCACCGCCATGCTCGCCGCCGCCTACCCCGCCGACCCCGACACCGCACCCGACGCCACGGCCCTCGCCGTCCTGGAGGAGACCGCCGAATACCTCGGCGCCGGCTTCGCCGACCTCGTCAACCTCTTCCAGCCCGAACGCATCCTCGTCGGCGGCTGGGCCGGCCTCCAGCTCGGCACCCGCTTCCTCGACACCGTCAAGGGCTACGCCACCGAGTACGCCCTCACCTTCCCCGCCTCCCGCGTGCGCATCGCCCTCGGCACCCTCGGGCCCGACGCCGTCACCGTCGGCGCGGCCATCCTGCCGCTCGCGGACTTCTTCGCCCGCGGAGGCCGCCTCGCTCCGCCGAACGCCGAGGAGGCGGCGCCCGCCTGGCAGGAGACGCTCCGCGAACGCGCCGCGCACTGACGACGGACCTCCGGCCTTCGCGGCCGGCCGCGGACGGGGCTCCCCCGCGGCCCTCGTCGTCTACCGGTCGAGGCCGGGCAGGGCGTCGGGGGCGGGACAGATCCTGGTGCCCTGATGGTCGAAGACGTACAGCTGGGCGAGGTCGACGAGGAGCGGGACCTGCGCGCCGACCCGGACCCGGACATGGGGGCCGGTACGCAGGACGAGGTCGCTGCGGCCCACCGCACGGCGCTCGTGGGCGGCGTAGGGGTCGCCGGACGTGACCGGCGCGGCGGAGACCGCCGCCCTCGGACCGTCCGCGGCCGCCCGGCCCACTCCGAGGGCCGCCACCCGCGCCCGGATCCGGCCGATCCCGCGTCTGCGCCGTCCGCCCGGGCGGCGGCCGGTCGGCCGGGTCCGCGCCGCTTCGAGCTCGGCGACGACGGCGGGCCGCGAGCCGGTGTCGAGGTGCACGAGCACCTCGTGGCCCTGGTACTCGACGTGCTCCACGATCCCGACCAGCGACGCCTCTCCCGGCCTGGCCTGGCTCGGCGGGGCGATCCGTACCGCCTCGGAGCGCAGTCCGACGATGATCGGCCGACCCTGCTGGATCCGGAGCAACTGGTGGTCGACGCTCAACGGCAGGGGGAGCAGGAGCCGTTGGCGACCGAGCTCCAGGGACATCGGACCGTCCAGCGGTGCGTGGACGACCGCGTCGAGCAGGTTGATGCGGGGGGTTCCGACGAACGCGGCGACGAAGACGTTGACCGGGCGCGCGTACAGCTCCTGGGGCGGGCTGACCTGCTGCAGGACACCGTCGCGCATGACCGCCACCCGGTCGCCGAGCGACATGGCCTCGGACTGATCATGCGTCACATAGACCGTGGTGACGCCCAGTTCGGCGGTGAGGCGGGCTATCTCGGCCCGCAGGTGGCCCCGGAGCTTCGCGTCGAGGCTGGACAGGGGCTCGTCGAGGAGGAAGACCGAGGGGCGGCGGGAGATCGCCCGGCCCATCGCGACCCGCTGGCGCTCGCCGCCGGACAGCTGTCCGGGCAGCCGGTCGAGCAGGTCCTCGATGGCGAGCATCCGGGCCGTCGACTCGACCTGCAGATCGTGGTCCGCCGACGGGTCCCGCAGCTTCAGGGGAAAGCCGATGTTCTCCCGCGAGGTCATGGACGGGTAGAGCGCGAAGTTCTGGAACACCATGGCGATGTCGCGTTCACGCGGCGGCACGTCGTTCGCGTGCTCGCCGTCGAGGAAGAGGTCGCCGTCGGTGATGTCCTCCAGGCCGGCGATCATCCGCAGGACCGTGGACTTGCCGCATCCGGAAGGGCCGAGCAGCACCAGGAACTCGCCCGGTTCGACGGCGAGGGAGACCCTCCGCACCACAGGGGAACCGCCGTAATTCTTGCTCACATCTCGCAGCACGATGGCGCGACTCATGGAAATCCGCCCGGAGTAGAAGGACCGCAGGGGGGGTGTGTGGCCGAAAGTAGCTCATCGTGAAGCGCTGCGGAACAGTTTCGTACGTCTTTCGGAAATCCGAATTCGACGGCGGGCGAATGCCGAAGGCACGGCCCCTCCCCGGTCGTCGCGCGACCGGGTCAGGCCGATTCCCGCACGACGAGTTCGGGGGCGAACACCCGGTACGCCGGGATCGCGGGCGCTCCCTGGAGCCGGCCCATGAGCAGCTCCGCCATCGCGGCGGCCATCCGTTCGACGGGCTGGCGCACCGTGGTCAGCGGCGGGCGGCAGGTCATGGCGACGCTGGAGTCGTCGAAACCCACCACCGCCACGTCCCCGGGCACGCCGAGGCCGCGCTCGCGCAGCACCTCGCACGCCCCCTGGGCCATCAGGTCGTTCGCGGCGAAGACGCCGTCCACCCGCGGGTGCTCGTCGAGGATCCGGCGCATCGCCGCCGCCCCGCTGTCGACCGTGAAGCCGCCCTCCACCACCGGCGGTGCGGCCCGTCCGGCGCGCTCCAGGGCGTCGCGGAACCCGGCGAGACGGGCCTCTCCGGCCGGCAGGTCCCGGGGGGCGCGGATCGTCGCCGGGCGACGGCACCCCCTGGCCAGCAGGTGCTCGGCGGCGAGCCGGCCGCCCTCGTGGTGGTCCACGTCGACGTAGCCGAGCGCCGTCCCCTCCGGGGGCCGCGCGAACAGCACGAGGGGGACCCCGGCGGCGGAGAGCATCAGCGGCAGGGGGTCGTCGGGCTGGATGGACACGACGAGGGCGCCGTCCGCGTTGCCCCGGCGCAGGTGGTCGACCACCTGGCTCCGGGCCGCCTCGGACTCGGCGAACATCAGCACGGGATGCGCCCCGCGCCCCCGCAGATACGTGACGGCCCCGCTGACGACCCGCCCGAAGAAGGGGTCGGCGAACACCTTCGCGGCGAACTCGTCCCCCGCGCCGCAGATGACGAGCGCCACCGTCTCGGCGCGCGGGTCGGGGTTCGGGACCCGTCCGGTGACCAGCGTCCTGGCGGCGCTGTTCGGGGTGTATCCGGTGCGCTCGATGGCCTGCCGCACCACGTCCTGGATCGCCGGGTCGACGTTGCGCACCCCGTTGACGACACGCGAGACCGTCGCCCTGGAGACACCCGCCTCCCGCGCCACGTCCTCCAGCGTCGGTCCCCTCCTGATCACTCCCGTACTCTAACGTGCCGCTTTCCCTCCCCCGGAGGGCGGTCCACGGGAAGCAGGGCGCGCCGGTCCGGACCCGGGCCCGTTATTCACCGGAGGGCTTTCCTCCTTCCCTCCGGTGAATTCCTTTCGCTCGGGAAGGCGTAATTCTTCGGACCGACGCGGCCCGGGATCGGGATATTCCCTCGGGTCGCCCGGAATGCGGATCCCCTTGTCCGTTCCTCACGCGTTCCCCTCCCCCGGTTCGGTCCCCACGGCGACGGCCGCCTCGTGTTCCACCGCGCCCGCCGAGCGGCCCACCAGCAGCCGGTAGGTCCCCGGCTCGACCCTCCAGCCGCCGTCCTGCGGCGACCAGTGGCGCAGCGCCCTCGGCGCCACGAGGACCTCGGCGACCGCCTCCTCGCCCGGCTCGGCGTGGACCGCGGCATGTCCGGCGTACCAGCGGACGGGGCGCTCCACCGCGGAGTCGGGCCGTGCGAGGTAGACCTGGACCACCTCTCGTCCGGCGCGCGTTCCGGTGTTGCGCACCGCCACCCGCACGGTGAAGGCGGCGTCGGCCCCGACATGGTCGGGCGCGTCCACCCCCTCGTACCGCCAGGTCGTGTAGCCGAGGCCGTGACCGAACCAGAAGGCCGGCTCCGTCCCCGCGCGGAGCCAGGCCCGGTGGCCGATGTGCAGGCCCTCCTCGTAGTCGAGGCGGCCGTCCACGGGTCGGGTGCGGGTGACGGGCGCGTCGGCGAGGGCCGCGGCCCAGGTCGTGGGCAGCCGTCCGCCCGGTTCGCTGCGGCCGAAGAGCACGTCGGCGAGGCCGGCCCCGGCCTCCTGCCCGGGGAACCAGGCGAGCAGGACCGCCGCCGCCTCGTCGCGCCAGGGCAGTTCGACGGGTCCGCCGCTGTTGACGACGGCGACGGTACGGGGGTTGGCGGCGGCGACGGCGCGGACCAGGTCGTTCTGCGCGTCGCCGAGGGACAGGTGCGTGCGGTCGTGGCCCTCCGTCTCGTCGTGCTCGGTGGTGCCGACGACGACGATCACCGCGTCGGCCTCGCGGGCCGCCGCCACGGCCTCGGCGAGCGCCTTGTCCCGGTCGGGCCGCGGGGGCGCGGCGGCGACGATCGTCGCCCGGCCGGAGCCGGGCACCAGCTCGCGCCGGGCGACGAGGTGGGCGTGGCGGCCGCGTTCGACGTGGGCGCGCGCGGTGTGGACGGGCGGCGTGACGTGCACGATCGCCGGATCGTCGGTCTCGCAGGGGTGGTCGCCGTCCAGGATCACCTCTCCGTCGACCTCGATCGTCAGCCGGCCGAAGCCGCCGACGCCGAACGTCCACGAGCCGGTCGTCTCCGGGCGCAGCAGGGCCCGGACCTCCACGGTGCGGGTGCCGGGTGCGAGGTCCGGTTCGAGCAGGCGTCCCGACAGGCGTCGTTCGGCGCTGAGTTCGTTCCCCTCGGCGTCGAGGCAGCGGAGCAGGACTCCCGGTTCGCCGGAACGCGGGTCGGTGCACCGGCCGGTGTCGAGCGGCTCCGGCGGGCCGTCCGGTGACGGACCGGCGGTGTAGGTGACGCGTCCTCGGCCGCGCAGGCACGCGCGGACGCCGGCGAGCGGGGTGACGACCGCGGACGGGAAGACGCCGGCGCTGCCGCCGCCCTGGACGCGGGGCGAGGCGGCGTGCGCGCCGATCACGGCGAGCGTGCCCAGGTGGGTGGGGTCGAGAGGCAGGACGCCGTCGTTGCGGAGCAGGACCGATCCGGCCGCGACGGCTCGGCGCAGCAGGCGGCGCGCGCCCTCGCCTGGGAGCGGGGGCCGGTGACGGGGGGCGTCGCCGAGGGCGCCGACCCGGGCGGCGAGCCGGAGCAGCCGCCGGACCTTCTCGTCGACGGCGCTCTCCGGGACACGTCCGTCGCGTACCGCCTGGGCCAGGTCCGCCGCCCAGGGGCTCGCCGGGCCGGGCATCGCGAGGTCGAGCGCCGCGCGCGCCGGTTCGTCGGTGGTGCGTACGGCGGCCCAGTCGGAGACGGCGAGGCCGTCGAAGCCCCACTCCCCCTTCAGGGGTTCGGCCAGGAGCGGGTGTGCGGTCATCGTCGTGCCGTCGACGCCGTTGTAGCCGGCCATGACCGCCCACACTCCGGCCTCGACGGCGGCTTCGAAGGGGGCCAGGTACACCTCGCGGAGCGCCCGTTCGGAGAGCCGGACGTCGACGCGGAGGCGGTCGGTCTCGGAGTCGTTGGCGACGAAGTGCTTGGCGGTGGCGGCCACTCCGTGTTCCTGGAGTCCGCGGATCAGTGCCGCGCCGGTGCGTGCGGTGAGTTCGGGGTCCTCGGAGAAGCACTCGAAGTGGCGGCCTCCGAGGGGCGTGCGGTGCAGGTTGAGGGTCGGCGCCAGGACGACGTCGACGCCCTTGCGGAGCGCCTCGGCGGCGAGGAGGCCGCCGAGCTGCCGCAGCAGCCGGTCGTCCCAGGTCGCGCCGAGTGCCGAGGCCGACGGGAGCAGGCAGGAAGTGCGGCGTTCGTCCCAGGTCTCTCCGCGTATCCCGGCGGGTCCGTCGGAGCAGACGATCTCGCGCAGCCCGATCGTCGCGTCGGCGGCAGTGCGCCAGGTCGTGGCGCCGGTCAGGAGCCGGACCTTGCGCTCCAGGTCGAGCTTGTCGACCAGTTTGTCGAGCATGTCGTCGGGCACGGTGCCCCGTTCGTCGCTCATCTCTCCCTTGTCGGTTCTCTCGTCGGCCGCCCGGGGGGCACCGGACGCCCCGGGGTGAGCGGGGGGTCCGGTGCCGTCACGGGGTGCGGGTCGGTCAGGGCAGGCGGTACTCCGCGTTCAGGGCCGCGCCGCGCTCGGGGTGGGTCTGGTCGTAGCCCCGGGCGTCGCACTGGAGGCCGCCCACGATGCAGTGGTCGACCATGGCCTTGAGGGTGCGCTCCTCCCACGCGTTGAAGAAGTCGTAGTGGAAGGAGTAGCCGCGGCCGCTGGCCAGGCGCACCTGGCTCATGTCGCCGTTGACCGGGAAGGCCATCTTGAACTCGATCATCGGCAGGGCGACCGGGTGGGAGGCCGGACACATGTTGTCGTTGGTGCCGGGCTTCACGACCGGGTACGCCATGTGGCTCTGGTGGTCGGGCGTGTCCAGGTACAGGCCGTTCCAGCAACTGGGCGCCTGCATCCGCAGGTTGAGCTGGACGTCGGGCCGGTTCGGGCAGCTCGCGGGGAAGTCGACGTTGAAGAAGCTGTCACCGCACTCCCAGCCCTCGACGAACCCCTTGTGCTCACGGAACTGCTGGGCGGTCTGCATGGGGTTGCCGACGACGAACCGGAGGCCCTTCGGGAAGGGCCGCACGCTCGTGTAGTCGGTGACGCCGGTCTTGTAGTAGATGACCTGGGGGCCGACGGGAAGTACCTTCCGGTCGCCGTCGAACAGGGTCGGCATCCAGTAGGCGGAGGCGTCGGCGGGTGCCTTGCAGGCGGTGGCCCCGCCGTAAAGGGTGCCGGTGACGCTGTTGGCGTTCGTGGACCGGTTGCCCATGAACGTGTGGTCGTGCGAGCGGCCCGGCTGGCCGGGGTAGACGATGGGGTCGTCGGGTGCGGTGTGGGTGACGCCGCAGTTGGCCTGGAACTCGTGGAAGTACCGGGGCGCCGGGGTCGCGGTCGACGGCGTCACGCCGGTGACCTGCGGGACGGCGGGGATGTAGCCGTCGCCGTCCGGGTCGTCGCCCGACGCCTGGAGCGACGCGGCCATCAGGTGTCCGGCGTGCGCGGCGGCCGGCGGAGGGGTGTCGGCCGTGGGGTCGGAGGCGGAGGCGAAGGTGCCGACGCCGAGGAGGGTGGCGACGAGCGCGGTGCCGAGGAGCAGTGCGGGGAGCCTCTTGGGACTCGCTCTCATGGGGATCTCCTGCCCGTGGGGGGGTCGGTGGTGCGTTTCGGGGTCGGTGGAGCGTTCCGGGTCGGTGGCGCGTGACTCGGGGTCGGTGGTGCGCTTCCGGGTCCGTGGTGCGTGACTCGGGGTCGGTGGTGCGCTTCGGTGACGGGTGGTGCGCTCCGGTGGGGGGAGGTCAGCTGTAGACGCCGAACTCGTGGAGCGAGTAGCCCCACCCGGTGCCTCGGGCCGTCAGCTGGAGCCGTACGTGCCGGCCGGTGGTGGCGAGGGCGATCGTGTCGACGTCGCCGTCACCGGTGGTCGTGGTGTGGACCGTGCGCCAGGTGGTCCCGTCGTCGGAGACCTGGACCTCGTAGGACCTGGCGTACGCGGGGTCCCAGACCAGCTGCACGGTGCGGATGCTCTTGGCGGTCCCGAGGTCGACCTGGATCCACTGGGGGTCGCTCCAGTCGCTGGCCCAGCGGGTGTCGGCGCGGCCGTCGGTGGCACGGGCCGGCGGGCACGGGCAGTCGCCGTAGCCGGTCTGGTAGGAGGACGCGGTGGTGGGGCGGTCGAGGGCGAGGTTCGTGCCGGCGACCGGCGGGGCGACGACGCGGACGGACTTGGTCTCGATGCCGGCGTTGCCGTGGCCGTCCTCCGCCTGGACGTACACCTTCCAGACGCCGAGCTTCTCGGGGGCGGTGACCGCGAAGGAGCCGTCGCCGTTGGCACGCCACCGCGCCTCGACGAGCCGCTTGTCGCCGTTGGCGTAGTTGCCGCTCAGGAAGATCCTGGGGGTGATCGGGTCGCCGTCGGGGTCGCGGATGTCGGCGCGCACGGTGAACTCCCGTCCGGCCGGCGCGGCGGTGGCCGGGGAGACGGTCATGCCGCTGATCACCGGCGGTGTGTTGTCGCCGGCGACGGAGCCGGCGTACGCCTTCTTCACGGCGTAGTACGAGAGCCGCTTGAGGCCGTCGGGCACCAGGTTGAACCAGACTCCGCCGAAGTCGTGTTCGGTGCCGTAGTGGAACATCGTGGCGCCGAGGGCGACGCCGCGGTGCCCGGTGACGCAGTTCCAGACGGCGGTGTAGCCGGCGGCCTTCTGCTGGTCGGTCGGCTCGTCGGGCACGCCGTTGACGTCGTTCGGGACCTCCCATTCGCCGGCCGGGCCCGTCTCGGTGATGAGGTAGGGCTTGGTGTAGCCGCCGTCGATCCAGTCCTGGCGCACCTTGCAGAGGTTGTCGTACGAGTTCATCGAGTAGAGGTCGAGGTCCGGGGCGTTGCGCTTGTAGTAGGGCCAGGCGCCGGTCCAGGCGTCGGTCGAGGTCACCGGGTGATCGGGGTCGATCGTGTGGATCCTCCTGGCGACGTCGTTGACGAAGCCGGTGTAGGCGTTGCGCTGGTTCTCGAGCGCGGTCCCGCTGTAGCAGTTCTGGAGTCCGAGGACGGACTCGTTGCCGACGTTCCACATGAGGGTCGCGGGGTGGCTCTTGTACGCCTCCACCCACTTGGCGAACTCGTCGAGCATCGTGGACTTGTACGCGGTGTCGGTGACGTAGTCGACGCAGCCGCCGGAACCGGGGCCGCCGCCGGGCTGGAGCCAGAAGCCGTTGACGACCTTGAGGCCCTGGGCCGCAGCGGTGTCGAGGAGCGGCTTGGTGGAGCCGTCGGTGCCCCAGGTGCGGATGGTGTTGACGCCCATGGACTTGACGTCGGGCAGGTACTTGGGGGCGTCCGCGACGGAGGGGCCCCATGTCAGCCCCTTGACGGTGTAGGGCTGGCCGCCCACCGTCAGCTGCCAGGCGCCCTGGGTCCCGGTGACGCGGACGGCGCCGGTGGGCGGCGGGGTGGTGCCGCCGGGCTCCCCGTACACCTGGAACTCCCAGAGCGAGTAGCCGTATCCGGTCGCGCGGGTGACGCCGTGCATCCGCACGTAGCGGGCGGTACCGGAGACGGCGAGGGTCTCGGTGCCGCCGGCGCCGTTGGCCGTGGTGTACGCGGTGGTCCAGGTGGTGCCGTCGGTGGACACCTCGATCCGGTACGCCTTGGCGTACGCGGACTCCCAGCGGAGCACGACCTGGCTGAGCGCGGCGGGGGCGCCGAGGTCCACCTGGAGCCACTGGTCGTCGGAGGCCACGCTCGACCAGCGCGTTCCGGTGTTCCCGTCGACGGCGTCGGCGGCGGGGGTGCCGTAGTGCTCCTGGCTGGAGGCGGTGACCGTCTTGCCCTGGGAGAGCAGTGCGGGTGCGGCCTGGGCCTGTGAGGCCGGCAGGAAGGCCAGCACCATCGAGGCCACCACGGTGGCCGTGGCCACGGGTATGCCGACTGAGGGCATGGGGGAATCTCCTTGTGGCGGGGCAGAGTTCGGGAGAGCGCTCTCCCGCACCTTGCCCGCGCTCTCCGAGTGCCGTCAATAACCGCACACGACTTTTCTTTTGGCTTGACTTAAGAGCTTGAGTTCATGGCCCGGAAACCTGGGAGCCGACGACCGCGCTCGCCACTCCGCAACTGAAGGACTCATTCACGTCGTACGGCTATCAGCATGACGCAATTTCTGTACTAGCCTGAGGACTCATGCCCCCGCCCTCCTCACGGCTCCGACCGCTGCGTGCGAGCACGCTCACCCGTTCCCGGCCGACGGGCCCCCGCCTCATAGGGCTCGTCACCCCGGATCTGCAGAACGCCATCTTTCCCGCGATCACCGAGGCCGTCGGCTCCGAGCTGACCCGGCGCGGCTTCACACCCGTCCTGTGCAGCCAGTCACGGGGCGGCGGCTCCGAACCCGCCTTCGTCGAGTTCCTGCTGCGCCGGCGCTTCGCCGGGATCGTCTTCACCGGCGGGCACTACGCCTTCACGGACGCCCCGCACGCCCACTATGGCCAACTGGCCCGCCTGAGCGTGCCGGTGACGCTCTTCAACGCGGGCGTGGCGCATCTCCCGTTCCCCCGCGTGGTCTGCGACGACGCGGCGGCGACCGACCTGGGCTGGCGGCACCTGGCCTCCCTGGGCCACGAGCGCATCGGCCTCGTCCTCGGCCCGTACAGTCATCTGCCGTCGGAGCGGAAGGCGGCCCGGGCCCGCGAACTCGGCGTGGACCCCGCCCTCGTCGTCCGGACCTCCTTCTCCCTGGAGGCCGGCCAGGCCGTGGCAGGCGACCTCTTCTCGGCCGGGGCCACGGGCCTGCTCTGCGCGAGCGACCCGCTGGCGTTGGGCGTCATCAGGGCCGCGCGACGGCGCGGGCTCGACGTGCCCGGCGACGTGTCGGTCGTGGGCTACGACGACTCCGCCCTCATGCGGTGCACCAGCCCTCCGCTCACGACCGTGCGGCAGCCGGTCGAGGCGATGGCCGCGGTCGCGGTGGACCTGCTCTGCGCCCAGATGGACGCCCCGTCGGCGTCGGCGCACGAGACGCCGCTCGAACCGGAGCTCATCGTGCGGGAATCGACCGGAAGACCCCGACCCCACGGGGCGGCGGCGCCCCGCTGACGGCGCGCACCACCGCGCGCCGCGGAAGCGCCCGCCCCGACACGTCCCGGAGGGACGGCCGGGCGCCGACCCGCCTCCCGCGGGCGGGGCTCACCCGTCGGCCAGCACCCGGTCGACCTGCGCAGCGGCGGTGGAGAGGAGCTCGTCGATGTCGGCGTCCTCGTCGGTCAGGATGCCCGACATGACGCCGTCCAGGACCTTGTAGACCTCCTGGGCCTTCGGCGGCTCGGCCTTGCCGGCGACCGGGTGGTCCATGAACGCCTTGAAGTGGGTGACCGGCATGGTGGCCTGGGCGAGGCGCGCGGCGTCGTCCTGCGCCTTCGACTGGTTCAGCCAGAAGTTGGGCTGGGGGACGCCGACGGGGAGGCCGTCGGACTTGGTGCGCGCCCAGTCGAACTGCCCCTTGCCGACCGTGAGGTTCCTGAAGTTGAGCCAGGCGACCGCCGCCTTCACCTTGTCGCCGGAGAGACCCTTCCTGACCATGTAGTTGTTGCCGCCGGCCAGGGTGTTCCTGCCGCCGGGGATCGGGCCCATGCCGAAGTTCTCGTACCGCGCGCCGAGTTGCTGGACCATGTACGCGATGTCGTCGGGGGCGGCGAGGAACATGCCGAGCTTGTCGGCGGCCATCTGCTTCTGCAGGTCGCCCCACCGGAGGTGCTGGGTCCTGCCCATGCTGTCGTCCTCCCAGCGCATCGCGTGGAGGTTCTTCGCGACCCGCCTTCCCAGGTCGTTGTCGAACGCGGCCTTCTCGCCCGCGTCGACGACGTCGCCTCCCAGGCTGTACATCTGCGCGGTGAAGTGCCAGCCGCCCGTGTTGCCCGCGCTGTACTCGCCGAAGCCCGCGATCCCCTTGCCGAGGCCCGCGATCCTCTTCGCGGCCGCCCGGACCTCCTCCCAGGTGCGCGGCGGGGCGTCGGGATCCAGGCCGGCCTCCTCGAAGAGCCTGCGGTTGATCAGCAGGCCCATCGTGTAGTTGCTCGTGGGCAGGCCGTACAGGTTGTTGCGGTGCCTGAGCGAGTCCAGGACGTTCGGGTCGATGTCCTTCAGGAGCGGGACCGACCTCGGGGTGACGTAGTCGCTGATGTCCTCGGCGCCGTCCTCGGACAGGACCTGCGGCAGGTCCGTGAAGTAGGTGTAGAAGACGTCCGGCTGCGACTTGGCCTTGAGCATCGCGGTGAAGCGCGGCGGCTCCAGACACTGCCCGGGAGTGGAGCGGCCCTCGATCGTGACGTTCGGGTACGTCTCGTTGAACTCGGCCACGTCCTCCTTCCACTCCCTCAGCTCGGCCGCCTTCGCCGGCGGAGGCATGCAGTCGATCGTGAGGGTGACCTTGGCGTTCGGGTCCAGTGGAATCGTCGGGTCGGAGGAGCCTCCCCCCTCGGAGTCACCGCCGTCGCCGCCACAGGCGGCGAGGGTCGTCAGGCAGACCGCGGAGACGAGAACGGCCGCGCCGGCACGGCGGGTTCGACGGAGGCGGGCACTTCTCATGGGCGGTCCCCTCAGGGCAGGCACGTCAAGTCGACCCCGCCGCCGATGCGTTGCGGGGCGCGGCACACTCAACCACCCTCAACAAGTGGCCGCAAGATGTCGCGTTCATTTCGCAATTGCGCGACAATCGTGAGCAGATCCCGAGAATACGAAAGCGCTCCGTTCGGCCGGGGGAGGGCCGAACGGAGCGCTCGGGGAGTGCGCCGCCGGGGGTCTGCGGCGGGCACTCGGGGTTGTGGCCTCTCGGCTCAGCCGGCGGCGAGCAGCTGCAGCGAGTCGATGACGCGGTTGGAGAAGCCCCACTCGTTGTCGTACCAGGCGACGACCTTGATGTGGCGGCCCTCGACGCGGGTGAGCGCGGAGTCGAAGATCGACGAGTGCGGGTTGCCCGTGATGTCGGCGGAGACCAGGGCGTCCTCCGAGTACTCCAGGACGCCGGCGAGGGGGCCCTCGGCGGCGGCGCGGTACGCCTCCAGCACCTCGTCACGGGTCACGTCACGGGCGACGGTGGTGTTGAGCTCGACGATCGAGCCGACCGGCACGGGGACGCGGATCGAGTCGCCCGACAGCTTGCCGTCGAGGTTCGGGAGCACGAGGCCGATGGCCTTGGCGGCGCCCGTCGTGGTCGGCACGATGTTCACGGCGGCGGCGCGGGCGCGGCGCGCGTCGCGGTGCGGGCCGTCCAGCAGGTTCTGCTCCTGCGTGTAGGCGTGCACGGTCGTCATGAAGCCGTGCTCGATGCCGGCGAGGTCGTCGAGGACCGAGGCCAGCGGCGCCAGCGCGTTGGTCGTGCACGAGGCGTTCGACACGATGGTGTGGACCGCCGGGTCGTACGCGTCGGTGTTGACACCGTAGGCGAGGGTGACGTCGGCACCGTCGGCGGGCGCGCTGACGAGCACACGCTTGGCGCCCGCCTCGATGTGCGCGCCGGCGGCCTTGGAGGAGGTGAAGCGGCCGGTCGCCTCCAGGACGATCTCGACACCGAGCTCGGCCCAGGGCAGGTCGGCGGGCTCGCGCTCGGCCAGCACCTTGATGCGGCGTCCGTCGACGACCAGGGTGTCACCGTCGACGCTCACCGGACGACCCAGGCGGCCCGAGGTCGTGTCGAAGGCGAGGAGGCGCGCGAGGGCCGCGGGCTCGGTCAGGTCGTTCACGGCGACGACCTCGAGGTCGCTCTCGCGCTCGAGCAGTGCGCGCAGCACGTTGCGTCCGATGCGGCCGAATCCGTTGATGGCGATGCGAGTCATGACAGTGTCCCTTCGGTCCCTTCGCGTTCGCCACCATGTTCGTCCGGTACGGACGCCTCTGACAGCGGCGGGATCGCCACGGTCCGCAAGTATCGCGCCAAGGTCCGAGGAGGCGCCCCGACTCCCCCGCTACTCGCCGCGGGCGAACGTCCTCCGGTACTCGGTCGGGGTGGTGCCGAGGATCCGCTGGAAGTGGAGCCGCAGGTTGGCCCCGGTGCCGAGCCCCGTGTCGGCGGCGATCTGCTCGACACTGCGCTCGGAGCGTTCGAGCAGCTCACGGGCCATGTCGATCCGGGCTCGCATCACCCACTGCATCGGGGTGTAGCCGGTGTCCTCGGCGAACCGCCGGGAGAAGGTGCGTGCCGACACGGCCGCGTGGCGGGCCAGGATCTCCAGTGTCAGCGGCTCGCCGAGCCGGTGCAGCGCCCACTCCCGGGTCGCGGCGAACCGCTCGCCGAGCGGCTCGGGGACGCTCCGCGGCACGTACTGCGCCTGGCCGCCACTGCGGTAGGGGGCGGCGACGAGCCGGCGGGCCGCGTGGTTCGACGCGGCGACGCCGAACTCGGCCCGCAGGATGTGGAGGCACAGGTCGATGCCCGAGGCGGCGCCGGCCGAGGTGAGGACGCTGCCCTCGTCGACGAAGAGGACGTTCTCGTCGACCCGGACGAGCGGACGTTTCGCCGCGAGCGCCCGTGTGTAGTGCCAGTGGGTCGTGGCCCGTTTGCCGTCGAGGAGACCGGTGGCGGCCAGCGCGAACGCGCCCGTCGAGATCGCGGCGAGCCGCGCTCCGCGCGCGTGGGCGGCGATCAGCGCCTCGACGACGGCCGCCGGCGGGTCCTCCCGGTCCGGGAACCGGTATCCCGGGACGAAGACGATGTCGGCCCAGGCGAGTGCGTCCAGTCCGTGGGCGACCTGGTACGCCAGGCCGTCGCCCCCGGCCACCACACCGGGTTCCGCGCCGCACACCCGCACCTCGCACGGCATGCTGGCGCGCGTCGTGAAGACCTGCGCGGGGATGCCCACGTCGAGCGGCTTCGCGCCCTCCAGGACGAGAACGGCGACACGGAGCAGACGAGAGGCAGACACGGACACGAGACTACGCACCCGGCACCCGGGCATGGCCCGGCCGGGACGCCGCGGTGGTCACGGCGCCCCGCCGACCTGCCGGGCCACGACGGTGGCCCGGGCCGTCCCTCCCGCCTACAGGTAGGGGCGGGTGATCAGCTCGAAGGCGTGGCCGGCCGGATCCTTGAAGTACACGCCCCGGCCGCCGTGCTCGGTGTTGGTCTCGCCCGGCCGCTTCATCTGCGGGTCGGCCCAGTGCTCGACGTCGGCGTCGCAGAGGCGCTGGTACGCCCGCTCGAAGAGCTCGTCGTCGACCATGAACGCGTAGTGCTGCATCTGGATGTCCACCGGGGGCTCGGCGAACTGGATCAGGACGCCGTCCGGGAGCTGGACGTTGACGAACGGTCCCCACGACGGTGCTTCGGGGAGTTCCAGGAGCTCGCGGAAGAACCGCGCCGACTCGTGACGGTCCTTGGCGGCGATGATGGTGTGGTTGAACGTGACGGTCATACAGGTGGCCTCGATGTGTTCGACACGGAAGTGGACGCTCAGTGCGGGAGCACTGGGGGTCCGCGTGCCGAACCGAGGGGGTGCCTGGTGCGCACCCCGGGGCAGATCAGCCCTCCACCGGATAGCCCGTCCGTGAATGGCGAGTCGCCGGTCCGGTGTTCATACCGGTGACGCTACTTGATCGTCTCGGGGTCCGGCAAGGGCGGCAGGCGGATGGCCCGCCGCCCCTGTCACCTTCCCCGGTACGTCACTTCAGCGCGTCGAGCACGCTCCGCGCCCGGGTCAGGAACTCGGCCGCCTCCGGCTCCTCACGGGCGTCGAGTTCGGTGACGAACGCGGTCATGCGGGCGACGCCGTCCTCGACGCGGTCCAGTGCCTGCTCCGTCCACGCCGCGTAGGCGAGACACTGGAACCGCTCGCCGAGCGCGTCCGCCCCGAACCCCGCGTAGAGCGCGGCCGCCCGGTCCAGCAGGGTGACCATCTCCTCGCGGACGGCCCGTGCACGGGCACGGGTCGTCCCGGATGGCTCCCCCGCGGTTCCGCCCTCCTCCGTGCCGGCGTCGTTCCCGTCCTCGTCCTCGTCCTCGTCCTCGTCCTCGTCCTCGTCCAAGTCGTCGAGGTCGTCCTGGAGGAGTCGGGCGAGCTGCTGGCAGGTCTGTGCCTGCTCGTACCGGAAGGCGGGCTCGTCGGAGCCGGCGACGACGGACGCCGCCTGGTCCATCAGGGCCCGCGCGCGGGTCGCGTCGCCCTCGTCCGCCTTCTCCTCCGCGGCGAGCCAGGCCAGCGAGCGCAGCAGCCGCGCCTCGGCCGGCGGGTTGCCGCCGGCCTGACGCCACAGCTCCAGCGCGCGCTCGTAGGCGGCCTCGGCCTCGCTCGTCAGGCCGCCGGCCGCGAGGGCCTCACCCGCGGAGTGCGCGAGTCCGGCCTCGTAGGCGGGCTCGTCCCAGCCCTTGGCGGTCTCGGCGGCCAGCAGGTACTGCTCGGCCGCGGCCCGCGGGTCGTGCAGGTCCCGCAGTATCCCGCCGAGCAGTTCGCGGGCCCGAACGCCCTCCCCCTCGCCGTGTTCCAGAAGGTCGGGCAGCGCCGACTGGAGCACCTCCGCGGCCTCCGCCGTCCGCTCGGCCACCGCGTACGCCCGGGCGAGGAGGAGCCGGGCCCTGGCACCGGCCGTGGCGGCGTGGCCGGCCTGGTCGAGCCAGTGCGTCGCGTCCAGTGCGTGCAGGGCGGCCTCCTGGGCACCGTCGCCGCCCCGGCGCAGGAGGATGTCCGCGAGGGTCAGCCGTACGCCCGCCTGCTCGGAGGCGTCGGTGAGTTCCGCGGCGTGGTCGAGCGCCGCGCGGGCGACCGACTCGGCCTCGTCGCGTTCGCCGCGCGCGGCCAGGACGCTCGCCCGCAGGGCCAGCGGTTCGACCGCGTCCCAGGGCTGTCCGGCGGCCGTGAGACGCCGGGCCGCCGATTCCAGCAGAGCCGCCGCCGTGTCGAGGTCGTTCTCCCCGAGGAGGATCCTCGCCAGGGTCACCTCGCTGTCGGCGACGAGGTCGGCGAAGCTGCCCTGTCCGCCGGTGTGGGCCGCGGGCTCGTCGCCGTGCCGTCCGACGATCCCCGAGAGTCCTTCGGCCAGGAGCGCGCCGGCCCGGGACGGTGTGGACTCGTCCGCCGAGAGTTCGCTCAGGTGCGCCTCCATGCGGAGGATGTTGACTTCGGCCCCGAGGACGCGCCGGACGCGCTCGGGGTCGGTCTCGTCCAGTGCGTGCGCCGAGCGGGCCGCGACGGCCAGCAGGGCGCGTACCTCCTCGGGGTCGGCGCCGGCCTGGAGCGCGGATCCGGCGACGCCCAGCTCGGCGTGGGCGGCGCGGCCGGGACGGCCGGCGGCGCGGTACGACGCGGCGGCCTCCGCGTACAGGGACCTCGCGGTCGACGCGCCGGCCCGTGCGGCGGTCGCGGCCCGGTGGGCGAGCAGGTCCGCGGTGAGCAGGGGGTCGGTGAGCTCGGCCTCGGTCGCGTCGGCGGCGCCGCCCTCGACCAGGTCGGCGACCTTGTCCCAGAGTGCGTCGGCGGAGGGGTGCGCGCCTTGCCGGGCCGCGCGGGCCCGGTCGAGGAGCGCGGTGAAGCCGAGTGCGGCGTCCGGCCCGGTTCCGTCGGGGGCGTCGGCGGGGGCGTTCGTGTCCTGCCCGGTGCGCTGGGCCGGGACGGCCGCGGGCGGCAGTTCCGCGCTGCGGACACCCAGGGGAAGGGACGCGGCCACGGGCTGCCGGGCGATCCGGTCGACCAGCCGCTGCGAGACGAGTCCGGTTCCGTTGCGGGCGTCGAAACGGGCGGCGATCTCCGTGGCTTCGGCGTACAGCAGCTCGTACAGCTCCTTCACCGTGCGCTGCGTGCCCCCGTACACGACGGAGGGGCGGTCGCCGTGGCCCAGGTCGGTGAGCCGGCGCAGGAGGACGAGGACGCCGCCGGAGAACTCCATCTGCGACTCGACGTCGGCGAGCGGGGCGAGGTGGGCGGCGTGCTCGGCGAGGATCTCCAGGCCGCGCGACTCGTTGCCGGTGAGGGCGCAGAACTCGATGTGCTCGCCCACCGAGCGGAGCAGGCTCTCCTTGCCGCGGACCATGCGGTAGCCGCGGAGGTGGTAGGAGCGGGCCTCGTCGGTGCGGCCGAGGCGGACCAGCGGGAGCAGGGCGTGGGCGAGAACCCGGTGGGGCTCCTCCATACAGGACAGTCCGCCGGAGAGCACCGGCTCCCAGACCTCGACGGCCCGGGCGTCCGCGCCCTTGCGGGACCAGTACCAGCCCTGGGTGTTGATCTCGCAGGCGTGACAGTCGCTCATGGCGTCGCGGTCGGCGGCCGCCCAGCCGGTGATGGCACGCTCCGTCCTGGTGGCGTCGCCGATGGCGTCGGCGAGGTGGAACTCGGCCTGGCGCACGGCGCGTTCGCTGTAGCCGGCGATCCGGTAGCGGCGCTCCATGTCGGTGAGCCAGCCGTCCACGGCGGTGAGCGGGATCTCGGGGGACTCGACGATCCGGCCGGCCACCCACTTGAAGCGCCAGAAGAGGCGGTGGACCTCGTGGGGCGCGAAGGAGCCCGGGTCGCGGTCGTACTCCTGGAGCAGCCGGGCGAAGGGGACGACCATCTTGGTGCGCTCGGCGCTGTACTCGTACGCCTCGATCTGGCAGACGAGCGCGGCCCGGAAGAGCTCCCGGTCGCCGGTGGCCTCCGCCGCGGCGGCGAGCGTCTCGGCGTGGACGTTGCGCGCGGCGCCGTGCGGCGCGCGGGAGTTCTCGCCGAGGCCGCGGCGGATGTCCTCGGGGGTCATGGCGGTCATGCGCGGTTCTCCTCGGCGTCCGTGGCGGAGGTGGGGTGGGTCGCCCATTCCAGGAGCCCGAGGAAGGCCCTGTTGAGCAGGGTGGAGTCGGCGGGCCGGAGGGGCCGCTGGGACATCAGCAGCGCCTGGCCGTACAGCGACTCGACGGCGGTGCCGGTCAGTTCGGCGTCGGGCAGCGCGCCGATCCGGCGGACCAGCGGGTTGTTGTGGTTCAGGACGAGCCGGGCCCGCGGCGCGGAGCCGCGCAGGGAGCCGAGGATGTCGCTCCACAGCGAGTCGGCGTTCTCCTGGGCGGTGGCCCGGTCCCGCTCCTGGCGCGCCTGGCGGTCGTCGAGGAACAGCGCGGGCACGCCGACCGGCTGGAAGGCGCGCAGCACCACGTCGCAGCTGTGCGGGTCGAGGCGGGTGCGGGCGGTGGCGAGGAAGGAGGCGAGGGCCAGTTCGGCCGTGGTCGGCACGGGGTCGAGCCGGTCGGTGACGGCGCCGGCGTCGAGTTCGGTGACCGTCACGCCGGGCCGGACGGCGGGCAGCAGGGCCAGCAGCTCGGCGTCGTAGGTGTAGCCGGCGTTGACGACGCCGAGGCCGTGGGCGGCGGCGATCGGGGCGATCTGCCGGAACTCCTCGACCGTCCGGGTGAAGTGGATCTCGGAGTGGGCGGCGGCGAACTCCTCCAGGCCGACGTGGCCGTCGCTGGTCTCGAAGGGCAGCCACGGCAGCATCAGGGCGAAGAGTTCCGCGTCGTGGCGGGCGAGGGACTTCACGCCGAGGTGGTGGACGTCCAGGAAGGCGGCGAGGCGCTGGGGGTCGCCCGCGGCGAGTTCGGCGAGCCACTGCCGGATGCGGGCGCCGAGCGCGTCCCGGACGGCGGCGAGGGTCTCGTCGTCGTAGAGGTTCTCGCGGGAGGCGGTGGGCCGCAGGGTGTCCGTGTCGACGACGGCCCGCACGAAGAAGGCCCATTCCGGCAGCAGGTTGCTCGCGTGGTCGGTGAGCAGCATGCCCTTGAGGTACGTGCGGTGGCCGGCGCGGTGCGCGGGACTGGTCGGCTCCGGGAGCACGTACGCCACGCCGCGCACTCCGGCGACGGGAAGGTCGAGGTCGATGCTGTCGAGCGGGGTGAACCCGAAGACCCGGGCGCAGTGGCCGGCGAGCGCCACCCGCCGGGAGGCCGGGGTGGGGTGGGTGCGGTCCCAGACGGCCGGGCGGTCGGTGATCGGCCGTGCGACGCCGTCCGGTCCGGCGAAGGTGATGTCGTACGGGAGCAGGGAGCCGAAGTCGCGGGCGAGTTCCTCGACGCGTGCGGGCTCCAGCCATTCCCCGACGCCGGGGCGGGCCTCCAGGTACACGGTGGTGCCGGGCTCGCGGCGGGCCTCGTCCGGCAGGGTCCGGACGGTGTAGGAGCCGTCGTCGGAGGCGAGCCACTCGACGGGCGCGGCCCAGGGGGTGCGGGCGGAGCGGGTGACCACCCTGATCCGGCGGGCGACGACGAAGCAGGCCAGCAGGCCGATGCCGAACTGGCCGAGGAACTCGCGCCGCGCGGACTCCAGACCGTGCTCGCCGCCGCGCTTGGAGCTGCGGCCGATGGTGGCGAGGAGGCTGTGGACCTCGTCGACGGTCAGGCCGATGCCGCTGTCCTCGATGGAGACGGTGCCGTCCGCCGCGCGGAGCCGGATGCGGATGGCGGCGACCGGGTCGAGAGCCTGGCGGGCGGTGACGGCGTCCACGGCGTTCTGCAGGAGCTCGCGGACGTACACCCGGGGGCTGGAGTAGAGATGGTGGGACAGCAGGTCGACGAGACCGCGGAGGTCGACCTGGAAACTGCCGGCGTCGGGTGCCTTCTCGTCGTCCGGGGTGGCGGAAGTCATGGTGCATCACCTCGTGTGCGCAGGGTGGGACAAGCGACCTCGAGGACCCCCCCTCACAGATCGCGAACGAGACACAGCCTAGGGGTGACCACCGACAACGGGCCTGGTGATATTCGCCGGCCGCCCCTCAGGCGTTCGTCGTGGTCCGGGCCTCGCGCAGGGCCGTGTGGACGGACCAGACGACGGAGACCAGGGGCACGGCCACCACGGCGCCGACGATGCCGGCCGCGACCGATCCGGCGACGACCGAGAGGGCGACGACCAGGGGGTGGAGCCGTACGGCCCAGCTCATCACGAGCGGGTGCAGGAGATGGCCCTCGATCTGGCCGATCACCACGATGAGGGCGACCACCAGAGCCGCCACCAGCGGCCCCTTCGAGGCGAGCGCCACGACGGCCGCGACGGCGAGCGCGAGGGGCGAGCCGATCAGCGGGACGAACGCGGCGACGAACTCCAGCAGGTCCAGCGGGACGGCGAGGGGGACTCCGAGGAGCCAGAGCGCGACGCCGACGAGCACCGCGTTGGTGGCGGCCACGAGCACGATGCCGTGCGTGTAGCCGGTGAAGGTGCGCCAGGCGGCGCGCCCCGCGATGCCCACCCGGCCGCGCACCGACTTCGGCAGCTGGTCCTGGAACCAGTCCCACTGCCGGTCGCCCGAGTGCACGAAGAACACGGCGCAGAACAGCGCCAGGAAGAGGGTCGTGAGGACGGCCACGACGTGGCCGGCCCCGCTCAGCGCGGTGCTGACCAGAGCGGACCGGTGGCTGGACAGGAATTCGCCGATCCGCGCCTGGAGGTCGGTGAGGGCTCCGGGGTTCAGGTGGAAGGGCGGCCGCTCCAGCCAGTCCTCGATCCGGTCGATGCCCACCCTGAACTCCCGCACCAGGGTCGTCCGCTCGCCCGCCACGGCCTCGCCGACCAGCGCGAGCACGCCGAGGACCAGCGCGATGCCGCCGAGGAGGGTGAGGGCGACCGCCGGCGCGCGGGGGATGCCCCGGGCGACGAGGTCGGCGACCGGGCGGAGCAGCGCGGTGATGACGAGGCCGAGGAAGACCGCGACGCCGATCTCGTGGAACCTGCCGAGGATCGCGAACAGGCTGTAGACGAGCAGGCCGACGACGAGCACCCGCCACGCGTAGGCGGCTGCGGTACGGAGGAAGGGGGTCACCGTCGGGGGTGTGCCTGGCTGCATGGCGTACGACGTACCACCCGCCGTCCGGCGCCCCACGCCCTCCGGTCGACATTCGCCCGACCTGGGTGCCGCATTCGCCCGACCGGGGTCCCGGCGGTCGTCGCCGCGGGCCCCGGCCGGGCGGGCCGTCAGGCCGTGGTGCCGGGGATCTGCTGCGCCTGGGTGTTGCGGTCCCAGCCCGACCACAGACCGGTGTCGGAGCAGTGGACGCAGCCGGGGCCGAAGAACATGCCGCGGGCGTTCTCGTCGCCCAGCAGCCAGAAGCGGAGCCAGGCGGTGGTCGGGGCGCGGAAGTTCCCGCCGTCGCCGATGGAGCTCAGGTGTCCCGCGCCGCAGACCTCGCCGTAGACGGAGGGGACGTGGTCGGAGTCCCGGTGGAACGCCTTCACCAGGGCGGGCCACACGGTCAGGTCGTTCTGGCCGGCCAGGTAGAAGACGGGTTCGTCCATGAGGTCGGGGTCGGCCAGCGGTCCCGGCTGGATGGGGACGGCGGTGTCGACCCGGGGGTCGACGGCGGCGTTGAGGGCGGCCGCGCCGCCCTGCGAGTGTCCGGCGGAGGCGATGTGGTCGAGGTCGACCTTCCCGAAGAAGGGGCTGGCGCCGTCGGCGTTGCGGTTCTCCAGCACGTCGATGCCGGCGCGCATGCTGAGGGCGAAGTTGGAGGTCGGGGTGTTGGCGGCGGCGACGATGAACCCCTGGCTCGCCCAGTGCCTCAGCAGACCGCTGTAGAAGCCCGGGACGGCGCCGGTGCCGTTGCCCCAGATGACGACCGGGTGCCGCTCGCCGCGCCGCCCCATGTCGCGCGGGTAGTAGAAGGTGTGGACGACCTCGATGTCGACGTTCACCTCGTACGGGCCGGGCGAACCCCAGTCGGTGCCGACGGACGGGATCGTGCCCGCCGTCCCCTCGGCGGCGCCGGCGCTGCCGGGCGCCGCGCACACGGCCGTCGCGACGGCGAGCAGCAGGCCGCCCAGCGCGCGGCCCCATTTCCCTGACATAGGAACTCCTTTACGGATCCGGCACGTTGCGCGTCCTCGCAAGCGTGACCAGCGCCATGATCGAGCTCCCCGGCAGGTGTGTCTGTCCGCAGGAGCCCAGACCTGCCGCCGGTGGCTTGTGCGTCTGCCCAAGCCACCGTCCCGGCCGGGGGGCGCTCGTGCCCCGCGTGCCCTCGTCCCGGTCCGGAACGGTGACCTCCGAAACCCGTCGCCCGTGTCAGGAACCGATCCGCCGCGTTGGCACTCATGATCCATACCGAACGAACGATTCGAAGAAGCAGAGGAATCATCGTGCCCCTGTCGTCACACCGACGTCTGGCCGTCAGCACCACCCTCGTCGCCGCGCTCGCCGCGGGCCTCGCCCCGGCGGGCACCGCCTTCGCCGCGTCGCCCGCTCCCGCGGCCCCCGTCCGCACCGCGGTCGAGGCCGTTCCCGCCCCCGACATGGAGGGTGTCGTCGCCGCGCTGAACTCGGCGATGGACAACGGCGCGCCGGGCGCGATGGCCCGCTTCGTCGGCCCGGGCGGTGCCCAGGCCCGGACCGTGGGCGTCCAGGACCGCGTCTCGGGCGCGCCCATGGACATCGACGCGCGCTTCCGGATCGGCAGCGTCAGCAAGACGTTCTCCACGGTCGTCCTCCTCCAGCTGGTGCAGGAGGGGAAGGTGGAGCTCGACGTCCCGGTCAACCGCTACCTGCCGGGTCTGCTGCCCGACGACCGCATCACGGTCCGTCATCTGCTCACCCACCGCAGCGGTCTCGCGGACTACACCAACGCGATGTTCAACGACACGGTGCCGGGCTTCGAGGCGGTCCGGAACCGGGTGTTCAGCTACCAGGAGCTGGTCGACCTGTCGCTGAGCGAGCCCCGCACCACCGAGCCGGGCGTGTCGTACAAGTACTCGAACGCCAACTTCGTGGTGGTCGGGATGATCATCGAGAAGATCACGGGGCGCCCGGTCGCGGACGCGTACAAGCAGCGCATCTTCAAGCCGCTGAAGCTGCGGAACACCTCGTACGTCCACCCCGACACCCGCATCAAGGGGCTGCACGTGCGCGGCTACCTGCACCCGGACGCGGCCGGCGACCCGCTCGTGGACTCCACCGAGCAGACGGTGTCCTGGGCGCAGTCCGCCGGGGCGGTCATCTCCAACCCGGCCGACCTGAACACCTTCACCAGCGCGCTGATGCGCGGCCGGCTGCTCTCCCCGGCCATGATGGAGGCGATGACGACGGTCACCCCGACGGACGCCACCAACACCCGCTTCTACGGTCTCGGGCTGCGCCGCTACGACCTGTCGTGCGGCACGCAGGTGTTCGGTCACACCGGTACCGTGCAGGGCTTCTACACGTACACCTTCTCGACCCGTGACGGCCGCCGCAGCCTGTCGGCCATGGCCAACACCTCGAACCACGGGGCCGCCAACACCGCGCTCGGCGGCACGCTGGAGGCCGCGTTCTGCGGCAAGAGGCCCGTCCCGGCCGCGAACGCGCGCTCCGCGGCCCCCGCCACGGCCGACCTCACCTCGCGGCCGGCCGAGCGGGACCTCCCCGAGCGTCACTGACGCGGCGCCCCGGGTACGGGGCCGGTGATCAGGCAGCCGCCGGTACGGGGCCGGTGATCACGCCTCGTACTCGGTGAGGTCGATGACGTGGACGTGCAGCGCCACGTCGAGGACCGGGTCGGTCGTCTCGCGCTCCAGGGTCATCCCCAGCTTGCCGATGACGTTCGCGGACGCGCGGTCGCCGAGCTGCGTGACGGCGACGACCCGGCCGAGCCCGCGGTCCTGGAGCGCGAACTCCAGGACCGCGTGGGCGGCCTCCGAGGCGTACCCCTGCCCCCAAAACTGCCGGCCGAGGCGCCAGATGATCGCCACCTCCGCGCTCAGCTCCGGCGGCCCGTCCGGGACGGAGAGGCCGGCGAGCCCGATCAGCTCACCGGACCCGAGCAGCTCCACGGCGAAGACCCCGAAACCCTCGTCGTCCCACTCCTCCTCGAACCGCTCGATCTCCTCGGCGGTCTCGTCCAGGTCCCGGACGGAGCCGTCACCGACCCACCGCATCACCTCGCGGTCGGCGTTGATCTCGGACAGCGGGACGAGGTCGTCGTCGCTCCAGCGCCGGAGGACGAGACGAGGGGTACGAATTTCGGTCATCCCCCCATCCTGACGCACCCGTCGCCGCTCCGACGCCACGGGCCCGCCCACCGGGTGGCGGAGGTCAGTGGTAGTAGCCCTCGACGACCGCCCGCACCTCGTCGAACAGCGCCGGGCCCTCCTGCGGCACGGGCGGCAGGTCGGTGCCGGGCCTGATGGCGAGGAGCTGCTCGTCGGAGAGCGCGAAGACCACCCGCCCCAGCCCCGCCCGCCGGATCACCGCCTCGCACATCGCGCAGGGCCGGCAGCTGGTGTACATCGTGGTGGTCGCGGCCGTGGCCGCGTCCAGCTCCCGGGCGGCCCACCTCGCCAGCTTCAGCTCCGGGTGCGCGGTGATGTCGTCGTCGGTGAGCGTCGTGTTGCGCTCCTCCGCCAGCACCGTCCCGTCAGGAGCGGCGAGGAGCGAGCCGAAGGGCGGGTCGCCGCCGTCGCGTGCCGCCGCCGCGAGCGCGATGGCGCGCCGGAGGAGGGTGTGGTCGTCGGGCCTGGTCATGTCTGCTCCGTGGGGGTGCGGGGGCGCGTGAGGTGGGCGGCGACCGTGGCGAGTGCCTGCCACGCGGCCTGGGGGTGGTACGTCTCCCGGGGGTCGCCGGCGTACGGGTCGAGGACGACGGTCTCGGCGCCCAGCCGTCGCAGCCGGTCCAGGTCGTCCATGATCTGGTCGAGGGTCCCCTCCCCCGCGACCCGCTCCGCTCCGTCGACCGGGCGCGCCGTGGGGCGCAGGGCGATCCGGGGTGCGAAGGCGGGGACGGGGAGGCCCTGAGCCTCCGCGTGCTCGCGCAGTCCGGCGGCGGCGGAGGCCAGCCACGGCATGGTGCCGCGCAGCGGGTGCCAGGCGTCCCCGAGCCGTACCGCGCGGCGCATTCCGGCGGCGCTGTTGCCGCCGACCCAGACGGGCACGGCGCGTCGTCCGGGGCCGGTCATGTCGGCCCATGCCGCGCGCACGGCGCGCAGATGGTCGTCGGTGTCGCGGCCCCGGCGTTCGTACGGGACCCCGAGGGCGGCGAACTCCTGCCGTGCCCAGCCGACCCCGACGCCGAGGACCAGCCGGCCGCCGCTCAGCCGGTCGAGGTTGAGCGCCATCCGGGCGGTGAGCAGCGGATGCCGGTAGGGGGCCACGAGCACCGTCGTCCCGAGCCCGACCCGGGTCGTGATGCCGGCCAGCCAGGACAGGGTGGTGAACGGCTCGTAGAAGGGTTCCGGATAGCGCTCCGCGACATCCGGTGTGACGGCGACGTGGTCCGAGACCATCAGCAGGTCGAAGCCGAGGCCCTCCACCGTCTGGGCCCAGCTCCGCAGGGCCCCGGGATCCGTCCCGGGGCCGAAGTTGAGGATGTTGACTCCGATCTTCACAAGCGCACAGGCTAGCCAGGCCGGGCGGTGGTGCTGAAGCGATTCCCGCCTGTTCAGGCGCGGTTCGGCCGTGAATCCGCCGGTAATATCGCCTGATGACCGAGAATCTCGACGCCACGGACTGGGCGATCCTGACGGAGCTTCAGCAGGACGGCCGGATCGCCTACACGGAGCTGGCGCGGCGGGTGAACCTGAGCGCGTCGGCGACCAAGGAGCGCGTCCGGCGCCTGGAGGAGTCCGGAGTGGTCACCGGCTACCGGGCCGACGTGGATCTGGAGCGCGTCGGGTACGCGGTGCTGGCGATGGTGCGGCTGAAGTACCCGGGGACCCGGCACGAGCCGCTGCGCCGGCTGCTGGCCGAGCGCCCGGAGATCCTGGAGTGCCTGCGCACCACCGGCGACGACTGCTACGTGCTGAAGGTGGCGGCCACGTCCATGGGACACCTGGAGGAACTCGTGGACGAGCTCGCTCCGTTCGGGAGCACCACCACGAACCTCGTGTTCAGTCGGACGCTGCCGTTCCGCGGCCCGCGCGAGCCGGGGTCGCGGATGCCGTCGGCCGGGTGAGGCGGGGACGCGGACGCCGTCGGCCGGGGGCGGGTACGCGGACGCCGTCGGCCGGGGGCGGGTACGCGGACGCCGTCGGCCCGCTGAGCCGGGTACCCGCACTCGGTCGGCCCGGCGAGGCGGCCGGTCAGGCGCCGGCCGGCGCGCCCGTGAGGTCACTCGGGTCGGTGTTGGCCCCGCAGAGGACGACGCACACCTTCTCGCCCGGGGCGGGACGGTAGGGGGCCTGTCCGTCCGGGGAGGTGACGGCGGCGAGGGCGGTGGCGGCGGCGTGTTCGACGGCGAGGCGGCGGTCGTCCCAGAGGGCCCGGCGCGTGCGGGTGATCGCGGTGTCGGTGACGAGGACCGAGCGGACGTCTCCCTCCTGGGCCGCGCGCAGGGCGGTGGCGGAGACGCGGCGGGCGCCGAGGGAGTCGGCGGCGACGGAGTCGACCGGGACGTCCACGGGGTGTCCGGCGCTGACGGCGGCGTCCAGCGCACGGCAGTTCCGGGGTTCGACCGCGACGGTGCGGACGCCGTGGTGCCGGGCGGCGGCGGCCACGCCGGCGAAGAGGCCGCCGCCGCCGACCGCGACGACGACGGTGTCGAGGTCGGGGACCGACCGGAGGATCTCGTCTAGCAGGGTGCCGGCCCCGGCGGCGATGAGCGGGTGGTCGTACGCGTGGGAGGCGAGCGCGCCGGTCTCGGTGGCGAACGCCTCGCAGGCGGCGAGGGCGTCGGCGTACTCGGTGCCGACCAGGCGCACGTCGGCCCCGTAGGAGCGGAGCCGGTCGGCCTTCACCTTCGGGGCGGTGGCCGGCAGGAACACGGTGGCGGGCACGCCCTGCCGGGCGGCGGCCCACGCGCAGGCCAGGCCGGCGTTGCCGCCCGAGGCGATCGTGACACCGGCGGCGGGGAGGGTGCCCTCCTCCCGGTGGGCGAGGAGGAAGTTCCGTGCGCCGCGTGCCTTGAAGGAGCCCGTGTGCTGGAGGTGCTCCAGGGCGAGGTGGAGTGCGTACGGCTCGGTGCCGGAGTCGGCGGGGGCGACCGTGACGGGGCGGACCCGGCCGCGGATCCGGGCCGCGGCGGTGGTGACGTCGTCGTACGTGAGCGGGTGCACGTGCTGCTCCTGTGGGCCGGGGCGGGACGGTCGTGGCGAAGATCCTCTCAGGGCCCGTCGGGCGCGGGAAGCCCGGTGGCCGGAGGCGGGGTCCCCTCCGCGGCGAGGAAGCCGGCGAGCGCGGCGACGAACCCGTCGGGGTTGTCCAGCATCAGGTTGTGCCCGGCACGGGGGATCTCGGTGACCGGAACGCCGAGGGCCGCCATCTTCTCCGCGTCCGCGTCCGGCATGCTCAGCTCGCCGACCAGGAAGACCCGGGGTACGGCCAGGCCGGGAAGCAGGTCCCCGGGCGCGGGCACGGTTCCCTCGACGAGGGCGACGGCGCTGCGGTGGACGGCCCGCGGGTCGGCGAGCCGCAGGCGGGCCGCGTAGTCGGCGCGGCCGGCGACGGCCAGCATCCGGCCGAACCCCCGTGCCACGAAGGCGGCCTCGTCCTGGGCGGCGACCGGGGAGCTGAAGGCTCCCCCGCCCGCGAAGAGGTTGGGCTCGGCCACCACGAGCCGGGCCACCAGGTCGGGGCGGGCGGCCGCGAGGAGGATCGAGACGGCGCCGCCCATCGAGTGCCCGACGAGGTCCACGCCCGTCACGCCCAGGTGGTCGAGCACGGCCGCCACGGCGGCGGCCTGGGACTCCATCCGGTAGTCGAAGTCCGCGGGCCGGTCGCTCAGGCCGTGGCCGAGGAGGTCGACGAGGAGCGCCCGGCCGCCGCGGAGCGCCGGGTGCGCGGCGATGTGGGCGAAGTCCGAAGCCGCCGTGCAGCCGAGGCCGTGCACGAACACCCGGACCGGCCCGTCCCCGGGCAAGTCGATCCACCGGATGTACGCATTCCGGTCCGCGAGGAACAACTCCCGCATGCCGCCCACTCCCCTGTCGCCCATCGGTTCCCGCCTGCGCACCCACCCTACGAGCGGTTGCCGACATCCGGCCCGCAGGGGCGTCCCGCGGACCCGGGACGATCCGGAGGACCTGCCCCGGGCCCCGGGAGCGGGCCGGGGCCCTTCCCGTCGGATAGCGTCGGCAGGACGCAGCACCGGCGGCGCCGGTATCCCACCGAAAGGACAGTCATGCCCCTCGAAGGCGAGTACGAGCCCAGCCCCTCGACGTGGGTGCGGAACCAGGTCGAGCTGTACGAATCCTCCGGCGGGACGAAGGGCACGACCATGAGGGGCCTGCCGGTCGTCCTGGTGACGAACCTCGGGGCGAAGAGCGGCAAGCTCCGCAAGACCCCGCTCATGCGGGTGGAGCACGAGGGGGCGTACGCCCTGGTCGCGTCGAACGGCGGTGCGGTCAAGCACCCCGTCTGGTTCCACAACCTGGTCGCCTCGCCCCTCGTGGAACTGCGGGACGGCACCGAGGTCTGGGACATGAAGGCCCGGCTGGTCACCGGCGACGAGCGCCGGGCGTGGTGGGCGCGGGCCGTCGAGGCGTTCCCCGACTACGCCGACTACCAGCGCAAGACCGAGCGGGAGATCCCCCTCTTCGTGGTCGAGCGGATCGGCTAGGCACCTCCTGGGACGCGTCCGGAAGGCAGTGCCGCCTGCCAAGGGGGCAGGCGGGACCCTCCCGGACACGTCCCTGGTCTCCCTAGTTCTCCTGAGGGGCCGCGCACGTGACGGTTTCCGCGGTGTGCGGGGCGGCGGGGCGGCCGGTCGTGACACGGGTCAGGCCGACGCCGGCCAGGACGACGGCCATGCCCGTGACGACCCGCACGGTGAGGGGCTCGCCGAGGACGAGCGCGCCCAGACCCACGGAGACCACGGGCAGGAGGTAGCCGACGGTGGCGGCGCTGGTCGGGCCTTCCTCCGCGATCATGCGGTAGTTCAGGTGGAAGGTGAGGCCGGTCGCGAAGATCCCGAGCACCGCGACGGCGAGCACTCCGGTCCAGGTCACCGTCGGCGCGCCGCCCACCGTCAGGGCCGGGACGCCGAGGCCGGTGGCCGTGAGGAGCTGCGCGGCCGAGAGGGCCAGCGGAGCGGTGCCCCGGCCGGTGAGGTGGCGGGCCATGTAGGCGAAGGCCAGCGCGTACGAGGCGGCGGCGGCGAGCAGGGCGAGCGCGCCGGGACCGGTCAGACCGGATCCTGCGTTCCAGGGCGCGAAGATCAGCAGGACCCCGGCGAATCCGAGGGCGAGCCCGGCCGTCCGGGTGGCCCGCAGGGGGCGTTCGGTTCCCAGCCCGAGCCCGATGAGCAGGGACCAGAGGGGGGTGGTGGCGTTCAGCACGCCCGCCACTCCGCTGTCGACGGTCTGCTCTCCGATCGAGAAGAGCAGGAACGGCAGGGCATTGCAGAGGAGGGCGGCGACGGCGAGCCGTCCCCAGGTGCCCCGGTCACGGGGAAGCCGCTGCCGGGCTCGGTACGCGAGCCCGAGGAGCACGGCCGTGCCGAACAGGCACCGCACGAAGGTGATCCACCCCGGGGTGAGCCCCTCGTTGAGGCAGATCTTGATCCAGAGGAAGCCCGAGCCCCAGAGCAGTGCCAGTACGCACATGCGCGTCGCGGATGTCATGCCTCCACGGTCCCGGGCGGCATTCGACAGGACAAGCGAAGGTTCGTACACCCGGCGTTAAGCTCTGCTACATGATGGATGTGAGGCGCATGCAGGTGCTCCGGGCCGTCGTCACCAGCGGCTCCGTCACCGCGGCTGCCCGGCACCTCGGTTACACGCCGTCGGCCGTGAGCCAGCAGATCGCGGCCCTGGAGAAGGAGGCGGGCATCGAGCTGCTCGAACGGTTCGGCCGCGGCGTGCGGCCGACCGCCGCCGGGCGGCTGCTCACCGAACACGCGGCCCTCATCGGCCGTCAGGTCGCCGAGGCCGAGACCGCGCTCGCCGATCTGCGGGCGGGCCGCACCGGCCGCATCGCGGTCCGCTACTTCGCCACCGCCGGCGCCGATCTCGTCGCACCCGCCCTGGCCCGCTTCCGCTCCCGGCATCCCGACGTCCGCGTCGACCTGCGGATCGCCGACGGCTCACCCGACGAGGAGGCGGACCTCACCCTTGTCGTACGGGCCCGGGGCAGCGGCGAACGGGACGGCCTCCGGTTGGTCCACCTGGTCGACGACCCCTACCGCGCGGTGCTGCCCCGGGGGCATCCGCTCGCCGACCGCCGCACCGCCGTCGAGCTGGGCGGTCTGGCGACGGAGCCGTGGGTGGGCAGCGAGCGGCCGGGGCCCTGTCTGGACGCCGTCCTGGAGGCGTGCGCGGCGGCGGGGTTCACCCCGGACATCGCCGTGCAGTGCGAGGAGTACGCCGCCGCCCAGGGGTTCGTCGCGGCCGGTCTGGGCATCACGCTGATCCCGCGGCTCGGTCTGGGCAGCCGTCATCCGAACGTCGTGGTCCGCAGGATCCGCGGTCCCGAGCCGGTCCGCTCCATTCACGCGGCGGTACGGGAGTCCTCGCTGGCGCTGCCCGCCGTGCGGGGCCTCCTGGAGGCGTTCCAGGAGGTGGCGGGCGCGTCGTGACGGGGGTCCCGTGGGCATGCGGACCCTGACAAGGGGGCGGGGGCACCTCGTGACGGGGCGGCGGCCCTCCCCCGCCCCGTCAGGCCGGGGCCAGGACCGTGAGGAGATGAGCGACCTCCTCGGCGACCGCGGCCCGGGCGGGGGCGAGGTAGTGGCGGGGGTCCACCGCCGTGGGGTGGTCGGCGAGGTGGGTGCGGACGGCCCGGGTGAACGCCTTGTTGAGGTGGGTGGAGACGTTCACCTTGGTCATGCCGGCGGCGATCGCTGCGGCGAGGCCCGGGTCGGAGACGCCCGAGGAGCCGTGCAGGACGAGCGGGACGTCCACCGCGGCCCGCAGGCGGGCGATCAGGTCGAGGTCGAGGACGGCGTCGCGGGTCACCATCTGGTGGGAGCTCCCGACCGCGACGGCGAGGGCGTCGACGCCGGTGGCGGCGACGAAGGCGCGGGCCTCGTCGGGGTCCGTCCGCACGCCGGGGGCGTGGGCACCGCCCTTGCCGCCGACCTCGCCCAGCTCGCCCTCGACCCAGACGCCGTGCCGGTGGCAGTCCTCCACGACCTCGCGGGTCGCGGCGACGTTCTCCGCGTAGGGCAGCTTCGAGGCGTCGAACATGACGGAGCCCAGACCGAGTCCGACGGCCTCGCGGACGAGGTCGGGGTTCTCGGCGTGGTCGAGGTGGACGGCGACCGGCATCTTGGCCGAGCGGGCGATCGCCAGGGAGGCGAGCGCGACCGGTTCGAGGGCGCCGTGGTAGCGGACGGTGTTCTCGCTGATCTGCAGGACCACGGGCCGGTCGACGTCGGCGGCGCCGGCCACGATGGCCTGGGCGTGTTCGAGCTGGAGGACGTTGAACGCCCCCACGCCCGTGCCCGCCGCGCGGGCGCGGCGGACGATCTCGTCGGTGGGCGTCAGCGGCATGGTCCTTCTCCCGGGTCTGCGGACGGGCGGGGGCTGCGGTCAGGCATGGACGTCGGCGAGCACCACGGAGCGGGTCAGGTTGCGGGGGGTGTCCGGGTCGAGGCCCTGCGCCTCCGCGACGGCAACGGCGAGGCGCTGGGCGCGGATCAGGTCGGCGAGCGGGTCGAGGTCGCTCTCGGAGAGGGTGCCGCCGACCTTGCGCACCTCGTCCGCGAGCCCGGTCGGCAGGACGCCGAAACCCCAGGTCACCCGGCCGGGGCCGGTGATGCTGATGGGCCCGTGGCGGTACTCCATGGCCGGATACGCCTCGGTCCACGCGCCGGCCGCCTCGCGCATCTTGAGACCGGCCTCCAGGGCGAGTCCGTAGGTCCAGCCGCTGCCGAGGAAGGTGAACTGCTCGGCCGTGAGGACCTCTTCGGCGAGGGGGGACACGAGGGCCCGCTCGGCGTCGCGCGCGGCCTCCGCGACGGTGCCCACCCCGTCGGGCAGCGCGTCCTCGGCCTCCAGGTGGGCGCGGAGGAGGGCGAGGGCCGTGGTGGCGAAGCGGGTCTGGACGACGGACTCCTCGTCGGCGAAGTCGAGCACGGCGACCGCGTCCGCGAGATCCATGACCGGGGTCGCCGGATCGGCGGTCACGGCACCCGTCGGCACGGTGCCGCGCAGACGGGAGAGGACCGCGAGGACCTCGCTCGTCGTGCCGGAACGGGTGATCGCGACGACCCGGTCGTAGCGTCGACCGAAGGGGAACTCCGAGGCCGCGAAGGCGTCGGTCTCGCCGTGTCCGCCGGACTCGCGCAGCTCCGCGTAGGCCAGGGCCATGAACCAGGAGGTCCCGCAGCCGATCACCGCGACCCGCTCGCCTCGCCGGGGCAGGGCGGGGGCGTGCTGGGGCAGGGTGCGGGCCGCCTGGCGCCAGGTCGCCGGCTGGGAGGCGATCTCCAGGGAGGTGCGAGTGGTGGCCATGCGGAGCTCCTTGCAAGAAGGGTGCGCGATGATGAGTGATTCTGTTTGAAGTAATGCTCATTCAAGCAGAAACATGCAGTGCGTTTCCAGATACCACGCCCCACCCGACGACCTGGATCGGCGCACGCCGGCACCGGCGGCAAGGAGGGGCGGAGCGTGTCCGGGTCAGCCTGGCGCGCCGCCGAAGACGGCCGTCCAGCTCGCCGAGTCCGGCGTGAACATGATGGCCGTCTGGCGTCATTGGTTTCACAACGGACCAATCCAGGCCCCGATCTCCCTGGCCTCCGGCTGTTAACCCAGTAATTACGGCACAGCCGTATACCTTTAAGCTCGCCTCCCCCATCATGTGTCCGACGTGCCGCTGGGGCACACCGTGACACGAGAGGCGGGGCATGCTTCCCATCAGCCGCAGGGGATTCGTCGGGATCGGCGCGGGGCTCATGGCGGGTGCGGCGCTGCCGCCGACGCGGGCTTCGGCCGCCGCGACGGCGGCCACCGGCACCCTCACCGACGTCCGGCACGTGGTGATCCTCATGCAGGAGAACCGCAGCTTCGACCACTACTTCGGCACCCTCCGCGGCGTCCGCGGATTCGGCGACCGCGCCGCGGGCAACCTGCCCGGGGGCTGGGGCATGTTCAACCAGCCGAACTGGGGCGGTCGGCACTACCCCTGGAAGCTGAGCGACACCCCGCCGGCCGGCGGGGTCGACGGCGAGACCCTCGCGCAGTGCAACGGCGACCTGCCGCACAGCTGGACCTCGCAGCACGCGGCCTGGAACAAGGGACGCCTCGACAACTGGGTGACGGGCGTGGGGAACACCCGCTCCCTGGGCCATCTGGACCGCGGAGACATCCCCTTCCACCACGCGCTCGCCGACCACTACACGATCTGTGACGCGTACTTCTGCTCCGCCCTCAGCGCCACCGGTCCCAACCGCACGTTCCTGTGGAGCGGGAAGATCGACGGCTCCAGCAAGGACGGAGGCGACGAGTCGGGCCTGACCTGGGAGACGTACGCCGAGGCGCTCCAGCGGGCCGGAGTGAGCTGGAAGGTCTACCAGAACGCCCAGGACAACTACGGCGACAACGGTCTGGCGTACTTCAAGAAGTTCGCCGACGCGCGGCCCGGCGACCCGCTGTACGACCGCGGCATGGGCTCGGTCGCCAAGGTGACCGGTTCGACCCCGGACGACATCGCCGCCGCGATCCGCGCCGACGTCCTCGCGGGCACGCTGCCGCAGGTGTCGTGGGTGGTCGCCAGCGAGGCGTTCTCGGAACACCCCTACGCTCCACCCGGCGACGGCGCGCACTTCGTCGATCTCGTCTACCGGGCGCTGGCGGCCGACGCCGAGGTCTTCGACTCGACGGTGCTCTTCCTGAACTACGACGAGAACGACGGCTTCTTCGACCACGTGCCGCCGCCGGTCGCTCCGCCGGGGACGCCCGGCGAGTACCTCGACGGCACCCCGATCGGCCTGGGCTTCCGCGTCCCCATGATTGTCATGTCCCCGTGGACCCGTGGCGGCTGGGTGAGCTCCGAGGTCTTCGACCACACCTCCGTGCTGCGCTTCATGGAGACCTGGACGGCCGCCCTCGGCACGCCGGCCACCTGCCCCAACATCAGCGCCTGGCGCAGGAAGGTGGCGGGGGATCTGACCGGCGTGTTCGACTTCGCGAACCCGGTCTACGGCGTGCCGGCCGGACTCCCGTCCACGGCGAAGGTCATCGGTCAGGCGACGTGCGGCCCGATGCCGAACCCGGCGCCCCAGAACAACGCGCTGCCCGCGCAGGAGTCCGGCACCCGCCCGGCGCGCGCCGTGCCGTACCAGGTCAACGGCAACCTCGACCGGTTCGAGTTCGGGGCCGCGGGCAAGATCCTCGCCTGGTTCTCGATGACGAACCAGGGGACGGAGGCCCGGCGCCCGGCGCACTTCTCGATCCACCCGCACCAGTACCGCGACACGGCCGCCTGGCAGTACACCGTCGACCCGGGAGGCACGGCGTCCGACTACTTCAACATCGGGCTGGGGTCGGGTTCCGGCAAGTACGACATCTCGATGATGGGCCCCAACCGCTTCCTGCGGCGCTTCATCGGCGACGCCTCCAAGGCCGGCAAGGCGGTGGAGGTCGCGGCGCGGTACGCGACCGAGCCGGGCACGGGGAAGACGGCCCTGTGGTTCAGGATGACCAACTCCTCGGGGGGCCCGGTCACCTTCACCGTCCGTTCGAACGCCTACCGCACCGACGGGCCGTGGACGTACACCGTCCCCGCGAACTCCAGCCGTGAGGACTTCTTCAACGCGGTGGCGTACCAGGGCGGCTGGTACGACTTCACCCTCCTCGCCGACATCGACGGGACCTGGTCGCGCCGGTACACCGGCCACATCGAGACCGGGGCGCCGAGCGTCACCGGCTGACCCGGTCCCCGGTGTGCCGGGCGGGCAGCCCGGCACACCGGCGGGGCGGTCAGCGGCCGGCCCGTGCGGCTCTGTCGATGGTGGCGTCGAGCAGGGCCACGGCCTCGTCGGCCGTTCGGCCGGGGGCCCGGTTCCACGGTCCGATCAGGTCGTGCCACCCCCGCGAGCGCAGCTCGGTCATGATCCAGGCCGCCGCCTCGTTCATCGTGTCCGCGCCGCCGTGGCCGAGCCGGTGCGCGGCGAGCAGGGCGCCGCACACGCAGCGGGCCCCCCGCCTGTCCCGCAGCTTGTACGGGGCGTTCTGCCAGCCCCATTCCGTGAGCACCAGGCGTGCGTAGCCGAGGTGGACCGACGGGCGCAGTTCGGGCCTGCCGATGCGGCGCCAGACGTGGAGCCGGTCCGGCAGGGCGGCCCCGACGCGGCCGGGCAGCCGACGCTCGGCCGGGAGGGTGGGCGGGAGCGCGTCGAGCGCGTCGGACACCAGCCGCTCCACCGGCACCGTCAGGAGATCCCGCCAGCTCTCGACGGCAGGGGGCGAGCCGGCGGAGGCGAGGGGCTCGTCGGTGGCCCAGTCGGCGACGATCCGCTGCCAGGCGGCGCTGTCGTGGAGCGCGGCGCCCTCGTGGTCGACGGCGTCGGGGCTGAGCCGGGGGGTGGAGGTGGAGGTGACGGGGTACATCCAGCGGCTCCTCGGTCGGGGTGGATCCATCTTTCATGACGAATGTCGGTTTTGCGACTTTTGCCCTTGAGTGCCCGCCTGCCGGAGGGGGCTTTTCCACCCACTCCCCCATTAACAGAATTACCGTGCATATTCGGACATTGAGACCCTGGTGACGCGACTCACTCCCCGACCGGGATCACGGCGGCCGGAATCCGTGCGAGCCATGGGGCATAAGGAAGTTAGCCGCACCGGAGAGCCGGTCGATCTTGAATTCCGTGAATTCGGTGATCCTTTTACTGCGGAGGACGACCCGGTCCTCTTGTTATCCGTCGCATTACTGGCCTACGGTCACCTCCATTCGAGCGGATCGCCTAATCCTGCCACTGCTCGAAATACCTCCCTTTTCACCCGACGGCAGGAGCGGGGGACCCACGAATACGCCGGCCCGGATTCCGGAACGGCTCGGGGTGCAGCCGCGTGCGCGCGGCCGGACAGCTCCCGTCCGAACCCGACAGCTCACCCCGCAGGCGCCGGAGAGGAATCCCGTCATGCCTGCTCACGGTAAGCACCGCCGCCCCCGTCGCCGTCCCGTCTCCCAGAGCCTCGCTCTGGTCGGCACGGGTGGCGTCGCCCTCGCCCTCCCGCTGATCACCCCGGCCGTCGCCGGCGCCGCGCCCGTCTCGGGCGCCCCGGAATTCGCCGCCCGGACGGTTTCCGCCCCCGCGGCCGCGCCCGCCGCCGCCAAGGCCCCGGCAGCCCCCGCGGCAGCCCGCACCTACACGGTCGTCAGCGGTGACTCGCTTTCCCTGATCGCCCAGAAGAAGGGAATTCAGGGCGGCTGGAAGGGCCTTTACAAGACCAACCGCACCGCCGTGGGTGACAATCCGTCACTTATTCACCCCGGGCTCGAACTGACGCTTCGTCGGGATTCCGCCGAGGCCGCCGCGCCCAAGGCGAAGAAGGCCGCCACGACCGAGCGGGCGAGCCGCTCCGAGCGCCGTGCGGCGGCCCCGGCCTCCACCGGTACGGGTGCCTCCGCCGCCGCTCCGGCCGCCGCCGCGCCGGCCAAGGCCGCGCCCGTCGCCGCCACCAACTACGCCGACAACCTGGACGGCTGGATCCGCGAGTCGCTGGCCATCATGGGCCAGCACGGCATCCCCGGCTCGTACGACGGCATCCTCCGCAACGTGATGCGCGAGTCCTCCGGCAACCCCCAGGCCATCAACCTGTGGGACTCCAACGCTGTGGCCGGCACGCCCTCCAAGGGCCTCCTCCAGGTCATCGAGCCGACCTTCCTCGCCTACCACGTGCCCGGCACGTCCATGGACCTCTTCGACCCGGTCGCCAACATCACCGCCGCCTGCAACTACGCGGCCGACCGCTACGGCTCCATCGACAACGTCAACGGCGCCTACTGACCCCCGAAGTGCGCGGTGAACCAGGAGGCGGCCAGCCCGGCCACCTCCTCCAGGGCGCCCCTCTCCTCGAAGAGGTGGGTGGCGCCCTCCACCACGGCCAGCCGGTTCTCGCACCGCAGCCGTGAGAGGGCACGCCGATTGAGGTCCAGCACCGACGCGTCCTCGCCACCCACCACCAGCAGGGTCGGTGCCCGCACCGAGGCCAGCCGGTCACCGGCGAGATCGGGTCGGCCGCCGCGCGAGACGACGGCACTCACCGGGCTCTCCGGAGCGGCCGCCGCCCACAGGGCGGCGGCCGCTCCCGTGCTCGCACCGAAGTAGCCCAGCGGAAGACCCGCGCCCACCGGCTCCCCGGCCAGCCATTCCGTGGCCCCCGCCAGCCGGCCGGCCAGCAGCGGCGCGTCGAAGACCAGCTCCCGATCGCCCGCCTCCGCCTCCGTGAGCAGGTCGAACAGCAGGGTCCCGAGACCCGCCCGGTGGAGCTCCCGCGCCACCGCCCGGTTCCGCGGGCTGCGCCGGCTGCTGCCGCTGCCGTGCGCGAACAGGACGATGCCGACGGCTCCGTCGGGCACGGCGAGCAGCCCCGCGGCCGGCATGGCGCCGGCGACCGGGATCCGCACCTCCGCGTCCCGGACCGCGGGCTGCCGCGCGGCGCGGTTGCGGTCGAGGCAGGCGATCACCTCGGCGTCGGCGGTCTGGGTGAAGTCCCGGTAGAACGGTCCGATCGCGTAGAAGACCTCCGGCTCGTGGACGCTGACGGTCTCGTCCGCCTCTCCCCCGAGCCGAGCCGTCCAGCCACGCGGTGCCACCGGGACCGCCAGCACGATCCGGGCCGCGCCCCTGGCGCGTACCACCCGGCAGGCCGCGAGCGCGGTCGCCCCCGTGGCGAGCCCGTCGTCGACCACGACGACCGTCCTGCCCCGCAGGGACAGCGACCCCCGGCTGCCCCGATAGCGGCGGGCACGCTCGTCGAGCAGCGCGTGCTCCTCCTCCTCGACGGCGGCCAGACCCCGGTCGTCCACCCCGGCATCGCGCAGCACCCGCTCGTTGAGCACCCGCACGCCGCCCTCACCCAGGGCTCCCATCGCCAGTTCCGGCTGCCGGGGGACGCCCAGCTTGCGTACGAGACAGATGTCGAGCGGGGCGCCGAGGGCCTCCGCGACCTGCGCGGCGACCGGGACGCCGCCTCTGGGCAGACCGAGGACCACGACGTCCTGGCCCTTGAGGTGGTCGAGACGGCCGGCGAGCTGCCGACCGGCGTCGGTGCGATCGCTGAAGAACATGATCCGCCGCCCTTCCGCCCGCGCGGCCCGGGCCCGGGCTCGGGGAGGAGCGGCGTGCCCCGCCCCCTGCCCCTCCTCCCAGGGTAGACGCGTCGGCGGTGCGGGGTCGGCGGCCGCGGGTCAGCGGGACTGCAGGGCGTCGAGAGCGACGGCCTGGGCTATCGCGAGCCGCCGGTCGAGCTCGGGGTCCGCTATCTCCAGGACGTACCGGTCGCGCAGACCGAAGCGCTTGTCGACGGACATGACGGACCGTCCGGCCCGGGCGAAGTCGAAGTGGTACGGCACGACGAAGGGAATGAGGTCCGTGAAGGGCAGCAACTCCCAGACCCGCCGAAGCAGCGCCACGCCCTGATGCCGCTCGCACCCCGTGGTCTCCGCCGTCGCGCCCTCCTGCGCGAGGTGCCAGGTGCTGCGGAGCAGGGAGGCGGCGAAGTCCTTCCGGAAGCCGCCCAGCCGGGTGCCGGAGGCGCCGTGCACGTCGTAGGTCGCACCGACGTCGAGGACCTGGCGGGCCTTGAAGGTGAAGAGGACCTGGCGGCGGGACTCGTCCGTGTAGAAGGTGACGTGCTCCTTGAGCGCCATTCTCTTCTGGTGGGCGAACGCGACGAGTTCCGCCTCCTCGCCGTCGGGGCCCACGGTGTGCACCAGGTAGCGGTTGGCCATCGGCGTGACCTTCTGCCGGACGAGGAAGCGGTGCTGCGACTGCGCGAGGCCCATCGGGTGGCTCCTGCCGATCGTGGACGGTCCGCCGCGGGCCGTCCCGTGGCGTCGTGGCCACGATGATCACGTGAAGCGTCACCCCATCGCTGTCCTCGAAAGTCGTCCGTCCGGTCGACCTTCGGATGACTTTCGGGACCGCGCCGCCCCCGCGGAGCGGACCTTCGTCGGCGCGCCGGCTCGGCACCGCGGGAGCGGCGGGCTCCCGTCAGGCGGCGAGGAACGCCTCGATGGCCTCCGCGAGCGCCTCCGGGGTCTCCTCGGGCGCGTAGTGGCCGGCGTCCTTCAGCACTTCGAGGCGCGCGTTGGGGTACCAGCGCAGCCAGGTGGCCTCCATGGCGTCGCTGCCGAGCGCCGGGTCGTGGGCGCCGACGACGAGGAGGACGGGCGTCGGGTTGTCGCGGACGCGCTCGTGGAAGTCGGTGCGGGACCAGGAGTCCAGATAGGCGCGGAAGGCGCGGGCGTTCGAGCGCCCCACGGAGCGGTCGACGAGCGTTCCCAGCCACGCGTCGTCGTACCGGCCGCCGGTGGTGTTGTCGATGATCGCCCGCCGGTTGGCCGGCGCCTCGGCCGCACCGGCGAAGAGCTCCCACGTCTCGCCGTCGAGCGGGAACCCCGCCGCCGAGACCGGCGAGATGCCGACGATCGAGCGGACGCGGTCGGGGGCGTCGAGCAGCATCAGCTGGGCCGCCTTGCCGCCCATGGAGTGGCCGATGACGGAGAAGTCGTCCCAGCCCAGGTCGTCGGCGACGGCGAGGGCGTCGGCGGCCACCTCCTCCATCGTGTACGCGCCCGGGTGGTCGAGGGCCTCGCCGTATCCGCGGCAGTCCACGAAGGCGTAGCTGCCGGCGGCACCGTCCAGGTGGGCGCGCAGCGGGTCGAAGCTGGTGCGGTCGCCGAACCAGTTGTGCAGGACGACGGCCCGGGCGGGCCCCCCGCCGTGAACGTCGTACGGAAGAAGCCGGTCCGTCATCGTGCCCCCTGCTCCGAGGTACTGGGATCCGCGCGCCGGCGGCGGCGGTCGACGACCGAGTGTGACGGTACGGACGCGTGTGGTCAACATCGCCGGGCCGGGAGCGGGCGGCCGGGCCCGGGATGCGGAGCCTTTCGCGTCGGGGGCATCCTGGCTGTGTGACCTCGCACGGCACGTCCGGCTCCGGCCCGACGGGCGGCACCGGGCATCCGGCCGGGAACGGAGCTGCCGACGGGCCGGCTTCGTCCGCCCTGACCTGGACGCTCGCCGAGTCGGCGCTGAGGGCCGTCGAGGAGGTGGGCGGTTACGCGGGCGGGGTCTATCTGCGCTCCGGAACGCCGGGCCTGCTCAGGATGGCGGTGCTCGTGGGGCTGCCGGGGCCGCTGTTCCGCCCCTGGTTTCGCATGCACTCGAACCGGCCCTTCCCCGTGGCGGAGGCGTTCCGCTCGGGGCAGTCCGTCCACCTCTCCGACGTCGAGGAGGCCATGCGGCGGTTCCCCCAGTTGGTGGCGAGCCTCCCCTTCCCCTTCGCCTCGCTGTACGCGCCGGTCTTCGCGGGCCGTGAGCGGTTCGGCGTGCTCGTGGTCCTGCGGGCGCCGACACCGGGGGTGCCGGTGGACGCGCGCGACAGGGACCGGATGACCCGGGGCGCCCTCCGTCTCGGCGAGGCGCTGGCCGGTCTGGTCCGCGGGGGCACCGTGGTCGAGTGGCCCGGCGACCCGGTGTGCGTACAGCTCCCCACCGGGTCCGGTCCGCCGGTCCGGTTCGGCTCCTTCGACTGGGACCTGGACACGGGAGAGGTCGTCCTCGACGACGGACTGCTCGGGATCCTCGGGACGGACGTCACCTCGCCCTGCCGGATCGAGGTGCTCACCTCCCTGCTCGACCCGGAGGACGGCTACGCCCTGTGGGCCGCGGCGCGCCAGGCCACCGGGGCGGACGGCCGGCCCGCCGTGCGCAGACTCCGGCTGAAGGGCCCGGACGGCGGGCTGCACCTGCTGGAGGTCTCCGCTCGGACCCGCAGGAGTACGAGGCCGGGACCGCTCCGGCCACCCGGCTTCGCCGACCTGGCCGGCGCCCCCGCGCCCACGGCCGCCACCGCGAACAGCGACGGCAGCGGCGGCGGTACCGGCGGTCATCTGGCCGGCACGCTCGTCGACCTCGGGACGGGGCTCGTCGGCTCGGACGCGACGGACCGGCTGCCGCGGGCGATCCTGGCGATCGACCGGCTCGGCCGCATCACGTACGTCAACGAACGCACGGAGCGGCTGCTCGGCAAGCCGCGCGGGGCCCTGGCCGGCCGGCCGCTGTGGGAGGCGCTGCCCTGGTTCGGCCATCCCTTCCACGAGGAGCAGCTGCGGGAGGCGCTGCTCTCCGGCGAGCCGGTGCGCTTCCTGGCCCGTCCGGAGCGAGGGCGCTGGATCTCGGTCTCCCTGCATCCCGGGCGGGACGGGGTGACGATGCTGCTGGTCCCCGAGGAGGATCCGGCCTCGGCCGGGCTCCGGGCGGGCGGCCGCCGGAAGGCGGACGACGGTCTCTCCTCGCCCGGCGACCGGGCCGCGGCCCTGTACCGGCCGGTGGCGCTGGCGATCGCGCTCACCGAGGCGGTGACGGCGCGCCAGGTGTCGGCGGTGGTGACGGAGGAGCTGCTGCCGGCGTTCGGCGGACGGCAGCTGGCGATCTACCTCCTGAGCGACCGGCGGCTCTATCTGGCCTGGGAGACGGGCTTCCCGCCGGGGTTCCTCGAACCGTTCGACGGAGTGGCCCTGGACAACCGGATGCCGGGGGTGGAGACGCTGACGACGGGCCGGCCGCTGTTCTTCGAGTCGATGGAGCAGCTGAGCCGGGCCTATCCCGATCTGCCGATGGACGCGCACTCGGGCGCCCGCGCCTTCCTGCCGCTGATCGCCTCGGGGCGTCCGGTGGGCTCCTGCATCCTCGGCTTCGACCGGCCGCGCGGGTTCAGTCCGGAGGAGCGGACCGTCCTCACGGCGCTGGCGGGCCTGATCGCGCAGGCCCTGGAGCGGGCGCAGCGGTACGACACGGAGTCGGCGGTCGCCCGCGGGCTCCAGGACGCGCTGCTGCCGCACCGGCTGCCGGTGCGGCACGGGGTGGACACGGTGGGCCGCTATCTGCCGGGCACGCAGGGCATGGACGTGGGCGGCGACTGGTACGACGTGATCGAGACGGACCGCGGACGGCTCGCCCTGGTCATCGGCGACGTCCAGGGGCACGGCGTGGCGGCGGCGGCGACCATGGGCCAACTGCGCAGCGCGGTGCGGGCGTTCGCGCTCGGCGGCCACCGTCCGCAGGACGTGATGCGCGGCACCAACCGGTTGTTGATCGACCTGGATCCCGGACAGTTCGCGAGCTGCTGCTACGTGCTCCTGGACCCGGAGACCGGTGAGGCGCGGGCGGTGCGGGCCGGGCATCCCCAGCCGCTGCTGATGCGGCCGGACGGGACGACGGAGCAGGTGGAGCTGGCGGGCGGGGTGGTCCTCGGGGTCGACGACCGCGCCTCGTACCCGGTGACACGCCTGGAGCTGGAGCCCGGCGCGGTGCTCGCGCTGTTCACGGACGGGCTGGTGGAGCGGCCGGGCCGGGACATCGACGAGGGGATCGAGCGGCTGCGCCAGGCGCTGGCGGCGACCGGTTCGCTACTGCTGGCGGAGGCGGCCGACCGGCTGATCCGAGAGGCACGGCAGGCCACGGCGCGGCCCGACGACATCGCCCTGCTGCTCGCGGCCCGCTGGCCGGACAGCGGCTGAGCAGGGGCGCGCCGCGGATCACCCGGTCGGCCCCGTGGCGCTGGTCGCCGGTCGTGGGCGCGGGGAGTCTTGAGGGGTGCCGTGCCATGGGGGCCGGACACGTCTGGACGGCAAGCCCGAGGAGGAGACGTGCAGCAGGACAAGCAGCCCGAGTACGGCCCGGTGGTCTTCCGCGACCGCTCGGCGGGATACGCCTTTCTGACCCGGTCCACCGCGCGGAGCGACCGGACGATCGAGTGGGACGACGGCGAGACGTATCCGGTGATCGACGTCGAGATCTCCTCGGAGAGCCACCCGTTCTACACGGGTACGGCGCGGACCGTGGACTCCGAGGGACGGATCGCCAAGTTCGAGCGCCGGTTCGGCGAGGAGAGCTGAGCCTCCCGGGATCCGTCCGGTGAAACTGGCCGGAAGGTGGCCGGTTCGCCTTCCAGGATGAGGTCACGAAGACGGCGGAGCACCCGCTCCGCCGCCGACTCCCTGGAGGGGACTGCCGTGATCCTGGTGACCGGAGCGACGGGCAACGTGGGACGACCGCTGGTGGAGCTGCTGGCCGCGGCCGGCGAGAAGGTCACGGCGGTGAGCCGCCGACCGGCCGGGGAGCTGCCCGCCGGAGTGGCGCACCGGCGGGGCGATCTGGCCGACGCCGGCCGTCTGAAGGAGCTGTTCGAGGGCGCCGACGCCGTCCACCTGCTCGTCGCGGGCCTCGGGGACGAGCTGAGTCCGCGGGAGATCGTCGCGGCGGCGGTGGCCTGCGGGGTGCGGCGGATCGTGCTGCAGTCCTCGCAGCTGGTGGGGACCCGGCCCGACTCGGCGTCGCACGCCGTCCTGCGGGCTTTCGAGACGGCGGTACGGGGGTCGGGGCTCGACTGGACCGTCCTGCGCCCCGGGGGCTTCGCCTCCAACGCGTACCTCTGGGCCGATCAGGTGCGTGCCGCCCGCACGGTCGCGGCCCCGTTCGCCGACGTGGCGTTGCCCGTGGTGGACCCGCTGGACATCGCCGAGGTGGCGGCCGCAGCCCTGCGTGACCCGGCACACGCCGGTCGTACGTATGTGCTGACCGGTCCGGCCGCGGTGACGCCGCGCGAACAGGCGGCGGCCCTCGCGGAGGCACTGGGCGCTCCGGTGACGTTCGTGGGTCTCACCGCGGAGGAGGCCAGGGCCGGGCTGGTGCGGTTCCTGCCGGTGGAGGCCGTCGACGGGATGCTGTCGGTGATGGGCGCGCCCGGTCCCGAGGAGCGGCGGGTGAGCGCCGACGTGGAGCGGGTCCTCGGCAGGGCTCCGCGGTCCTTCTCGGCGTGGGCGGAGCGGAACGCGCCCGCCTTCGCCTGAGGCGCCGGGGCCATCGGCCGTGCCGGAGGGACGGCGCCGCCCTCCGGGCGGCGGGAAGTCACGGCGGGGGCGGGGACGCGCGTCCGTCGGACGCCGCTCCCCGCCCTCCGGCCGGGTGGACGAGCGAGGGCGCGCGGCGCCCTCGGCTCGGACCGGGAAGGCGATCAGCCCTTCACGATGCCGGACTCGGCGACCTTGATGGAGGCGCTGGTGGCACCGGAGCGGGAGCCGAGGCCCTCGATCTTCTTGACCAGGTCCTGGCCCTCGACGACCTCGCCGAAGACGACGTGCTTGCCGTCGAGCCAGTCGGTGACGATCGTGGTGATGAAGAACTGCGAGCCGTTGGTGTTGCGGCCGGCGTTCGCCATGGAGAGCAGGTACGGGCGGTCGTGCTTCAGCTTGAAGTTCTCGTCCTCGAACTTCTCGCCGTAGATGCTCTTGCCACCGGTGCCGTTGCCGTTGGTGAAGTCACCGCCCTGGAGCATGAACTGGGGGATGACGCGGTGGAACGGGGAGCCGGCGTAGCCGAAGCCGTGCACGCCGGTGGCGAGCTCGCGGAAGTTCGTCGCCGTCTTCGGGACGACGTCGTCGTACAGCTTGAAGACGATCCGGCCGGCGGGCTCGTCGTTGATGGTGATGTCGAAGTAAACGTTGTCGCTCATGGGGACATCCTGTCATTAGTCGCGCACTGCGCGCGCACGGGCCGCCCCCTGCCGGGTCACGGCGCGCCGGTGCCCCGCGTCCGGCGGGGGCGCGGGGCACGTGTCGCGACGGGGCGACCCCGGGGCGGCGGCGGGGTCAGAGAAGGCTGCCCGGGGCCTGGTCCTGGAGGGCGCCTTGGGCGCCCTCGACGGTCTCGTGGAGGACGGGGGCGACCTGGTCGTCCTGGAGGAGACCGGTGGCGCCGCCGAGCGGGCTCTCGACGGCGCTCGCCTGCGGCGGCGGGGTGACGAGAGCGGTGACGACGCCTGCGGCGAGGGAGGCGATGGCGAGCATGCTGCGCTTCTTCATGCTCGGGTCAACTGCTCAGAGGCCGAGGGGTTACGGCCGGGACGTCCCCGGATCCAGACGAGGAGCAGGAGCGAGGCCACGGCGGCGAGGGCGCACCAGGTCGAGACGAACGCGGTGCGCCACAGGACCGCGCAGACGATCGCCCCCGCTCCGGTGACGAGCCCGAGCAGCCGGAGCGTCCGGTCACGGGCGAGGAGCAGGGCTCCGACGGTCGCGACGAGGTAGCCGGCGAGGAGCAGGGGCCCGTACGGCAGGTCGACGGCGTAGCCGAGGGTGTGGCCGCGGACCTCGGCCTCGACGGGGCGGGTGGCGAGACGGGACGCGAGGAGGGCCGCGGTCACGACGCCGACGGCGAGCGGCGCGCGCAGCCTCGGCCGGTCGGCGGGGCGGGCGGCCGCCATGACGCCGGACGGCACCCAGAGCGCCAGGAGGGGCAGCGCGATCACGGCCCAGGCGAGCGTGGCGGGTCCGGTGCCGCCACCGGCGTGCCAGACGGCGGCCTCGACCACCTGGTGGGCGCCCAGGAGCAGGGGCAGGGCGGCGAGCGGGGCGTCGGCGGGGCGGCGCACGGAGGCGAGGCAGGCCACGCCCACGGCGCCGATCCCGAGGCCCGCCCAGAGGTCGACCGTCGCACTCCAGCACATAGCGCACTTTTACCCCATAAAGGGTGGAACCGTACGCTGGTGTCGGATGTCTCTCCCAGTGACACCACTGTCCCCGAACAGCAGAAACAGGGGGACGTCATGCAGCACCGTCACCCCCTCGCGGCCGTCGCCGCGGGAATCCTCCTGACCGCCGGAATCGGTGCCACGATCCCGGCAGGCGCGTCGAGCGCCCCGGCCCGCACCTCCGCGGCGCCGACGACGGCCCTGGTCGTCAACGCCCGCTGGGGCGGCCACGCCACCTTCGACCGGCTCGTGATCGACGTACGGGGTGCCATGCCCTCCGTCACGGTGCGCCAGGTCTCCGCACTCCACTACGACGGGTCGGGGGCCGGGGTCCCGCTCCCGGGGAAGTACTTCCTGGCGATCACGCTCTCCCCCGCCGCCGCGCACGACGACGCCGGGCGCCCCGTGTACCAGGGGCCCCGGCTGACGAAGATCGGCCTTCCCGCCCTCAAGGGGGTGGCTCTGACCGGCGACTTCGAGGGCGTGGTCTCCCTCGGGGCCGCCTTCGACACCAAACCCGCCTACAAGACGTTCACGCTCCACTCCCCCGAGCGGTTCGTGATCGACATCGCCCATCCGGTCGGCTGCCGGGCCTGAGAGGACGGCGGGGCGGGACCGCCCTCGGGGGCGGTCCCGCTCCGGCGCGAGCGGGCAGCGGCCGTTCAGCCGGTGGAGACCAGGCCCGCCTCGTACGCGATGATCACCAGCTGCACGCGGTCGCGCGCGTCCAGCTTGGCGAGCAGGCGGGTGACGTAGGTCTTCGCGGTGGCGACGCTGATGTGGAGCTCCGCGGCGACCTCGGTGTTGGACAGGCCGCGCCCGACGAGGGTGAGGACCTCGCGCTCGCGGTCGGTGACCCCCTCGACGCCGCGGCGCGGCGCGGGGGCGGACCGGGGGCGGCCGGTGAACTCCTTGATCAGGCGCCCGGTGACGCTGGGCGCGATGAGGGCGTCGCCGGAGGCCACGACACGGACGGCGGCGAGGATGTCGTCGAGGGCCATGTCCTTGACGAGGAACCCGGACGCGCCCGCGTGCAGGGCTCCGTAGACGTGGTCGTCGTCGTCGAAGGTGGTGAGGACGACGACCCTGGCGCCCGTCGCCCCGGCGGTGATGAGCCGGGTGGCCTCGATGCCGTCCGTGCCGGGCATGCGCAGGTCCATGACGACGACGTCGGCTCCGGTCTCCTCCACGAGCCGGACGGCCTCGGCTCCGTCGGCGGCCTCTCCGGCGACGACGAGGTCGGGGGTGTCGGTGATGACCATCCGGAGCGCGGTGCGCACCAGCGGCTGATCGTCGGCGAGGACGACCCGGACGGGTCGCTCGACGGTGGTCTCGCTCATGAGGTGAAGGCTCCTGGGGCGACGGCGGGAAGGGGAAGCCGGGCGGTGACGCGAAAGCCGCCGCCGGGGCGGGGGCCTGCCGAGAACTCGCCGTTCAACAGGCCGACGCGCTCCCGCATGCCGGCGAGGCCGTACCCCGATCCGGCACCGGGGCCCTCCCGGTCCGGGCCCGCGGCCCGCGTGCCGCGGCGGGTCGCACCGGGGTCCTGGACGGTCACCACGACGGCGTCGGGGTCGCTCCGGTCGACGGTCACCTCGCAGGCGTCGGCGGCCGAGTGGCGGACCACGTTGGTGACGGACTCCTGGACGATGCGGAAGGCGGAGAGGTCGATCTCCTGCGGCAGCGGGCGCGGCGGCCCGAGGCGGCGCACGGCGACGCGGACGCCGACGGCTCCGGTGGTCTCGGCGAGCCGGTCGAGCGCGGCGAGGCCGGGCATGTCGGGGAGGCCCGGGTCCTCGGGGGCCGTGGCCGCGCCGGTGCGGTTCTCGGCCGTGCGCAGGGCGCCGAGCATCCGGCGCAGTCCGGCGAGCGTCTCGCGGCCCGCCGCCTCGATCTCGGTGAGCGCCTGCCGGGCCTGCTCGGGCTGGGTCTCGATGACCCGGCGGGCGGCCCCGGCCTGGAGGGCGACGATCCCGATGCTGTGGGCGACGGTGTCGTGCATCTCGCGGGCGATCCGCAGCCGTTCTGCGGTGGCGGCCTGCTCGGCGACGCGGGCGCGGGTCTGTTCGGCGTGGGTCCGGTTCTGCCGCTCGGAGCGGCCCAGGAGCCAGGCGACGACGGCGGCCAGGGCCACGGCCAGTTCCACCGTGGTGCCGACCGTCCAGCCCTTGAGCAGTCGGATCGCGAGGTAGCCGCCGAGCACCCCGAGGGAGAGCGCGAGGGCGCGGGCCGCCTCGCGGGGCGGGCCGGTGGCGGCGACGACGTAGAGGGCCACGTCCACGGAGAGGTACTGCGCGAAGGGGATCGCCGTGACGCCGAGCGGGGTGCAGCAGACGACGGCGGCGGCGAGCAGGTGGACGAGCGCGGCCGTCGGACGGCGTGTCAGGAGCAGGCTGCCGCGCACCGCGAGCGCGGTGGAGACGACCAGCAGGGTGATGCCGTCCCAGCGGAGGATGACCACCCCTGGCATGACCTCGGCGCTCTCCTGGCCGGGGAGCCGCATGCGCAGCAGCGCGGTGAAGAGCAGGCCGGCGAGCCAGGCGAGCGCCGTCCACCCGCCGGGGGTGATCCTTCTGAGGAACGGTGCTGACGCGGTGGCGGACATGCGGTGATCGTAGGCGGCGGCCCCGTGCCGTGGCGTCGGACCACGGGTGTACGACCAGGGGTGACAGGCCGGCCGCCGATTGTCCCTGCTGGTCCGATGCCCCGCGGGGCCTGGGGACGGCACGGTGGTGTCCATGATCGAAGCCAGGGAACTCACCAAGCGCTACGGCGCCACGACCGCCGTCGACGCCCTCACGTTCACCGTCCGGCCGGGGCGCGTCACCGGATTCCTGGGTCCCAACGGCTCGGGCAAGAGCACCACCCTGCGGATGATCCTGGGGCTGCACACGCCGACGAGCGGTTCGGTGACGGTGGACGGACGGCCGTTCGCGGACCGGCCGCGCGGTCTGCGGCACGTCGGCGCGCTGCTCGACGCCGGGGACGTCCACGGCGGGCGGACCGCCCGGGCCCATCTGGCGGCCTTGGCGCGCGGCAACCGGATCCCGCTCGCCCGGGTCGACGAGGTCCTGGAGGAGGTCGGTCTCGCGGCGGCCGCCCGACGCCGGATCGGCGGCTACTCGCTGGGGATGCGCCAGCGGCTCGGCATCGCCGGCGCGCTCCTGGGCGACCCGCCGGTGCTGCTGTTCGACGAGCCGCTGAACGGCCTCGACCCGGAGGGCGTCAGGTGGGTGCGCGGACTGTTCCGGCGGCTGGCGGCGGAGGGCCGGACGGTCTTCGTGTCGAGCCATCTGATGACCGAGATGGAGCACACGGCGGACGAGCTGGTCGTCATCGGGCGGGGCGTGCTGATCGCGGCGGAGAGCCTGCGGGAGTTCGCCGCGCGGGGCAGGGGCCCGAGCGTGACCGTCGGCGCCCCCGACCCGGCGCGGCTGACGGTGCCGCTGCTCGCGGAGGGTGCCGAGGTCGTGGAGGAGGCCGGGGTGCTCACGGTGACCGGGCTCCCCGCGGCCCGGATCGGTGCGCTGGCCCTGGAGCACGGGGTGCCGCTCGACCAGCTCACCACCCGTACGGCCTCCCTGGAGGAGGCGTTCATGGAACTGACCGCCGACAGTGTCGAGTACCTGGCTGGAGACGTCCGATGACCACCCTCGATCTTCCCGCGCCCGCCCGTCCGGAGCCCCGTGCCCGATTCCGCGACCTGGTGGCATCGGAGTGGCTCAAGCTGTGGTCCCTGCGCTCCACGGGCTGGTCCCTGCTGCTCGGCGCGGTCGCGGTGGTCGGCTTCAACTTCGGGACTGCGTGGGACCACTACCGCTACTGGCTGCAGTACGACGCGGGCAGCCGGGCCGAGTTCGTGGCGAACGGCATGGCCCTGTGGGACGCGTTCACGTACAACGCGGCGATGGTCCTGGTCCTCTGCTCGGGCGCGATCGGCGCGATGGCGGTGGTCGGCGAGTACGGCAGCGGACTGATCCGCACGACGTTCACGGCGGTGCCGGCGCGGAGCTCGCTCATGGCGGCGAAGGTGCTGGTCGTGACCGTGTCGCAGACCGTGTTCGGGGCGGTGGTCGCGGGCGCGTCGTTCTGGTCGACGCAGGCGATGCTGTCGGCCCGGGACATCGGGCTGCCGATCACCCATCCGGGAGCGGCGCGCATCGTGGTGGCCTCGGCCCTCCTCGCCCCGGTGTGCGCGGTGACCGGGATGGCGGTCGGCACGCTGCTGCGCAGGAGCGCGCCGACGATCGTGGCCTCGGTGCTGCTGCTCCTGCTGCTGCCCGCGGTGCTCTCGGACCGCCGGCACCTGACCGCGGTGCTCGCGCACGCCACGCCGCTCCACGCCTGGCGGCGGCTCGCGGACGCGGGCCCGCCCGTCGGGGAGCCGTTCCCGTGGTCGCCGGGCGGCGCGTGGCTGGTGTACGCGCTGTGGGCGCTGGGCGCGGCCGCGGTGGCGGTGCTGGCGGTGCGGCACCGGGACCAGTAGGGGTCAGCGGGGGCGCTTCAGGCGGCGGCCGACGAGGTGTTCGTGGACGAGGCGTCCGGCGAGGGCGCCTCCGTAGACGACGAAGCCGACGCCGACCAGCCAGGACTGGAGGACGAGGACGGTGCCGAACTGGCCGTAGGTCACGGCGTTCGAGGCGATGAGGGGGGAGAAGACGAGCTGGGAGAAGATCCGCAGTCCGAGCAGGCCGACCGCGGTGAGGACGGCGCCGGGGGCGAGGGCGCGCCAGCGGATGCGGCCGCAGAGCAGGAAGCGCTGGGACCACCAGAAGAAGAGGAAGGTGCCGAGTGTGTCGCCGACGGCGACCGCGACGTTGACGTCGGCGGGTGAGTCCCCGGGCGCGGGGAAGGCGACGAAGAGCAGCAGGGACGCGATGAGGACGGCGAGCCAGACGACGTGCCGCCACATGGTGTGCCAGCGGGCCGTGGGGAGGTCCCACACCCGCTCGTACCCGGTCTGCACGGCGGATCCGAAGGTGACGCCGAAGGCCGCGAGGGCGGCGAGGCCGAAGGCGGTGGTGCGCTGGAGGGCCTGGCCCGGCTGGCCGAAGAGCCGTTCCACCTCCTCCTGCGAGACCTCGGTGACGCCGAGACCCTGGACGATCCAGCGGGCGAAGCCCTGCCCGCTGGCGAGGTCGGCCGCGGCGACGACGATGAGGAGCGGGACGAGCGTGAGCAGGCTGAGGGCCGCGAAGCCCATGGCGCGGTGCATGAGTTCCATGGCACGACCGCGGTTCCAGGCGAGCCCGACGGGCGAGGCGAGGACGCGGGCGTGGAGCCGCTGGAACCAGTGGCCGTTCTCGGTGGGGGCGCCGTCGTGCGGCGGACCGGGAGGAGAGGGCATGCCACGTGAGGTACCCGCGTCGGGCGCCGGCCATCGCAGGGGTGCGGCCGAACGGGTGGTGGGGCGCCGCCGGCCGGGCGGGCTCCCGGGTGGCGGCGTCCTGTCGGCCGGGGCGGGTTCACGGGTGGAGCGGGCGGGCTCCCGGGCCGGGGCGGGCGGTGACGTCGCGGGCCGTGAGGGTGGCGTGCTCCTCGGCCTCGCACTGGACGACGACGCGGACCGGGGCGCCGCAGCCGGTGTGGGAGATGTCGAGGACCGGGCCCTCGGGCTCCGGGGCGTGGCTGTCGCCCCACTGCTTCAGGGCGAGGAGGACGGGCCAGAGGTCGACGCCCTTACGGGTGAGCCGGTACTCGTCACGGGTGCGGGAGCCGGGTTCGCGGTAGGGCTCGGCGCGCAGGACCCCGGCCGCGACGAGCTTGCGGAGGCGGTCGGCGAGGACGGCCTCCGACAGACCGAGGTGCCGGCGGAACTCGTCGTACCGCCGGACGCCGTTGAAGGCGTCCCGCAGGATGAGCAGGGTCCACTTCTCGCCGACCACGTCCAGGGTGCGGCGTACCGGACAGTTCTCCGAGTCCGTCTCCAGCCATTTCATCGTCACACTCTAGCCACCTGACTGCTTCGTTGACAGTCAGCTGACGCGACGGCTAGCTTCGCCGTACAGAGTCAGCTGGACGCACAGGGTGGAGAGTGGTCATGGGTCGGTCGCGCACGGTGGAGTGGGAGGACCCGGCGGCCTCCGCGCGGGCGGCGGGGGCGATGGCGGGCCTCGACTTCCTGAGGGAGATGATCGCGGGGCGGCTGCCCGGGCCTCCGATCGCCGCGCTCCTCGGCTTCACCCTGGAGGAGGTCGAGGACGGCCGGGCGGTCTTCGCCTTCGAGGCGGGCGAGGAGCACTACAACCCGATCGGCAGCGTGCACGGCGGGGTGTACGCGACCCTGCTCGACTCGGCGGCTGGCTGCGCGGTGCACTCGACGCTGCCGCAGGGCACCGCGTACACCTCGCTCGACCTGTCGACCCGCTTCCTGCGGCCGCTCACGGCGGGCACCGGCAAGGTCCGGGCGATCGGCACGGTGCTGTCACGGGGCCGCCGCACGGCGCTCGCGGAGGCGGGGCTGTACGACTCCGGGGACCGGCTGCTCGCCCACGCGACGAGCACGTGCATGATCTTCCCCGTTCCGGACGGAAGCGGGGTCACGCGCGCGTAGAGGGGGATCGCCTCGTCGCCCCTGCCGGGCTCGCCTCGTCGACCCTGCGGGACGTGCCTCGTCGACCCTGCAGGACTCCCCTGACCGGCGAGTCACCGCCTGGCGGTCAGCGCGCTCCGGGGACCGGAAGGGTGCGGGTGCAGCCGTCCGGGGCGACGTCGGGAACGCCGTTGGCCTGGAGCGCCGCGCTCACGAGGGTGGCGAGCAGGTCGATGTCCGATCCCATGTCCAGACGGACCGTCACCCACCCGGACCCGGCGCGCAGGCGGACCGCGCTCGACCCGAGGAGGGCGTGACGCAGTTTGGCGACCATGGCCCGGGTGAGGTGGACGTCGGCCTCGTGTTCGCCGTGGAAGTGGACGATCTCCTGCGTCGCGGTGCCCAGTCCGAGCTCGGCGCCGCAATGGGCGCGGCCGGGGGTCAGCGAGGGCCAGCTCATCAGACGTTCACTGGCATGCCTGGCCGTGTTCATACGAGGAGCGTGCCGGGCGCCGGGGCCGTGCACAAGCGTCCTGCGGAAACAATCCGGCCCAGGCGCGAAACAGGTGGCCGAGAACCGTGGTGTGACCGTGCGTCACCGCGTTTCGTGGGGAGGAAGTGACTTTGTGTCACGATGTCGGGCGCGCGCGGACACGCGCCGCGAGGACGGCGACGTCGTCCTCGGCCGCGTGCGCGTCGAGCCGCCGGAGCACTTCGTCGACGACCTCCCGGGGACCGGACGCCGCGGGGAGGCGCAGCGCGGCGAGACGGGCGAGCGAGACGTCGATGTCCTCGCCCCGCCGCTCGACGAGGCCGTCGGTGAAGACCAGCAGGGTCTCGGCCGGGGTCAACGCACGCGTGGCGGGCTCGTAGCCGCCGACGCCGGTGCCGAGCGGCGGCCCCACCGGCAGGTCGACCGGCTCCGCGGAACCGTCCTCTGCGAAGACCACGGGCGGCAGGTGTCCCGCGCTGGCGAAGGTCGCCGTGCCGCGCGCCGGGTCGACCCGGACCAGGAGGCAGGTCGCCGGGCGGCGGGCGTCGTCCTCGGCGACCACGGAGTCGAGGTGCCGCAGCACGCGGTGCGGCGGCAGATCGGTGGCGGCGACCTCGCGCAGTGCCGTGCGGTAGGCGTTCATGTCGACCGCCGCGGCCAGGCCGTGCCCCATCACGTCGCCGACGACGAGAAGGCTGCGGCCGAAGTGGAGGCGCACGGTCTCGAACCAGTCGCCGCCCACCAGGGTGCGGTGACCGGCGGGCAGATAGCCGCCCGCCACCTCCAGGTTCGGATGGGGCCGGCCCGGTTCGGCCACGAGGGCGCGCTGGAGGTGGAGCGCGGTCTCCTCGGTGGCGGCGAGCCGCCGTGCGTGCCGCAGATGCCGGGCCGCGAGCCGCACGGCGTGCCGGAGCACCGCCGCCTCGCCCTCGGAGAAGGGCCTGCCGACGCTCCGGGTGACGGTGACCGTGCCCAGGGGCTCCTCGTCTCCGACGGCGAGGGGAACCGAGAGTGCGCCGGGCGGCGCCGGCGAGGCGAGGCCGGCGTCGTGCCGCGGCTCGGGGCCGCCGACGGTCGACGGTGCGCCGGGCGCGGATCGTCCCGCGGCGGCCGGTGGATCCGCGCCGACCTGGGGTCCCGCGTCGCCCTGTGGACCTGTGCCGGCCTGGGGTCCGGCGGCGGCCGCCCGGCGTGGCGGGCCGCCGCCCTCGGCGAAGAGGTCGACGGCCGCGGAGACGCCGTCGAGGTGGCGGGCGAGGAAGGCCGCGAGTTCCCGGCAGGTGGTCGCGGCGTCGAGCGTCGTGCCGATGTCGCCGATCGCGCGCTCCAGCGCCCGCACCCTGGCGAGCAGCGGCTCGTCCCGTTCCGCCACGACACCTCCACCGGCCGCGCGGTCCTCCGGGTGGCGTACCCGGTCTCCCCATTGCACCAGCGGGCGGCGTCCCGCGCACGGCGCGGACCTCGTGCGGGACGGTTGTGCGGCGGGGCCCGATCTGATCGAGTACGCCTGATGCTACTGGCCAGTAAGAAATTCCGCTCCCCGGGGGGACAGCCATGACCACCGCCACGACGACCGGATTCTTCTCCTCCGTCGACGATGTCGCCGAACGGCTCGCCACGACCGGCTACCTGGCGTCACCGGCCGTCGCCACCACCGTCTTCCTCGCGGACCGGCTGGGCAAACCGCTGCTCGTCGAAGGCCCGGCGGGGGTCGGCAAGACCGAGCTCGCCAAGGCCGTCTCGGAGGTGACGGGTGCACGGCTGGTGCGGCTGCAGTGCTACGAGGGCGTCGACGAGTCCCGGGCCCTGTACGAGTGGAACCACGCCAAACAGCTGCTGCGGATCACGGCCGGACGCGGCGAGTCCTGGGACGAGGCGCGCACGGACATCTTCGGCGAGGAGTTCCTGCTTCCCCGGCCGCTGCTGACCGCGATCCGGTGCGAGGAGCCGGCGGTGCTCCTGATCGACGAGACCGACAAGGCCGACGTCGAGGTGGAGGGCCTGCTCCTGGAGGTGCTCGGCGACTTCCAGGTGACCGTCCCCGAACTGGGCACGATCACGGCGACGCGGCGGCCGTTCACCGTGCTGACCTCGAACGCGAGCCGGGAGCTGTCCGAGGCCCTCCGCAGGCGCTGCCTCTTCCTGCACATCGGTTTCCCCGAGGAGGAGCTGGAACGCCGGATCGTCGCCCTGAAGGTACCCGGGCTCGACGCCGCGCTCGCCGCGTCCGTGGTGCGGCTCGTCGGGGCCCTGCGGGCGATGGACCTGCGGAAGGTGCCGTCCGTCTCGGAGACGATCGACTGGGCCCGGACCCTCCTCGCGCTCGGCGCCGACCGGCTGGACGAGAAGGTCGTACGGGAGACCCTGGGCGTCCTCCTGAAGCACCAGGACGACATCGTCAGGGCGGCGGCCCAGCTCGACCTGGACGCGGTGTGAGCACGGCGGCCCCCGGGGGCGGCGCGGCGGAGCGTCTGACGGGTCTCGTGGCGGCGCTGCGCGCACACGGGTTCGGCATCGGCACGGGCGAGACGGTCGACGCGGGAAAGGCCCTGGAGGCGGTCGGGTTCACGGACCGTGAGCGGGTCCGTGAGGCGCTGGCCGCGACGCTGCTCCACGGCGTGGCGCAGCGCGGCGTCTTCGACCGGGTCTTCGATCTGTACTTCCCGCTCGGCGGCGCCCCCGGGAAGGCGGAGGCGCCCGGCGGCCCGGCGGAGCTCGCCGCGCTGCGGGAGCGGATCGCCGAGGCCCTGGCCGCCGGTGACACCGCGGTCCTCGACGCACTTGCCGCCGAGGCGGTGGGGGGCTTCGGCGGCTTCGGTTCGGGCCCGGAGTCGGACGGCTGGTCCTCCTACCAGACCCTCTCCCGGGTCCGTCCGGAGACGCTGCTCGCCCGGGTCCGTGACCGGCGCCGGGCGGAGGCCGGGGCGGCGGAGCCGGAGTTCGCCGACCGGCTGCTCGACGACGAGATCCGGCGCCTGATCGAGTCGTTCCGGGAGCGGGTGCGGACCGAGGCACGACGGCGGGTCGCCGAGCGGCAGGGCCGGGACCGGGTCGCCCGGCGGGCGGTCGCGGGGACGGCGGACCGGGTGGACTTCCTGCTGGCCGGGCGGGCGCAACTGGACGAGCTGCGGCGCACGGTCCGGCCGCTGGCACGGAAGCTGGCCACCCGGCTCGCAGCCCGGCGACGACGGGCGGCACGCGGACGGATCGACCTGCGGCGCACGTTGCGCGGCTCGCTGTCGACCGGCGGCGTGCCGGTGCGCCCGGTGCTGCGCCGACGACCTCCCCGGCGCCCCGAGCTGGTCCTGTTGTGCGACGTGTCGGGGTCGGTGGCGGGCTTCGCCCAGTTCACGATGCTGCTGATGAGGGCGCTGCACGACCAGTTCAGCCGGGTGCGGGTCTTCGGCTTCGTCAACCGGGTGGACGAGGTGACGGACCTGATCGCCCGGGGCCCGGAGGACCCCGCCGCGCTGGGCGACCTGATCCTCTCGGAGGCGCGGCTGACCGGCTGGCACGGCCAGAGCGACTACGGCACGTCGCTCGGCGAGTTCGCCGAGCGGTACGCGGACTCCGTCGGCCCGCGCACGGTGGTCTTCGTCCTCGGCGACGCCCGCACCAACGGCGCCGATCCCCACCTCGCGGCGCTGCGGCTGATCGCCGGCCGAGCCCGTCGGGTCCACTGGCTCAACCCCGAGCAGCCGTCCCTCTGGGGCACGGGCGACTCGGTGGCCCCGGCGTACGCCGAGATCGTCGAGATGCGCCCCTGCCGCAACGCCCACCAGCTCGGCGCCCTGATCGGCCGCCTGCTGCCGGTCTGACCGGGAGGAACGCGGCCCGGCGACCTGGGCCTGTCCGGAAGGAAGCGGCCGTCCGCCCGTCGGGCGGGCCCCCCGGCCCGCCCCGGGGGCGTCTTGCCGAGCACGCCGGGCCCGCCCGGTTGTACGGATTCCGGACCGGCGAACTAGCGTGGCCTCCATGGAACTCTTGGGAGAGATCACCGCCGGCCGTCCCCTGCTCGTCGTCGCGGTCAAGGAGGAGGCGCAGTTCCTCGACACGGATCTGCCCGTGCTGCTGACCGGCATGGGCAAGGTCAACGCGGCGACCGCCCTCGCGACCGTACTGGCCCGGGGGCCGCGGCCCTCCGGGATCGTGAACCTGGGCACCGCGGGCGCGCTGCGCCACGGCTGGACCGGGACCCACGTCGTCGGCACGGTGGTCCAGCACGACCTGGACGGGGAACTGCTCGCCACCCTCACCGGCGAGACGTACGGCGCGCCGCTCACCCTGCCCGACGGCGGTGAGGTGGTGCTGGCCACCGGCGACGCGTTCATCTCGGACGAGGCCGCCCGCGCCCGGCTCGCCGAGCGGGCGGCGCTGGTCGACATGGAGGGGTACGCGCTGGCCACGGCCGCCGGGATCGCCGGCGTCCCGCTGCGCATCGTGAAGCACGTCAGCGACGAGGCCGGCGACGGAGCCGCCCGCAGCTGGCGCGAGTCCGTCGCCGAGTGCGCGCGGGCGCTGGCGGACTGGGCCGAGGCGAACACCCCGTACCGCTCCTGAGTCCGGGCACGACCCCGCGCGCTCCTCGCCCCCGCATCAGGGGTGCTGGAAGTGGACCTCCGGGTTCTCCGGTGACGGAGCGTCGAGGAGCGGGCGCGGGAGCCCGAGCAGGTGCCGGTCGAAGAAGGCGGCCACGTACGTCCGGGTGACGGCGACGGCCCGCTCGGTGGGCAGCTCGGGCTGGGGCAGGCCGAAGTGACGGGCGATCACGGGGCCGTCGGAGAAGGTGAAGTGCTCGGATCCGGCGACCGTGATCCAGCGCTTCCACCCGTCGAGCGCGCTCCAGGTGCGGTCCCACGTGGTGTCGGTCCCGCCCGGCAGGTGCATCTCGTCGTGGGTGCCCAGCATCATGAACGGGCGGCCCCGCAGGCCCTCCGCCGGGAGCTCCTCCCAGAACGCGCCGTCCATGTCGATCCCGGCGTCGATGCGCCGATCGGCCGCCATCGCGGTGGCCGCGCTGGCCCCGCCGATGGAGTGCCCCGCCATGCCGATCCGGCTCCGGTCGATCACGTCGGCGTACTTCCACGCGGGCCGCGCGCCGGTGAGCCGGTCCAGGACGTACCGCATGTCGGCGGCGCGGGTCGACGTGACGACGCTGCCGTGCACACCGCCCTCGTCCAGGGCCGTGCAGGCGACACAGGTGAGGGTCCGGCCGCCGGGGAGGCTGATGCCGTACGACTCGTAGGCGTGGTCGACGGAGGCGACGACGTAGCCGCGGGAGGCGAGGTCCTCGGCGAGGTGGGTGAGCGTCCAGCGGGAGACGCCGAAGCCCGGCGAGAGCAGCACCAGGGGGCGCCGCCCCGGCGCGGGCCGCGCGTCGGTCCTGCTGTGGGTGCGCGTCCGGGCGAGCACGTCGCCGGAGACGCCCGGCCCGAGCTGCGCGGCGAGCAGGCGCGCCTCCTCGCGGGTGGCGTACGGGGCGATCCGGCCGCCTCCGGAGCGGGCGGCCGGATAGTGCAGGGTGACCATCAGCGCCCGTCCGTCGGCGGTGGGCACCCACGGGTCGGTACGGGAGCGGTCCACCAGGGGCAGGACGGTGCTGCCGATGGCGTACGGACCGGTGGGCGCCGGCAGGACGGCGGCACGCGCCGACGGCACGGAGGAGACGGCCGGGGCGGGAGAGCCGGCCGTCGCACCCGGCACGGAGGAGGCCGCCGTGGCGGCTCCGGCGGTCGGTAAGGCGAGGGAGCAGGCGAGGACGGCGGCGGCGGCCGCCCGGGTGATTCGGGTCATGCGGGCACGGTAGGCGGCGGACGGAGCGCCGCGCGTCCGCCCACGGTCCCACCTTCCGTCACTCCGGAGTCTGACGCGCTTTCCGGCCCGGGGCCGACGCGCGCCCCGGCCCCGGAGCCCGGCGCGCGCCCCTCGACGGTCGCGGCGCCGACGCCTGCGGGCCGGACCCAACTCCCCGTGTCCGGTGACCTCCTGGCGTCCCGCGGGTCGAACCGGTCTTGACAGTCCGGAAGACGTCCTGCCTATGGTGAGGCGGAGTCCTCGTCCGCCCGGACGGGTCCACCACCGGGGGGAGGCGCACGTGGTCGCGACGAGCACCGCGCCGTACGCCCCCGCCGACGCCCGGCTGGTCTGCCGCCGGCACGTCGACTTCTGCCGGACCTCCTCGGCCATCTGTCCTTCCCCTAGGGCCTGTCGTCAAATTCCCCTCTGCCCCGCCCTTCGGGCAACGAGGGGATTTTGACGACAGGCCCTAGCGCCTGATCCCGCTCCCGCGTGGGTCCGCGCGTCCCGTGACGTCCCGCCCGACCGGCCGCCGGTCCGCCGTGCCCCGCGCACGGCCGCCGCCGTGCCGTCGCGCGCTTCCCGACCTCCGGAAGGACTCCCATGCCCCGCCCTGCCCTGCGTCTGGCCGTCGAGATCGACGGCGACGGCGCCCATCCGGCCGCGTGGCGCCGTGCCGCGCACTCCCCCGGCGAACTGCTGAGCCCCCGGCGGCTCGCGCGGGTCGCCGCCGTCGCCGAGAACGCCGGTTTCACCCTGGTCACGCTGGACGACTCGATCCTGCCGCCGGGTTCCGGCGCCGACCCGGTGGGCCGGATCGGCGCGGTCGAGCGCGCGGCCTACGTGGCCGCCTCGACGAGTGTCCTCGGCGTGGCGCCCGTGCTGGCGACGACGTACGCCGAGCCGTTCCACATCTCGTCGCAGCTCGCCTCCCTCGACCACGTGTCGGCCGGCCGCGCCGGCTGGGTGGTGGGCGTCGAGGAGGACCCCGAGGCCGCCCGCGCCTGGGGCAGGCCCGTGGTCGAGGGCGCCGACGCCCTGGCCCGTGAGGCCCACGACGGACTGCGGGTCGTTCGGGACCTGTGGGACTCGTGGGAGGACGACGCGGTGATCCGCTCCGTCTCGACCAGCCGCTATCTGGACCGTTCGCGGCTCCACGCCATCGACTTCACGGGTGAGACGTACACCGTGCGGGGGCCGTCGATCGTGCCCCGACCGCCGCAGGGCCGCCCCGTGGTCCTCGCCCACCCGGGCCTCGTCCCGGCCGACCTGACCGACGTGGCCCTGGTCGGCGGAGCCACCGCGGCCGAGGCGGTCGCTGCGGCGGAATCCTCCGGCGCGCCCCTGGCGTTCGCCGAGATCGAGGTGGCCCTGGACACCCCACGGGAGACGGCCCGGGAACGGATCGCCGACCTGGAGCGGTCCGCCGCCTGGGAGACCCGCCCCGACCGGCTGCGGTACGCGGGACCGGCCGCCGGGCTGGTGGCGCTCCTGGCCGAACTCGCCGGCCACGTCGACGGCGTACGCCTCCACCCGCTCGTCGTCGACGAGGACCTGCCGGTGCTCTCCCGGCTCGTCCTGCCCGAGCTGTTCGTCCGGCGCCTCGCGGTCCGGCCGCTGCCGGGCACGACCCTGCGCACGACGCTGGGCCTGCCCCGGCCGCCCAGTCGCTTCACGGCCGACACCACCGCCGTGCTCGTCCCGGAGGAGACCCGATGACCCGCGCCGACCACGACGACGTCCCGCGTCCCGACGCCCGCCTGCACTTCGGGGTGTTCTTCCAGGGGGTGAACCACTGGACGATCTGGTCGGACCCCGCCAGCGGTTCCCAGATCGACCCGGCGTCCTTCCTGCGGGTCGCGCGGACCGCCGAACGCGGCCTGTTCGACGCCTTCTTCCTCGGGGACGGCCTGCGGCTGCGCGAGTCCGGGGGCGGGGTCCACGAGCTCGACGTGGCGGGGCGCCCCGACTCGATCACCCAGCTCGCGGCGCTCGCCGCCGCGACCGAGCGGATCGGGCTCGTCTCCACCTCCAACACCACCTTCAACGAACCGGGGGACCTCGCCCGCCGGCTCGCCGGGCTCGACCTGCTCTCCGGCGGCCGGGCCGGCTGGAACGTGGTGACCACCCACAACGCCTGGACCGGGGAGAACTTCCGGCGCGGCGGCTTCCTCGACCACGCCGACCGCTACCGGCGCGCCGAGGAGTTCCTCACCGTGGCGCACGCCGTGTGGAACGGCTGGGCGGACGGCGCCGTCGCCGGCTCTGCGGACGCCCGTTCCTGGTCGGTGCCGGACGCGGTGGGACGCGTACGGCACCGGAGCGCGCACTTCGACGTGGACCTGGCGCCCACCCTGCCGCGCAGCGCCCAGGGGCACCCGGTCGTCTTCCAGGCGGGCGACTCCGGGGAGGGCCGGGACTTCGCGGCGCGCAACGCCGACGTGATCTTCTCCGCGCACGGGACCGACTTCGACGACGCCCTCGCGTTCGCCGAGGACGTCCGCCGCCGGCTGCGCGCGGCGGGCCGGGCCGAGGACGCCCTGCGCATCCTGCCGGGCACGGAGATCGTCATCGGGGCGACCGAGAAGGAGGCGGAGGAGAAGGCCCGCTGGGTGCGGCTGGAGCAGGTCACGCCCGCGGTGGCCCTCGGCATCGCGGGCCGCCTGTGGGGCTTCGACCTGTCGGACCGGGACGCCGACGGACCGCTGCCCGTCGAGGATCCCGTGGTGGCCCAGGACAAGGGGACCTTCGGCACCCGCTGGGTGGACGATCCCCGCGTGGTGGTGGCCGAGTGGCGGGCCAGGGCGGACGCCAACGGCTGGTCGCTGCGCGAGACCGTGATCGAGCTCGGTCCGCAGCGCGGGCACGTCGGCACCCCGGCCGGACTCGCCGAGAGGTTCGCCCGGTTCGCCCGGCACGGCGCCGTCGACGGCTTCAACGTCTCGCCGTACCTGGTGCCGGACGGCCTCGACGACATCGTCGACCTGCTCGTGCCCGAGCTGCAGGAGCGCGGCGTGTACCGGACCGCGTACACGGGGACGACGCTCCGGGAGCACCTGGAGCTCCCGCCGGCGGCGTGACCCGACGGGGCGCGCGCCGCTCGGGGCGCGCCCCGTTCCCCAGGGTTCCGGTCGGCCGCGTCACGTCCCGGGTCCGGAGTCCGCCGCGTCCCCCGCTCCGCTCAGCCCAGGGGCAGGTCCAGGAAGGACGGTACTTCCTCCGGCGAGCCGAGGGTGGTCTGCGTCCAGGTGACGGACGCGTCGCCGTAGAGCGGGTCCTTGCTGTCGACGACGAGCATGAGGCGGTGGCCGGCCGGGACGTCGTACGCCGTCGCCTGGAGTTCCCAGGTCACGGTGGTGTCCTGCTCCGGCATGAGGTCGTACACGGTGAGCGGCTCGTGGGTGATGATCCGGGCCGTCTCGTCGTCGGCGACGTCCAGCAGATGGGCGACGAGGGTCGCGGACGTGGCCGTGGAACGGACCGTGAGGCGCAGTCGAGGGATGCCGCGGACGCGCCGGCCGGCCTGTTCCGCCTCCCGGGGGTCGTAGAGCGGACCGGTGGTCCAGGCGACGGCGTGCCGGCGGTCGATCTTGCGGGTGTCGTAGGTCTTGGGGGTGCCGGCCCACTCCGCCTGGCCGGTCCTCAGGAGCGCGTCCATGGCGGTCGCCTCGGTGTCCACGCCCGCGAGGAACGCGCGCCGCCAGCCGGTGCCGCCGGACGTGCCCTCGGCGGCGGGGAGCAGGAGCCCGTCGGTGCCGCCCGCGCCGTCCCCGGTGAGCCCGAAGGTCTCGACGCCGGCGGTGACCCCGCTCCAGTCGGCCCGGTGCTCGCGGACGGCGGGGACGACGATCCGCCGCTCGCCGGTCGGCTCGCCGCTCACGGGGTGCGCGGCGGGTTCCGTCACGTAGGTGAACATCACCTGGCCGCAGACCGCCGCCCAGTCCGCGACCCCGTTGCGGGCGCCCCGCAGGTGGTGGTCGAGCCAGGCGTACGCCTCCTCCAGGGCGAGGTCGGGCCCGTCGGGGTCGGTGCCGGTGAGCCCGGCGCCCTCGGGGGCGGTGTGGTCGCCGATCCAGAGGTTGAGGCGCTTGGGCACCTCCAGGGCGTCGAAGGTCCTGACGACCTGGTTCACGGCGAACAGGCCCTCGTGCCAGGTGTGGGAGAGGAGAGTGGGCGTCTCGTTCTCGTTGGTGAGGTGCAGGTAGGAGTCGGGGGAACGCAGTCGGCACCACTCGACGAAGGTGTCCAGGTTCCGGTCGGCGAGGAAGTCGGCGAGGACGGCCCGGTCGGCCTCGCGGAACTTCTCCTCCATCGGCCCGCCGGTCAGCGCGAGGAGCGTCCTGACCGCGGCGAGCCGACGGGTGCCGTGGTCGAGGAGTCCGGCGGCGAGGTCGCCCCAGGTGCTCAGCGCGGCCACGGCAGAGACCCGGTCGTCGTGCGCGGCGACCAGCCGGCCGATGCCGGAGCCGTAGGAGGCGCCGAGGAAGCCGACGGTGCTCGGCGCGAGGTGGTCGACGGCGAAGTCCACGACGGAGGAGCCGTCGGCCCAGTCGTGCGGCCCCGCGACGTCGACGAACCCCTCGGATGTGGAGGGCAGTCCGGGGGCGCCGAGGCCGCGGGGTGTGTACGCCAGGACGTGGTAGCCCCGGCGGGCGAGCCGGAGGTACGCCCAGAGGAACAGCGGCCAGCCGTACGGCGTCCAGCCGGCGGGGACGACGACGAGCGGATGGGGGCCGGGGCCGCGCTGACGGAGGCTGAAGGCGGACAGCCGGATGCCGTCGAAGGACTCGATCCGGTGGTACCCGGGCAGCGCCCGGGCCCGCACCTCCTCGACGTACGCGGCGAACGGCGGCGGCAGCAGGGTGCGGGGAGCGCCCCCGTCCCCGTGCGCCAGGACGGCCGCGGCCAGGGTCTGGCCGAGCCGGGCGACGTCGGGGTCGACGGTGCCGTCGGCGGCCCACAGGCCGCGGCCCTTCATGCGGGCGGCCTCGGCAGCGCTCACACCCACCGTGACGCCCGGGAAGCCGGGGAACTCTTCGGACGGTCCAGCGGTGAAGGGGTAGTCCTGGGACACGTGCACCCGTTCCTCTCGCCTGGTCTGCTGACGGCCGCGCTGCGGACGGGGGCAAGCCTCGCCCATCGGGCAGGGCGCGACCAGAGCGCACGAACGGCGCACGTGACGCGCTATCGGGTCACAGCGGCACAAGCCGCCGCGGCGCCGGGCTCCCGTCAGGGCGTGTCGGGCGGGAAGGCGACCAGCAGGGCGGCGACGTCGTCGTCGAGGCCGCCGGAGCCGTACGCGGCGAGGTCGCGGTGGAGGAGCGCCGGGACGTCGGCGGGCGCCTCGCGGATCCAGCCGCGCAGCCGGAGTTCCAGCGGGTAGAACGTGCCGGCCCGGTCACGGGTCTCGCTGACGCCGTCGGTGTACAGCAGCAGCCGGTCGCCGGGTCCGAACGCGACCTCCTCGATCCGGTGGTGGTTCTCGGCGAGGCCCGCGAGGTTGACGGGCAGCGACGGGTCGGCGAAGACGACGGGGGCGACCTCGCCACCGTGCTGGAGCAGCGGCGCCGGGTGGCCGCAGCTGAGGAGACGTGCGATGTTCCGGTCGTCGGGGAGCTCCACCAGGACGACGGTGGCGAAGCGTTCGGCGGCGTCCGAGTCCGGGTCCCAGCCGCCGTAGCGGGCGAGGCCGTCGTCGAGCCGGTCGGCGAGCGAGGCCAGGTCGGGGGCGTCGCCGACAGCGGACCGGAAGGCGCCGAGCAGGACCGAGGCGGTCTCGACGGCGCCGAGGCCCTTGCCCTGGACGTCGCCGAGCATGATCCGGACCGCGCCCGGCACGCGGACGGCCTCGTAGAAGTCGCCGCCGATCCGGGCCTTGGCCGCGGCCGCGAGGTACAGCAGGTGCAGTTCGAACCGCCCGAGGCGCTCGGGCAGCGGGCGGAGCACGACCCGCTGGACGACCTCCGCGACGGCGCTGACCTCGCGCAGGTCCTGTTCGTAGCGGGTGCGGACCCTGCTCACCCAGGCGGCGACGCCGGTGACGACGGCGAGCACGACCTCGCTGGCGAGGAGTGCGGAGGCGCTCTCGGAGCGGTCGAAACTGAGCAGCCCCCGCACCACCATGGCGAGCAGACCGATGCCGATCGTCCCGCGCACGGTCCAGGTCACCGCGGCGAGGGCCGGGGCGGCGACGAGCAGGCGTTCGAACCGCTCGTCGTCGGAGGTGAACAGGTCGGCGAGGGCCGTGACGATCAGGACCAGGAAGGGCAGGGCGCGACCGAGGTTCAACTGGGTGCGCGCCGCCCCGGGGGGACGCCGGGGGCCGGCAGCGGGCATCTCATGATCGTACGCAGACGTCCTGTCCGGAGCCGGGTGGCGGCGCACCCGGGCGTGTCCCGGACGCGCCCTTCCGCGGCGTGCCGGCACGGTCCCGGCGGCCGGGCAGCGCGAGGGCGGCCGGGAGGGCGAGGACGGCGATCGCGGCCAGCGCGGGCAGGGCGACGCCCCGGTCCGGGACGAATCCGGCCTGCGGCACGAGGGCCAGCAGCAGGGTCGCGGTGGCGACGCCGAGTGCCGGTCCGATGTTCATCACGGTCTGCTGGAGGCCGCCCGCGACCCCGGCGTGGGCCTCGGGCGCGCGGTGCACGACGACGGAGGTCGCGGTCACCATCAGCGCGACGAAGCCGGCCCCGAGGAGGGCGGATCCGGCGCCGACGGCGACGGCACCGGCCGTCGCGTCCCACGTCGAGATCAGCAGGACTCCGGACGCGAGGAGGGCCGCGCCCGCGGTCGCCGTCCGCCGCGGGCCGAACCGGCGCTGGAGCGGCGGGCAGAGCGGGGCGCCGAGCACCATGCACAACGCGAGCGGCAGGACGCGCAGGGCGCAGTGGAGCGGGTCGAGCCGCTGTACGTCCTGGAGGAAGTACGTCGCCACCAACAGCGTGCCGAAGAGGGCGGCCGAGGCGGCGAGGAGGACGGCGAGCCCGGCGACGACGGGCCCGCCGCGCAGGAGTCCGGGGGGCAGGAGGGGCCGCTCGGTCCGCCGTTCGTGCCGTACGAAGAGGAGGCCGGCGGCGATGCTCGCCGCGCAGGCGACCAGAGCGGTCCCCGCACCGCCGGGGCGGGCCGCCTCGACGAGGCCGTGGACGAGCAGCCCGAGCGCGGCGGCGAGCAGCAGGGCGCCGCCGGGGTCGAGCGGGTCCCGCTCCCGGCGCGTGTCCGGCCCGGTGCCGCGGTCCGGGTCGCGGGTCGCCAGCGCGACGAGGCCGATCGCGAGGGTCGGGGGGACCCCGAGGAGGAAGACGGAGCGCCAGCCGTACGCGGAGACCAGGGCGCCGCCGACGAGCGGTCCGGCGGCCGCGGCGAGGCCGATGGCGGCGGTGCGCACGGCGATCGGGGTCGACAGCCGCTCCGGCGGGTAGGCGGTCCGCAGCATGCCGAGGGTGGCGGGCTGGAGGAGGGCGCCGCAGACGCCCTGGAGGACGCGCAGCAGGATCACGGCGCGGATGCCGGGGGCCAGGGCGACGGCGGCGGAGGTGGCGGCGAAGCCGAGGGCGCCGACGGCGAAGATCCGGCGGTGGCCGTACCGGTCGCCGAGGCGGCCGGCGAGGACCAGGAGGCTCGCCACGGCGACGAGGTAGCCGGTGCTGGTCCACTGGACCTGGCCGACGTCGGCGTGCAGCTCGCGCTGGAGGGCGGGTTGGGCGACGGTGAGGACGGTCCCGTCGAGGGCGACGACGGCGGCGCCCACGACGCTGCAGGCGAGGACGGGGGTGCGTCGGCGGGTCGCGGCGCCGGCTCCGGCGGGCCGTGTGCGCGTGCGGGTCATCGGGTGGGCTCCGCGGGGCCGAGGTGCGCGTCGAGCGCGGCCGTGAGGAAGGGGGCGGGGTCGTCGCCGCCGGTGGCGAGCCGGAGGCTGCCCCAGTGCGACAGCTGGGCGATGCCGTGGAGGTTGGCCCAGAGGGCGCCCGCGACGACGGCGGGGTCGGCACCGGGTCGGACGAGGGCGACGAGCCCGGTCAGCCGGGCGAAGAGCGGCAGGCTCGTCTCGCGCAGCCCCAGCCGACCGCTCCGCAGCAGGTCGTGGCGGAACATCAGCTCGTACATGCCGCGCCGGGCCGCGGCGTAGTCGAGGTAGACGCCGGCGAGCAGGGCGATCCGTTCGCGGGGTCCGGCGGTCTCCCGGTCCTCGGCGGCGACGCGGTCGGCCAGTTCGGCGAAGCCCTGGCGGGCGATGGCCGACAGGAGGTCGAGGTGGGTGGGGAAGTGGCGCCGTGGCGCGCCGTGGGAGACACCGGCCCGGCGGGCGATCTCGCGCAGGGTGAGCGCCTGGGCTCCTTCGGCGTTCACCAGCTCCACGCCCACCCGGACGAGCCGTCCGCGCAGCCCGTCGTCGCCCTCGTGCTCCGCCTCGGGGCCGACAGGGGCTTCGGCGGCCGGGCTCTCTTCGTTTCCGTCGATCTCGCGCATGCACCGTGTCTACCAAGATCGAGTAGACACTGTCTACTCCTCACGCAGACAGTGTCTACTCACCCGTGCGCCCCTGTCCGTTACACTGAGGGACAGCGAAGGGGAGTAGCCCTGCGAACCGGTCGTCGACACACTGGAACCCCCGGGTTCCCGGTGACCGGGTCCGCGCACGACGCGGACGGGCGAGACCTTCGGCCAGGCAACAGCCGTGTCCGCGTCTCCGTGGGCGCGGTCCGTCATGCCGGGCCGAGTGGTCCTCCCGTCGCCCACCGAGGCGCCGTGCGAAGCCCATGGGCCCGGACCGAGCAGAGAGCCCCGGTATGCACCTCGACCCCTTGGCGATCCTCACCGCCTTCGGGCTGATCTTCCTCGCCGAGCTTCCCGACAAGACGATGTTCGCGTCCCTCGCCATGGGCACGCGCATGCGTCCGCTGTACGTCTGGATCGGCACCTCCACCGCCTTCCTGGCACACGTCGCCATCGCCGTGGGAGCCGGCAGCCTGCTCGGGCTGCTCCCCGGCTGGTCCGTCAAACTCGTCTCGGCCCTGCTCTTCGGCTTCGGCGCCTTCGTGCTGCTGCGCGGCGGCGACGACGAGGAGGCGGACGAGGGCGGCCGGACGGTCAGTGGCTTCTGGCCCGTCTTCTCGACCGCCTTCATGGCCGTCTTCATCAGCGAGTGGGGCGACCTGACCCAGATCACCACCGCCAACCTCGCCGCCACCAACGGCACCTGGTCGACGGCGATCGGCTCGCTCGCCGCCCTGATGAGCGTCTCCGCCCTGGCCCTCGTGGCGGGCCGGTTCATCGCCAAGCGCGTGCCGCTCAAGACCGTGCAGCGCGTCGGCGGCGTCATCATGGCCGGCCTCGCGATCTGGTCCCTGACGGAGGTCTTCACCGGCTGACGCGCGTCCGTCGTCCGTCCGCGCCGCACACCCCCGCCCTCGCGGGGGTGTGCGGCGTTCCGCCCCGGTGCGACCCGCGGGCTCTCCGCCCCCGGAGGCGCGCCCTCGCACGACCTCTTGTTGAAGCAATGAATCACTGCTTCACTCCTTCCATGCCCTACCGACGCACCCCCGCCGTCCAGGCCCGGCTGGACGCCCAGCGGACCTCCGTCGTCGACGCGGCCCTCGGGCTGCTCGCCGAACAGGGCTACGCGGGCTGCACGATGGCGGCGGTCGCGACCAGGGCCGGAATCGCCACGGGCAGCGTGTACCGCCACTTCCCCAGCAAGGGCGACCTCGCCGTCGAGCTCTTCCGCTCCGTGGTGAGCCGGGAGGTCGCGGCGGTCTCCGAAGCGGCCGGGCACCCCGGGCACCGGTCGGCGGCCGAGCGGGTCGTCGCCGTGACGGAGACCTTCGCGCAGCGCGCCCTCAAGTCGCCCCGCCTCGCCTACGCGCTGCTCGCCGAGCCCGTCGACCCGGCCGTCGACGCCGAACGGCTCGTCTTCCGGCGCGCCTTCCGCGACGTGTTCGCCGCCCGCGTCGCCGAGGGCGTGCGCTCGGGCGAGCTGCCGCCCCAGGATCCGGCCCTGACCGCCGCCGCGCTGGTCGGGGCGGGCGCCGAGGCGCTCGTCGGCCCGCTCGCCGAGGGCGCCGTCGGGCCCGACACCGTACCCGCACTCGTCACCTTCACCCTGCGAGCTCTGGGAGTTCCCGATGCCGACCACGCATGAGGTCACCAACCAGGTACCGCCGCTGACCGGATACGACGTGTCCGCCGACCCCGCGCTCCTGGAGGCCCTGCGCCGGGAGGGCGCCGACTGGGCCGAGGCCGAGGTCCGGGAACTCGGCCGGAAGGCCGGCGGCGAGGAGGCCCAGGAGTGGGGGCGGCTCGCCGAGCGCCACTCCCCCGTCCTGCACACCCACGACCGGTACGGCCACCGGATCGACGAGGTGGAGTTCCACCCGCACTGGCACGACCTGATGGACGTGGCCGTGCGGCACGGTCTGCACGGCGCGCCCTGGCGCGACGACCGGCCGGGCGCGCACGTGGCGCGCGCGGCGAAGGTCTTCGTGTGGGGGCAGGCGGACGCGGGACACCTGTGCCCCGTCTCGATGACGTACGCCGCCGTGCCCGCGCTCCGCGCCCAGCCTGAACTCGCCGAGGTGTACGAGCCCCTGCTCACCTCGTCCTCGTACGACTTCGGGCTGCGGGTGCCGACGGAGAAGCGCGGGATCATCGCCGGGATGTCGATGACCGAGAAGCAGGGCGGCTCGGACGTCCGGGCGAACACGACCCGGGCGGTGCCGGCCGGCGAACCCGGCCTGTACGCGCTGACCGGGCACAAGTGGTTCACCTCGGCGCCCATGTCGGACGTCTTCCTCACCCTGGCGCAGGCACCCGGCGGCCTCTCCTGCTTCCTCGTGCCCCGGGTGCTGCCGGACGGCAGCCGCAACGCCCTGCGGCTCCAGCGCCTCAAGGACAAGCTGGGCAACCGGTCGAACGCCTCCTCCGAGATCGAGTACGAGGGCGCCCTCGGCCGGCTCGTCGGCGAGGAGGGACGCGGGGTGGCCACCATCATCCGGATGGTGAACATGACGCGGCTCGACTGCGCGATCAGCTCCGCGTCCGGGATGCGCCTCGGTCTCGTCCAGGCGGTGCACCACGCCACGCACCGCGAGGCGTTCGGCGCACGGCTCGTCGACCAGCCGCTCATGCGCAACGTCCTGGCCGACCTGGCCGTCGAGGCCGAGGCGGCCACGGTCGCGGCGCTCCGGCTCGCCGGCGCGGTGGACCGCGCGACGCGCGGTGACGCCGAGGAGGACCAGCTGCGCCGGCTGGGCCTCGCCGTCACCAAGTACTGGGTGTGCAAGCGGGCGCCCGCGCACGCGGCCGAGGCCCTCGAATGCCTGGGCGGCAACGGCTACGTCGAGGACTCGGGGCTGCCGAGGCTCTACCGCGAGTCCCCGCTCCCCTCCATCTGGGAGGGCTCGGGAAACGTGGCGGCCCTCGACGTGCTGCGGGCGATGGCCCGTCAGCCGCAGGCGGTCGAGGCGTACTTCGCCGAGGTCGACCGCGGCGCGGGCGCCGACCGGCGGCTGGACGCGGCGGTCGCCGGCCTCCGCAAGGAGCTCGCGGGGCTCGGCGACCCGGACGCGGTGGCGTACGGGGCCCGTCGTCTCGTCGAGCGCCTCGCCCTCGTCCTCCAGGGCTCGCTGCTGGTGCGCCACGGGCACCCGGCCGTCGCGGACGCCTTCTGCGCCTCCCGTCTGGACGGCGACCGGGGGCTCGCCTTCGGCACGCTGCCGACGGGCGTCGACACGGCTGCGATCATCGCGCGCAGTGGCCCGGACGCGGTGGGCGCGGGCCGGGGAGTGCCTTCCTGATCTCGCCCGACCCGCGTCGCCCGCCGGAGCACGGCGGGCGACGCGGTCGTCCGCGGCGGACCGGTGCGGGTCAGGAACCGGTCAGGACGACGAGCCGCTGGGTGGCGCGGGTCATGGCGACGTAGCGGTCGACCGCTCCCTCGACGCCGTCGCCGAACCGGTCGGGTTCGACGAGGACGACCAGGTCGAACTCCAGCCCCTTCGACAGCGACGGGGTGAGCGACCGGACGCGGGAGGTCTCCCGGAAGGTCGGGTCGCCGATGACGCAGGCGACGCCTTCGCCGTGCTCGCCGAGCCAGTCGTCGAGGACCGGGCGCAGTTCGGAGACGGCTCCGTACGTGACGGGGAGACCGCTGCTGCGGACGGAGGTCGGCACGTTCGCGTCCGGGAGCGCGGCCCGGATGACCGGCTCGGCCTCGCTCATGACCTCCTCCGGCGTGCGGTAGTTGATGCTCAGCGAGGCGACGTCGATCCGGTCGAAGCCGTTCCGCTCCAGCCGCTCGGTCCACGACTCGGTGAACCCGTGCCGGGCCTGGGCCCGGTCGCCGACGACGGTGAAGCTGCGCGACGGACAGCGCAGCAGCAGCATCTGCCATTCGGCGTCGGTGAGTTCCTGCGCCTCGTCCACGACGATGTGCGCGAACGGGCCGGCCAGGGGCTCGGGGTCGGCGACGGGCAGGGCGGAGTCGTCGACCAGGCTGTCCTTGAGGTCCTGTCCGCGCAGCATCGTCACCGCGCCCTCGCCGTCGTCGTCCGCGGCGAGCACGTTGTCGATGACGTCGGCCATGCGGGCGCGCTCGGCGTCGACCGAGGCCCGGTGGCGTCGCCGGCGCGCCGGCGCCTCCGGGTCGCCGAGCCGGTGGCGGGCCGCGTCCAGGAGCGGCAGATCGGACACCGTCCAGGCGTGGGGGTCGGTGCGCCGCAGCGCGCGCACCTCGTCGGGGCCGAGCCAGGGGGCGCAGAGCCGCAGGTAGGCGGGGACGGTCCACAGGTCGCCGACGAGGTCGGTCGCCTCGAGGAGGGGCCAGGCGCGGTGGAGGGTGCCGACGAGCTCCCGGTCGAGCAGCAGCGCCTTGCGGAACTGCTCGGGCGGAACGTCGGCGTCGCTCTTGTCGGTGAGGATCGTCAGCAGCTCCTCCAGGATCTGGTCGCGCGCCTCGTTGTGCGGGGTGCCGGGCCCGACCGCGCGGAACGCCTCGGCCCAGTCGTCCGCAGTCAGCCGGACGTCCGACCAGGCGGTGGTGACCGTCATGGCCTCGGTGGGGGGATCCTCGTAGAACCGGACGGCCGTCTCGACGGCCCGGACCATGTCCGCGGACGCCTTCAGACGGGCCGCCTCGGGGTCGGTCTCGACCGTCGCGCCGGCTCCCTCGGCGACGAGGTCCCGCACGGTGCACGTCCGCACGCCCTCCTCGCCGAGGCTGGGCAGGACGTCGGCGACGTAGTTCAGGTACGGCTGGTGGGGGCCGACGAAGAGCACGCCGCCGCGGCGGTGGCCGAGTCGGGGGTCGGAGTACAGGAGGTAGGCGGAGCGGTGCAGGGCGACGACGGTCTTGCCCGTGCCGGGACCGCCGTCGACGACGAGCGCACCGCGGGACCCGGCGCGGATGACGGCGTCCTGGTCGGACTGGATGGTGGAGAGCACGTCCCGCATCCGGGCCGACCGGGAGCCGCCGAGGCCGGCGATGAAGGCGGACTGGTCGTCGAGCGCGGCGTGGTTCCGCAGGCCGTCGGCGGTGAAGACCTCGTCCCAGTAGTCGCTGACGCGGCCTCGGGTCCAGCGGTACCTGCGGCGGCTCGCCAGGCCCATCGGGTCGGCGTGGGTGGCCGCGAAGAACGGTTCGGCCGCGGGGGAGCGCCAGTCGACGAGCAGCCGCCGCCCTGCATCGTCTGTGAGGCCGAGGCGGCCGATGTAGAGGGGGTCGGTGCCGTCCGCGCCGACGACGTGGCCGAGGCACAGGTCGAGGCCGAACCGCCGCAGGGCGCGCAGGCGGGCGGTCAGCCGGTGGATCTCCAGATCCCGCTCCATGGCCGCCTGGCCGACTCCGCCCGGCGCCCTGCGTTCGGCGTCGAGGCGGGCGGACAGGTCGGCGATCGCCAGCTCCAGGCTCTCCTCGATGGCCGCGAAGTGCTTCTCGTCTCCGGCGATCAGCGCCGGGTCGGCCTTCGCCGCGAGGCTGTCGGGCAGGTGGAACGCGCTGGTGGTCTGAGGCTGCATGTCTCCCGTTTCCGCAGGTCCTGGCTTCGAGGGGAGATTGTGCGGCACCACGGGGGCCTTGCCGCAAGCCCCCCGGTGCGCTATATCTTGAGAGTGGCGGAGGATGGGTGCTCTCCTCTCGCCGACGGGCCGTGACGACGACCGGCCTCCCCTACCATCTCCCCCGGCCCGTGTGCCGGGTCGTCCGCGTGCTCTCTCGGCGGACCGGCCTGCGGGGTGACAGGCTGTCGGCGCACGCTTCCCATGGCCACGGCTTCGGCCGTAACGAGAGGGAGTCCCCGTTGGACGACGAGGCGATCCACCGTGAACTGGACGAGCGGGCGGGCGCGGTGGCGGACCGGGTGGTGGCCTGGCGCCGCCATCTGCACCGGCATCCGGAGCTGCCCAACCGGGAGGTGAGGACGGCCCTTCTGGTGGCGGAGGAGCTGCGCGCGCTGGGTCTCGACGAGGTCCGTACCGGCATCGCGGGACACGGGGTCGTCGGCGTCCTGCGCGGCGGCGCGGGCGGCGGGCGCGTGGTGGCGCTGCGGGCGGACATGGACGCGCTGCCGGTGCGGGACCTGTGCGGGACGGACTTCGCCTCGGAGGTCGTCGACGCCGACTACCCGGGCGGCCCGTTCCCGGTGTCGCACGCCTGCGGGCACGACTGCCACACCGCGATGCTGCTCGGCGCGGCGACGGTCCTGGCGGGCGTCCGCGAACGGCTGCCGGGGACGGTCCTCTTCGTCTTCCAGCCCGCCGAGGAGGGCCCGCCGGTGACCGAGGAGGGCGGCGCGCGGGCCATGATCGAGGCGGGCGCGTGCGCGGACCCGGTGCCGACGATGGCCTTCGGGCTTCATGTGACGCCTCATCCCAAGGGGTACGTCGGATACCGGATCGGCAACCAGTACGGCGCCTCCGCGCTCGTCCGGATCGTCGTCACGGGGAAGCAGACGCACGGCTCGACGCCCTGGGAGGGGATCGATCCGATGCCGGCCGTGGGGGCGGTCCTCACGGGGATCGGCCAGCTGTACCGCCAGGTCTCCGCCTTCGACGCGGTCACCGTGTCCATCGGTCACGTCGAGGACGTCGGACGCTTCAACATCGTCGGCCAGACCGTCACCCTCTGGGGCACGGTCCGCTGCGCCGTGGAGTCCGACATGGCCGAGGTCCAGCGGCGCCTCGCCACGCTGGCGGAGCACTCGGCGGCGGCGTACGGGGCGGCGGCCTGCGTCGAGTACCTCCAGCCCGTTCCTCCGGTGCACAACAGCGCACCCTGGGTGACGGCGGCGCTGCCCACCTTCCGCCGGGTGGTCGGCGAGGACCGCGTGGTGGAGACGGGCGGCACCCTCGGGTACGACGACGTGTCCGAGTTCGTGGGCCGGTTCGGCGGCCTGTACGTGATGCTCGGCGTGCAGGACGCGGCCCTGGACTCCTCGGGCCGGCCGGTCCCGGAGCCGGGCGGACGCGGTCTCGTCACCAACCACAACCCGCACTTCTACGCGGACGACGACACGCTCGTCACCGGTGTCCGCCTCCACGCGCACGTGGCCCACGACCATCTGGCGGGGGTGCTGGTGGCGTCCCCCGAACCCTGAGCGCGCCGATCGGCCGGGCCGCCGCTCAGGGGCCCGCCGGGCCGACCGCGCCCACGAAGGCCCTGAGCAGGTCGGAGTCGGCCGTGGTCGGCCAGGCCAGGCCGTACGCGAGGGGCGGGGCGTCGCGCAGCGGGACGTAGGCGATGCCGGGGCGGGGGTGGTAGACGGCGCCGCGTGCCGCTCCGGGGGCGACTCCCCGGCCCGCCGAGACGTGGGAGAGGACCTCCTGCCAGGTGGCGGCCGCCGGGCCGCGGCCGACGGGCGCTCCGGAGGGGGTGGTGCGGGGGTAGTGGTGGTCGGTCCAGTACTCGGGGACCGCACCTTCGGGGGCGATCAGTTCGAGCCCGGCGAGGTCCTCCAGGCCGAGGGACGGCCGGCCGGCGAGCGGGTGGGAGGAGGGCAGGAGCAGCACCCGGTCGTCGGTGGTGACGACGGGGCCGGTGGTGAGGTCCGGCTCGCGGACCGGGAAGGCGACGAACTGGACGTCGAGCGTGCCGTCCCGGAGGGGGCGGACGCCCTCGTCGAGCGGGACCTCCCGGACGGTGATCTCGCAGGCGGGGTGGAGCGCGAGGAGGGCGTCGGCGGCGGCCGTGAGCAGTTCGCCGCCCCAGGGTGCGCCGAAGCCGGCGCGCAGCCGGCCCTGGAGGCCGTGGCCCGCGGCGGTGGCGCGTTCGACTGCGGCGCGCAGCTGCCGGTAGGCGGGCAGGAGGTCCTCGTGGAGACGACGGCCGACCGGGGTCAGTCGGACGCTGCGGCTGGTGCGGGTGAAGAGCGGGGTGCCGACGCGACGCTCCAGCCTCTTGACCGTCTGGCTGACGCGGCCGGTGGTGACGCCGAGGCGTTCGGCGGTGCGACCGAAGTGCAGCTCCTCGGCGAGCGTCAGGAACGCCTCCAGTTCGTACCGTTCGAGCATCGCGCCTCCAGCGATCGTTGAGTGTGGCTCAACGCCGGTTCGATGATCGCACCTTGTTCGGCCGCTCCGGCGACGGGAGCCTTGGGGAGTCCCCGCCCCCCTTCGGAAGAGAGTCCGTGGAACCGAGCCCCGCCGCCGCCCCCTCCCCCGCCCGACCCCTGAACGTGCCGCTGCTCGCGGTGGCGGGCGCGGTCACCGTCGCCAACCTCTACTTCCCGCAGCCGCTGCTCGCCGCCGTGGCGCGCGGCCTGGAGGTCTCGGAGCGGACGGCGGGCCTGATCGCGCCCGCCGCCCAGGTGGGGTACGCGCTCGGACTCCTGCTGCTCGTCCCGACGGCCGACACCGCCCGGCTGCGTCGCCTCACCGCGGTGCTGCTCGCCCTCACGAGCACGGCCCTGCTCGTGGCCGCGGCGGCGCCCGACGTCGTCACCCTGACCGTCGCGACGCTCGCCCTCTCCACCACCACGGTCCTTCCGCAGATCCTCACCCCGGTCGCGGCTGTCCTCGCCGGTCCCGCGCGACGGGGCCGGGTGGTGGCCCTGGTGGGCCTCGGCCTGACCCTGGGCTCGACCCTGTCCCGTACGGTCTCGGGCGCGGTGGCCGATGCGAGCGGCAGCTGGCGGGCGGCGTACGTGGTGGCCGCGATGGCGACGGCGGCCCTGCTGTTCGTGCTGCCGCGGCGGCTGCCCGAGCGGCTGGGGCCGCCGGGACGCACCTCGTACGCCGCGCTCCTCGCCGGGCTGCCCCGGCTCCTCTCGGCCCACCGGGAGCTGCGGGTCGCGGCGGTGATCGGCGCGTGCGCCTTCGGCGCGTTCAGCGTCTTCTGGGCCGTCCTCGCCTTCCATCTGGCGGCGCCTCCGCTGGGGTACGGACCGGGGGTGGCCGGTCTGTTCGGTCTGCTGACGCTGCCGGCGGCGCTGCTCTCCGCGACGGCGGGACCGCTCACGGACCGCTTCGGCGCGGGGGCGGTGAACGCCGGCGGGCTCGTCTGCGCGGGGCTCGGCATCGCGGTGGCGGGCCTGGCCCCCGCCTCGGCCGCCGGGCTGGCGGCCGGGGCGAACCTGCTGGTGGTCGGGGTCAGCGCGTGCCAGGTCGCGGCGCAGGCTCGGATCTTCGCCATCGGACGGGAGGTGGCGGCCCGGGTCAACACGGTCTTCATGCTGGCGACCTTCGGCGGCGGCGCCGTCGGCTCGCTGGCCGGCGGGGGGCTGTACGCGGCCCACGGCTGGGCGGCAGCCCTGCTCGCCGCCGGGGCCTGCGTCGCGGGCGGCCTCGTGACGGTGACCGCGTCGGCGCGCGCGGCGGTCCCGAGTTGCGCGCCCGACGCCACACGGGAGGCTGGGGGTATCCGCCCGCGCACCTCTCCGGAGGGCACCCCGCAGGGAGATTGATGATGTCGGACCTCACCGAGCTCGCCGACGAGCACCTGGCCGCGGCCCGCACCGCCGCGCACGGGCGCAGCGCCCATCTGGTGATGCACGACGGGGTGCTCCGGCAGACCGTCATCGCCCTGACCGCGGGCACCTCCCTCGACGAGCACAACGCGCCCCCGGCGGCCAGCCTCCAGGTGCTGCGGGGACGGGTGAAGCTGACCTCGCCCGGGTGGGCGCAGGAGATGGCGGCGGGCGCGCTCCGGATGATCCCCAAGGAGCGGCACGGCCTGACGGCCCTGGAGGACGCGGTGGTCCTCCTGACCGCGGTGAACGACTGACGCCGCCGCGGGGGCGGTGCCCACGACGCGCCCCGCGCACGGCGCCGGGCGGGGTCACTCGGTCGCGTCGAGGTCCTCGGCGTAGTGCTCGATGGCCGGCCGGTACTTCCGTACGGACGGATCGTCGCTGGTGGCCGCGAGGAGACGGAGGAGCAGTCGGACCGACTCGTGGTGGCGGCCGGTGTTGTACAGCGCCATCGCGAGGAAGGCGCGCAGTGAGCCGTCCTCGGGGAACTCCTCGGCGGCGGCGGTCAGCAGGGCGACGGCGTCCTCGTACCGGCCGAGGACGCGGTAGGTGCTGCCGAGGCCGAGGAGCGCGCCGCGCCGGTCCTCGGGCGTGAGCCCGGTGCCTGCGAGGGCCCGCTCGTAGTACGGCACGGCCTGCGCCTCCCGACCGAGCACGTCGTGCGCCCAGGCGGTCTGGTACGCGACCTCTGCGTCGTCGGGCCATCGCACGGCGAGCGCGACGAGCCGCTCGCACGCCTCGACCTGACGTCCCCGCTCGCGCAGCGCGACCGCCTCGGCGAGGGCGCCGGTCCTGTCCTCGGAATGCTCCATGGCGCCATCGTCGCAGGCGGCCACAGGGGCGACGGGGGTGGGTCCCGCCCGTCCGGGTGGCGGCCCGGAGCATCGACCCCGCGTCGGCTTTCAAGATCATCATGTGCAGAATAACCTGCATGGCGATAACGAACATGCCCGAAACGGCAACGATCGACGACGCCGCGGCCATCAGCCGCGTCCTCACCCGCGCCTTCGACGACGACCCGATGATGCGCTGGTTCTTCCCCGACGAGCCCTCCCGCGCCACCGCGCTGGAGCGTTACTTCACCACCCTCTTCACCCGCCAGTACGTCCTCCACGGCGTGTGCGAGCGCACCGACGCGGCCGCGGCGTTCTGGGTGACGCCCGAGGCCCAGGCCAAGGCCGTGCCCGACGCGGAGACCATCCGCCGGCTCACCGAGATCCTCGGCGACCGGGCCGGGCTGTTCGCCGAGGCGGTCCGGACGGCCTCGGCACACACTCCGCAGGAGCCCCACTGGTCGCTGGCGCTGATCGGCGCCGACCCCGCGGCCCAGGGCCTGGGCCAGGGTTCCGCCCTCCTGCGCTCGGGCCTCGCCAAGGCCGACGCGACGGGCATGCCCGCCTATCTGGAGTCCTCCAAAGAGTCGAACCTCCCGGTGTACGAGCACTTCGGCTTCGCCGTACGCGAGGAACTCCGGCTGCCGGGCGGCGGACCCACGCTGTGGGGCATGTGGCGCGAGCCGCGCCCGACCGCCTGAGCCGCCACGCTCGGGCCGGCGAGCCGGAATTCGCCCCGGCCGAAGGGCCGGACCGGGGCACCGAGAGTCACGGGCTCAGTGGGGCTTCTTCGACCATTCGAGCGTGACCCGCAGGCTGGCGTTCGCGCTTCCCTGGACGACGAGCGCCGTGAGCCGGCCGGCGTCCAGGCCCAGTTGACAGCCGAACTCGACGGTCGCCCGGTCCGGTGACGCCTGGTGCAGCGCTTCGCCGATCCGACCCGCGAAGGAGGAGAGGGCCTCGGTGACCGCCGAGAGGTCGGGCATCCGGTCACCGATCCCCTCGGGCTCCCACTCGGGACCGAGCTGCCGGGCCTCGACGTAGAGGGTGGCGTCCCCGACGGCGACCTTGGTGACGTCCGGCATCGAGGCTCCCTGCGGTCGACGGGTGCTGACAGGACGTCAGTATCGCCGAGGGGGTGCGGGGCCGGGCGCCATCCGCCCGGCGGCGTGGCGCGGTCGTGCGTCCCGGCCACGGGCGGCGTCCGGCCCGCCCCGGTCAGAGTTCCGGGCGGAGGGTGCCGGCGGAGGGGCCGGCCGCCGCGACGGTGGTGCCGGGGGCGAAGGCGCTGCCGCGCTGCCACTCGGGCCAGCTGAGGTTCCAGTCGCCGAAGCCGTTGTCGAAGGGCGTCATGGGAGCCCCGTATCCGTTGACGAAGCTGACGAGGTCGCCCTCGCGGACCGTGCGGAAGAGCCAGGCGGCGTCCTCGGTGCTCATGCCGGTGCAACCGTGGCTCACGTTCTCGGCGCCCTGCGCGTCGACCGACCAGGGGGCCGCGTGCAGGTACTCGCCGCTCCAGGTCACCCGGGTGGCCCAGTGGACCTTGAGGTCGTAGTAGTCGCGGCTGCCGCGTTTGATGCCGATGGAGTCGCCCCGCATGCGGACCGTCGGTTCCTTGCCGAGGACGACCTTGATGCCGCTACGGGTGCGGTAGCCCTCCTTGCCGGTCGTGACCGGCAGGGTGCGCAGGACCCGGCCGTCCTCCCGGACGGTCATGGTCAGGGCCGCGATGTCCGTGACCGCCTCGATCCGTGATCCGGTGGTGAAGGTCACGGGGCTGGAACGGCCGCCGAACAGCCCGCCGCCGACCCGGACCCCGTCGAGTCCGCTCCGGAGGTGGACGACGGCGCGGGAGGGCCAGTAGGTGCGGGGGCGGTAGTGGAGGGTGGTGGCGTCGACCCAGTACCAGGCGCCCTCGACGTGGGGTTCGGCCCGCACTTCGAGGGCTCTCTCGACGGCTCGCCGGGCCGCGGGGTCGTCGGCCGGCACGGGGTGGCTGAGCTCGGCGGTGACGGGATGGCCCACGCCGTACGTCCGGCCGTCCTCCGGTCCGAAGTCGACCGTCAGCCGCTCACCGGCCGGTGCCGAGGCGGTGCGGAAGTCCAGACGGGCGAGGTCGCGGTGGATCCGACCGCCGTCGGGGCGCTCGACGACGAGACGGGCGGCGAGCGCGGCCCCGGCCGGCAGGGCGACCGCGCTGGTCCACCGCGTGCGGTCGGCGCTCGACGACCCCGCGACCCGGCGGCCGCGCCGGTCGGTGACGGTCACGTCGGCCAGGACGCCGGGGGTGCGGAGCGCGATCTCCACGGGTCCGGTCACCCTCCGGTCGATCAGAAACGGGGCGCCGGTGAGCACGGGCCCGCCGGCCAGCTCGACCGTGTGCCGGGGCACGGAGCAGAGTCCGGTGCCCGCGGAACAGCCGTCGACCGTGACGATCGCGGTGGGGTCCGATGCCAGGAGGGAGCGGGTGTCACGTCCGCCGGGCGACTGGGCCGCCGTACCGACGAGGACGGCCCCGACGGCCAGGGACAGGGCTCCCCACCCTCGTACGTATCTGCGTGACGGCACGTCGGACACCCTCCCCTTCCGGACGACGACGTCGGCGGAGGACACCGACCCGATCATCAAAGCGGATGAACCGACAGAAAGATGATCAAGACACCGGGTGTGGCGGCGCAGTGGCCGGCGAGACGACTCGAATGGGTCAGCGGGCGGGCTCGGGGAATTCCTCTGGGTCAGCGGGCGGGCTCGGGGAGTTCCTCGCCCGTCTCCAGAAGGGACTTGAGACTGGCGATGAGCGCGGGCCATCCTTCGCCGATCAGAGCCTTGATGGTCCCGTCGGGCTCCAGGTCGCCATGGGTGACGGTGAGTTTGACGATGTCGCCGGAGGGCTCGATCTCGAACGTCACCCGCGACCTGCGCTCGGCGGCGAGCCGCTCGTAGACCTCGCGGCCGAGGCCCACGGCCTCGGCCCAGGCGGGGGTGAAGGTGTGCCAGGTGTAGGAGAGGAGGCGGCCGGGTTCGGCGGCGAGGACGACCTGCTCGGGGTCGGACGTGCTCCGGCCGCCCTCGTCCCAGACCATGGGCGCTCCGGGGGTCCAGTCGGTCTCGAAGGCCACGCCCCAGAAGCGCCGGGTGAGCTCGGGGTCGGTGAGCGCCTTCCAGAGCTCGTCGGGAGTCGTCCGGATGTAGGTGGTGTAGACGAACGAGTCGCTGTCCATCGCGCTGCCCCTCGGATCTGCTCCCCCGCGGCCTGCCCCCCTCCAGCCTAGGCGGGGGCCGTACGGACGTGCCAGCGATGAACACCCGTCCGGCCCCGTCCGTGCCCCGGTGAATAGGTGCGGAGGAAACTATTCAACGTGCTGCTAGCGTGTCGGAATGTCGCTCAAGCACGCCGTTCTCGCAGCTCTTCTGGAGGGCGAGGCATCCGGATACGACCTGGCCAAGATCTTCGACGTGTCCGTCGCCAACTTCTGGGCTGCCACCCCGCAGCAGCTCTATCGCGAGCTCGACCGCCTCGACGAGGCCGGTCTGATCACGGCCCGTGTGGTGGAACAGGAACGGCGTCCCAACAAGCGGATGTTCAGCCTGACCGAGGACGGACTGCGGGACCTGACGGCCTACACGTCGACACCGCCGAGGCCCAGCGCCGTCCGCGACGAGCTGCTGGTGCAGGTACAGGCGTGCGACGAGGGCGACACCACGGCGGTACGCGGCTTCGTGGCGCAGCGGATGGAGACGGCCCGGGCCAAGCTGGCCCGCTATGACCGGCTGCGCGAATGGATGCTGGCAGGACGCGACGAGGAGACCTACCTCGTCGAGGCGGAGCGGGTCGGCCCCTATCTGACACTGATGCGCGGCCGGTTCTTCGAGGAGGAGAACCTGCGCTGGGGCGAGCGCGCCCTGGAGGTGCTCGACCTCCGCGCCGCCACGCGGAGCGGAGCCGCCGCACGGGCCGAAGCGACCCCCCGCGCCTGACGCGCACCGGGGCCGGCCCCGCCACCTCGCCCCACCCCTGTGTACCGCCGGTACCTACTCTGCGGTAGCCTCACCGACCGGCCACCGGAGGCACCGGTGGCATCGCGGGTACGGATCGGGGACGGGCTTCTATGAACGTCGGTGACCTCGTCGAGGACTTCAGCCTTCCGGACGAGACGGGCGCGGAGCGCTCGCTCACCGGCCTCCTCTCAGAGGGGCCGGTCGTCCTCTTCTTCTATCCGGCGGCCATGACGCCGGGGTGCACCGCCGAGGCGTGCCACTTCCGCGACCTCGCGACCGAGTTCCGGGCGGCCGGCGCGCTCCCCGTCGGCATCAGCTCCGACGACGTGGCGCGGCAGCAGGAGTTCGCCGAGCGGCATTCCCTGGGCTACCCCCTGCTGTCGGACCCCGAGGGCGCCATACGCGAACGGTTCGGTGTGAAGCGCGGGTTCTCGCTCGCCCCCACCAAGCGGGTCACGTTCGTGATCGGCCAGGACCGCCGGATCGTCGAGGTCGTCCGCAGCGAACTGCGCATGAGCGCCCACGCGGACCGCGCGCTGGCGGCCCTCCGGCGCGGCTGAGGCCGCGGGCCCGGCGTCCATTCGATCACGCTCACGGGCGGCCCGCACGCCGGGCCGCCACGACGTGCGGGGCCGCGGGGGCTGGGTGAGACTCGCTCCAACGCCCGGCTTCTCCCGGCCGGGTGGGAACGGAGTGTGCAGGAATGGACGACTACCCTCTCCTCGACGTCTTCTGGACCATGCTGTGGTTCTTCATCTGGATCATGTGGCTCTTCCTGCTGTTCAAGGTGATCACGGACATCTTCCGCGACCACGCGCTGCACGGCTGGGGCAAGGCCGGCTGGCTGATCTTCTGCATCCTGCTCCCGTACCTCGGCGTGCTGGTGTACGTCATCGCCCGCGGCAAGGGCATGGGGCAGCGTGACGTCAAGCAGGCCAAGGAGAGCGAGGCCGCCTTCCAGGACTACATCCGCAAGACGGCGGGGACGGCGCCCGGCGGCGGGAGCCCGACCGACGAGCTGCACCGGCTGGCGGAGCTGAAGGAGAAGGGCGCCATCACTCCCGAGGAGTTCGAGAAGGCGAAGGCGAAGATCCTGGCCTGACCGGGCGCGAGGAAGGCGGACGCCGGTGAGGAAGGCGGCCGGAGCGGCTCCGACGGCCGGGCTCGCGGGTTCCCTGCTCCGAGAGGTCTCGGCGGACCCGGGCAGACTGCCGGAGTCGCTGGCCTCCTTCGCCCTGCGCCACATGGGACCGGGTGCCGCGACGGCCGCCGAGCGCCTGAGGGCCGCCCACCCGGAGGCCGACGCGGCGACACTACGGGCCCTCGTGCTGACGCGCGGGCGCCGGGCGGTGACCGCCGAAGGGGCCTTCGTCGGAGGCCCCTTCCTACTGTTGGTACCCGTCGCGTTCTGCGGGGCCCTGCTCTCCCAGGCACGCATGGTCTTCGAGCTCGCCGCCGTCGAGGGACGGGACCCCGAAGATCCGGAGCGGGCGGCCGAACTCCTGGTCCTGCAGGGCGTGTACGAGGACACGGCGACGGCCCGCGCGGCGCTGCGGGCCGCCCCGGCCGCCGGAGGTACGACGGGGCATCGCGCCCGGGGCCGGTGGGCGGCCCTGTGGGACCTGGTGGTCAGGATGGCGAGGCTGCTCGGTCTGCTGACACCGGGCACCGAGGGGCCGGGGCGGCTCGTGCGCCTCGGCCAGTACGCGCTGACGGGTGCGGTCTTCCTCGTCGGCCTGGTGGCTCCCCTCGTCTGGCTCCCGTACCTGGCCGTCTCCTACTGGCGGGCCACCAACCGTCTGACCGACCGGGCCACGGCCTTCTACGTCGGCTCCCCCGACCTCCGCCCCCAGCGCCGGCGCCGTGTTCGCGTCGACGCGTCCATGGGCGTGGCGCTGCTGCGCGCGCTCGGGTCCCTGCTCGTGCCGGCCGTCGCGGTGTTCCTGGTCGTCACCACCGACCTCAGGACCGCGGGGGCCCGGTGGCCGGTGATCGTGATCGCGCTCGTCGCCGGCTGCCTGGTCACGGGCGGCTGGTGGCTGTGGCGGCGACGCCGACACCGCACCACCCCCTGAATACGCAACCCAAATACCACTTTGATACGGTCACACCGTGAGGCTGACGAAGTTCACCGACCTGGCGCTCCGTGCCGTGATGCGCCTGGCGGTCACCGCACCGGAGGAGTCCGTCACCACCCGCGAGGTGGCGGCGTCGATGGACGTGCCCTACGCCCACATGGCGAAGGTGGTCACCCGGCTCCAGCACCTCGGCGTGGTCGAGGCGCGGCGAGGTCGCGGCGGCGGTCTCGCCCTGACCGATCTGGGCCGGCGCTCCTCGGTGGGCTGGCTGACCCGCACCCTGGAGGGCGACGAGGAGGTCGTCGCCTGCGAGGGCGACCCACCCTGCCCCCTGCGCGCGGCGTGCCGACTGCGGGGCGCGCTGCGCGAGGCCCAGGAGGCGTTCTACCGGGCACTCGACCCCCTGACGGTGGCGGAGCTCGTGGCCTCGCCGACCGGTCCACTGCTGCTCTCCCTCACCCCACGCCCCGTCGACTGAACCACGCGCCCGACCAGGGCGCCCTTCGCACCTTCTTAAATACGTAGATCATTTACCAGATTGGAAGTTCCCATGCTGTCCGAGCAGGCCATTCCGGTCGTCCGCGCCACCTTGCCCGCCGTTGGCGGAGCCCTCGACCAGATCACCGAGCGGTTCTACTCGCGCCTCTTCGCCGCACACCCCGAGCTGCTGCGCGACCTGTTCAACCGGGGCAACCAGGCCAACGGCGAGCAGCGCAAGGCGCTCGCGGGCTCCATAGCCGCGTTCGCCGTCGCCCTGCTCGACAACCCCGACAGCCGCCCCGACGCCATGCTGTCCCGCATCGCCCACAAGCACGCCTCGCTCGGCGTGACGTCCGCGCAGTACAAGGTGGTGCACGAGCACCTCTTCGCCGCCATCGTCGAGGTCCTCGGCGAGGCGGTGACCCCGGAGGTCGCCCGGTCCTGGGACGAGGTGTACTGGCTGATGGCCAACGCGCTCATCGCCGTGGAGGCCCGCCTCTACCGGGAGACGGGCGTGCCCGAGGGCGCGGTGTGGCGCTCGATGGAGATCGCCGAACGCCAGGAGGAGACAGTCGACACGGTGTCCTTCCTCCTGCGGCACGCCGACGGCGCCCCCACCGACGCGTTCCTGCCCGGCCAGTACGTGAGCGTGCAGGTGACCCTGCCCGACGGCGCCCGGCAGATCCGTCAGTACAGCCTGTCCTCCGCCCCCGGACGCCCCCAGTGGCGGATCACCGTGAAGCGGGTCGACGGAGACCCCGCGGGCGAGGTCTCCTCGTGGCTGCACGCCCACGGCCGCGCGGGCGACACCCTGGACGTGTCGGCCCCGTTCGGCGACCTGGTCCTGCCGGAGGGCGACGGCCCGCTGCTGCTCGCGTCGGCGGGCATCGGCAGCACCCCCATGCTGGCGATGCTCGACCACCTCGCGGCCACCGGATCCACCCGCCCGGTCGCGGTCGCGCACGCCGACCGCTCCCCCGCGTCCCACGCCCACGCCGTGGAGCTGCGACGGCTCGTCGACGCACTGCCGCAGGCGACGCTGCACCTCTGGTACGAGGAGCCGGGCGACTCCGGTGCCCACGCGGGTCGCGCGGACGTCACGTCGCTCGACCTGCCGCCGGGCACGACCGCCTACCTCTGCGGTCCGCTGCCCTTCCTCCGCACGGTGCGCGGCGACCTCCTGGGCGCGGGCACGGCGGCGGCCGACATCCACTACGAGGTGTTCGGACCCGACCTGTGGCTCGGCGCCGAGGACTGACCACACTTCACCGAATGACCTTCGATCCCTGTGCGCCATAGCGCCACCGCTACGGATACTGCATAGTGAGATTCCGTATCGGCCTCGCAATCAGCGGGTCCGCAGCGAATGGACGGCAGCGATGGGATCGTTCGGATCAGCAGTCGGGGAACGGGCCGCGAGGCGGCCCGTGCGCGGAATCGCGCTCGACATCGGCAGCTCCCGGACCCGCGCCTGGGCGCCGGGAGCGGGCGTCTTCGCGGACGTGCCGAGCGGTCCGGTGCGACGCGGCCGCGTCACCGACGCGGCCTCCCAGCTCCGGCTGCTGCGCCGGCTGACCGCCTCGGCCCCGGGCGGCGACGGACACGACACGGTCGTGATGCTGACCCACCCGGTCCTCGCCCGCCCCGGGGAGCGGGAGGAGGCACGCAGGATGGTCGACGCCCTGGGCCCGGTCCGGGTCATCGCCGTGGACAGCGCCCGCGCGGCGGCGGCGTACGCGGCCCCGCCGGGCGGCGGCCCGCTGCTCGTGGTCGACCTGGGTGCCCAGCTGACCGAGGTCACCCTCGTCGTGGACGGCCTCGTCGAGGACGCCCGCCTCGCGGAGGTGGGGGTCGACGACGTGCCGCAGACGGGGCGGATGCCGGACACGATCGCCGGGACCGCCGCCGACCTGGTGAGCGACCTGTGGCGGCACGACCGCACCGGTGCGGTCCGCGGGGCGCTGCGCGGAGGTGTCCTCGTGACGGGCGGTGGCGCCCTCCGTCTGGATGTGACCGCACGCCTCGCCCACCTCCTGAGGGCCCGGGTCCGCCTGGCGAACGACCCGGCGACCAGTGTCGTCCGCGGTGCCGGTCTGATGCTCACCTCCGTTCTCCGCCACCCGACCGGGCCCCTGAGCCGCGGCTGAGCCCAGGGACACCGGTCCCGGAACGACCCGAGGGCCGTCCGGGGCATCGCGGGTGGTGCTCGTCAGCAGCCGGTCGACCAGATGTGGGAGTCACCGCGGTCGTTGGCGGCGCCGTTGTAGCCGACCTCCTGACCGGGAGCGAGACAGATGGTCATCCCGCCGCCCTGCCAGGCGCTCTCGTAGACCCGGACGTGGTCCTTGATGCCGGGTCCGGAGATTCCGTGGTTGGCCCAGGAGGAGTCGGTGTCGGAGATCCAGCTCTCCCACCAGCCGTCGTCTCCGCTCCAGTTGGCACGCTGGCCGCCGAAGTCGGCGTTCTGCCAGACACAGAACTCTCCGCTGGGGCATTCCGCGGCTCCGGCGGCGCCGGCGAGGGCGAGGCCGGCGGTGGTGGCCAGGAGCGCGGCGGCGGCCGTGGCGAGAAGTCGCTTCACGAGAGGTGGGGCCTTTCTGCGGGTGGTACGGAGACGGCCGTCTCGGATGGCGGCCGTGCGGGGCGGGTCGGTTCGGACGGGTCCGGTTCGGGCGGGCGCGACAGGGGTCGGGTGAGATCAGGTCCGGCGGATTCGGGTCGGATGGATTCAGCTCGGGTGGCCTGGGGTCGGGTGGGTCCGGATGTGCCCCGTTCGGCTTGGGCCGGTTCGAAGTCGGGTGTCTGCGCCCGGGGCAGCTCGATCGCCCTCAGCAGCGCGCGCTCGCGCAGCTGCCGGTACGCGGTGAGTTCGTCCCGGTGGAGGGTGCGCACACGGGCCAGTTCGGCAGGCTCCAGTCGCCGGCGCACCTCGTCGAGTCCACTCTCGCGTGCGCAGCGGGCGGCGACGGCCGGGTCGGGCCGGTCGGGACGGGGACGACCGGGCGGGGCCGCGCACCGGGTCCAGCGGGCGAGCGCCGCACGGTGGGCGGGGTCGGCGCCCAGCCGGGCCTGGGCCTCGGCTCGGAAGTTGTCGACCGTGACCTGGACACGGAACCAGCGGCGCTGGTCGCCGTAGAGCCGCTGCCGGGCGGCGCCGAGGCAGCCGTCCTCGTGAGCGGTGACGGTGGCACCCGTGGCGAGGGTGACGGAGAGTTCACGCGGGCCGGCACCGAAGAGCGCCGCCTGGAGGACGCGGTCCTCGTCCGGTGCGCGGGGCCTGGCCGACAGGGTGATCCCGTGGTCGCCCAGGCAGTCGACGACGAGCCGGTGCTCCGCCGCCCTCAGCAGTTCGTCCTGCGCGGCCCGGGTGACCGGCACGCCCGGTGCGCCCGCCCTTGCCGGGCCTTCCGGCCCGACCACGGTGCAGCCGGAGAGCAACAGTGCGGCAGCGGCCGCGAGGGTCCCGCGGCGGGCGCGTCCGGCGGTGCTCAGCATGGTGTGTCCCCCATCGATCGTCCCTGCTCGGAGGGGCTGCCGGTGATCGTCAGGCGGCCCGGGGTGATCACTGCCCGAAGGCTCGACGGGCATGCGGATGCTCACTCGAACGAGTCGAACGCGCCGGTGCGCGCGCCCCTCACGCGCCGTCGACGTGCCGCGCGAGCGGACGGACGACCGCGGGCCACGGCAGCGGGGACGCGGAACGGACGCCGACCCGGACGGGAACAGGGACGGCGACCCGGACGGGAAGGGGAACGACAAAGCCCCGGTTGGACGGGGGATTCCAACCGGGGCCGTTCGCCGTGACGGGGAAGGGCGGTCACCTCTGGGGGGGGACCTTGGGGACCGGGCCCCTTCGCAGTCACATAGGTATGAACGGCGAACCTTTCCCGAATGTTCCGAGAGGTCCGCGGTGGGCGATGTGAGTCACCTCACCCGGTTTCGGCGGGTGGTGTCAGTCCTTCTCGGGACGGTAGACAGCACCCGGCTCGGCCTTCCCCGGCGCGAGGAGTTCGGGGACCGTCACGAAGGTGAAGCCGCGACGCTTGAGCTCGTCGATGATCGACGGGACGGCGGGGACCGTGCCGTCGTATATGTCGTGGAGGAGGATGATCCCGTCCTCGTGCGCCTGATCGAGCACCCGCTGCCGTATGAGGGCGGAGTCGGTGGTGGAGTAGTCCTTGGCCGTGATGCTCCACAGGACCTGGGCGAGCCCGAGTTCGCGGCTGACGTCGGACACGGTGCCGTCGGTCCGACCCTGCGGTGGACGCATGAGGGTCGGCTTCCGGCCGGTGAGCTTCTCGACGGCGTCCTGGGTGCGCGACAGCTCGTCGCGGACATCGGCGGCATCGAGGTCGGTCAGTATGCGGTGGGTCCAGGTGTGGTTGGCGACCTCGTGACCCTCGGCGGCTATGCGCTGCACGACCTGGGGGTAGCGGTCGACGTGCTTGCTGCCGAGAAGGAAGAAGGTCGCGGGGACCTGCTTCTCCTTCAGGATGTCCAGGAGCCGTGGGGTGTCCTTGCCCGGTCCCGCGTCGAAGGTCAGCGCGATGCACTTGACCTTGGCGCAGTCGACGCGCCGCGCCGACGTGCCGGCCTTGTCGTCCGTTCCGGCCTCGTCCCGCGCGTCCCGAGGGGTGACGGTGTCGACGCCGCAGGCGCTGAGCGTGAGCATCAGCGACGCGGCGGCGAGCAGGGCGGCGGCCGTTCCCCCGCGTCGGCCCGGCCTGAATCGGAGCATGGTGGAACCCGCTTTCCCCGTAGTGGTCTCGGTACAGCCGCGCCCGCCTGGTCAGGGCGGGGCTCGCGACCGACAGGAACTCTACACACGGTGTATAGCGGGGAGATCGGCGGGGTCCGAGAGGGGGCGCCGGGCAGGCGACATGCGAAATCCGGCCACACGCGGACACGTGGGCATATGAGCATACGGGCACAGGTGAACCCCGGGCGGAACCCGTCCGTTCCGTCCGGGGTGTCCGTGCCTCCGGTCAGCGGGAGGCGAGCAGCAGCCTGGCCTCGGTCTCCTGGTCTCCGGAGACGGCCTGCGTGGACTGGATGTCGAAGCCCGCCGCGAGCACCTTCTGCACCTCGTCGACCGCGTGGTAGCCACCGGTGAGCGTGGCACCGACCAGTCCGGTCAGCGGTGTCGGGGCCACGTCCCGGCGCTCTCCGCCCGCGGTGTCGAAGGTTGCCGTCCAGACGGTGGGCGCGGGCCCGGTGGCCGCCTGGGGGCTCGGCGTGGCCATGTCCTCCAGCCGGTAGACCCGGTCGAGGACGTCGAAGACGGCCTGGGCGTCCTCCCGGCAGCAGTCGCAGAGCTGCACGGTGACGTCGGTGTCGATGTGCAAGTCGTACACGTCGCTCATCTCCTCGCGGCCCGCCCGTCGCTCGTGGTGCCACGTGGTCGTCGTGCCGGGCGATTCTCGTGCCACGTCTCCAGCATCCCTCTCGGGCCGCCGTCCCGCGAGGTCCGCGCCCTCCGGTCAGCGGCCCCCGGTGATCGCGTCGACGGTGTCGGCCTCCGAGGCCGGCTTGTCGGGGCGGTGGCGTACGACGCGGGCGAAGCGGAGGGTCACGCCCGCCGGATAGCGGGTCGATCGCTGAAGTCCGTCGTAGGCGATCTCCACGACGAGTTCGGGCCTCACCCGCACGGTGAACCCGTCGTCCTCCACCGCGAGTTCGCCCAGGCGCTCCGTCTGCCAGCGCAGCATCTCGTCGGTGAGTCCCTTGAACGTCTTGCCGAGCATGGCGAACCCTCCGTCGGCCGTGCGCGCGCCGAGGTGGAGGTTGGAGAGCAGGCCGGTCCTGCGACCGTGGCCCCGCTCGACGGCGAGGACGACGAGGTCGACGGTGTGGACGGGCTTCACCTTCAGCCAGGTGCGCCCTCGCCGCCCGGCCACATAGGGCGCCTCCAGCGCTTTGACGAGCACCCCTTCGTGCCCTCGGGCCAGCGTCTCCGTGAAGAACCGCTCGGCCGCGTCGGTCTGCCCGGCGTCGGCCGGGTCGGTCACGACGGTGCGGCGCACCCGGTGGGCGGCGGGAAGAAGCCGGGCGAGCACCTCGTGCCGCTCCCGACCGGGCCGGTCGATGAGCCCCTCGCCGTCCACGGCCAGCACGTCGAAGAAGACGGGTGTCAACGGCAGGGCGGCGTGCGCCCCGGCCACGTCCGTGCGCGAGCCGACCCGGGACGCGATGGACTGGAAGGCGACCGGGCGCCCGGTGCCGGGGTCGAGCGCGATGACCTCGCCGTCCAGGATGAACCGGTCGGCCCCCACGGCCAAGGCCGCCGCGACCACCTCGGGAAGACGATCGGTGATGTCGTCGAGCGAACGGGTGTGGACCCGGACGTCGTCACCCAGGCGGTGGACCTGGATGCGGAAGCCGTCGAGCTTCTCCTCCACCGCGCAGGGCCCCAGGGCCGTGATCGCCTCGGACACGGAGCCCGCCGTGTGGGCGAGCATGGGCTGCACCGGGCTGCCGACGCGCAGGGTGAACCGTTCGAGCGCTGCGGCTCCCTCGGCGAGCACCGCCTGGGCGACCGGTGGCAGAGAGCCTTCGAGCATCACCGCGCGCCTCAGCCCGGCGGCGGGCACGGCGGCCGCGCGGGCCACACCTTCCAGCGCGACGGCGTCGAGGGCACCCTGCCGTACCTCACCGGTGAGGAGCCGCAGCAGCAGCTCCTGTTCGTCGGATCCGGCGGCGGCGAACAGCGCGTGGACCAGACGGGTCCGCTCGGCGCGGGAACCGGCTCCGGCGACGGCGGCGAGTTCCGTCATCGCGGCGTCGACTTGGTCGAGCGTGAGCCCGGGCCGCTCGGCAGGCGGAACGGCCGGCGGGACGACGTCCTTGAGCACACTCCATCCGACGCCGATGCGCCCCTGCGGGAGCCGGCCCGACAGATACGCGATGACGAGCGGACTCTCGTCCGGACCCGCCTCCGCGAACAGTTCGGCGAGCAGTGCGATCTTGCGGGAGCGCGCCGAAGCCGCGGCGACCTCCCTGGACACCTCCGCCACACGGGCCAGCAGCATGGGGCCATCCTCCCCACACCCCGCCTCTGCCGCACCCCGACTCCCCGACGCGCCCGCCGCTCCCTCGACCCTCCGGCCCCTCACCGCGATGAGCCGCCGCCGACACCCGGGCGGACTTCCGTCGCCCGGGCGAGCGGTACGGGCAGCCGGGTGCGAGCAACGGGGTGCAGGCGGCCGACAGCGGCGCCCCTGCTCTCAGGGCCAGGACACCGAGCCGTTCGCACGCCGGGTCCGCCCCGCTCCCGCCTCCCTCCTTCGGCGAAGCCGATCGAGGAGCCTGGGCCGCTCCGCACGACCCGGCGGCCGGTCGGGGCCCGACGGACGCCCAGGTCCGGCGTCGGGGGCGTTCCGTCGCCTCGGCCGGACAAGGTCCGCCGCATCAGCCTCCCGAGGCACGGGACCCGGAAGCGACGGCGGCTCCGCGGGCGCGGGCGGAATCACCACGACCCGCCGCGCGGCACCGACGTCCGCATCCATCGCCCGCCTGATCCTCAGCCCGGGACCCATGGCGGAGATCCACCCGTCGGTCCACCCCTCGGCCGACGCAGGCACAGGCACAGGCACAGGAGGTTCGGTCGTCGCCGTCGGTACGGATGCCGATGGCGCAGCCACGGGTACGGGTACGCCCACCGGCTCGGGATCCGGCGCCGGAGTCCGCTTCGCCTCACGCACAGGCGAAAGCCACGCCGAGACCGTGTCCACGAACCCGTCGGGCTCGACGGACGCCACCGTCAGGGCAGGTGCGACCGGCACAGCGGGTGCGCCGACTCCGGCTCCTGTGGTCACGTCCCCGGGGTACGGCGCCTGTCGCCTGGCTCGGGCCTCGTCCAAGGCCAGCGCGAGGCTCATCCGCTGCCAGAGGATCTCGTCCGGTTCGTCGGCGCGGACGAGTCGTTCGGCGACCTCCCGCGCCGCGGCCGCGACCGGCATCCCGGAGGGCGGCGGCGGATGCAGCCGGTCCAGGTGGGCGCGCTCGTAGGGGTCGTCGACGACCTCGGCCACCTGGACGGGGTCGAGGAGCGACGCGATGGCGGCTGCGCGGGCCCAAGGATCGTCCGTGGCACGGAGCAGCAGGCCGAGGCGGCGGGCCCGCCAGTTCCTGGGACGCCGGTCCTCGTGCGCGGCCAGGCGTTCTCGGAGGTCGAGAGGCAGGCGGCCGGTGAGGAGGTTCGGCCAGCGGACGCCGAAGTCGGCGACCTCCTCGGCGAGATACGTCCACACGACCGCCCGGTAGCGGTTGAGCGCGAACCGCACCGGACTCAGGTGACCCGTACGGGCCAGCCTCGTGAAGCGTTCCGGGGTGATCGACAGGAGTGCGGCCGCCTCCCCCGTACCGACCGTGCGCACACGGTCGCGCAGGCCGGCGGGGAAGTCGGGTGCTCCTCTGAGGCGGGCGAGCTCGGACCGCTCGACCCGCCTCCGTCCGCCCTCGCCCGTCGGCACCGTCCTGACCACGCCGAGCTGGACGGCAAGCCGGAACTCATCGCGCCTCAGTTCCAGTTCCTGTGCCGCCCGCCCCGGCGCGACCGTGCGCGCTCCCTCTTCCACCGTCATCCTGCGGCCCTCCCCGTGCGTCGGTTCTCTCCCTGCCGCGGATCCCTCGGATCCACATCGAGAACGTAACGCAGAGTGATCGACCCCGCACGGCCTGTGGACAACGGCCTGTGGACAACGCGGAGAGGCTCAGACCGGGAATCCGACCGGCCTCCGACGCCCCGCCGTCAGAGCGCGGCTCTCGTCAGAGCGCGCCGCCCGGCAGTCCGGGCTGGCGGGCCGCCACGCCGAGGTGCTCGCCGACGCGGTTGACCAGGAGGGTCATCTCGTAGGCCACCTGACCGACGTCGGCCTCCGCCGCGCTCAGGACGCAGAGGCAGCTGCCCTCGCCCGCCGCCGTCACGAAGAGCAGGGCGTCGTCGAACTCGACCATCGTCTGCCGCGCGCGCCCGGCCTGGAAGTGCCGGCCCGAGCCCCGGGCCAGGCTGTGGAGGCCCGACGAGACGGCCGCCAGGTGCTCGGCGTCCTCGCGTGCGAGGCCGTTGCTCGCGCCCGTCACCAGACCGTCGTTCGACAGCACCAGCGCGTGGCGTATCGATCCGACCCGCTGGGTCAGGTCGTCGAGAAGCCAGTCCAGTCCCTTGTCCAACGCCATCAGTGTTCCTCCCCCTGGTTGGTTCGTCCCCCGTCGACCCGTTTCCCGTGGTCCCGCGCCTCCGAGGTACGCCGTATCGCCGCAAGCCTTACGCACTGTCGTGAACAGGGCAAGCACCGCACCACGCCCGCGCGTGCCGCAGGATGGGAGGCATGACGAGGATGACCGAGGATCAGTGGCGGGCCTTCGTGTCCGCGGGCACCCGCACCGGCAAACTGGCGACCGTGCGCGACGACGGCAGTCCGCACGTCGTACCGGTCTGGTTCGTGCTGGACGGCGACGACTTCGTGTTCAACACGGGCAAGGGCACGGTGAAGGGACGCAACCTCGCGCGGGACGGGCGGGTCTCCCTGTGCGTCGACGACGACACCCCGCCCTTCGCCTTCGTCACGTTGAGCGGACGGGCCGAAATCACTGAGGAACCGGCCGAGTTGCTGCGTTGGGCCACCCGCATCGCCGCCCGCTACATGGGCGAGGACCGGGCGGACGCCTTCGGCCGGCGCAACGCGGTCCCCGGCGAACTCCTCGTCCGGGTGCGGATCGACAAGGTGATCGCCGAAGGCGGCGTCTCGGACTGAGGTCGGCCGTGGGCGGTGCGCGCCCGCGGCCCCGGGCATCCTCGGGGTTCAGCCGACGGTGTCCAGGAGCCGCGCGGTGTGCATCCGTCCCGCGTACTCGACCAGGCGGATGAGCACCTCCTTGCCGGAGTCGCGGTCGCGCGCGTCGCAGAGCACCACGGGCGTGCCGCGGTCCAGGTCCAGGGCGCGGGAGACGTCGGCGGCGCCGTACGTACGCGCGCCCGTGAAGCAGTTCACGGCGACGACGAACGGGATCTTCCGGTGCTCGAAGTAGTCGACCGCCGGGAAGCAGTCCTCCAGGCGGCGGGTGTCGGCGAGGACGACGGCGCCGAGGGCGCCCTGGGACAGTTCGTCCCAGAGGAACCAGAACCGGTCCTGCCCGGGGGTCCCGAAGAGGTACAGGGAGAGCCCGGAGCGGATGGTGATCCGGCCGAAGTCCATGGCGACGGTCGTGGTGGTCTTCTGGTCGACGCCCCCGGTGTCGTCGACGGTCTGCCCGGCGCGGCTGAGCCGCTCCTCGGTACGCAGCGGACGTATCTCGCTGACCGCGCCGACGAGGGTCGTCTTGCCCACGCCGAAGCCGCCGGCGACCAGGATCTTCAGGGCGAGGGCGGTGTCCGCCGCTTCGCCCGCGCCGCTGCTCTCAGAGCGCTCGTAGGCCATCGATTACTTCCCTCAGGATTCTTTCGTCGGGGAGCTGAGCGGGCGGCACGGGTCTGCTGACCCGTACGAAGCCCGATTCGAGGAGGTCGCCGAGGAGGACCCGGACGACGCCGACGGGGAGGTCGGCGTCGGCGGCGAGTTCGGCCACCGACTGGGTCTCGGCCCGGCACAGGGTGAGCAGGGACCGGTGTTCGGGCCCGAGCAGGGCCTCGTCCCCCGGTCCCGGCGGGTCGTCGTCCACGACGACGAGGGCGATGAGGTCGAACCGCACGTTGCTGGGCCCGGGCTTGGTGCGGCCGCCGGTCATCGCGTAGGGACGGACGAGCGGTCCGGCCTCGGCGTCGTACCAGTGGCTGCCCGGTGTGGACGGGCCGTCGCGGGTGCTGTCGTCGTTCATCGGTGCCCCCGGTTCAGCCGGCGGCCGGCGGTGTCACCGTGAGCCGCGGCGGGGTGTGCAGGTGCTCGCCGACGCGTTTGACGAGGCGGGCCATCTCGTACGCGATGAGGCCGATGTCGGCGCTGGCGGCGCTGAGCACGGCGAGGCAGGATCCGTCCCCCGCCGCGGCCACGAAGAGGAAGCCGTCGTCCATCTCGACCATCGTCTGGCGCACGCCGCCGGTGTGGAACTGGCGCCCGGCGCCCTTGGCGAGGCTGTGGAAGCCGGAGGCGATGGCGGCCAGGTGCTCGGCGTCCTCGCGGCTGAGGCCGCTGGAGGAGCCGACGGCGAGTCCGTCGTTGGAGAGCACCACGGTGTGGCGGACCTCGCGGACCCGCATGACGAGGTCGTCGAGGAGCCAGTCGAGCTCGCCGGACCGGTGGTGGGAGATCCTCTCGTGGTCGATCATGCGTCGTCTCCTTCGGTGCGGGGGTCGTCGTGGGGGGCCTTGCCGTGGCCGAGGTGGTGCACGGTGCCGAGGTCCGTGTGCGGGGCCGCTTCCGCAGCCGAGCCCGGGTAGGGGCTCGCCGAGGGGCCCGGGTACGCGTGCGGGGACGGGGAGGGCGGCGCCCCGGTCCGGGAACCCTGCGGCGTGCGGGGGTCCGTGCCGCTCCCGGCCCCCGTCGCCGGTCCGGCTACCCCCGGACGGTCGGAGGTCGGCGGGCGGGCCGTGGTCGGCGGACGGTTCACGGTCGGGGGGCCGCCCGTGAGGGAAGGATTCTCCGTGGTCGTCACCGGGCCGTCGGCCGCACCGGCGCCGGAGTCCCCGCCGAAGCCGGAGCCGAGGGGGCGGCGGATGCCGGGGGCGGCGCCGCCCCCGCGCTGCCAGCCGTCCCGGTAGGCCGTCATCCGGTCCCTGACCTGTTCGGGGGTGCGGGTGTCCGCGCCGGCGGCGGTCGGGACGAAGACGGGTTCGGGCGCCGGCGCCTCGCGCAGTTGTGGCACGAGGCTCGCCTGCCGTACGCGGCGGGGCAGTTCGGCCTCGTCCTCGTCGATCCCGGCCGGAACGGCGGGACCGGCGGAACCGGCGCGGCCCGCGGGCGTACCCGGCTTCCGCTCCCCCGCCGGTGCCGGTACGACGGGACCGCGGCGGCGCAGTTCGGTGACCCCGGCGGGCGCGGGTGCCGTGTCCTGTCCCGCGCCGAGGGCGGGAACGGCGGTCGGTCCGGGCAACGGCTGCGGCCGCGGGGCGGGTGCGACCTGGGGTGGGGACGGCGGCTTGGGGCCGTGCGGCGGGGTGATGGCGCCGGGTCGTGAGCCGGCGGGGGCCGGCGGGGTGCCACGGCTCGGCACCGCGACGGGTCCCGCGGCCGGTCCGGTGGGCCCTGCGGGCCGGACGGGGGTCCCGCCGACGCCGGCGGGACCGCCGTCCGCCGGAGCGGCGCCGGGCGGGGTTCGGGGCGCGGGCGGGCGGGCGAATCGGCGGGCTTCGGCACGCTGTGCCTCGTCGCGTTCCCGCGCGGCGCGCGCGTCGTCCGTACGCGGTCCGGCGGCGGGCCTGCCCGTCGCTCCGGCCGCGGGGGAACGGGGGGCTGCCGGGTGCGGGGCCGCGTGCGCGCCCCCCTTGCGGGGGCCTTCGGGACCCGCGCCGGTCACCGGTGTGCCGTGTCCCGGCGGCAGGGCACCCTGGAGCAGATCGGTCGGGAGCAGGACCACGGCCGTGGTGCCGCCGTACGGGGACGTCCGCAGGTGGACCTTGATGTCGTGACGGGCCGAGAGGCGGCTGACCACGAAGAGGCCGAGGCGGTCGCTGTCGAAGAGGTCGAGTGCCTCGGACCGGGCGATGCGCTGGTTGGCCTCGGTGAGGGTCTCCGTGCCCATGCCGAGCCCACGGTCCTCGATCTCCAGGGCGTATCCGTTGCCGACGGGTTCGCCGCTGACGCGCACCTTGGTGTGGGGCGGCGAGAACTGGGCGGCGTTCTCGATGAGTTCGGCGAGGAGGTGGGTGAGGTCGGCGACGGCTCCGCCGACGACGGCCGTCTCGGGCAGCCGCCGCACCTCCACGCGCGCGTAGTCCTCGATCTCGGAGACGGCGGCCCTGACGACGTTGGTGAGGGCGACCGGCATGCGCCAGGCCCGGCCGGGTGCGGCGCCGGAGAGGATGATCAGGCTCTCGGCGTGGCGTCTCATGCGGGTGGTGAGGTGGTCGAGTCGGAAGAGGTCGCCGAGCTCGTTGGGGTCGTCGGCGCGCCGCTCCATGCTGTCGAGCAGGTTGAGCTGACGGTGGACCAGGACCTGGCTGCGGCGGGCGAGGTTGACGAAGACACCGGAGATGCCGCTGGCGAGCTCGGCACGTTCGACGGCGGCGGAGAGCGCGGCGCGGTGGACGGTGGTGAGGGCCTCGCCGACCTGTCCGATCTCGTCCTGGGAGACGGGACCCGACGGGGCCTCCGCCACGACGTCGATCTCCTCGCCCGCCCGCAGGCGGCTCATGGCGGAGGGGAGTTTGCGGCGGGCGATGCCCAGCGCGGTGTTGCGGAGGCTCACCAGCTCCACGACGAGTCCCCGGCCGATCCTGACGGAGATGACCAGGGACGCGGCGACCGCGGCGAGGCCGAGGGCCACGGCCGCGCCGCCGGCGCTGAGGAATCCCACGGCGAAGGGGTCGGTGCGGTCGGCCGCCGCGGTGCGGGCGTCGCTCTCGATCCCGGCGAGACCACCGCGTACGGCCGTGAGCGTGTCGTCCCAGTCGTCGGAGGTGACCGCCTGGGCGGCGGGGCGGCCGGGGCTCGCGGCGCGGATCCTGTCCTCGGCCCGGGTGAGCCGGGAGTGGTCGCCGCCGGCGGCCAGGTCGGTCCACGCGGCGCGTGCGGCGGGGGGCAGGTCGGCGGTGGCCGTCGCGGCGAGGGTGCGCCGGGTCTCGACGGCGCCGGAGAAGGCACGGAGTCGTTCGGCGGTGAGGTGGCCGGTCAGATGGGCGGAGGTGAGGAGGGCGTCCTCGCGGGAGAGCATCTCGGCGGAGCGGCCGAATTCGAGGAGCACGCGCGCGTCGGAGCCCTGTCCGGTGTCCTGGACGCCGGTGAGGGCACCGCCGACGGCGAAGGCGGCCGAGACCGTGGCGGTGTACTCCTCGTACACCTGGTCCCAGTCGGCCCGTCCGTCGACGGCGGCGGTGCGGAGCCCGGCGAGGCCGTCGACCTTGCCGACGAAGGCGCCGACGCGGGCCGCGACCTCGTCGGGCAGGTCCCCGGTGTCCCCCACGGTGTGGGTGGCGTCGAGGCGGAGCCGGCCCACGGCCGCGTCCGTGCGGCGGATCCGGTCCTTGAGCTCGGCGGCGCGGCCGGCGCCGGGCGCGGCGACCTGCCGTACGGCGGCACGCCGTTCGTCCTGCAGGGCGGTGAGGGATGCCGCCACGGGCTCGCGGATCTCCGAGTCGATGCGCTGGAGGCGGCGGAGCGCGGCGACGTCCTGGGCGGTGGTGACGGTGGCGAATCCCCAGAGGGCGAGGAGCGAGACGACCGGGACCATCAGGAGCGAGACGATCTTGGCGCGGACCGTGCGCGGGCGCAGGCCGATGTGCGAAGGCGCGGAGGGGGCCGGACGCGATGCCTCGGCGGACGGGCCGCCGGACGCGGGACGGTGGTCCGGGCCGTGCCGTCCCGCCTCGTCTGCGGGCGGCCCGGCGTGTGCGCGCCGCCCGCGGGCGGCCGCCGGAGGCGGTGTCGCCTCGGCGTCCTTGGTCTTGCGCGGAGTTCGCATGGCCTCCTCGTTCCGGCTGGGTCGTGCTCTGGTGCGGTGGGTCGTGTGTGCGGCGGTGCGGGGGTGCGGGCGGGCGCCGGCCGCGGGATCAGGGGGTGGGCGTGCGCGCGGGTTCGGCGGTGCGGAATCCGGGGGGCGCGACGTCGACCGCGCGTTCGTCGGGTTCGGTGAGCCGCCCGGCGGACGCGTACGCCGCGCGTTCCCTGGCCGTCGGGGAGAGGGCGACGAAGGCGGAGGTGATGAAGAGGTACGAGCCGAGGCCGACCGCGAACGGGAAGATGAACTGCATGACCGTGGCGCCGGGAAGGGCCTCCGCGGACGGGGCCACCTCCACCCGCACCGCGAACATGCCGGTGTAGTGCATGCTGGTGACGGCCGCGCCCATGACCAGGGAGGCGACGGCGACCGCCACCGGCGAGTGGATGTTGAGGGCCGCCCACAGCGCCGCGGTGGCGGCGACCACCGCGATCACCACCGACAGTCCGACGAGGACGGGGTCGAAGGTGACGCGTCCGTGGAGACGGAGGGCGGCCATGCCCATGTAGTGCATGCTCGCCACGCCGACGCCCGTGGTGAGCCCGCCGATCAGGAGCGAGCGCAGGCGGTCCCGTCCGTAGCCGACGACGAAGATCCCGACGCCGACGACGGCCATCGCGACGACCAGGCTGAGGAGAGTGAGGGGGACGTCGAAGCGGATGTCGGTGCCGGCGACGCCGAAGCCGACCATCGCGACGAAGTGCATCGTCCAGATGCCGGTGCCGATCGCGGAGGCCGCGGTGAGCAGCCAGTTGCGCCGTGATCGGCCGGTGGCGTCGAGCGCCCGGACGGTGCAGCGCAGTCCGAGTGCGGCGCCGGTGCAGGCCATCGCGTACGACAGCACGGGTGTCAGCCAGCCGAAGGTGGCGTGGTCCAGGTGTCCCATGGCTCAGGGACGCTAGGCGCACTGGGGGCGCACCAGGGGCGCATTTCGAAAGCTGACGGAATATGACAGAGAGATGATTCCGAACGATCGCGACGAGTTCGAACGAGCACGCAGAAGCTTCACCCCTCCGAGTACGGAATCATGAGCACATGAGCGATGACCCCACACGCGTACGAGAGTTCTTCGGTGTCCGGGCGGCCGACTGGGACAGTCGGTTCCCCGACGACGGACCCGCGTACGCCGCCGCCGTCGCCGAGATCGGCCTGCGCCCCGGAGACGCCGTGCTCGACGCCGGCTGCGGGACCGGCCGCGCGCTCCCGCCGCTCCGCGACGCCGTCGGCCCGACCGGCACCGTCCTGGGGATCGACCTCACCCCCGAGATGCTCGAACAGGCCGTTCTCGCCGGACGGGGTGTCCGCGTCGGCACAGGCCGGGAGGGCACCGGCGGGACCGCCACGCTGATGCTCGCCGACGTCGGCCGGCTCCCCGTGGGGGACGGTGCCCTCGACGCGGTCTTCGGGGCGGGTCTCGTCTCCCACCTGGCCGACCCGGTCGCCGATCTGGGCGAACTCGCCCGTGCCGTACGCCCCGGCGGCCGGCTGGCCCTCTTTCACCCGATCGGCCGCGCGGCCCTCGCGGCCCGTCACGGCCGGCGGATCACCCCGGACGACCTGCGGGCCGAGCCTCGCCTGCGCCTGGTTCTCGCCGAGGCCGGCTGGCGGCTCGTCAGTTACGTCGACGAGGACACGCGCTTCCTGGCGATGGCCGTCCGCCAGGGCTGAGCGGCCGACGGACCCCACCCGCCGAGCCACCCGCTCCGCCCGTCCGCCCGCCCGTCCGCCCGTCCGTCCGCCCGTCCGTCCGCCCGTCCGTCCGCCCGATCAACGACGCTCCCGTCCGGATCGATCACCTGACCGGTCGGGACGGGAGATCTCAGGAACGCCCCCCGCCCCGACCGGATGTGGCAGAGTCGGGACGGGTCGCGGTCCGACTCCGCGGGACTCGGCACGTACCCGCAGGGGGGCCGTGTCGTCGCGAGGGAGCGGTGCGTGGCACGGGTGGTGGACGGTCGGTTCGAGCTGGTGGCCCGGCTCGGCGGCGGCGGGATGGGGACCGTGTGGCGGGCCCGGGACCTGGCACTCCACCGTGAGGTGGCCGTCAAGGAGGTACGTCCCCCGGACCCGGCGCTGGCCGAGTACGACCCCGAGGGCGCCCGCGAACTGCGCGTCCGGGTCCTGCGGGAGGCACGGGCCCTCGCGCGCGTGGCGCACCCGCAGGTCGTGACCATCCATCACATCGTGGACGAGGGCGAGGGAACGTACCCCTGGCTCGTCATGGAGCTGGTGGCCGGCGGCTCCCTCCAGGACCGGCTCGACCGGGGCACCCTCGCACCGGGCGAGGCGGCCACGCTGGGACGGGGGATCCTCGCGGGGCTCCGCGCCGTCCACGCCATGGGGATCCAGCACCGGGACATCAAGCCCGCGAACGTCCTCCTGCGCCCCGACGGCGCACCGGTCCTCACCGACTTCGGCATCGCGGCCGTGCACGGGGCGACCGCCCTGACCGCCGCCGGCTCGATCATCGGCACGCCCGACTACATGGCGCCCGAACGCGTCTCCGGCGAGGAGGGCGGACCCGCAGCCGACCTGTGGTCCCTCGCGATGACCCTGTACGTGGCCGTCGAGGGCCGCCATCCGCTGCGGCGCGCCAACACCCTGGCCACCCTCGCCGCCGTGCTCGGCGAGGACGTCCCCCCGCCCCACCGGGCCGGTCCGCTCACCCGGGTCCTCACGGAGGTACTCGTACGCGACCCGGCTGCGCGACCGGACGGCGAGACGCTGGACCGGATGCTCGCCGACGCGGAGTCCCCCGCGGACGCACGGATCACGGCAACGGCGACACCGCCCCAGGGCCGGGGCGAGCCCGGGCCGGAGGCCGAGTCCTCGCCCACCCCCATTCCGGCCGCCGACGCCGGCACGGACGCGGAATCCGCCGCGGCGGATTCCGGCACCACCTCGTACCGCCTCGCACCACCGGCGGGACCGCCGCCGTCGGAGCCGCCACGGACGCCGATCCAGGCGCCGCCCGCGAACGGGAAGCGCCGCCGCGTGTTGTACACCGGCGGCGCCGTCGCCCTGGCGTTGAGCGGAGTGCTCGCCTGGAACCTCCTCTACGACGCGGGCGGCGACGACGGAGCCACCGACAAGGCCGGCGGCAAGAGACCGTCGGCATCCGCACCCTCGAAGGGGACGGCGGGCACACCCACGACCGGCAGCTCCGGCATCACGATCGGGATCAAGACCGACCAGCCGGGCATCGGCCTGAAGAAGCCGGACGGCACGTACGCGGGGCTGGACGTGGACGTGGCCACCTACATCGCCCGCGCCCTCGGACACGACCCCGCCGACGTCACGTGGAAGCAGGCGCCGAGCTCCACCCGTGAGTCCCTGCTCGAGAACGGCGACGTGGACCTGGTCGTGGCCACGTACGCGATCAACGACAGGCGGAGACAGCAGGTGGACTTCGCCGGGCCGTACCTCGTGGCCCACCAGGACGTGCTGCTCACCGCGGACGACGCCTCCGTCAGCCGGCCGTCGGACCTCAACGGCCGGCGGGTCTGCACGGTGACCGGCTCCACCCCCGCGCTCACCGTCCGGACGCTCATCGCCCCGCAGGCGGTGGTGATGACGTACGACACCTACAGCCGCTGCATCGACGCCCTGGAGTCGGGCGTCGCCGACGCGGTCACCACCGACGACGCGCTGCTCGCCGGGTACGCGGCGCAGGAGGGCCTCGAAGGCCGGTTCAAGCTCGCCGGGTTCCGCCTCACCGAGGAGAAGTACGGCGTCGGTCTGCGCAAGGGAAGCCCGCTCACGGACAAGGTCAGGGCCGCCCTGGACAAGATGGTCTCCGACGGCTCCTGGGCCGAGGCCGTGCGCAAGAACCTGCCACTCCTGCGGACGGACACCCCGCCCGACCCGGAATGACCCGCGAGCGGCCGAAACCGGCCGCCACTCGGAAATCTCCGACGCCAACGCGCCCTTCTGTCACGGCTTTTCACTGTCTACCGTGGACATGCCGGGCAGTCGTGCCCGGGAGAGGCGGCGAGCCGTGACACGAGTACCGGAAAGACTGCGCAGACTCCTCCCCTCCGCACGGCGGACGCCCGCGGCCGCCGCTCCGGCGCCACCGCGCCCGAGGCAGGGACACAACCTCTTCGAGGCGGCCGCCGCCTACGTGGCCGCGTGCGCCGAGGACGACCCCGCGCGCGCGGAGGAGGCGGCGAGCCGGGTCTCCCCCGGCATGCTCGCCTTCGGGGTGAACGAACTCGCCTGCCGGGCCCTCCTCACCCTCGCACGGGAACGGAACGAGTCGCCGAGCGCCGTGGCGCGGTCGCTGCTCGGGCTCCGGAGGGAGTCGCCGCAGCGCACCACGGGCGACGGCTGACCGGGCGGGACCCGGCGAGCGGACTCCGGGCGGCGCGCGAGGGCCGGACCTGAGTTCCGTGGCCGAGCCCCTCGACGTGCGGGTTCTGCGCGTCCTCGGCTGACGGGCGCCGGACCCTCGCCCCCGCCCCGCCTCTGAGGGGCGGGAGGCTGGGGTCCGGGCCGGCGCCTGGAGTCGGTCAGGCGTCGGCTATGGGCGAGGCACTCAGCCTGATGTTGTCCATCGCCCAGAACCAGTTGTTGCCCGCGCGGTGGACCCGGAAGGCCACCTTCACCGAACGCGCGTCGGCCGGCACGGGGAAGGATGAGGTGACGAGACGGTTCTGCTGGTCACGGCCTCCGTTGTCGTTCCCCGAGGCCGCGCTGGAGTAGTTCAGCACCCGAGAGGTGGCGCCGGTGTCGAAGACCACGGTCACCTCCGCCTCCTGCGGGCTCTCCTGCCGGTAGTGGGAGTCGAAGCCCAGGTGCAGCGTCGGGGTGCCCGCCGGGATCGCGACGGCGGGCGTCGTCAGCGTCGAGTCGAAGGTGCCACGGCTGGACGGGCTGCCCGTGTCGTCCCAGTCGTCCGGGTCGGCGACGGCGACGATGCCCAGGGACCGGCTGAACGCCTGGCGTTCCTGGCCGGCCGGGAACCAGAACTGCCGGGAGAGGAACGACCAGCCGTTGAGCTCCGCCGTACCCTGCGGCATCCCGGCCGCGTTGGTGACCGTCCACCCCTCGGGCGCGGTCCGCGTCCAGCCCAGGAGCCCGGGACGGCTCAGATCGGTGGCGGGGGCCAGCCGGTCGGCGAGGGACTCGAAGTCCTCGGCCAGCAGGTAGCCGGTCATCACCGGCCCCACCCGGGTGGCCAGCGACCCGGTCTGCTCCACCGTCGTGCCTCCTACGGTGCGCCCGCCGACGGTCGCCGTCAGCGTCGCCGAGGTACGGGCCGCCGACGCGGGCGCGGTGACCTTCCAGACCACCTTCACCGACGTACGGGCCGGAACCGAGGCAGGGGTACCGGCGGGCACCTCGGCACGCCACCCGGCCGGCACCTCCAGCCGGGCCGACAGGGCCGTGAGCGGAGCGCTCCCCGCGTTGGTGACGGTCGCCGTCACGGACAGCGGCTTCTCCGGGGACAGCGCGCAGCCGTCGGTGCCGGGGGAGCTCGCGGGCGCGCTCAGGGTGAGGCTCACCGCGCGGGCGACCTCCGCCCGGACCCGGGCGTCCGCGACTCGGAGCAGCCCGTCGCCCTCGGCGCGGGCGGCGACGGTGAGCGAGGCGGTGGTGGCGCCCGCCGCGGGGGTGACGGTGAACCGCAGGTCCGCGGTACCGCCGCCGGGCAGGCTGCGCGGGACCGGTCCGGAGGACTTCACCGTCCAGCCGCCCGGTGCCAGCAGCGACACGGTCAGGTCCCGCAGGCGGCTCTTCTCCTCGTTGCGTACGCGTACCACCACCTCGGCGGGGCTGCCCTGCACGAAAGGAGCGGTCAGCGGAGGCAGCGGCTCGGGCAGGTCGATCGACACGCCCAGCGCGGGAGCGGTCCCGATCGCCGGGTCCGTGGTGCCCCGTCCGCCGTCCGCGGGCCTGCCGGACATCCGACGCAGAAAGCGCGGGTCGTCCTCGTCGACCACCACGATGTCGTACCAGCCGTGCCGGGCGAGCGGTACGGACACGGTCCGCTTCCCGCCGGGCGCCAGCCGGACGGTCTGGACCCCGCCTTCTCCGTGCCGCTCATGGACGGACTCGCCCACCAGGAGGGTCCGGGTGCGCTTCGAGGGGTTGGTGCACACGACGTCCACGTGGCGGGCGTGAGCGCGCTCCACCACATGCGCCTCGGCGCCGACGCCGGCGCCGCGCAGCTCCCACAGGGCCCAGCCGGGGCCGTGCACCTGGAGGTCGTAGCCCTCGGGGCCGTACGGCAGGCTGCCGGTGGCGCTGTCCCGGCCGGCGACGGTCCAGGCGCGCGGAGCGGTCCCGTCGCCCGGGTACGCGGTGATCGCGGCGGTCCGCCGGCCCTCGTTGCCGAGCGCCAGTCGGACCTCGGCGTCAGTGACGGTGGCGCGCAGTGCGAGCCGGTACGGGGAGGGCCGGGTCGGGCGGACCCCGGGCTCCTGGACGGGCCGTTCCTGCGTCGCCGGAGGCACCGGATTCCAGCGGCCGATCGGCGCCGGAACCGCGCCGGGCCGTTCCACGTCGGGCCGGCGGTAGGCGCGGTCGAAGTCGAACACGGAGGTCAGGTCGCCGAAGACGCTGCGACGCCAAGCGCTGATGTTGGGCTCCTGGACCCCCGTCCACTTCTCCAGGAACCTGATCACCGACGTGTGGTCGAAGAGCTCCGAGTTCACGAAGCCGCCGACCGTCCAGGGGGACACGACGGTCATGGGGACACGAGGGCCGGGGCCGACCGGACGGCCGCCCACCCAGTCGTCTCCGTCGCCGCTCTCCGGCCTGGGGGCGGTGGGGGCGGGGACGTGGTCGAAATAGCCGTCGTTCTCGTCGAAGTTGATGAACAGCGCGGTCTTCGACCAGGTCTTGGGGTCCGAGGCGATGGCGTCCAGCAGGTCGTAGACGAGGCCGGCGCTGCCGACGGGCGTGGAGGAACTGGGGTGTTCGGAGAGGGCGGCCGTGGGCACCACCCAGCTGACCTTCGGGAGGGTCCCCGCCTTGATGTCGGCCTTGATCCGGGTGAGCAGGGTGCCCGGTTCGGAGCGGTGGGCACCGCGCAGAAAAAGCCGACGCTCGTCCTCGGGGAGAGCTGCCACCGCGGTCTCGAACCGGGCCAGGTCCGCCTTCCGCTGGCTGTCGTTCTTCTCCCACAGCTTGTCGTAGAACTCCTCGGTGGTGGCGTAGGCGAACCCGGCGGCGCTGAGGATCTTCCGGCCGATCCGCTTCCAGGGCTTGAAGTACTCCACCGCATTGTCGGTGAAGTTGTCCCATTCCTGGTAGATCTGCCAGGACACGCCTGCGGCCTCCAACCGCTCCGGGTAGGTGGTCCAGTCGTAGCCGGCGTGGCTGTAGGAGTACGCGGCGTTGGTGACGGCACGGCCGCCGCCGTTGGGCTCGAACCCGGTCGTGCCGGTCCACAGGAAGTTGCGGTTGGGGTTCGTCGAGCCGAAGACGGAGCAGTGGTAGGCGTCGCAGATGGTGAAGCGGTCGGCGAGTTCGTACTGGAGGGGGATGTCGCGCCGGTCGTAGTGAGCCATGGTGCTCTGGCCCTTGGCGGCGATCCAGTCGTTCCACCAGCCGTTCGCGCGGGCCTGCACGCCGTCGTTGAATCCGTGCGGCAGCGAGCCGAGGTACTGGATGTCGCCCTCGGGCCGTCCGGCGTCGACCGCCGCCTGCCTTGCGGAGAACGGCAGGACGGAGGACCCGCCGGAGCGAGGCTGCTCGAACACGCTCGCGCCGTCGGGCAGTCGCAGCGCCCGCCGGTCGCCGAAGCCGCGGACGCCTCTGAGGGTGCCGAAGTAGTTGTCGAAGGAGCGGTTCTCCTGCATGAGCACGATGACGTGCTCCACGGCCCGGAGCCCACCACGGGGCAGCGGGGCGGCCATGGCCGTCAGGAGGGAGGGAGGCAGGACAGAGAGCGCGGAACCGGCGGCGAGGGTTCCGAGGACTTTACGGCGTGAGAAGTCGGACATGGCGGGGAGGCTAGGGCGTGGCGCAGCGCCACCGAAACCCATCGCGCCAGGGGTTCGCCGACTGTTCACGCTCGCGACTCGTACGAAATCCGCAGGTCAAAGCCATGATCACGCTTCCGAGGACGGCCGGGAAGTCCGGCGGGGCGGCAGTGGCCGGCCGCATCACCGTCACCCCGGCACGGTGCTCGGCTCCGCTGACCTACCGGGCCGCACCGCGGGCGTGTTCGGTTGCGGGGGGCGCTGCATCAGCATGGTCGCTGCCTCGGTGAGCGTGATCGTCTCGTTCAGGAGTGCCGTTTCGGTGCGCCTGGCGTGCATGACGACACGGGCGCCGGCGTCCGCCATCCCTTTTACCCGTGGCGGTGCCCCCGGGAGCCGGCGGAGAAGACGGCCGTACGGGTGCGGGCGAGGTCGCGCAGGGGGTCGCGGGGTCCTCAACTGCCCGTTTATTGACTGTTCATTGGTGTGTGTCACGGTCTTCCCGGATCCAGCCCCATCAGCGGACGGAGTACGCGTGACCACGGCAGCGGCCTACCTCAACCAGGCGACCTTGAAGTATCGGCTCTCCTTCACCGTGGGGCCCGACCTCGAAGGAACTCTCCAGCGCACGTCGGGCACCAGCGTGGTCGGGAGCACCTACTACCACGGGCTGCCCGACCCGAAGGGTGCGAACGCGGGCAACTTCATGCACAACAAGGATCCGGAGCGGCAGACGATCAACCTTCTGGCCAACATGGTCCTGGAGCGGCTCGGCTGCCCGGATGACCAGTACCTGAACCAGATCCTGGCGCAGGTCACCGGGGGTGAGATCCAGCTCGTCACGGACAAGGGCCCCTGCCACTCCTGCCGGAACATCATCAAGCAGTTCCTGGGGGACTTCCCGATGATCGGGTCCTTCGTGGTGGTCTACCGCAAGACGAGCGGACGGGGTCAGCCCATCCTGGCCCTCGAACGTGCCGGAGGCGACCTCTACGGCTCCTACGGCTACGAGGACGCGGTCGAGGTCAACGGCAGCTGGAGCAAGACGCTGCGCTGACGAACCGGAGCGCTCCGCGGCCCGGGGGAACCTTCCTCGGGGAACTCCGCTCCCCTGGCCTCGCAACGCCGTTGGGCCGGCCGCGCGCGTGCTGCCGGCGCGGCCCGACGGTGGATGGCTCACGTCCCGGTGGTGGTTCGCCAGGCGGCGGTGAGGGCGCTCACGGTCGGGCCACGACAGCAAGGCCGGGGCCAGTGGTGAAGCTGTGGGCGATGGGGATGTTGACCGGGTGCTTCACCGCCTGGTGCACGGTGAGCGCCTGACGGAGCGAGGCTGCGGCGTTCGGGAAGCCGGTTGTCTTGACGAAGTAGGAGCCGGCCTCGGTGCGGAGGCCGTAGGAGAGTGGGCCGAGCCACGGACCGAGATCCACGACGCGGTCGCGGTGACGCGGCTGAGGAGCGCGGGCACGTCGACGCGGCCCTCGGCAAGCCGGGCGAGCGCGTCGACGCCGAGGCGACTGGCGCTGGGAGAGGCAGATAATCGGGATCTGGCCAGTGGCTGCTCCAGGCTGGGCAGGCACGGAGATCGTGTCGTGGGCTGCGCCGCATGATTTCCCCTGTTCCCGGCCCGCCCTCACGGTACGCACCGCGCACCGCTGGTCAGCGTGCATGGATTGCGCAAGGGGGGATGTGGCCGTTTCGCATCCGCGCAGGTCACACCAGCGTTCCTCTCGACGTGCGGGTTACTCACTGGTTAAGGTGCGCCGACGACCGGATGGGGAGGCTGCCGTGGCTGGGACGGACCCGATCGCCGAGGCGGAGGCCGACGGCGACGCAGACGCGCTGTTCGTGCTGACAGCGGCGCTGCTGACGCCCGCCCGCTTCCCGAGCGTGCTCGGCGACGACTATCCCGCGGCCTGTGCCGCGCTGGGGCTCCAGCCGTACGCGGAGGGGTACGGGCTCGTCTTCGGCCAGGACGGGCTCGGGGCGCGGTGGACGGTCGTCGTCGACGACGTGTCGCTGGTGGCGGTCGCCATCTCGTCGTGGGACTGCGGCATGGCCTACGACCTCTCCCCCGACGAGCGGTCGGTCGTGGCCGGTCTGCCGGGCTGGCCGCTCCCCGTGGCCACGCGCGCGCCGGGCGTGCCGGCGCCGCACGACCCGGAGCCGCAGGCAGGCGACCCGGCCCCGCTGACCCCGCCCTCCGGCGCGGAGTGGGGGCCGGCCCAGCGCCGACTGGGCGCGGACGAGGTGGGGCGCCAGTGGGCCGCCTGGCGGTCCCGGGCGGGCGACGACGGCGCGTCCGCCGCCCCCGCGCCGGCTTCCTCGCCCACGCCGCCGCCGGGAGCCGGCGCCCCCGCCGCCCCGGCCCCCGGCCCGTACGACGGGGTCAGGCGGGCCCTGGAACAGCTCCGCGCCTATGTGGAGGAGCCTCCGCCGGTCGGGCGCGTCCGGTCCGTCGTGGGGCCGGAGGGCGGCCCTCGTACCCTGCGCGCGGACGGCCCCGGCTGGTCGCTGGTGGCACGGGCCGACGACATGGCCTTCGTACTGCTCGACGAGCTGCCGCGCGAGGTGCTGCCGGTGGCCCGGGGCCCGAAGCTGCCCGCCCTGCTCGAAGCGCTCGACGCGATGGCCGAACGCCCGGCCTGACCGGGCGCGGCCCCGCGCCTGCTGCCGTCAGGTCAGGGCGTGGCCGTACGCGGCGGCCAGCCCGTCGAGCTCCGGATCGCCGAAGACGGCCCGCAGCGACCCGAACGCCGCGACCTTGTCCCGGCCGAACCGGGCGACGGCCTCGGTGTAGGTCTCCGGGGAGACGAACCGCGGCGGCGTCGACTTGCTGTGGAACTTGTCCGCGTACATCACCAGGCGCTCCTCGGGCGTCACCGCCACGTAGTCGGCAGGGGGCAGCGGCAGCCCCTGGGCCAGGATGTCCTCCTTGGTCAGCCCGACGCCGGTGTGGCACGAGGAGAACCGGCACAGGACCTCCGGCAGGCCCTCGGCCGCGAGGATCTCGTGGCCGAGCACCCCGTGAAGCACGTAACTGCGGTCGTCCCGGCGTCCCTCGGCGTCGAAGAGGCGGTAGACCCCGATGTCGTGCAGAAGACATCCGGCGCGGACCAGCTCCGGGTCGACGCCGTGGTCCGCGGCCGCCATGAGGCGCTCGGCGACCCGCCACACGATCTCGCAGTGGGTGAAGACGCGCTCGAACACCTCCTCGTGGGGCGCGTGCCTCAGGTGCAGGGCGCGGATGTCGTCCGTCGTCGGAATGTCCATCCGCGCAGAGTAGCGAGCAGGGTGCCGGGTCCGGCGCCCGCACCCGGCCGTCCGCACCCGACCGTCCGTGCCCCGTGGTCCATGGCTCGTGGTCCATGGCTCGTCGCCCGTCGCCACCGTCCGTGGTCCGATCACACTGCGCGACGGGCAGAGGTGTGGTTTCGAACCATGGGCCTCGGGTGGGGGTGCACCGCACGATGTGGGGCCTCATCCCATTCCGCCGTCCCACGGAGGTCCACCATGCGCCTGTTCCCAGGCGTCTCCCTCGTCGCCGCGCTGCTGACCGGAGTCACCGTCCTCGCCCCGGCGGGCTCGGCGGGGGCGCAGGAGGTCGGGTCCGCGCACTGCGCGCGCCAGGACCGGCTCCGTGTGCCCGGTGCCGAGCACCAGCAGGCGGCCTGTCTGGCGGATCTGACCACGACGGGGCTCGCCGGCACGCCGTACACCGACATGGCCGACCAGGCCGGCCTCGCCGCGCAGGGGACCCGCAACCCCTCGGGGGTGCCGGGCGTGCAGATCGACGGGTACTTCCCCGACGACTCGCGGTTGAACGCCACCCACGGCTGGTCGCACGACGCGCAGTTCGTGATCCGGCTGCCCGACCACTGGAACGGCGGTCTCGTCGTCACCGGTGCTCCGGGCACGCGCCGCCAGTACTCGACGGACGCGCTGATCTCCGACCAGGTCCTGGCCAAGGGCTTCGCCTACGCGGCGACCGACAAGGGCAACACCGGTCCGAACTTCTTCACCGACGGCCGGGCGCCGGGCGACGCGGTCGCCGAATGGAACCGCCGGGTGACCGAACTGACGCGGGCGGCCAAGAAGGCCGTGCGACAGCGGTACGGCAGGGGGCCTGAGCACACGTACATGACCGGCATCTCCAACGCCGGCTACCTGACGCGCTGGCAGTTGGAGAACCGCCCGGAGCTGTACGACGGCGGCGTCGACTGGGAGGGCGTGCTGTGGACGACACGCGGGCCCAACCTGCTGACCAGTCTGCCGGTGACGGTCGCCCGCCAGTTCGGGCAGGCTTCGGACGACGACCTGATCGCGGCCGGGTTCGCTCCCGGTTCGCGCTTCCTGTGGCCGTACCACGAGAAGGCGTACTGGGGTCTGACGCAGAAGATGTTCCGGGCCGAGTTCGACCCCTCGTACGACCCCGCCTGCCCGGGTGCCACCGCCGGCGGCACCGTGGAGCAGATCCTCGCGCCGTGCGCCTCGGACGCCTCGTACGACTACGCGTCCCGGCCGGTCGCCGTCCACCGGGCGGTCGCGAAGGTCGCGCTCACCGGCCGGATCGGCAGGCCGCTCCTCACCCTCCACGGGGACCTCGACACGCTGCTGCCGATCGCGACGGACTCCGACGTCTACGCGGGGATGATCGACGCCCGTGGACGGGGCGGACTGCACCGGTACTACACGGTCCAGGGCGGGACGCACACCGACGGTCTGTACGACACCTACCCGGACCGGCTCCGGCCGATCCTGCCCTGCTACCGCTCGGCGTTCGACGCGCTGACGCGCTGGGTCGAGGAGGGTACGGCTCCGCCCGCGGACCGGACCATCGCACGTCCGGCCGGCGGGGACCTGGTCAACTCCTGCGACCTGGCGGGCTGAGGGCGGGGCTCAGACCCGGTCGAGCGGGCGGTGGGGCTCCGCCGGCAGCTCGACGGCGATCGGGTCGCCCGGGCGGACCTCGCCGCCGGTCAGGACGACGCCCATGATGCCGGCCTTCCGTACGACGTCGCCGTTCTCGTCGCGGCCCACGACCTCCTTGAGGAGTCCGTGGCGGAAGGCGTCGATCTGGGCGCAGGGGTTGCGCAGTCCGGTGACCTCGACGACGGCGTCGGCGCCGATCCGCAGGAGGGTGCCGGTGGGCAGGCCGAGAAGGTCGATCCCCCGGGTGGTGATGTTCTCCCCGAGGTCCCCGGGCGCGACCGCGAACCCGGCGGCGGCGACGTCGTCGAAGAGCTCGGCGTGGATGAGGTGGACCTGACGCAGGTTGGGCTGGGTCGGGTCCTGCGCGACGCGGGACCGGTGCTTGACCGTCACGCCCGCGTGGACGTCGCCTTCCACGCCGAGCCCGGCGAGGAGGGTGATGCCCTCGCGGTTGGGCTTGGTGAACGAGTAGGTGCCGTTGCTGCTGACCGTGGTGACGGTAGCGCCGCTCATGAGGAGAGCCCCTTCTTCTCCCGGTCGGGCGACGGACGGGACCGCCCCGGACCGATGGTCGTATCGCGCCCTGTACGCCCGCGACCCTACTCGGCGGACTCGGAGCGGAGCGGGGCGCCCACGTCGTGCAGATGACCGAGGGCCTGGCGGTACGAGTCGACGAAGCCGGTCTCCGTGTACGGCACGCCCAGCGCGGCGCAGTGGGCGCGGACGGCGGGCTGGGCCAGGCGGAGGTGGGGACGCGGCATGCTCGGGAAGAGATGGTGCTCGACCTGGTAGTTGAGGCCGCCGAGGAACCAGTCGGTGAGGGCGCCGCCGCGGATGTTGCGCGAGGTGAGCACTTGGCGGCGCAGGTGGCCCCAGCTGTCGCCGTCCTCGTGCTCGTCCGGCCGGTCCATGCCCTTGTGGTTGGGGGCGAAGGCCATGCCGAGGTGCACCCCGAGCAGCATCTGGTGGACGAGGGCGAAGACCAGTGCCTGTGCCGGGGTGAGGAGGGTCAGGAGCAAGGCGGTGTATCCGGCGAAGTGGGCGAGGAGCAGGCCGCCTTCGACGAGCCGGTCACGGCGGGTGCGGCAGGGGCCGTCCTTCGCGAGCAGCGCCTGGACGCCGTACACCTTCAGGGCGATGCCCTCCAGCGTCGTGAGCGGGAAGAAGAGCCATGCCTGGTGGCGGGTGAGGAAACCGCGCAGACCCGTGCGGCCCGTCGTCTGGTGCTCGGCGAAGACGAGGATGTCCGCCACGACGTCCGGGTCCTTGTCGAGGTGGTTGGGGTGGGCGTGGTGGCGGTTGTGCTTGTCGTTCCACCACTCCCTGCTCATGCCGAGGAGCAGGTTGGCGTGCACCAGCTGGATCACCCGGCTCGCCCTGCGGTCGGCGGTGATCTGGGAGTGACCGGCGTCGTGCCCGACGAACGCGGCGCGGGCGGACAGCAGGGCCAGGGGGACGGCGAGGAGGAGCGCCCACCAGGACGGGCCGATCAGGGCGAGGCCGGCCACGACGGCGGCGATGCCGAGGAGGTTGACGGCGATACCCCGGGCGTACCAGCCGGGGCGGTGTTCGAGGAGGCCCTGTTCCCTGATCGTGCGCAGCAGCGGTGTGAACTCGCCGGCTCCCTTGCCCCGGCCCGGCTTCACGGCGGTGACCGCGGGGAGCGCCACGGACGGCGCGGCGGCCGGGGGCAGGGCGGTGGCCTGGGACATGTGGGGCTCCGGTTTCTGTCGGTCGTGCGGCGGTCGGGTGGAGCGGTCCGGGGCGGTCGGCGACGCTCGGCTCCGGTGGTGGTCCGGCGGTCGGATTCGGTGGTGGTCCGGACGTCGGCGCCCACCGAAAACGTACGGATCGGTGATCGCCCGGGGCCATGGCGTCACCACCCGTCCCCGGCAGGGGGTGGCCCGGGGGTCCGGGGTGGGGCCAGCCCCACCCCGGAACCCGTGAGGCGGATCACGGAGACTGATGGCACGTCAACCTTGTGGGGTGAGGTATCCTCGGCCGCTCGGTCCCCCGGTAGTCAAATTTGAGGAATGCGTTGTCGCTGTCGCACGGACCCGATGACTCGGCCCGCGAACCCGCTCCCCCGTCCGTTCGAGAACCCGCACCCGACGCCGCACCCGAACCCGGGTTCTCCCCCGCACTCGCACGCCACGCCGCCGTCTTCCTTCCCGCGGACCCGCCCCGGGCCGGCCGGATCGCCTTCTGGTCTCCGGACGGAGAGGCCCTGCCCGACGGCGGCCCCGCCGGTGACCCCGCCCCGCAGACCACCCCCGCCGCCGCGCCGCTCCACGGCGAGGGGTCGCCGCACGTCGAGATCACGGTCGTGGACGGGGACAGCCTCCAGCCCGTGACCGTGCCCGCCTACGCCGTCCCCGTGCGGGACGCGCTCGCGCTGCTCGCCCGCGCGCGGTTCTCGGAATCCGCCTCCCCCGCGGCGGCGTTCTGGGGCGCCGCGTCGCTCCTCGCGCTCGACCTCGTCTCACGCGGGCTCCTCCTGCCCGGCCTCACCGCCGGAGACCACGACGCATGGCGGGTCGGCCCCCTCGGACCGGAGGAGGTGGCGGAGCTGCGCACGCTCGCCGCGTCCATGCCGCCCGTGGCCCACGCCGTGCCGCTCTCACCGGCCGAGCCGCTCCTGCTGCCCGATCCCGAGGCGCTGCTCCGTGCCTTCGCCGACGCGGTCGCGGACACCCTTCCCCGTACCCCGGCGGCTCCTCTCGCGGCCGGGGGCCCCGCTTTCGCCGCCGACGAACCGCGGCTGCTTCCCGAGCAGCGCGCGTGGGCCGCCGATGTGGCCGCCGTGCACGACGCCGGCGTCCGGCTGTCGCTCCGGCTCGAACTGCCCGGCTTCACCGCCGAGTCCGAGGACGCGCCGGCCTTCCGCGCCGTGCTCCAGCTGCACGGCGTCGCCGACCCGACCCTGGTCGCGGACGCGGCGGAGGTGTGGGCGGGCTCGGGACCGACGGGAGCGGCCTTCGGCCCGAGGGCCCGCATGGACGCCCTGCTCGCGCTGCGGCGCGCCGCGCGCGCGTGGCCGCCCCTGGCACCCCTGCTCGCCTCGGCCGTCCCCGACACCGTCGAACTGGCCGACGAGGAGGTCGCCGAGCTCCTGGGCCCGGCCGCCCGCGCCCTCGCGGCGACCGGCGTGCAGATCCACTGGCCGCGCGAGCTGTCGGACCGGCTGACGGCCCGCGCGGCGATCGGACCCGTCGGCACGGAGCCGGGCGGCATCGGCGCGGACCCGGACGGTATCGGCGGGGAACCCGGTGGCATCGGTGCGGAACCGGCTGGAATCGGTTCCGCGCCCGACGCTGACGGTGAGGGCCCGGCTTCCGGCGCGTCCGCATCGGGGCTGCCCTCCTTCGTCTCCGCCGACGCCCTGCTCGCGTTCCACTGGCGCTTCGCCGTCGGCGACCACGAGCTGACTCGGGCCGAGCTCGACGCGCTCGCCGAGGCGGGCCGGCCGCTGGTCCGGCTGCGCGACCGGTGGGTCCTCGTCGACCCGGCCGAGGTGCGCGCGGCGACCGCCCGGCAGGACCACAAGGTGACGCCCGTGGACGCCCTCGCGGCCGTGCTCACCGGCACGACCGAGGTCGGCGGGCGCACCGTCGAGGTGGCGGCGACAGGCTGGTTGGAGCGGCTGCGCGAGCGGCTGGCCGACCCCGAGGGAGGCCGGCCGGAGATCGGCCCGCCCGCCGCGCTCACCGCGACCCTGCGCGACTACCAGCTGCGCGGACTCGACTGGCTGCACCGCATGACCTCGCTCGGACTCGGCGGCTGTCTCGCCGACGACATGGGGCTCGGCAAGACGATCACCGCGATCGCCCTCCACCTGCACCGTCAGACCGACCCGGCCGCCGCCGGCCCCACGCTGGTCGTGTGCCCCACCTCCCTGATGGGCAACTGGCAGCGGGAGATCGAGAAGTTCGCGCCCGGCACACCGGTGCGGCGCTTCCACGGCGCGACGCGCGACCTGGACGATCTGCCCGGGAGCGGCTTCGTCCTCACCACGTACGGCACCATGCGACTCGACGCCGAGCGGCTCGCCGCACGGAACTGGGGACTCGTCGTCGCGGACGAGGCCCAGCACGTCAAGAACCCGTACTCGGCGACGGCCCGGCAGCTGCGGACCATCGGGGCACGCGCACGCGTGGCCCTGTCCGGCACACCGGTCGAGAACAACCTCTCGGAGCTGTGGGCGATCCTCGACTGGACCACGCCGGGGCTGCTCGGCAGCCTGGGCGCCTTCCGGACCCGGTTCGCCGCCGCCGTCGAGGGCGGTACGGACCCGGCCGCCGCCGAGCGGCTGGCCACCCTCGTCCGCCCGTTCCTGCTGCGCCGCCGCAAGTCCGACCCCGGCATCGCACCCGAACTGCCGTCGAAGACCGAGACCGACCGGGCCGTCTCCCTGACGCCGGAACAGGCAGGTCTCTACGAAGCGGTGGTACGGGAGACGCTGGCCGCGATCGCCGACGCCGACGGCATGGAGCGCCGGGGGCTCGTCATGCAGCTCCTGACGGCCCTCAAGCAGATCTGCAACCACCCCGCCCAGTACCTCAAGGAGGACCGGCCCCGCATCGGGGGCCGGTCGGGGAAGCTCGAACTGCTCGACGAACTCCTCGACACCATCCTCGCCGAGGGCGCGCGCACGCTCGTCTTCACCCAGTACGTGGCGATGGCCCGGCTCCTGGAGGCGCACCTGGCGGCGCGTGGGGTGCGGACGCAGTTCCTGCACGGCGGCACGCCCGTCGCCGAGCGCGAGGCGATGGTCGCCCGCTTCCAGGACGGGGAGGTGCCCGTCTTCCTGCTCTCCCTCAAGGCCGCCGGGACGGGGCTCAACCTGACCCGGGCCGAGCACGTCGTCCACTACGACCGCTGGTGGAACCCGGCCGTCGAGGCTCAGGCCACCGACCGTGCCTACCGGATCGGACAGGACCGGCCGGTACAGGTTCACCGGCTGATCGCCGAGGGCACGGTCGAGGACCGGATCGCGGCCATGCTCGACCGCAAGAAGGAGCTCGCGGACAGTGTGCTCGGGACCGGAGCGGACGCTCCGCGGGAGCTGACCGAACTGACCGACGCCGAACTGGCGGAGCTGGTGCGACTGCAAGGGGACGGACGATGAGCGGGACCGGACGAGGTCACGGGTACGGCGACGGGACCCCGGGCGGCCACGGGCGAACGACGGGCGGCGGTCACGGCGGTGACGAGCGGACGTTCGCGGCGCTGCCGCCGGCGAAGGGCACGGCGTTCGCCCGGACCTGGTGGGGCAGGGCCTGGCTCAAGGCCCTGGAGGACACCGCACTGGACAACGTGCAGCTCAAGGCCGGACGCCGGCACGCGCGCGCGGGCGCGGTGGGCGCCGTGACCGTGCGGCCCGGCCGGCTCACGGCGATCGTCAAGGACCGCGACGGGACGGCGTACCGCAGCGACGTCCTCGTGCGGGAGCTCTCGGAGGACGAGTGGGAGCGGCTGCTCGACCTCGCCGTGGACAGCGCGGGGCACATCGCGGCGCTTCTCGACCGCGAGATGCCGCCCCACCTGGTGGAGGACGCGGCGGCCGTCGGCCTCGATCTGCTGCCGGGCGTCGGCGACCTCGACCCCGAGTGCGGCTGTGACGCCTGGGACCACTGCCCGCACACGTCGGCGCTCTGCTACCAGGTGGCGCGCCTGCTCGACGAGGACCCTTTCGTCCTGCTGCTGATGCGGGGACGCGGCGAGCGGGCCCTGTTGGACCAGCTCCAGGCGCGCAGCGCCGCGCGCGCCTCCGCGCCCGAGGCACGTGGAGGGCGGGGCGGCGACGGCTCGCCGGATGCGGACGCCCCGGTGGGCGTCGGCGGCATGCCGGGAGTGCCGGCCGCCGAGGCGTACTCCGAGGGGTTCCTGCTGCCGCCGTTGCCGGCGCCTCCGACCGCTCTCCCGGCTCCGGGGTACTCGCCCTCCCTGGACACGGAGACGGACCCGGAGCCCGGCGTCGACCCGACGGCGCTGGAGTTCCTGGCGACGGATGCGGCGGCCCGCGCCCATCGCATGCTCGTGACGGCACTCGGTGGTCCCACGGGTCCCCGCCCGGCACCGGGCGTGGCGGGCGCGCGCGATTCCTCGGCCGTGCACGACACGTGGTCCGCGCGTGCCTCCGCCGTGGGCGCTCTCCCCGAAGGGGACGTGGCCGGACCGCGGCTGACGGCCGCCCAGGACGCCGTACGGCTCGCCGTGGACTCCCCCGTGCCGTGGATCACGGCACGGCTCGCCTCCGGCTCCGGCCGCACGCCGACGGAGCTGGACCGTGCCACGCGCGCGTGGCGGCTGGGCGGCGCCGCCGCCCTGTCCGTACTGGAGGACGAGTGGGACCCCGATGCGGAGACCCTGACCCGGGCGGGCGCCCGGCTGTCCGAGGCATGGGAGGACGACGAGCGGCCCGAGCTGCGGCGGTCCGGCTCCCGGTGGTCGGCCGAGGGCACGCGTGCCCAGCTCCGGCTCGGCCCCGACGGTCGCTGGTGGCCGTACGCCGGAGCGGGTGCGGACTGGTCCCCGGCGGGGCCGGCTGACCGGGACCCGGCGGTGGCCCTGGCGACGGCCCTGACGGCCGGTGGCGCGGGCGAGGGCGCGTAGGAAGGCCGGGGCCGGTCCACCAGGCGTCGGGAGGTCCCGCCTCCGGCCTGCCCGACCTGCTAGACCTCCCGGCCTCCGCCTCCCCGGTCCGGACGGGTCGAGCAGACCAGGCGGGGAGGGCGGGTCGGGCGGGGGCGCAGGTGGGGCCGGTGCCGCCGGCGCAGCCGACGCGACTGGCCCCGCCGAACAAGCGCTACAGGCCGAGCTGGCGCTCCGCGCCCTCCACCGTCTGGGCGAGGAGGACGGCGATGGTCATGGGGCCGACGCCGCCCGGCACGGGGGTGATGAGGGAGGCGCGCTCGGCGGCCGAGGCGAAGTCGACGTCGCCGACGTTGCCCGGGTTGTAGCCGGCGTCGATGACGACGGCGCCCGGCTTGATGTCCTCGCCCTTGATGAAGTTCGGCTTGCCGACGGCCGCCACGAGGATGTCGGCCTCGCGGACGACGGAGGAGAGGTCCTTGGTGCGCGAGTGGCAGTAGGTGACGGTGGCGTCCCGGCCGAGGAGCAGCAGCCCCGCGGGCTTGCCCAGGATCGCGCTGCGGCCGACCACGACGGCCCGCTTGCCGCTGAGCTCGACGTCGTACGCGTCGAGGAGGCGCATGATGCCGCCGGGCGTGCAGGAGACGAACCCGGGCAGTCCGAAGCCCATGGCGGCGAAGGACGCCATGGTCACGCCGTCGACGTCCTTCTCGGGGGCGATGGCCTCGAAGGCGGCGCGCTCGTCGATGTGCGGGCCGACCGGGTGCTGCAGGAGGATGCCGTGGACCTCGGGGTCCTCGGACAGGGCCGTGATCGCGGCCACGAGTTCCTCGGTGGTCGTCTCGGCGGGCAGCTCGACGTGCCGGGAGCGGATTCCGGCCTTCGCGCAGCGGTTCTGCTTCATCTTCACGTACGTGACGGAGGCGGGGTCCGCGCCGACGAGGACGGTCGCGAGACACGGGGTGACGCCCGTGCGGCGGGTGACCTCGGCGGCTCGCGCGGCGGTCTCCTCGACCGTACGGCGGGCGAGGGCCGTGCCGTCCATGAGGGTGGCGGTGCTGGTGGACATGGCAACTCCTGGGCGTCGTCTGTGACAGGTGTCTCGCCCAGGCGCACGGCATCGGCGGCACCGCGCCCTCACGACGCGGCCCACCGGGCCGCTCCCCGGTGGTGATCCACCTCAAGCGCCAGTCACGGCCCGAGCCCCACTCTACGTGAGCGGTTCGGGGCGCGTCCCGGACAGGGTGCGCGGACGACGGCGTCCGGCTGCTTGTCGACGGCCCGCGCGGCCACCACGATGGGCCGGACGGGCCGTGACGACCTCGACGAGGAGGCCGAGTTGAGCGACGGATGGGTGACCGGCGGAGCGGGACCGGCGTGGGAGCGGGACGCACGCTTCGGTGCGGACCCGAGCCCCGGACCAGGCCCGGAGACCGGCCGGGACCAGCACCACGAACCGAGCCGGGTCCCCCGGGAGACCCGCCCGGCCGGCGGGGACGCGCGGCCGCTGGTCGCCGCCTCCTGGCGGCGCTCCGCACGCGCGCGCGTGAACCAGGACGGAGCGGCCCGGGTCGAACTCGACGAGGACGAACTCGCCGCCTACCGCGACGGCCATCCGATGGCGGCGGCGATGCCGGTGATCCGCGAGCTGATGGGGGCGTACGCGACGGACGGGGAGCATCTGCTCGCCGTCTGCGACGCGGCGGGCAGGATGCTGTGGGTCGAGGGACACCCGGCCACGTTGCGCAAGGCCCGGGGCATGAACTTCGTGGCCGGGGCCCGCTGGTCGGAGTCGGCCGCGGGAACCAACGCGCCGGGCACCGCCCTCGCCGTCGACCGGCCGGTGCAGGTCGTCGCCGCCGAGCACTTCCGGCACACCGTCCGCGCGTGGACCTGCGCCGCCGCCCCCGTCCACGACCCGCGCACCGGACGCGTCCTCGGCGCGGTCGACATCACGGGCGGCGCCCCACTGGCGCACCCGCACAGCCTTGCTTTCGTGCAGGCCGTGGCGCGGGCCGCCGAGTCCCAGCTGGCGCTGCTCGCACCGGCCCCCCAGCCGGGGCGGATCACGCTGTCGGCGCTCGGGCGTGACGAGGCCGTCCTGTCGGTCGGCGGGCGGCGGGTGCGGCTCAGCCGCCGGCACAGCGAGATCCTGGTGCTCCTCGCGCACCGGCCGGACGGCGTGAGCGGCGACGAACTGCTCACCCTGCTCTACGAAGACGAGTCGGTCACCCCCGTGACCCTGCGCGCGGAACTCTCCCGGCTGCGCTCCCTGCTCGGTCCCGAGGTCCTGGCGTCCCGCCCCTACCGGCTCGCGGACAGCGTGGACGCGGACTTCGCCGCCGTGGACCGGCGACTGGCCTCCGGGGCAGTCGCGGCGGCGGCCGGGGAGTACCCGGGCCCGCTGCTCCCCTCGTCGACGGCTCCGGGGGTCGTACGGCTCAGGGAGCGCCTCGCGGGGCGGCTGCGGGCGGCCCTGGTCGACCGGGGCGATCCCGGACTGCTCGCCGACTGGGCGTACAGCACCTGGGGCGAGGACGACGTGGTGGTCTGGCGGGCCCTGTGCGCCGCGGTTCCGGCGTCCCAGCTGCCCCCCGTACGCGCCCGGCTGCACGCGCTGGAGGCGGAACTGTCCTCCGGTGCAACGGGGTTGCAACGTACAGGTCGCCACACTCGCCGGTGAGCGCCGGCCAGGGACGGCCGGCGCGTCCCAGGGAGGCCAGCCCATGACCCGTTACGCCGCACCCGGTACCGAGGGCGCGCTCATGTCGTACCAGGCCCGCTACGACCACTGGATCGGAGGCGAGTACGTCGCTCCGGCCGGCGGGGGTTACTTCGAGAACCCGAGCCCCGTCGACGGCCGCCCCTTCACGGAGATCGCCCGCGGCACCGCCGAGGACGTGGAGCGCGCCCTGGACGCGGCGCACGCCGCGGCCCCCGCGTGGGGCCGCACGGCACCGGCGGAGCGCGCCGCCGTCCTGCTGCGGATCGCGGACCGCATGGAGAGCAACCTGGAGGCGCTCGCGGTCGCCGAGACGTGGGACAACGGCAAGCCGGTCCGCGAGACCCTCGCCGCGGACATCCCCCTCGCCGTCGACCACTTCCGCTACTTCGCGGGCGCGCTGCGGGCCCAGGAGGGCGCCCTCAGCGAGATCGACGACGACACCGTCGCGTACCACTTCCACGAGCCGCTCGGCGTCGTCGCGCAGATCATCCCCTGGAACTTCCCGATCCTCATGGCGGTCTGGAAGCTGGCGCCGGCGCTGGCCGCCGGCAACGCCGTCGTCCTCAAGCCCGCCGAACAGACACCGGCCTCCGTCCACTTCTGGCTGAGCCTCGTCGCCGACCTCCTCCCGCCGGGCGTCCTCAACGTCGTCAACGGCTTCGGCGAGGAGGCCGGGAAGCCCCTCGCCTCCTCCCCGCGCGTCGCCAAGATCGCCTTCACGGGCGAGACGAGCACGGGCCGCCTGATCATGGGGTACGCCTCCGAGAACCTGAAGCCGGTGACCCTCGAACTCGGCGGCAAGTCGCCGAACATCTTCTTCGACGACGTCTGGGCCGCCGACGACGACTTCCGCGACAAGGCCCTCGAAGGCTTCACCATGTTCGCCCTCAACCAGGGCGAGGTCTGCACCTGCCCCTCCCGAGCCCTCGTCCAGCGCGGCCACTACACCGACTTCCTCGCGGCGGCCGTCGCCCGCACCGAGAAGATCGTCCCCGGCCACCCCCTGGACACCGACACCATGATCGGCGCCCAGGCATCCGCCGACCAGCTCAAGAAGATCCTCTCCTACCTGGAGATCGGCCAGAACGAAGGGGCCAAGATCCTCACGGGCGGCCGGATCGTCGAGCACGGCGGCGACCTCGCCGGCGGCTACTACGTCCAGCCCACCATCTTCGAGGGCGACAACCGCATGCGCGTCTTCCAGGAGGAGATCTTCGGCCCCGTCGTCGCCGTCACCTCCTTCACCGACTTCGACGACGCCGTCCGCACCGCCAACGACACCCTCTACGGCCTCGGCGCCGGCGTCTGGACCCGCGACACCAACACCGCCTACCGCGCCGGCCGCGCCATCCAGGCCGGCCGCGTCTGGACCAACTGCTACCACGCCTACCCCGCCCACGCCGCCTTCGGCGGCTACAAGCAGTCCGGCATCGGCCGCGAGACCCACCGCATGATGCTCGACCACTACCAGCAGACGAAGAACCTGCTGGTGAGCTACTCGCCGAAGAAGCTCGGCTTCTTCTAGGGGCCCGAAAGAAGGCACCTGACCTGTGGTTTTCCCGGGTCAGGTGCCTCTTCGCAAGCAGCGTCGGCCTCCACGGAGGCGCCGGAGAGCAGACCGGTGTCGCTGTCCTGTCCACCCGACTCGGTGTCCGTCGCGCCGCCTCCGTGTCCGTAGCCGCTCGGATGTGTGTCGGCCACCGCGCGGTGGTGTATCAGGCGGGTATCAGCGCAGGTCGGAGGCGTGCCGGCAGGCTTCCGGCGGGGCCGGGGGTAAGTGCGGGTGAGGCATGATGGAGGGCCTGCCCTGTCCCGTGCCCGAGAGATGTTCATGTCTGATTCCGTGTCGGCGCCCGCGCCCGCGCCTGTGACCGTCCTGCTCGTCGAGGACGACGAGGTGATCCGGCGGTCCGTCGCGATGGTCCTGGAGCGCTACGGCTACCGAGTGCTCGTCGCGGCCGACGGACTGACCGGGCTCGAACTGTTCCGGGAGGGGCGGCACGACCTGGTGCTGCTCGACGTGATGCTGCCGAGCCTGGACGGCATCGGGCTGTGCCGGCGCATCCGGGAGACGGCCACGGACCCGATCCTGATGATGTCGGCGCGCGGCGACGCCCTCGACGTGGTGTCCGGCCTGGAGGCCGGGGCCGACGACTACGTGGTGAAGCCCGTCGACACCGCCGTCCTGGTGGCGCGCATTCGTTCGCTGCTGCGCCGGGCCGCCTTCGTGTCCCCGGCGCCCGAACCCGCCGGCCCCGCGGGGCAGGCCGGACCGCTGCTCTTCGGCGACCTCTCCCTCGACCCCGCGGCCCTGGAGGTCCGCAGGGGCGGGGAGCGGATCGCGCTCGCCCCGACCGAGCTGCGGCTGCTGCTCCAGTTCGCCGCGCACCCCGGGATCGTGCTGGACCGTCAGACCCTGCTGCGCGAAGTGTGGGACTACGGCTGGGAGGGCGACACCCGGGTCGTCGACCTGTGCGTGCAGCGACTGCGCAAGAAGATCGGCGCCGAGCGCGTCGAGACCGTCCGGGGCTTCGGCTACAAGTGGAAGCGGTGAGCCGGGGTCCCCGGCGAGCAGTCACGGGCCTCGTACCGCACTCCCGCTCGCTGCGCTGGAAGATCGTCCTCCTGGTGGCGCTCGCCTGTGCCTCGATGGCGCTGACGGTCGGCGTGCTGGTGCACGACTCGGTGCTGCGGCGCTCCATGCACGAGGGCGCGGGCAGGGCCCACACGGCGCTGGCGACGGCCTTGGAGGATGCCTCGGCCGCAGGTGGGGAAGGGCCTCGCGTGTCCCCCGGAGAGCTGCCCGAGGCCCTGCTGAGGCAGGTCGAGCACGGCGGCGAGGCCACCCACTACGAGAACGGGCCCCCGGCCCCCGTCTTCTGGGCGGCCCGTCGGGAGGGTGGGACGTTGTACGCGGTCGAGGTCGACATGACCGCCGACCTGCTGACCCGGCAGGCCCTGGACCGTCACATGTGGAAGTACTCCCTGCTGACCCTGGGCTTCGTCGTCCCCGCCACGGCCCTGGCGACGGAACTGCCCGCCCGGCGCCTGCGCCGGGTGGCCCGCACGGCCCGGCGCATCACGGCGGGCGACCTCGATGCCCGGACGGGAACGGTCCGCGGGGGCGACGAGGTCGCCGAGATCTCGGCCGTGGTCGACTCCATGGCCGACAGCCTCCAGCAGCGGATCGACACCGAGCAGCGCTTCACCGCCGACGTCGCACACGAGCTGCGCACCCCGCTGATGGGCCTGGTCACCTCGGCGGAACTGCTGCCCGAGGGCGAGGTGACGGACATGGTCCAGAGCCGGGTGCGGGTGCTGCGCGACCTGGTGGAGGACCTCCTGGAGATCTCCCGGCTCGACGCGGGCGCCGAGACGTCCCAGCAGGGACCGGTCGACCTGGCCGCCCTCGTCCGCGGCTCCGTGGCGCGGACGGGCCTCGCGGCGCGGGTGACCGAACGGGAGGCGGCGGTGGTCGAGTCGGATCCCCGGCGCCTGGACCGTATCGTCTCCAACCTCGTCGTCAACGCCCACCGGCACGGCGCAGGCCGGGTGGAAGTCGCCGTCGTCGGCCGGACGGTGACCGTCCGGGACCACGGCCCCGGCTTCCCGGCCGACCTGCTGACCCACGGCCCCCAGCGGTTCCGGACGGGCTCGGCCGAGCGGGGGCACGGGCACGGCCTGGGCCTGACGATCGCGTCCGGCCAGGCGAGGGTGATCGGGGCGACCCTGGACCTCGCCAACGCCCGGGACGGAGGGGCGGTCGCGACCCTGAGCCTGCCCCAGGACGAGCCGCCGTCCGAGGTGTGACCCCGTCCCTGTGACGGCCCGCCGGCAGGTGGCCCGGCTGTACCGGGACGGCCTGCCCGCCGGCGCACGACCCTCGCCGTCCAGGGACGGTCGGCGGTCGGCGGTCGGTACGCCCTGCCCCGCGCGGGCACTCCCTCCGCGTCGCTCGGCCGGGCCCCGCACCGCCCGCCCATGCGTCGCACGCGCCGGCCGACGCCCGTCCGCTCGCCGCCACCCCTCTGATACACGACCGATGGGTTCCCGAGCGCGGGCCGCGCTCTCCCGACCGTGGGGCGGAGACCTCCTCCCCGGAGTCTTGCTGCCGTACCGATCCCGTACCGCAGCCCCTGGAGGCGGCCCGTGCCCCTGCCCCGTACCCCCCGTCGCCGCCTCGTCGGCGGTGCCCTGTCCCTGACCCTGCTGACGGCCCTCGGCATCGCCGTCGCCTCGCCCTCCGGCGCGCCTCCGATGACGGGAGACGAGCGACCGCCGGTTTCCGACATCGGCCCGCTCCCGTGGCCGCAGGACGGCCAGAGCGCCGTCGATCTCGAAGGGACCGGTTCGCTGGGCGAGCGGGGCGGGCGGCGGCCTGTGCCGATCGCGAGCCTGACGAAGGTGATGACCGCCTACGTCATCCTCCGGGAGCACCCGCTGCGGCCTGACGAGGAAGGCCCCCTGATCACGGTGGATCCGACGGCCGCGCATGAAGCGGGGGTCGGCGGCGAGTCGACCGTCCCCGTACGGCCTGGCGAGCGCTACTCCCAGCGCCGGCTCCTGGAACTGCTCCTCATCCCCTCCGGCAACAACGTCGCCCGTCTGCTGGCCCGCTGGGACTCCGGCAGCCAGGCGGCCTTCGTGACGAAGATGCGGCGCGCCGCCGGACGGCTCGGCATGAAGGACACGGTCTACACGGGGGCGAGCGGCATCGAACCGACGACCACGAGCACCGCGGCCGACCAGGTGCGGCTGACGCGGGCCGCGATGGAGGACCCGGTCTTCCGGGCGGTCGTGGCCACCCGCGAGACCATCGTCCCCGGCCTCGGGACGATCACCAACACCAATCCCCTGCTGGACACCCCGGGCGTCCTCGGCGTGAAGACCGGCTCCAGCACCCCTGCGGGCGGGAACCTCCTGTGGGCCTGCGAGGTGCGCGTCGGCGGTAAGCCCCGGCTGCTGGTGGGCGCCGTCCTGCACCAGCGGGCGAACACGACGCCCGCCGACGGGCTCCGGGCCGCCGTCGACGCCAGCCGCGGCCTGCTCACGGCCGTACGCGAGCGGCTGGCCGCCGCCGGAACGGAGGGCGGGGAACGATGACGGCGACGACCAGCCCGGACCCCACCGCGGCGCCGGACGGCACGGCGGCACAGACCATGCCTTCCCCCGCGGAGGGCAACACGGCGGTCGGCCCGGACCGCGCTCCCGGAGCCTCGGACACCGGGTCGCGCCGGTGGTGGCGGCGGCGCGGGGCGGCGGTCACGGGCTGCTCCGTCCTCCTCGCGGTCAGCGTCGCGGGCCACGGGCTGCTCCCCGGACTGCCGGGACGGATGAGCAGTCTGGCCGAGACCCTGCTGCCCTGGAGCGCGCTGGCCGTGCCCGTGCTGGTGGCCGCAGCCCTGCTTCGGCGGGCGACGACGGCAGCGGCGGTGGCCCTGGTGGTGCCGGCGGTGGCCTGGGTGGCGGTCTTCGGCGGAGCCCTGGCCGACAAGACGTCCCCCGGTGGGGACCTCACGCTGGTCACTCACAACGTCAACCAGGCCAACCCCGACCCCGACGGCACCGTGCGGAGCCTGCTCGCCGCCGGAGCGGACGTACTGGCGCTGGAGGAGCTGAGCCCGGCCACGGCGCCCGCCTACGAGCAGGCCCTGGCGGAGACCTACCCGTACCACTTCTACCAGGGCACCGTGGGCCTGTGGAGCGTCCATCCGCTGGGCGACGCGCGGGCCGTGCCGATCATGCCGTGGACGCGGGCGATGCGGGCCACGGTGGACGCACCCGGCGGGCCACTGGCCGTGTACGTCGCCCACCTGCCGTCCGTCCGCGTGGGCCCGCGCGGATTCACCGCCGGGGCGCGCGACGACGCGCTGGGCCTGCTGGCGGCGGAGGTGCGGGCGGAGCCCGTCCGGCGCGTCGTCGTCCTGGGCGACCTCAACGGCTCCACCGACGACCGCGGACTCCGGCCCCTCACCGACCGTCTCGTCTCCGCGCAGGCCGCGGCGGGCGCGGGTTTCGGCTTCACCTGGCCGGCGCGCCTGCCGGTCGTCCGGATCGACCAGATCCTTCTCGGGGGCGTCCGGGCCGCTTCGGCATGGACCCTCCCCGCGACGGCCAGCGACCACCTTCCGGTGGCGGCCCGGATCCACCTTTCCCCGGACCCCGCTCCGTGATGACGGGTGGGTGGTCGTCGGGTGCGATGTGGGGCGAAGCGGCGACCGCCCTTGCCCTCGCCGAGCGCGGGGATCCGCCGCGTTCAGAGCCGATGAGATGCGGACGCTGCCCCCTCCGGGCAGAGTGGGAGGGACCTGTTCGTACCGAGGTGGTCCCCTGCGGGCCCGCGGGCTGGAGACCGGGACGAAGTGATGCGAGGGTTCTCGTGACGTCGGAGTGAGCGATGTTCCGCAGACGGCCGGCCGACAACAGCGAGGACCTTCTGGTCCGGCTCGGGTCGCTGACCGCCAGGGCGCGGGAGCTGGCCGAGACACAGCGTTCCCGTGTCGAGCTCGCCGTCGCCCTGCAGCGCGGCATGCTGCCCGCGGAGCTGCCCAGTTTTCCGGGCGCCCGGCTGGCCGTCCGCTACGAGCCCGCCAACCACGGCCTCAACGTCGGCGGTGACTGGTACGACGCCTTCTCCCTGCCCGGCGGGCGGATCGGCATGTCCATCGGTGACGTGCAGGGACACAACATCGAGGCCGCCGCCTTCATGGGACAGGTCCGCGTGGCACTGCGCGCGCTGGCCTCCGTCTCCGGAGACCCGGGAGAGCTGCTCGGGCGCACCAACGACCTGCTCGTCTCTCTGGGCGCCGACCTCTTCGCCACCTGCACCTTTCTGCGGCTGGACCCCGCTGCCGGCACCCTGGAGTGCGCCCGGGCCGGTCACATCCCCCATATCTGGGCCACCGCCGACGGCCGCTCCGGCATCGACGACAGTGAGGGCGGGCCTCCTCTGGGTGTGCTGCGCGATGTCGACTACCCGGCCACGCGCCACCGGCTCACCGCCGACGGCGTCTTCGTCCTCCTGACCGACGGGGTGGTGGAGGGGCCCTCGCTCCACATCGACGAGGGTCTGGACCGGGTGACGAGGCTCGCGGGGATCACCGCCGTCGCCGGACTGGACGTCGACGCGCTCGCCACCGCCGTCATGAAGCTGGCGGCCACGGTGGGGCACGAGGACGACGCGGCCGTCCTGGTCGTCGGCCATGACGGCGGACCGGCCCTGCCGACGGCCGAGGAGTAAGGGGAGAACGGTCACCTCGGGCCGGGTCGGTCCTCGACCCGCACGGGCCCGTGCCGGACGGCGGTGCCCGACACGCAGGGGCCTTGCCCGGTCGTGGCGGCCCGGCCGGTGTCTGATGGCTGACGTGTTGGATACTCGGCAGTTCCGGTCCTCCACGGAGGCGGCTGTGATGTCGCTGGCCGTGGCCGTGTGCTACTACGCGGCCGGACGACTCGGCCTGTTGGGACGCCTCGTCGTCGAAGGCGTGGTGGTCACCCCCATCTGGCCTCCCACCGGCGTCGCCGTCGCGGCCCTGCTGCTGCTCGGCACGCGGGTCTGGCCTGGGATCGCCCTCGGTTCCTTCCTCGTCATCGCCTCCCTCACCACTCCGGGCCCCACCACGGTGGTCACCGTGGTCAGCAACACCGTCGCGCCGCTCTGCGCCTTCCTGCTGCTGAGACGGGCCGGTTTCCGGCGCGACATGGCGCGACTGCGGGACGGACTCTCGCTGGTCTTCCTCGGCGGGTTCGGTGCCATGATGATCAGCGCGACCGCGGGCGTCGGACTGCAGGTGGCGAAGGGTTCCCTGGACAAGAGCGAGTTCTGGCCCGTCTGGCTGGCCTGGTGGGTGGGCGACACGATGGGGGTGCTGCTCGTCGCCCCGCTCGTACTCGCCCTCGCGGGGCCGGCCGGACGGCTCCGGCTGCGGCGCTGGAAGGAGGCGGTCTTTCTGGGGCTGGCGGCCCTGATCCTCATGCCGATGGTCGTACTCAGCTCGATGAGCATGCTCTTCCTCGTCTTCCCCCTGCTGATCTGGGCAGCGCTCCGCTTCCAGCTCGCCGGAAGCATGCTGTGCGCGCTCTTCGCCTCCGTACTCACCACCTTCGAGGCGACCTCCGGGCGGGGCGCCTTCCTCCACCTCACGGACGTCGAGATCATGGCCAAGCTCCAGGCGTTCAACGGTTCCGCCGCCCTGACCGCCCTGCTTCTCGCCTCCGTCATCACCGAGCAGCGTGCGACCCGCCGGTCGGTGCGCCGCGCCTGCCAGGAACTGGCGGAGGTCCTGGAGCACCTCGCGGCGGGCGAGCCCTCACCGGCTCCACCCGGCACCTCCGAGAGTCTGGCGGCCCCACCCGGCGGGCCCCGGAATCCGTGATCCCGCGCCGGAGCCGGCGCGGGGATCGGGAGCCGTACAACGACGACTCGAGCCCCCCCTTTCCGGCGGACCGGGTCCGGCGCTTCACGTGACATGAGGCGTGCCGACGGCGGGTCATAACACGGGTCTTATGCCGACAGGGATGGCTCTCGTTTGCCATGTCCACATCCATAATCGGCGGCGACGAAACCCGACCCCCACGATCGGAGTGGACGTTGAAGCCCACCAGATGGACGGCGGCAGTGGCAACACTGGCGCTGTCCGCGAGCCTCGTCGGCGCCATCGACGGAACGGCATCGGCGGCGCAGCCGGCGACGGCCCAGAAGGACAGCCCCGTGACCCGCGCGGTCGCGGCCGCGGACCTGGCAGTCGACAGCGGTCTCGACACGTTGGTCAACTCGGCCCAGGAACAGTACGAGAGACGCCTCGTCACCCCCTGGGTGAAGGACCTCTACTCGGTGTCGTACGAGCGCAGCTACCGCGGCCTGCCGGTCGTGGGTGGTGATGCCGTCGTACTCGCCGACGGTTCCGGGAGGATCCGCGCCCTCCAGTCCGCCTCCTCCGTACGCATCGACGTGGCGACCCGGCCGTCGGTCACCGCGAAGAAGGCCGAGACGGCCTCGCGAAGGAAGCTGGCGTCGGTCGACAGGGTCGAGAGCAGCCGGCTCGTCGTCCGTCTCAAGGACGACAAGCCGGTGCTGGCCTGGGAGACCGTGCTGCACGGCCGTACGAAGAGCGCGCCCAGCAAGCTGCACGTCTTCGTCGACGCCCGTTCCGGTGCCGTCGTCGACAGCTACGACGACGTGGTGGCGGGCACCGGCAACAGCAAGTGGAACGGGCCCGGCCCCGTCACCATCGACACCACCGCCTCGGGCTCCACCTACTCCCTCCGCGACCCGAACCGGACCGGCCTGAGCTGCGCCGACTACAGCACCGGCGCGGTCTTCTCGAAGTCCTCCGACTCCTGGGGCACCGGCAACCCCACGAGCAAGGAGACCGGCTGCGTCGACCTGATGTTCGCCGCGCAGAAACAGTGGGACATGCTCGGCCAGTGGCTGGGCCGCAACGGCGTCAACGGCAACGGCCGCAGCTTCCCCGCCAAGGTCGGGCTCGGCGAACTCAACGCCTACTGGGACGGCAGCGCGGTGACCATCGGGCGCAACAGCGCCAACGAGTGGATAGCCGGCGTGGACGTGGTGGCCCACGAGTACGGACACGCCATCGACTCCAACACCCCCGGAGGCACCAGCGGTCAGGAGGCAGGGCTCGGCGAGGGCACCGGTGACATATTCGGCGCCCTGACCGAGGCGTACATCAACCAGCCGGCCCCCTACGACGTCCCCGACTACACGGTCGGCGAGGTCATCAACCTCCAGGGGCGCGGCCCGATCCGCAACATGTACAACCCGCCGGCCGTGAACAACGACCCGGCCTGCTACAGCTCGGCGATCCCCGGCACCGAGGTGCACGCCGCAGCGGGCCCGCTGAACCACTGGTTCTACCTGCTGGCCGAGGGCACCAACCCCGGCGGCGGCAAGCCCAGCAGCAGCACCTGTAACCAGAGCACCCTGACGGGCGTGGGGATACAGACCGCCGGCAAGATCTTCTACGGTGGCATGCTGCTCAAGACCAGCAGCATGAGCTACAAGAAGTACCGCACGGCGACGCTCAGCTCCGCCAAGTCGCTCGACGCGACCTGCGGCCTCTTCACGAGGACGAAGGCGGCGTGGGACGCGATCACCGTGCCCGCCCAGTCGGCCGACCCGACCTGCACCCCGAGCGGCCAGAACGACGACTTCTCGATGTCGCTCAACCCCTCGTCCGGCACCGCCCAGCAGGGCGGCTCGGTGACCACCACCGTCGGCACCGCCGTCACGACCGGCGCCGCCCAGTCGGTGACGCTGACCGCCACCGGCCTGCCCGCCGGGGTGACCGCCTCCTTCAACCCCTCGACGGTCCAGTCCGGCCAGTCCTCGGTGCTGACCCTGACCGCCACCGCCAACGCGGCTCCCGGCACGTCCGCGATCGTCGTCAAGGGCCAGGGCACCACGCTGTCGCACACCGCCGACTACACGCTCAACGTCGGCGGGACCCAGCCCGGCAACGACCCGCCGGACGTCGACGTCGCCAAGGTGCAGGCACACCTGACCCAGTTCAACACGATCGCGAGCCAGAACGGCGGCAACCGCCGGGCGGGCAGCGCCGGTCACACCCAGTCCCTGGCGTACGTGAAGGGCAAGCTGCAGGCCGCCGGATACACGGTGACCGAGCAGAACTGCACCTCGTGCACCTACCCGTCGAACAACCTGATCGCCGACTGGCCGGGCGGCCCCGCCGACCAGGTCGTCATGTTCGGTGCGCACCTGGACGGCGTCTCGGCCGGCCCCGGCATCAACGACAACGGGTCGGGCTCCGCGACCCTGCTGGAGAACGCCCTCGTTCTCGCCCAGAAGAACCCGACGATGACCAAGCACGTGCGCTTCGCCTGGTGGACCGACGAGGAGCAGGGCCTCAACGGCTCGGCCTTCTACGTCAACCGGCTCACCGGCGCCCAGCGCGCGACCATCAAGGCGTACTACAACTTCGACATGGTCGGCTCCACCAACGGCGGCTACTTCGTCAACAACCTCAACTCCACCGCCGCCGCGCCCCTCAAGGCGTACTGGACCTCCCTGAACCTGGCGCCCGAGGAGAACACCGAGGGCCAGGGCCGCAGCGACGACTACTCCTTCCAGCAGGGTGGGATCCCGACCTCCGGATACGCGGCCGGCGCGAGCGCCCGCAAGACCACGGCCCAGGCGCAGAAGTGGGGCGGATCCGCCAACACCGCCTATGACTCCTGCTACCACAGCGCCTGTGACACCACGAGCAACGTCAGCGCGACGGTACTGAACCGCAGCGCCGACGGGGTCGCCTACGCCCTCTGGAAGCAAGCCGTCGGCGGCACCACCCCGGCGCAGGACTTCTCGGTCGGCGTGAGCCCGTCCGCGGGCAGCGCGGCCCCCGGCGGGTCCGTCTCGGCGACGGTGAACACCGCCACCGTGAGCGGCGCCGCCCAGACCGTGGGTCTCTCCGTCTCCGGCGCGCCGGCCGGCGTGACCGCCACGCTCACCCCGACGTCGGTCCAGTCCGGCGACTCCTCGTCCCTGTCCGTCCAGGTCGGCGCGAGCACCACGCCCGGCACCTACACCCTCACGGTCACCGGCACGGGCACCACGAGCCACACCACCACCTACTCCCTGACGGTCACGGGCGGCGGCTCCTGCACGCCGCGCCAGCTCGTGGTCAACGGCGGCTTCGAGAACGGCAGCAGCCCGTGGAGCGCGAGCGCCGGCGTGATCACCAACGACTCGCGGCAGGCCGCGCACGCAGGCAGCTACAAGGCGTGGCTGGGCGGACGGGGGTCCAGCTACACCGAGAAGGCCGCGCAGTCCCTGTCCATCCCCTCGGGCTGCGCCTCGTACCGCCTCTCGTTCTTCGTCCACATCGACACGGACGAGACCGAGAGCGTGGCCTACGACGTGGCCACGGTCAAGGTGGGCGGCAGCCAACTGGCGTCCTACTCCAACCTGGACGCGGCCACGGGCTACGTCGAGAAGTCGTACGACCTCTCGTCCTTCGCCGGCCAGACCGTCACCCTCGACTTCACGTCGGTGGAGGACCAGTCCCTGCAGACGTCGTTCGTCCTTGACGACGTCTCGCTCCAGGTGAGCTGACGCCCGGCACCCCTGCACACCGAGGAACACGGCCCGGCCCCGGCATCCCGGGGCCGGGCCTCCGGCGGGGGAAGAGGCTCCCGCGGATCAGTGCCGGGCCGGACCTCAGGCCGACGGCCGGTCGGCCGTCCTCCGAGCGGGTGCGGGGGGTCGTTCGGCGTCGTCGTCCAGGACGTCGTCGCCGTAGAGGGCGCGTACCCAGTTGGACTGGTAGACGGTGTCGAGATAGCGCTCTCCGAGGTCCGGGGAGATCGCCACGCAGGTGAGGTCCTCGTCGTCGTGGCCGTCGAGCCAGTCCGCGGCGCCGCTGACGACGGTTCCGGTGGATCCGCCGAAGAGGAACCCGCGTGTGGCCATGGCGCGGCAGGTACGGATGGTGTCGGACTCGTCGACCCGTACCACTTCGTCGACGTAGGCCCGGTCGAGGAGGGGCGGTCGCATGCTCATGCCGAGTCCGGGGATCATCCGGCGCCCCGGTCGGTCGCCGAAGATCGCGGATCCCGCGGTGTCCACGGCGACGATGCGTACCGGCCGGTTCCAGGTCCGGAAGTAGCGGGCGCAGCCCATCAGGGTGCCGGTGGTTCCGACGCCGACGAACAGGACGTCGATGCGGGGGAACGCCTGGGCGATCGCGGGGGCCGTCAGGTGGTAGTGGGCCTTCCAGTTGTCCGGATTGGAGTACTGGCTCAGCCAGGTGTAGCGGGGGTCCGAGGCGCAGAGGCCACGGACGGTGTTCAGTCTGGCGGCCAGCAGGTTGCTGTCGCCACCGTCCGATACGACGATCACCCGGGCACCGAGTGCTTCCATCATGAGCCGCGTCGTGAGGTTGCACCGTGCGTCGGTGACGCAGACGAACGCGTACCCCTTGCTCGCGGCGATGACGCTGAGTGCCACGCCCAGGTTGCCGGAGGAGGACTCGACCAGGATGGAGTCCGAGGTGAGCACGCCCCTCCGCTCGGCCGATTCGACCATCTCCGCGGCGGCCTTGACCTTGATGGAGCCCGCGAAGTTGAAGCCTTCGCACTTCAGGAAGAGCGGCCGGCCGAGCGTCGGCATCAGGTCGACGTAGAGATCGTCCTCGTTGAAGTCGTGAGGTGCGGTGATGACGGGCACGGTGCTCTCCTCTCGGGCTCGGCGGCCGGTCGGCTTGGCCTCGGGCCTGTCTCAGCCGTAGCGCCCGAGCTCGTCGAAGAAGTCGTCGACGATGACGAGTTCTCCGGAACCCGCCAAGGTGTCGTAGACGTACTTGCCGACGGCGAGGTCGAGGACGCCGAGACCGAACGGCGAGAAGATCGCGGTCCGGTCCGGTGGCACCGATACCCGGCCTGACATCACGTCGGCCAGGGTGCCGTGGACGAAGTCCCTGTTGCCCGTCAGCTTCTCGGTGAGGTGAGGAGACGTCTGGGCACGCAGGCAGTGGTCCGGGTCGTCGACGATGTTCGTGGCGGACAGCAGGACCCGGGGGGCCAGGTCGCGCAGGGAGATGTGGAGGATCACCGGGTGGTGGTCGAACCACGAGGGGTCGCTGATGTGCGGCGTGGCCGCCACGGTGGCGAAGACCAGCAGGTCGCTGTTGCGGACGAGTTGTTCGGGGTCGGTGTGCACGGTGACGCGCCCCTCGGCACCGGACTGCTCCAGATAGAGCCGGAAGCCCGCGGCGCTCTCCGCCGAGCGGTCGTGGACGCCGATGTCGGTGAAGGACCAGCCGGTGCCCCGGAGGTAGGTGTGGACGTAGCGTGCGATGAGGCCCGTCCCGATGAATCCCACGCGCGTCGCCCGTGGTCTCCCCCGGCTGAGCCGGTCGGCGGCGGACGCGGCGGAGGCCGCCGTCCTGACGGCGCTGATGACGGAGCTCTCCATGCAGGCGAAGGGGTAGCCGGTCAGGGGGTCGTTGAGGATGAGGACCGCGGATGCCCGCGGGATGCCCGACCTGACGTTCGCCGGGAAGCTGGAGATCCACTTGAGCCCGTCGACACGGGACGCGCCGGAGAGGGAGGCCGGCAGGGCGATGATGCGCGCGGTCGCCCGGTCGGGGAACCGGAGGAAGGTCGACGCGGGGTTCACCGTCCGCCCTGCGGCATGCAGGTGGTAGGCGGCTTCGACGATGTCCTTCACGGTGGTCTCCGCGCCGTCGAGAACCTGCTTCACCTGGCGCCCGGGGACGACGGCGAAGGGCGGGGCCGAGACGTCCTCCTGCGGCGGGGACTGTTCGGACACGGGGTGCAGGGCGTTCATGTCGCTGCGCTCCCTGTCCGCTCGGCGGGTGTCGTCTGCCGCTTCGGGTCCGCCATCGCGACGACGACCCTGCGGGGGCCCTCGTAGGCTTCTCGGCTGTGTGCGGTGCGGACGTTGTCGACGAGCATCAGGTCGCCCTCCCGCCACGGCCGGCGGACGGTGTGGGCCTCGTACACCTTGTTGATCAGCTCGACGGTGTCGGCCGGGACGGGGTCGCCGTTGCCGTAGCGGGTGTCGAACGGCAGTCCTTCGGGGCCGTACTCGTCGATGAGGAACCGGCGCACCTCGGGGTCCATCGTCCCCTGGTTGAGAAACGCGATCTGGTTGAACCAGCAGCGTCGTCCTGTGTCCGGGTGGGGTACGACGGCTCTGCGGTGCTGCCGGGTGCGCAGAGAACCGTCGGGTTGCCAGTCCGCCTCGATGCCGTTGGCGTGGCAGTAGGTGTCGATCGCGGTGGGGTCATCGGTGCCGAATGCCTGGGAGAGGGGGGTGCCGATCTCCTCGTGGTAGGCCCGGGTGAGGATCCAGCCCTCTTGTTCGAAGCGTCGAACCTCGTCCTCGGGAAGGGCTTCCAGGACGGCGGCGGCGTCGGCCAGTGCGGTCGCGCCGCCCGTGGTCGGGGCCTCGAGGCAGGCGAAGCACAGCAGACCGGGGAATCGTCCGGCGTAGCTCAGCTCGTGGTGCATGCACATGGGGCGCTGGGGCGGCCAGGCGGCCGAGGAGTAGAGGCCGTCGGCGTACGGGGTACGGGGCGCGAAGCCTTCGGTCTCCCTGGCCGGGCTCAGTTGCAGCGTCGCGAGGACGGCGACGACGTCGGAGACCGTGCGGAGACCGAGGCCCGTCACGACGGCCGCTCCGTGTTCGGCGACGACGCCGAGCACGTCGGCGTGGTGCTCCTCCGCCCATGCGGCCGCTCCCGTGGCTCCCGCGGAGCTCTCGATCTGCGGTGTCGCCGTCGGTCCCGGTGCGCGGTGTCCTCGGAACAGTGCGGTCCTCATGTCGCGCTCCTCGTTCGTGTCGTGCCTTCAGGTGGTCTTCGCCTCCATGCGGTCGTCGGCGGAGCGGTCACCCCCCTCATGTGCGTCGATGAGCGTGGCCTGAGCGGCGAGGGTCGGTGATGCCGCCAGATCGCGCAGGGACACGATCCTGTCCAGCGCCACGACGAGCTGGACGGCGGTGAGGGAGGTTCCGCCGAGGTCGAAGAACGAGTCACCCCGCCTGATCGTGGAAGGGTCCGTGCCGAGGACCGCCGCCCACGCCTCGGCCAGCCGTTCCTCCGTCCCCGGGCGGGGGGTGTCACCCTGCGTGTCACCGCGGAGGATCGTTTCGGCGAGGGCGCCGAGCGCCTTGCGGTCGATCTTGCCGTTGGGGGTCAGCGGGAGTCCGTCCCGGTGGTGGCACAGGGTCGGAACCATGAAGGCGGGCAGCATGTCGGCCAGCAGGTGTCGGAGGCGGTCGGAGCCGAGTGCCGGGTCGCCGCTGTGGAACGCGACGAGGTGACGTCCGTGCCCTTCCGCGCCGGTGACCACGACCGCCCCTTCGCGTACCCCTGGTACGCGCAGGAGAGCGGCTTCGACGTCGCCGATCTCCACCCGGAACCCTCGGATCTTGACCTGGGAGTCGCGGCGCCCCAGGAACTCGAGGCGTCCGTCGGGCAGCCAGCGGCCGACGTCCCCGCCCAGGTAGAGGCGCTCTCCGGGGCGGAGGGGGTCGGACCGGTAGCACGCGGCGGTGCGCTCCGGGTCGTTGACGTAGCCGCGGCCCACGCAGACGCCGGAGAAGGCGATGGTGCCGGGGGCCCCGAGCGGGACGGGATTCCGGTTGTCGTCCAGGACGTGGACGCGCGCGTTGCGGATCGGTCGTCCGAGGGGGACGCGGTCCTGTGGGGGCGCGCCGTGCATGACCTCGTGGTTGGTGTCGTCGGACGTCTCGGTCAGCCCGTACGCGTTGACGAGGCTGCTGCCGGGCCTGACGCGGAACCAGCGTCGGACCAGGTCGGCCCGGAGCGCCTCACCGGTCACCGAGACGCATGCGAGGTCGGGCAGTGTGCGGGGGGCCCGCTCCAGGGACGAGGCCAGGACGTCGAGGTAGGAGGGGACGACCTGGAGCACGCCGACCCGCTCTTCGGTGATCAGGTCGAGGAACCGGTGGACGTCCAGGACCGCGTCCTGTTCCACGAGCAGTGTCCGGCCGCCCACCAGGGTGGCGGCGAGCAGCTGCCACAGCGAGATGTCGAAGCACTGCGAGGCCGTCTGTGCCACGACGGATCCCGACCGGACGCCGAGGTCCTCGGTCTTGGCCAGGAGGTGGTTGAGCATGCCCGCGTGCTCGACCATCGCGCCCTTGGGTTCGCCGGTCGACCCGGAGGTGAAGAAGATGTAGGCGAGGGCGTCGGCCGGTACGGGGATGCCGAGGTCGTCGTCGCCGCTGCCGCTCTCCGCGACGGAGGGGGTGTCGATCACGTCCGGGGCCGTCCGTGTGGCGAGTGCCCGGTCGAGGTGTGCGGCGCTGCCCGGTGCGGTGAGCACGACGCGGCATGCGGCGCGTCGCAGCATGGTGGCGATGCGCTCGGGCGGATAGTCCGGATCCACCGGCAGATAGGTGCCGCCGGCCTTGAAGACGGCGAGGACGCCGGCCATCCAGTGCAGGTCACGTGGGAGCACGACGGCGACCGTGTCCTCGCGGCGCAGGCCACGGGCCAGGAGGGCGTGGGCGAGGCGGTTGGCCCGGACGTTGAGGTCGCGGTACGTCCATTCTCGCCCGCGGTGCACGGCGGCGACGGTGTCCGGGTGCCGGTGTGCGCGGTCCTCGAACAGTTCGTGGAACCGCCGGTCCGGCAGGGGCTTTCGCGGTCCGGCGAGGTCGTCCGTCTGGAATCGGATCTCTGCGGGTGAGAGGAGGCATTGGCGGTCGTGGCGGGCTTCCGGGTCGGTCAGGATGCCTCGGAGTGCCTGGAGGTGGTACCCGGCGATCCGCGCGCCGGCGTCGTCGTCCAGTGCGTCCGTGCGGAACCGCAGCTTCAGGGCCGGCCGGCCGGCGTCCTCCGTCACGCCGAGGCACAGGACCGCGTCGGTGGGGAGGTCTGGTGCGTGCCCGTCCGGATCGAAAACGGCCTCGGGGTGGCTCTTCCGGCTCGGAGCGGGAAGGTCGGGGGGCCAGGCCGCTTCCTCGTCGCCCAGCAGCTCTTCCGCGTGAGCGGCGATGCCTACGAGGTCGCGCCACGTGCCCGGCGCGACGGTCACCCGGCACGGCACGTACCGTCCCGGCGCGGTCAGCCGGGCGAGTGCCACAGTCGACTCCCCGGAGAGTGCCGCGAGGACCTTGCTGTACGCAGCCAGGTGGAGCGCCGAGAGGGGCACACCGAGGTCTGCGGCGCGTTCCCGCAGAAGGGTGGACGTGTTGTTCGGTAGGGCAATCGTCCTCTCCGCCCAGCCCCTTACGGGCGTCGTGGTCCAAGGCGGAACCAGCGTCCATGCGGTCGTGGTCGACGTCTCGTCGGTCGGTGCGTCAAGTGCGGCGGTCATCGGAGCTCGCCTCCTTCGTCCAGGTGGTCGGCCGGGTGGGCGGGATTGCCGGCCCACCGGCCGCCGTCCGGCACGGTCTCGCCCTTCATCAGGAAGGAGTCGGTCTCCAGGAGGGCACGAGCCCCGATCTCCACGCCGTAGTGGACGAAGGCACCGACGCCGAGCGTGGTGTCCGGGCCCAGCACGCTCGGTTCCGACTTGAAGGCGCCGTCCTCCTGCGAGTGGCATTGCACGACACTGCCCGCGTTGAGCGTGGACCCGGCGCCGATGGTCACCATCGACCGCTCGGGGAGGCTGCAGCCGTCGTCGAAGACTCCCTTCCCGACGCGGACTCCCAGCATCCGCCAGACCGCGGACTTGAACGGCGTGCCGTTCAGGACACGGAGATACGCCTCGGCGGGGACCTTCCAGTACCGTTCCCGCCTCCAGAACCGCACGTCGTAGATCGAGCAGAACAGCGGCCCGAGCGGACCGAACAGGGTGACGACCCGCTCGACGAGGACGCCGTAGGCGATGGTGCACGGGAGCAGGACCGCATTGGCCAGAGCGAACACCCACAGACCGGCCTGCTGGTACAGGTCCGCGGCGCCGGCGAAGAGCAGGGTGAGGAGGAAGAGGTAGAACCACGTGGTGAGCAGGTACCAGGCCATGGTCAGGGCGTTGTGCCGGCTCTTCGCGGCGAGGCGGCGCGCCAGCTCGTCTTCGGTGCGGACCTCGTCGAACGAATGGTCGCGGAGCACCGAGCGCGGGATCTCGAAGCTGGGGGAGCCCAGCAGGCCGACGTTCTCCCGGATCTTGCCGTCCACGGGCACCATGACCTTGGTGGCGAGGAGGCAGTTGTCTCCGGTCCTCGCTCGCGCGGGGTAGGCGATCAGGTTGCCGAGGAAGCTGTGGGCCCCGATGCGGGTGGGCGACACGCGGAACGAGGTGCTGGAGTAGTCCGCGTTCATGAGGGAGAGGCCGTCGGCGATCATCGTTCCCCTGCCGACGCGGCTCATCAGGGGGCTCTCGTGCTTGACGACGGTCCCGAAGTTCGAGCCCGTCTGCTCCACACGGGAGAGGTCGTATCCGATCCAGCGCAGGTAGTGCACGACGGCGGCACTGTCGCCGAAGAGCCGGGTCAGGCTCCGTCGGTTGGTCAGGACCGTCGCCAGGCGGTGGACCGCGTGGTGGAATCCGTAGAGCGGATAGATCCGACCGGGGACGACGATCCGACCGGCCAGTCGCGACACCACGGGCAGAAGCAGCAGGGCGATCAGGAGCCCGCCGAGGAGCACGAGGGCGGTGAACGCCAGCAGGTCCCCGTAGAAGCCCGGGTCCGAGAGGGCGGCCGGCCCGGGTTCCAGTACGGCCGCCAGCTGCGGGGTCTTGGACAGCAGGACGTCCAGCCCGCCGACCGCCAGGGGCGCGACGACGGCCGTGGCGACGAGGACCTGCCCCACCCCGTGGACGGCTCGGCGTACGGAGCCGCAGGGGGCGGCATCGACGCCCTGGAAGTCGCTGTCGCAGGGCTGTGCGGGCGACCCGTGCCAGTGCTCTCCTCGGGGGACGGACTGCCCGGCATGGAGCGACGAGGCGTGACCGAGCTGGGAGCCGTCGGCCATCACGGTCCCGATGTCGAGCACCGTCGACTCGCTGACGACGACGCCGCGGCCGAGGGTCACGGGGCCGGTCTCGATCACGGAGCCGCGGGCGCGGTAGCAGCTGATCCGGGAGTCCTTGCGGACCACCGTGTGGTCCCCGACGGACAGCAGGTCGGTGCAGACGGGCACGGTCCGGGACAGGACGGTGACGCCGCGGCCCAGGTGGGCGCCGAGTGCGCGCAGGTAGAACGAGTACAGCGGCGTCCCCACCGTCAGGACCAGCGGATTCGCCCGGACCAGCGTCTTGACCAGCCAGAACCGCATGTAGCCGAAGCTCCAGATCCGGATGCGTCCCGGCTTCCACCGTCCGATGAGCAGCCACTTCGCGAGGATCGGCAGGGCGCACAGGATCAGGAGTGCCGCGGCGCCGAAGGCCACGGACCGCAGGTAGTCGTCGAGTGGACCGTCGCCCGCTGCGATCCATGCGTATCCCCCGGTGACGAGGGCGGCGAGGAGGAGCGAGTAGACGAGATAGGTCAGGAGTTGCACCGCACCGCAGACGAGTACGCGGGGGCGGCCGAGAGCTGCGGGCGGCGCCTCGTGCGCGTCGCCCGCAGGTGGGACGGCGGTCGTCTCGTGCGGCACCCTCGGGCGGTCGGGCGGATGCGTGACGGGCGATGCCGTCAGGGCGATGCTCAGGCCGCGGATGGTCGGATGCCGGTAGACGTCCCTCATGGAGAGCGACGGCAGCCCGCTCTGCTTCCTCACCCGCGCGCAGAAGTGCGCCATGAGGAGCGAGTCGGCCCCCAGATCCTGGAAGAAGTCGCTTTCCGGCGCCACGGATTCCAGACCGGCGACCTCGGCCAGCAGACGGCCGAGCAGCTCCTCCACGCCCGTCGCGTCGATCATCCGGTCGCCATGTGCCGGGGCGACGGTGCCGGGGGGCGTCGCCGTCTCCAACGGGTTGCCTCGCATAAGGGCTCTCCCTGACGGGTGTCTGTCGAACGCCGGCGTGCACGGTCGACGTGGACCGCACCGACGCCCCTGCCGGTGGGGTGGGGCTGGTGATCGGTGGACCGTGGCTCGCGGCCGCAGGCTCGTACAGCTGATTCGAGGCCGGGACGCGCCGGGATGTACCGAGGGCACGATTGCCCGGAATCCGCCGGGAGGCCGTGCGCCCCGCATCCCGCCGGGAGGCGGGAAGCGGGAAGAAAGGAGACAGGCGGGGCATGGCGGTCGGCCAGGGCAGGCCCTGCCGACGTGCACGGACGTACGATGAGGTGCGTCCCCACCGGTTTCCCTCAGAGACCCGCAGAGGGCACCATGACCGACCCGGCAGGCTTTCTCCGCATACCGCGGCGACCCGCGCCGTCCAGGCCCGCCGGCGAGCGCGTCGGAGACTGGGACGAGGTGCACACGGGCCAGCCGCTGCTGCCGGTGGTCTCCGCCCAGGCACGACGATGCATGGACTGCGGCGTGCCCTTCTGCCACGGCGGTTGCCCGCTCGGCAACCTCATCCCGGAATGGAACGTGTACGCCGCCCACGGGGACTGGGCCACGGCCTCGGAACGGCTGCACGCCACGAACAACTTCCCTGACTTCACCGGCCGGCTCTGCCCGGCGCCCTGCGAGGACGCCTGTGTCCTCGCGCTGACCGACGACCCCGTGACGATCAAGAACGTCGAGCAGGCCGTGGCCGACCAGGCGTGGGCTCGCGGGTTCGTCGCTCCTCTGCGGCCCACCAAGCCCTCGGGCCGCTCGGTCGCGGTCGTGGGATCCGGGCCGGCCGGACTCGCCGCGGCCCAGCAGCTCACCCGCGCCGGGCACGCCGTCACGGTCTACGAGAGAGCCGACCGCATCGGCGGGCTCCTTCGCTACGGCATCCCCGACTTCAAGATGTCCAAGGAACGGCTGGACTGGAGACTCGCGCAGATGGAGCAGGAGGGCACGCGGTTCCGCCCCGGCTCCGACGTCGGCGGCCCCGTGGACGCGGCTCTGATGAAGGTCGAGTTCGACGCGGTGGTGGTCGCCACCGGCGCGACCGTACCGAGGGAAATGCGCTGTCAGGGACGGCAGTTGGGCGGGATCCATCACGCCATGGAGTACCTGACGGCGGCCAACCGCTCCACGGCGTCCGATCCCGTGCCTGCGTCGCTGTCCGCACAGGGCAAGGACGTCGTCATCATCGGTGGAGGTGACACGGGATCCGACTGCCTCGGGACCGCGCTGCGCCAGGAGGCGAGGTCCGTCGTGCAGATGGACGTCCACCCACGGCCGGATCGCGGCCGCGCGTCCGACGAACCGTGGCCGCTCGTGCATCCGAGGGTCTTCCGGGTGTCCCACGCCCACGAGGAGGCGTGGGCCCGCGACGGCTGCGACCCCCGGGCCTTCTCCTCCGTCGCCGTCCGCTTCGACGGTGACCCGTCGGGCCGAGTCAGGGCTCTGGTGCTCGGCGCGGTGGAATCCGGCGGCAGGGACCCACTGCCGGGCACGACCCGTGTACTCCCCGCTCAGCTCGTCCTGCTCGCCCTCGGGTTCCGGGGCCCCGGCCAGGATCCGGGACTGGTCGGCCCGCTCGGCCTTTCGGTCGGCGCCGAGGGCACCTTCGCCCGGACTCCGGACTTCGCGGCACTGCCGCCTGCCGCCACGCCACCGCTGGAGGAGGGCGCGTCCCCCGGCCGTGCAGTGCAGGCACCGTTCGGCAGTGCCGCCGAGGAGGCGTCCACCGGCGTCTTCGTCGCGGGTGACGCCGGACGAGGTCCTTCCCTCGTGGTCTGGGCCATTGCCGAGGGCAGGGCGGCTGCAGCCGCGACGGACCGCTATCTGCGGGGAGCCACCGAGCTCCCCTCGCCGATCAGGGCCACGGACCGGCCGCTGGTCTGATCCGTCCGAGCCTCAGGACGAGGCAGCACGGCAGGTGCCCGGTGCCGGCCGGCGGCTCGGATCGGCCCACCAGCGAGCCGCTCTGCGTCTCTTCCCTGAAGGAGTGGCCGTGAACGGGATGCGTGCATCCCGCTCCCGCGGAGGAGCAGGTGGCCCCGCGCTCTCCGGCGAGGAAGGGTACGGGGCCACCGGCGGTTCCAGGGTCCTCGGGCAGCCGCTACTTCGGCATCAGGACGGTGTCGATGATGTAGACGTTGGCGTTGGCGGTCTTGACGTTGCCGCAGACCACGCTCGCGGTGTCGTTGACCTTGTAGGACTCGCCCGAGCCGGACGTGGTGATCTTGCCCTTCTCCAGGGTCTCGAAGGAGCCGTTCTCCAGCTGCTTCGGCGTCAGCTTCTGCCCCACGACGTGGTAGGTGAGGATCTTGGTGAGCGTCGCCTTGTCGGCGAGGACCTTGTCCAGGTCGGCCTTCGGGATCTTCGCGAATGCCTCGTTCGTCGGCGCGAAGACCGTGATGTCCTTGGCGTTGTTCAGCGTGTCCACGAGCCCGGCCTTCTTCACCGCGGTGACCAGGGTGGACAGGGCCGGATTGTTCGAAGCGGCCGTGGCCACCGGGTCCTTGGCCATGCCGTCGAACGAACCGGCACCCTCCTTGGGGACACCGGCACAGGCCGGGCCGAAGGGCTGGTCGTCGGTCATGGCGTCGTCCGACGGGGTGGCCGTGGCCGTCTTCGCCTGGTCTCCCGCGGCGGCGCTGGGGGCGGACTTGGTGTCGCCGTCGGAGTCGGAGCACGCGGCCAGGGAGAAGGGCAGCAGGGCTGCGGCGGCGACGGCGATCGCGGTGCGGCGGATCTTTGCGCTGTTCATGATCTTCTACTCCTTGGGAACTGCTGGTGAGGGTGGGGTACCGCGGTGGTGCTTCCGGGGCCGGCGCCCTGGCCGGTCCGGGGGTCTAGGGGACGGTGACGAAGACGCTGTGCCAGCCGCTCGCCCCGTCCGGGATGGTGCGGGTCCGCTGTTCGGTCTGCACCTGGCCGGTGCCGTCGGTGGCGCGGACGGTGAGTGTGTGGCCGCCGGGTGTGGCGTTCCAGCGGTAGGACCACTGGCGCCAGGTGTCGACGGTGTCCTGGGCGGCGAGGTCCGCGTCCCGCCACGGCCCGTCGTCGACTCGGATCTCGACACGGGTGACGCCGCGGTGCTGGGCCCAGGCGACGCCCGCCACGGTCACGATGCCGGCGGCGGGGCGGGCGAAGGGCTTGGGTGTGTCGATGCGGGCCTGCGTCTTGATCGGCGCGCGACGGGCCCACTTTCGCTTGACCCAGTACGGGTCGTAGGCGTCGAAGGTGGTGAGTTCGAGTGACTCGATCCACTTGCAGGCCGAGACATAGCCGTAGAGGCCGGGCACGAGCATGCGGACCGGGAACCCGTGGTCGAAAGGCAGCGGTTCGCCGTTCATGCCGACGGCGAGCATCGCGTCGCGTCCGTCCATCACGTCCTCGACGGGTGAGCCGAGCGTCATGCCGTCCACCGAGCGGGCGACGAGCTGGTCCGCCGTACCGCCCTGGGACGGGGGGCGGACGCCGACGTCCTGGAGGAGGTCACGGAGGGGGACGCCGAGCCAGCGGGCGTTCCCGACGTAGGGGCCGCCGACTTCGTTCGAGACGCACGTCAGCGTGATGTCCCGTTCGATGAGCGGGCGGGCCAGCAGCTGGTCGAGGGTGTAGGTGCGGGGCCGGGCGACTCCTGCGCCGTGGATCCGCAGCCGCCACGTCCCGGCATCGACCTTGGGCACCGTGAGGGCGGTGTCGACGCGGTAGAAGTCGCGGTTCGGGGTGGTGAAAGCGCTGATACCGGGCACCTTCAGCCGCGCGCCGACCGGTACGGCCTGCGCCGGTGAGGCGGGCGCGGGCAGGACCAGGTTCTCCCGCGAGGCGATGGCGCCCTGTCCCTTTCGGCCCGCCAGGTAGCGCCCCAGCACGCCCGCGGACGTCGCCGCGACGGCGGTGAGGCCCGCCGCCGCGAGGAACCCGCGCCTGCCCCACGCCCCCTGACCCTCTTCTCTCTCCGGGGAAGAGGGCGTCAGGGTCGCCCTGCCGGCCAGAACGAAGAGAGTGACGGATCCCGCGAGTGCTCCGACGATCGAAGGGAGCACGTCACCGGCGCCCGTGGAATCGGGGCGGCTCAGCGCGGCTGCGGCGCCGATGACGCCGAACAGCAGCACGCCGGCGGCGCCGAGCCTGCGATGCCGCAGCGCGACGAGGCCCAGGCCGATGGCGATGAGGACGAGGAGTACGAGGATGCCGAGCTGCAGCACGGTCTTGTCGTTCTGGCCGAACTGCCGGATCGCGAAGTCCTTCACAGCGGCCGGCGTCCGGTCGATGACCGCGCCTCCCACCACGGTCACGGGCCCTGCGGCGGGCCGCACGAGCCCGGCGACCAACTCGGCCACGGCAAGCGCCGCGAAGGCGGCGAGAAGCCCGGCCAGGGCGCCCCGTGCGGCGCTGGAGAGGGTGTTGCGGAAGCTGGTCACACTCGGCATTCGGCAGCCTCTGCCCAGCGGATTGGTGCTTCCCCCGGACGAGTGAACTCGACGGCTGATGTTGCCTCATGTGTCCTGACCGCTCACGCCGGATGGACAGAGGTGTGACCAGGGGGCGGGCTCGCCCGTCAACCGGTCGCGCGCGCCACCGTCGGGCCTGTGGTCGCGGAGGGGCAGCGGCCCTCTCAACTGGTGGGCGGTTGCCGCGGGTGGCTGGACCGACAGCCACCCGCGGCCCGACCCGCCCGGCCTGCCTCACCGGCGGGCACCCGGGCCTTCCCGGAGCATCCGCGCGCCCGCGCCGGGTCAGGTCACCGGTCCGCGCCGCCTCGTCGCGCGGCGGACCGGTGGCTCTGGCGGTGCGTCAGGCGTTGACGCAGGTGTTGCCGAACGCCGGGTTCAGCAGCCCGATGACACTGACGGTGTTGCCACAGGCGTTCACCGGGATGTGGAGGGGAACCTGGACGAGGTTGCCCGATCCCACTCCCGGCGAGTACGCGGCCACACCCTGCGCCCCGGCATCAGCCGAAGCCATCGCCCCGCCGCCCATCACGACGGCACCGGCCACGACCGCCACCGCGAGACCACGTCGTACACGAACCATCTCGACTACCTCCTCTGGAGATCCGAGACCGGGCGGGGAATCCGCTCGGCCCGCGGGGAACCCCAGATCCTCAGGCGGTTCCCTCACGCCTGCCTTCGCCGCGGGTCACTCGCCGGCTGGGCGGACGGCGCGCCCTTCCCTCGAACGGGTCAGTCGCCGGAGTCAAGGTGACGAACCGTGCCATCCCCGCACCCGTCCGCTACGAACCACTGCCGACACCCGACCTTCCGGTCGAGATCCGGCTTCGCGACCGCATGAGGGACACCACGTGAAACAGCACGCGACCGATGCGCTCTCCGCCGCCTACGCGCTGGGGGCGCTCGACCCCGGGGAACGCGCGGGCTTCGAGCACCACCTGCGGGCGTGCGAGACCTGTCGGCAGGAAGCCGCGGAGTTCGGCACTACCGCAGCCCTCCTGGGCGCGACTGTCTCCGAGGCTGCGCCGATGTGGTCGAAGGCCCGGGTCATGGCCGCCGTCAAGGCCGTCCGGCAGCTTCCACCGCTGCCTCCCCCACTCCCCTGGTCCTGATGGCCCTCCCCGTCCGACTCTTCGCCTGCGGACCGTCGCGCACGGGGCCGGCGGATCCCTCTCACCCCCCGTGGGCGGTCGCAAGGAACGCGGCCGCCCACGGAAGGTGGCAGAGAGGCGGAGGACTACTTCTGATCGATCGGCAGGGCGATGTCGGTGACCTGGTACTTCTTCGGGAAGGCGCCCTTGTCGGTGGCCTTGCCGACCAGCAGGTTGACGGAGTAGAGGCGGTAGGAACCGCCCGTGCCGATGGTCGCGAAGCCGTGGTTCATACCGGCGGCCGCGTCGAAGTAGATGTCGAATCCGGCGTCCAGGTCGGCGTTGGCGCCGAGGTTGCCGGTGGGGGCGAGGGAGCCGGCGTTGGCGGGTGACTGCAGGGAGATGCGGTCTGCCATGGTGTCGAGGTCGAACAGGGTCGTCGCGGTCGACGCGTTCAGGTCGTTGTTGGTGTAGGCGGCGCCGGTCACGCCCATGGCGGTCGACGGGGGCGTGGTGGGGTTGGTGAGCATGCCGTCGACGGTGGTGGTCAGAGGGGCCGCAGCGTCGTCGATGTTGTGGCGCAGGTTCTGTCCGGTGTTGGAGATGACACGCAGCCGGTTCGCGGCCGGGTTGAAGTCCACGCCGAACGTGGTTCCGGCGAGTGCGACGGTCAGCTGCGACACCTTCATGGCTCGGGCGTTCGTGGTGTTCAGGGTGTAGACGCCACCCCTGTCGCCGACGCCGTACAGCTTCTCGTTCTGGACGCGGAAGTCGATGCCGACGAGCTTGGTGTCACCGGAGAGACCCCACACCTTGCCCAGCGACCAGGTCTTGGACGGCTTCTTCACGTCGAACTCGACCAGTCGCTGGTCACCCGTCAGCCCGATCGCGCTCAGGCCGCCCTTGTGGTCCATCGCAGGCTGCGCCTTCGTGCTTTCGTCGGCCGCCGCGAGCGCGGGCGCCGCGCACAGCGCGGCGAGCACGAGGGCGGTCGCGGTGGTGATGGTGCGGCTTCGCATGTTCTCTCCCAGATCGTTCGGCCCGGCCAAGGTGGCCGACGGCTCCTCGGGGCTTCGTGATCGATGCCGTCCCGGATGGCCTTCTCGGGTGGATGCCACCCGCATGGCGCAAGCAGCAGGGTCCGGGGCGGACCGTTCGGGTGGGATCGTCACCGGCGCAGGCGGACGCCGGCGGGCGGACAGGCGTAGACGGTCGCCCTTTCCCTCACGAGTTCGGGGATGCCCGTGTAGCCGCGGATGCGGCTGGCGCCGAGGTAGGTCTCCGAGGTCCGTCCGGCGGCGAGGTCATGCGTTACCCAGTCACTGGCCACGCGTTTTCACACCTGGAGGCGCCGACTGGCGGCGCGCGTCCTTGCGGTGCCCGCACGGAACGGTTCCGCGCATGAGGCACCGACCAGGGCACCCTGCCCTTTCGCACCTCGAATCCCCCGCCCACCCATATCGCAGCAACGGGAGAATCCTTGAGCCACGGAACGTCACGCCGCGTCGCCCTGATGGCGGCAGTCGGCACCGCCCTCACACCTGTGATCCAGTGCGGCACCGCACACGCCGCCGCCCCTGCCCCTGCCCCTGCCCCTGCCCCTGCCCCTGCCCCTGCCTCACCGAAGCCGCCCGAGGGCACCCCCGTGACCAACCCTCGCCAGCCCGGTGCGATCTACGACTCCGAGGCGGCGCGTCGCCGGCACGCCGAACCACTGAACGCTGCGGTCGGCTGCGCCGCCGAACTCGGGGGACGGAACTGATGGCGACGTTCGTCACCCGGGCCCAGTGGGGTGCACGTGCACCCGAGGGGACCAACAGCAACATCACCCCTGAGCAAGGGGGTGTGGTGATCCACCACATCGACGCCGTGAAGGTGGCTCGGGCCAACCACGCCGACTGCGCGGCGCAGGTGAGAGGCATCCAGAGCTACCACATGGACTCCAATGGCTGGGCGGACGTCGCCTACAGCCACCTCGCATGCGTCCATGGATATCTTTTTCAAGGACGCGGCGAGTACGTTCGAACCGCGGCCCAGGGCACCACTCAAGGCAATGACGACTGGTACGCGATCTGCGCTCTGACCGGCGGCACCGCGAGCGCCTATGACGTCATCTCGGCCCAGCTGATCGACGCCATCCGCTACGGAGTCAACCGCCTGCGGGTGTCGGGCGGCGCCGGCCCGGCCATCACCGGCCACCGGGACCATCACGCAACGGAATGCCCGGGCAATCTCTACAGTCGGGTCCTCAAAGGCGAGGTCAATCCCGGCGGCGGCCCTCTGCCCTACCCCGGAGTCAACTTCAGGCAGAGCCCGCCCACCGTGCACGCGAGCGTGGCGACCTGGCAGTACCGGATGAACAGCGCGCACGGATACTCCCTGACCGTGGACGGCCAGTACGGCGCGGGGTCCGACGCGGCCTGCCGCAGCTTCCAGTCCGGCAAGGGCCTGAGCGTCGACGGCGTGGTGGGACCGGCGACCTGGGCCACCACGTTCGCCTGAGGCACGGATGGATTGTGATGGTCACACGGCATTGCGGGAACAGCGTGCGACCATCACGGTCATCGGCATCCCAGGTCGCCACGAGTGTGCGAGGAGTTCATTCGCGCGGGCTGACGAAGTCGCGTCCGCTGTCGGCGCCGGAAGGGTCGGGAATCTCGCGCTCGTAATTCGCCAGAGCCAAGCCGAGCGCGAAGAAGGTAGGCGCCCATTCTCCGACGAAGATGCCCCATCGGTCAGCGCGTTCCAGGTTTTCCCGCTGGCTCGATGCCAGCCACGACGACAGCGACAGACCGATGGAGCCCACAGCGGCGAGGTAAGCGTGCTCGCTGCGCAGACCGGCTTCGTGAAGCTTCTTGACGATCATGTTGACGTCCTTCCAAGAGCGGCTCAAGGCGCGGAGCGACCGATGCGCCTCAGGCACCGAAACATCGTCATGAACACCGTTGGACATCCACCTCTTCGCCTGTCGAGGCGCGTCTGGATGCGCGATGGACGTGGACGCGTGATGCACCGTGTGGGACGAAGCGGAGCGCCGCTCGCGCCATCAGGGTGCCCGTCGCGGACGATGGCTGCCGTCCCTCCCCCGCTCGATCTGCTCCATACGTGCGGGGCAATCACGAGGTGACGTTCAGATGTGTCAATGCCACGATGGTCTGGAGAGGTTCGGCTCACACTCTCGAGGTGCTCAATGGACGCCTCTTCTCCCCTTCACAGCGGCGGCAAGGTCTTCGATCGGCGCGAGAGTGCGGTCATCGCGGCAGCAGCTCTGTCCATGCTGCTGGTACAGATGGATTGGTTCGCGCTCAACCTGACGCTTCCCGTGATTGCCAAGGACTTTCAGGAACCGACCACCGACTTGCAGTGGCTGGTCAGTGGCTACATGCTCACGCTGGGTGCGTTCATGATCACCGGTGGGCGTGTGGCGGACGTGCAAGGGCGGAAGAAGACGCTGGTTTCCGGGCTCGCCGGCTTCTGCGGCATTTCCGTGTTGTGCGGACTCGCCCCATCAGCAGGCTGGCTGGTCACCGGCCGGATCGTGCAAGGCGTGACAGCTGCCTTCATCTTTCCTGTCGCCGTCGCTGTCGTGACCTCGCATTTCAGAGACGCACGACAGGGACGCGCCGTGGGCACCGTCCTGGCCTTCAGCGCGATCGGAACCGCGCTTGGCCCCTTCATAGGCGGCACCCTTGCCGAGCATGTCAGCTGGCGCGCCGTATTCTTTGTCAACGTTCCGATCTGCTTGGTCGCAGCACTACTGATGATGAAATTCGTCCCCGAAACGCGCGATGCTGAGGCATCAGGGCGACTCGACCTGCCGGGCGTGGCAACCATCGTCGGCGGTCTGACCCTGCTGATGCTGGCCGTCGACCAGGGCGATCAATGGGGCTGGACTTCCTTCGCCACCCTGATGTGCCTGATCGCCGGAATCGCGTTGCTCACTGGATTCGTGATGCTGGAACGCCGCAGCCGCGAGCCCCTTTTGGATCTGGGATTGCTGAAGAACGGGATGTTCGTCATCATCACGCTGGCGGGCTCGGTGTCGAACGTAGTCTATTGCCTCGTGGCGGTGTTCTCCGCGCTCTACTTGCAGCAGGCTCGCGGCTTCAGTCCGTTCGAAGCCGGCATCATTTTTCTGGCGCTGTCCGTCGGCGCCGGCACTGCGAGCTACTGGTCGGGGCGCCTGGCCCAACATTGGCGTCCTGAATTGCTCATGGGGCTTTCGATGCTGCTCAGTGGAATGTCGTTGCTGGTCCTGACGTGGTCTCATCCGATCGGTCTGTACGTAGTGGTCTTCGGCGTTGTCGGGGTCGGAGTAGGACTTGGATGGGCCCTGACAAATGTCGCCACCCAGTCCTATGTACCGGCCTCACGCCTTGCTGCGGCATCGGGATTCGTTCTCACGGCTCTCGTTCTCCTGGGCGCGTTGGCGGTCGCCGTCGCTTCGACCGTGCTGGAGGTCATCAGCGGATCGGCCGCCGCCGCTGCCGCGGACGAGGCGGCCATCAATGCCGTACTGCGAGCGGCTGCGGTACTCACCCTGCTCGGCGGAGTGGCGCTTCTCGGAGCCGTCCGGTGGGGAGCGACGGCGGAAGGGAGCGGGAAGCAGCCGGGCCGACGGCATTCGGCGTCGCCGAGCGCATCCCAGGGGGCTCGCCTGCCGGAAGACTGAGTGGTCGACGTCGGAAGGACTTCTCATGATCGGCAACAACGTCGCCATCCTGGCCGAAGGCGTCTCGAGGAACTTCGGCGATGTCGTGGCTGTCGATCATGTGGATGTAGCCGTCCGCACGGGTGAGATCTACGGTTTCCTGGGACCGAATGGCGCCGGGAAGTCCACCTTGACGAGGGTCCTGTGCACCCTCCTGAAGCCGACGGGCGGCCGGGCTGAAGTCGCTGGACACGATGTTTCGGACAGGCCCGAGATGGTTCGCCTGAACGCTGGTGTGGCACTTCAGGAGGCCGCCCTCGACGACAAGCAGTCGGGTGCGGAAATGCTGGCCCTCCAAGGTCGCTTTTACGGAATGTCGCGTGCTGCCACAAGGGCGCGAATCGGCGAACTCGCGGAGTTGGTCGACCTCGGAGACGCCCTGCAGAGGCGGGTAGGAACCTACTCGGGAGGAATGAAGCGGCGCCTCGACCTCGCGTTGGCATTGATCCATGATCCCTCTGTGCTCTTTCTCGACGAGCCCACAACCGGCTTGGACCCGGCGAGCAGGTCTCGCGTGTGGAGCGAGGTCCAGCGTCTCAATACCGAAACGTCAATGACCGTCTTTCTGACTACGCAATACCTCGAAGAGGCGGACCAACTGGCAGACAGGGTCGGAATCATTCACCACGGAAAATTGGTGGCGGAAGGAACGCCTGATGAACTGAAGAGGTCCATTGGTACGGATCTCGTCGTCGTAACCTTCGAGGGCTCTGCGCGCAGCGCCCGACAGAGTATTGATGGGCTGAAAGAGGTCAAGGAAGCCGGCGGAGACGGCCAGACTCTTGTGGTGAGCGTGACCGACGGGCCATCCGCCATCAGTCCCGTGGCCGTTGCACTGTCGGCGACACCGGAGATCCGGGTGAAGAATATTACGCTGCGCCGCCCCTCTCTGGACGATGTCTTCGCATCCGTGACAGGCGAAAGAATCAATTCACAACCGAGCGTTTCATCGCTGGGAACCGCACCTCAAGACACGGCGGCCACTCAGTGAATGCGACGACCCGGCCCCGGCATGACGCCACACAGACACGCAGGGCGGGATTTGCCTATGACTGCACCTCTGTGGCGATCCGCGCACTTCGTTCCATACCGCGAGACCTCGAAACCGTCATACCGGCCCTGATTGTCCCGGTGTTCTTCTTCGCCGTCAACATCGGAGCGCTGGAGCCGCTGGCCGAGAAAAGCGGGGTAGTCGACTTTCGAGCTTTCCAGCTTCCGGTCGCCATCATCTTCGCTGTCACCGGGATTTCCCGAGCAAGTGGTCTCGTCACCGACATCAGTAGCGGATACTTCGACAGACTGCTCCTCACGCCGATCCGCCGCCCTGCCCTTCTGCTCGGCCTCATGGTTGCCGACCTGGCCCTGGTCATGGCGCTGTGCATCCCCGTCATCCTCCTGGGACTGGCCGTCGGAGTCGGGTTCACGACGGGAGTGCTCGGAGCAGTCACCTTCGTGGTCATAGCGGGGCTGTGGGGACTCGCCTTCACGGGATTCCCCTATGCGATCGCCCTTCGGACCGGAAACCCCGGGGCAGTGAACTCTTCGTTCCTGCTCTTCTTCCCGTTCGCCTTTCTGACGACATCGTTCCTTCCGCAGGAAGCGCTCAGCGGCTGGCTTGCAAAGATCGCCGACTTCAACCCGGTCACCTACCTCTTGGCGACGCTGAGAGCGCTGATCAGCACGGGTTGGGTGTGGTCGGAGATATGGCCCGGTCTGCTGTCCATCGCCGGCGTAGGGGCTCTCAGCTTCACGATCGCTTTCCTGGCCCTGCGCGGCCGGGTCTCCCGCGACTGAAACGGACTGTCGGCGGAACGACAAGTCACCCCGCCGATCGCCGACGGCACTCCCACCACTCCGGAGCCGCCGAACTCGCCGTGTCGAGTCGAGTCGAGCCGGGTCGGGTCGGGTCGGGTCGGGTCGGGTTCAGTAGTCGTGGCCTGCGCGCAGCCAGGCGATGTAGTCGGCGGCCGCTCGATCGGTGTCGTACTCGGGTCGGTAGCCGGTGTCCGCCGTGAGGCGGCTGATGTCGAGAACCAGGTGCGGCGGGCCGCCTCCCGTGTCGAGGTCGACCTGGGCGTCGGGGACCGCCTTCTTGATGGCGCGGCTGATCCGGGCGTTGGTGGTGGCGCGGCCGGATCCGACGTTGTAGGTGCGGTGGTTCAGGATGCGGGCGAGTTGGAGGAGGGCGATCGCCCGTCCGGTGTCCTTGACGTAGGTGAGGTCGAGCCCGTCGTCGGCGTGGGCAGGGTGGAGGAGGTGGCCGAGATCGGCCGCGGTGCCGCGGGCGGCGGCGTGGACCAGGGCGGGGGCGGCGAAGAAGGGGTCCAGGTGCCCGAGCGGGCCCCACGTACCGGAGATGCGGTAGTGGACGATGTCGAGGCCGGTGGTGTCGGCGAGGAAGCCGCCGAGCATTTCCCCGACCTTCTTGAAGGTGGGGATGGAGACGGCCGCGGTCATCGACAGCGGAGCGTCCTCGCGCAGCGGTCCGTCGTTCGCGGCGCCGAAGTAGACGCCGATCGTGCTCGCGATGCCAAGGCGCCTCACGCCCCACTCCTGAGCGGCCTCGGCGATGTTCAGAAAGCCGCCGAGGGCCTTTCGGGTCGCCTCGACGGGCGCGTCGGGGACGGCCGGCCAGGGGTAGGAGCCGGCCAGATGGACGATGCCGGTGATGTCGTGGCGTCGGCCGACGGCCAGGAGGGCCTCGCGGTCGGTGATGTCCGCGTGCTCGACGTGCACCGGTTCTCCGGCGAGTACGGGCGGGAGCGCGCGGGCGTGGCGCTGGACGACGACGCACTCCTCTCCCAAGTCGAGCAGGGCGCGCACGGTATGGGATCCGATGAAGCCGAGACCTCCGGTGACGAGGATCATCAGGTGTCCTTATGCGTAGAGGTGTCGTGGCCGGCGTCGGAGTGGTTGCTCACTTGCTCCTCAACTCCCCGAGCGGGGCGGGCTCTTCCGTCAGTGCGGCGCCCGCGGCCTTCCAGCCGACGTCGTCGCCCAGCAGGGTGTTGCCCAGGAATGCCGTGGTGAGGTGCTGGATCAGGGCGACGCGCGCCGGGTTCTCGTCGGTGGTCTCAGCGACCTGGTGCCCGACGATGCCGCCGAGCGAATGCTCCGCGCCGAACAGGGTGAGCAGGCTCTTGTCGGCGGGGCTGTGGGTATACGGGTCGGTGAACCAGTCCGGTCCGCGGGTCGACAGACGGGACTGGTCCTGGTCGCCGGCGACGATGAGGGCCGGGGTGGTCATCGTCTCGAACGACGGCCTCATGAAAGGGAAGTGCTCGGCGGCGAACGGCGTCAGATCGTCACCGAGGCCGGTCAGCGCCAGGAGCACTCCTGCCTTGACCCGGGAGTCGGACATGTCCTCGCCGGGCGCACCGTCGGCGTCGAGGACGCGGGCACCCAGCAACGTGCTGACCGTCTGTGCTCCCCAGGAATGCCCTGCGACGGCGATGCGGCTCGGGTCGACTCGCCCGTCGAGGCCGGGGACGGACGCCTCCAGGGTGTCGAGATCGTTCAGTACGGACGTGATGTCCTCGATGCGATGGCGTCAGATCCGCGGGGTTCGAGGGTCCTCGGCCGGGATGCCGAGCGTCCGGGAGTCCAGGTGCGTCGGCTGGACGACCACGAAGCCGTGCGCGGCCCAGTGGTCGGCCAGCGGGGCGTAACCGTCCATCGACCAGCCGAAGCCGTGCGAGAAGACCACGACGGGCAGGTCTTCGCCGGCCGCAGGCGCGGACACGCGCACCTGGAGGTCCGTGCCCCGACCACCGGGGGCGGTCAGGACGACCGGCTTCACGGACACCACCGCGGCGGTCGCATCCGCGGGATTCCGGGCGATCAGGGCGTGCGAGTGGGACATGAGAGTGCCTTCCGATCAGAGTCTTCGCCTGTCGGCGCCCCAGCGGCAGACAGGGCTGCGCCGCGGGACCTGCCGTGGCGGGAGCGGGCGGCGCTCACGGGTTCCTCCGCCTCCCCGAGGGGGCGCGGACACCACGAGCTGGCCACCGGCCTCTTGGTCTGACATCATCCAGAGAAACGGAACCTTGTTCCACTTACAATACGGAACACCGTTCCGCTTCGCAAGACCCTCACGTGAAGGAGTGCCGCGGTGAACGAGAGCAGCCCGCGCCAGGGAAGTTCGGCCGCCTCCAAGCGCAAGGACGCCCAGCGCAATCAGCAGACACTGTTGGACGCCGCCGCCGCGGTCTTCGTCACTTCGGGCGTGGACGCGCCGGTACGCGAGATCGCCGCCAAGGCAGGCGTCGGACTCGGCACGTTCTACCGTCACTTCCCCAGCCGGGCCGACCTCGTCATCGCCGTCTACCGCCATCAGGTCGACACCTGCGCCGAAGCCGGACCGGCCCTGCTTTCCGCCGCCCCGACCCCCTTCGCCGCTCTCGAAGGCTGGGTCGATCTCTTCGTCGACTTCCTGGTCACGAAGCACGGTCTGGCCGCGGCGATGCAGGCCGACAGCACCGGCTTCGAGGCGCTGCACGCCTACTTCCTCGACCGCCTGCTCCCCGTGTGCAGCGAGCTCCTGGCAGCCACGGTCGACGCCGGCGAAACCCGTCCCGACGTCGACGCCTACGGCCTCATGCGCGGTATCGGAAATCTCTGCATCGGCACCGACACCGACCCGCGCTACGACCCACGCCGCCTGGTCGGGCTTCTGCTCGTAGGACTGCGACAGTCCCGCTGACGGCAGGGTGCCCGAGCGTCGTGCGTCTCGCCACCGGGTGCCGCGTCCCGCGGTCAGCAGGTGATCGAGACCGCGAAGGGGGCGAATCCTCGGGAGCGGATCACGTGGGGGACGAACAGGATGGCGGCCTCCGTCGCGCGGGCCGTCCTGATCCCGCCGAGGTCGGTGATCCACTCGTCGTGCCAGCCGAGGTCGGTGAGGAGTTCGCGAACGGTCTGCTTGGCCCGGGGGTCCTCGCCCGAGAGGAACACCGTGGGCGTCTGGGTGAGCGTGGCCGGGGCGGTCATCACCGGGAAGAGCATGGTGTTGAGGGTCTTCACGACATGTGTCTCGGGGAGTGCTTCCTGGAGTCGCTCCGCGAGGCTCGCGCCGGGGTAGAGCAGATCGGCGGGCAGGCCGTCCGGTCCGTCGGTGGTGGCGTTGGAGACGTCGACGAGGAGGGTGCCGCGCAGTTCGTCGCGCAGGGCGGCGAGCCGTTCCAGGGAGCCGGCACCCGGGGTGGCGTTGATGACGATCCGGGCGCGGCGGGCGGCGTCGGCGGCGGCGCCGGGCGTGCTGTCCGCGACGGTCACCTCGTGGCCTGCGCGGGTGAGGGCGGCGGCCAGGTTGCCGCCGACGTGGCCCTTTCCGAGGACTGCGATCGTGGTCATGAGGGTGTGGTCCCTTGGTCGTTGGTCGGGTGGGGTGGGGTGGGGTTCGGTCAGCGTGAAAGGGTGCTGACCGCCTGGGCGTGGACACCGGGCGCGGCGGCCAGGAAGCCGGCGCTCTGCGGGGTCCAGGGGCGGCCCTCGGCGTCGGAGATCCGTCCGCCGGCCTCGGTGACGAGGAGCGCGCCGGGCAGCAGGTCCGCACGGGCGCCGGCGAACTGCCAGAACGCGTCGAGCCGGCCGGCGGCCACGTTCAGCAGGTGCAGGGTCGCGGGCACGGAGACGCGGACGACGAGTGCGTCGAAGAGCATCGCGGTGATCGAGGCGCCGACGCGTCGGACGACGCCCTCGTCCTCGTCGGGCCGGGCCTGGCTGGTGGCCACGACGCCCAGACCGAGGTCCGCGGTCTGCGAGACGTGCAAGGGGCGGCCGTCGAGGTGGGCGCCCGCACCCGTGAGCGCGGTGTAGGTCTGGTCGGTCAACGGGAGGTGGACCACGGTGAGCACCGGCTGGTTGTCGCGCACGAGGGTGGCGGTCACCGCCCATTCGGGAAGGGCGTGCAGGTGGTTGACGTTGCCTTCGGCCGGATCCACGACCCACCACTCGCCGGACGGCAGCGCGCCGCCGTCCAGCTCGTCCTCCACCCAGCCGGCCTCCGGGCGCAGGCGCGTGAGGCGGGGGCGCAGGATGCTGAGGGCCGTGTCGTCGTTGGCGGCGAGCGCGCTCATCAGCTCCTCGCGGGTCCGGTACGGAACCACCTCGCCGAACCGCTCGCGCAGCGCCGCACCGGCCTCCCGCACGGCGGCCGCGGTCCGGGCGAGCAGGTCGGCGTCGGAGACGGTGGCGTCAGAGACGGTGGCGTCGGGGGCCTGAAGGAGTTCGGACATGGTGGTACTCCCGTCTGAGCAAGGGTTGTCGAAGAAGACCTCGGGCCAGTCCGTGCGTTCCGTCCTGCGCCGTGGTGACGACGCTACGCACCCCCTGCATTAGCATCAAGTGCATGTCAAACACGTCTGGGATTACTCCCATGCAATTGGACTTGAACCTGCTCACCGCGCTCGACGCACTGCTGGAGGAGGGCAGCGTGGCCGGGGCGGCGGAACGCCTGCACGTCACCGCCCCCGCCATGAGCCGGAGCCTGGGCCGGATCCGGCGTACGACCGGGGACCAGATCCTGGTGCGCACCGGCCGCACCATGACCCCGACGCCCTACGCGATCGCCGTCCGGGCACAGGTGCACGAGCTGCTGCACCAGGTCCGGGACGTGCTGGCACCGAGCCGTGAACTCGACCCGGCGACCCTGGAACGCACCTTCACACTCCGCTGGCACGACTCCCTGGTCGCCCTCTACGCCCCCGCGCTGCTCGCGGCCGTACGCGGACAGGCCCCGGGTGTCCGGCTGCGCTTCGTCGCCGAGTCGAGCACGGACACCCCTGAACTACGGCGCGGCGAGGTCGATCTGGAGGCGAACGCCAATCGCCCGAGCGCACCGGACATCCGCGCCGAGCAGGTGGGCGAGACGCGACTCGTCGCCGTCGTGCGGCAGGGACACCCCCTCACCCGGCACCGAACCGTCACCGCAGAGCGGTACGCCGCCGCCGAACACGTCACCGTCTCCCGACGCGGAAGCCTCGGCAATGCCATCGACGACGCCCTCACTCGGCTCGGCCTCACGCGCCAGGTGGTGGCGGCCGTCCCCACGGAAGCGGCCGCGCTGGAGTTCGCCCGCGGCACCGACCTCGTGATCAGCGTCCCCGAGATCACCACACACACCGCGACCGCCGACCTCGGCCTGGCCGTGCTCCCCCTGCCGCTCGAACTCCCCTCGGCACCTGTGTACCTGTCATGGCACCAGCGCCACGACACGGACCACGCCCACACCTGGCTGCGCGAACTGGCGCGAACCGCACTGACCACGCGCGGAGCGGCGTAACCGACGAGGCATGGGGAGCACTGGAAATCATGCCGGCTTGCTCGGTACGTGCGTCCCAGCCGGGCAGGTAGCGGTCGGGGTCGCCCCTGGTGGCGACACGGACCGTGGGAGCATCCCGAGGGAACCGAGGAGGAGCACGTGCACCTGCGCAACGTCTCGCCGGACGATGTCGACGCCTATGTCCGGATGCGGTGCGATCCCGTCATGATGGCCGACCTGGGTGGGCCTCTCCCGCGTGAGGGGATGGCGGACAAGGTCCGCAGGGATGCCCGGCAGGCGGCAGACGGCCTTGCCTGGCTCAAGATGATCGTTCCCGATGAGAGCAGCCCGGACGTGGTGGCGGGGACGGTGACCATCTGGTCCCACGACACCGGCGACGGGCCGACCTCCGAGATCGGTTGGATGGTTCTGCCTGAATTCCAAGGACAGGGCCTCGGCAAACGCGCCGTCCGCACCCTTCTGGAGCAGGCCCGGGACCAGGACCGCTGGGGCCTGGTGCACGCCTTTCCGGCAACAGACAACGGAGCTTCGAACAGCATCTGTCGTTCCGTCGGGTTCCGCTTCCTCTCGCAGGGCGAGACGGCCTTCGCAGGACGCGTCCTCAAGACCAACCACTGGGTCATCGACCCGGGAAAGGACGTGCGCTGAGGCTCCCCCGGCCCCTCCGGAACGAAGAGGTCGCGGCGGAAGCAGCCGATCCGCCCCTCGGCGCGGCAGGATGAGGCCGTGACCTCGAAATATCCCTGTGTCTGCTGCGGCCATCTGACCATGAAGGGACCGCCGACCTCGTGGGGCATCTGCCCCGTCTGCTTCTGGGAAGACGACGCCGTGCAACTGCGCTGGCCGGACTGCGCGGTGCCGCCCAACGGGATCTCCCTCATCGAGGCCCAGCAGAACTACCAGACCTTCGGATCATGCGACGAGCGGTCCATACGGCAGGTCCGCCCGGCCGACGACGACGAGCCGCTGGACCAGGGATGGCGGCCGATCGATCCGGAGCGCGACCACTTCGAACCCCAGGCCGTCGAACTGGCCCCGTGGCCCGAGGACCGTACGGTCCTGTACTGGTGGCGCCAGAACGACACCGGATTCTGGCGTCGTCCCAGTTGAGTTGATCAGCCGGCTTGTTCGTCGAGCCGGGTCCGCAGCCCGTCGAAGATCCTCTTGGCAGCATCGCGCAGCGAGGTGCGCGCCCAGTCCTTACGCTCCCCGGGTGAACACTTAGTCTCGTGGAAGTGCGTTCGCAACCGGCTGCGGAAGTGGGCGGCCGACGGGGCGTATTCGTCCCGGGCGATTCGCAGTCGTCTGCGGCGGCGTGGGACCCAGGCAGTGATCCCGCAGCCCGCCGACCAGGCCGCGAACCGCAAGCGGCACGGCCGCCGCGGCGGCCGACCACCGGCCTTCGACCGCGAGACGTACAAGCAGCGGAACACGGTCGAGCGGTGCATCATCAGGCTCAAGCAGTAGCGCGACCTGCCCACCCGATACGACAGGACCGCGACTGTCCACGTCGCCGGACTCCACATCGTTGCCCTCTTCATCTGGTCAACCAGGTGACTCCAACGGGGCTACCTCAACCCATCCCTCGTCGAGGCAGATCGTCCAGGCGTCCCCCACTGCGCTGTGAAGTTCCACCAGGGCAGCAACATCCCCGATCGCTGCCGGAGCGTCGGACAGCCGCAACGGGCAATCCGGGACGCCGTTGCGGGTGTAGACCGGCAGCTCGCTGTTGCAGCTGAACGCGTGCAGCGATGGGGGAGCATCGTCGAACCATGCGGGGCAGTTCTCCTCGACCCAGGCAGCCGCGGCGTCGACACGATCCACATGCGCCAGTAGATGCTCAGGAGCAGGCCCGCCGCTGAACTGTACGAGGAAGCCCTGAGCGTCCACTGCCCACCAGTCCCACATGAATCCAGGGCGGGGGTGCCGAAGGATCATCGTCATGCCATCACCGTATCCAGGCCGGGCAAGAGCCCTGAAGGTGAACCGAAAGAAGCGGCCGGGCCGGACGAGCGCGACGCCACACCGCCCTTCGCCTCGGATGAGGCCCGCGACCCGGCCCGGCGGGGGTCAGGGCAAGCGCACTGACCACAGCCCGGTGTCCTTGACGACGAAGACGACGTCGCCGGCGACCAAGGCCAACGGGACCTCGGGGTCGGACAGATCGGGCCAGGAAGTCGGTCGTACGGACGCGATCGGCGCGCCGTCCGTCATGGAGCGGGTTTCGACACCCGATCCGATGATGAGCACGAGTCGGCGCCCAACGATGAGCGCCTGGCCCCGGTCCATGAAGCCGGTCTCGTCCCAGGGCGTGCGCCACAGCACCGTCCCGTCGCGGGAACGGCTCCCGATCAGCTCCCGGAGCTCTCCGGTCTGCGTCTGCGTCTGCGTCTTGTAGAGGCTGACCGCCGTGCTCGCGTCGGCAGTCAGCGGCCGGCCGGGGAAGGCTCCGCGTACGCGGAGGGTTCCCCCGTCCCGGATCTCTGTCGTGTCGTCGTTCATCCGCTTGTAGAAGGTCCCGTCCGGCCCGACGAGTTCGGTGCCGTCTCGCCTCCCGACGACGAGCAGCCGGCCGTCGCGCTGGTCCAGCTGCCAGGTGCCGCCGGGGCCGGTGAGGTACAGGCGGCCGGCCGCCGGCGTCATGCTGTTGGGGTACGCCTCCTTGACCTTGGTCTCCCAGATCCTCTGGCCGTCGCTCTCCCGATAGGCGCGGAACAGCATCTCCCCGGGCAGCCCTGCTCCCCCCGCGCCCTCGTAGGCGACGTAGACCCTGCCGCCCGCCGCGACCGCCAGCTCCGGCAGGAAACCGGCCGCCCCCGGCCAGTGGGCCAGCGGCCGGGCGTCGGAGCGCCGCGCGACGAGGACGCCCCCGCCCTCCGGGAGATACACCCGGTCCCCGGAGAGGCCCGCCGTCATGACCGCACCGCCCGCGCGGACCGGTGCCGTGTGCCGCCACACGAGCTTCCCGTCGGCCGGACGGCGGGCCTCCACGCCTTGCCTGTCGCTGCACACGAGCAGGTCCGCGCCGAGCACGCACCCGTCGACATGGCCACCGGCCTCGGCGTGCCACGGCTTCCAGCCCTTCGGCCGCTCCGCTCCCCGGGTCCCCGGCTCGGGGTAGGCCCAGGTGATCGCGCCGAGGTTGCCCCCGTTCGCCATCGGTTCGACGGGATCGGGCGGCGCGGTGGGCCGTACCGTGGTCGACGGACTCGGTGCCGCCCCCGTTCCCTTTCCGCCGCCGTCGTCCCGGGCGAGCAGCCGCACCCCTACGAGAGTCGCCGTCACCGCAAGCACCGCGGCCACCGCGGCCACGGCCACTCTCACGCGCGTACGGCTCCGCCGCGTGGGCCCTTCCGGCGGCGCCGGTACCGGCAGGGCGGCGGAGGGCGCAGGTGGGACCAGCGGCGCCGCTGCCACGACCTCACGCCTTCTCGTCTCGTACGCGCCGACCAGCTCCCGCACCCCGGCGGGCCACGGGAACGGTTCCTCGGAACGGGCGAAGAGCGCCCCGGGCCGCTCCCCGGCGGCCCGCGGGTCGAAGGCCCTGACCAGGGCGTCCGTCGTGGGGCGTGCGTCCGGGGCGACGGCGAGGCAGGCACCTACGAGTTCCCGCAGGCCGTCCGGTACGAGCCGGAGGTGGGCGTGTCCCCCGGCGATCCGGGCGATCACGGCGGCGGGCTCGGCGTCGTCGAAGGGGCCGCGCCCGGTGGCCGCCCAGCACAGGAGCACGCCCAGGCTGAAGACGTCGGAGGCGGGGCCCACGGACCCCGTGCCGTCCAGTTGCTCCGGAGCCATGAAGCCCAGGGTGCCCACGGCCATGCCGGCGGCCGTCAGGGCCGTGCCGTCGAAGGCCCGGGCGATGCCGAAGTCGATGACCTTGGGACCGGTCGCGGCGCAGATGACATTGGCGGGCTTGAGGTCCCGGTGGACGATCCGCGCCCCGTGGATCGCGCGCAGGGCCCGCGCGAGATCGGCGCCGAGGGCGCGGACGACGTCGAGGGGCAGCGGCCCGTGCCGCGTGACCGCCTCCGCGAGCGAAGGGCCGGTGACGTACTCGGTGGCCAGCCACGGAGGTCGGGCGTCCGGTGCCGCGTCGACCAGGGCGGCGGTGAACGGGCTGCGTACGGCTCGGGCCGCGTCCGCCTCCCGGCGGAAGCGCAGCCGGAACTCCGGGTCGAGAGAGGCGTCCTCACGGACGGTCTTGACCGCCGCGAGGTCGGCGGTGCCCTCCCGCCGGGCGAGGTGGACCGTGCCCATGCCGCCCGCGCCGATCCGGCCGATGAGCACGTACGGGCCGACACGGCGGACGGCGGACGCGTCCAGGGGCTCCAGCACGACGACTCCAGGTTCTCCGGGGATGCGGCGGCGCATCGGGGGTTCGGTGGTGTGTCAGGTCGGCGACGGATCGCGGGTTCAGCGCTCCGGAAGGGTCTGCGCGCGGACGGTGCCGTCGAAGTAGCCGAGCAGGACGATCCCGCCGACCGAGAGCAGGGTCGGAGCACGGCGGGTGCCCGGGCGGGCGGGGGTGCCGTCGGCGGCCCGGTTGCCGGGGGCGCCGGGCACCGGTGCCGCGAACGGCGGCCCCTCATCCTCGGGGGGCACCACGTGAAGGGTGGCGTTGTCCGCGAAGACGGTCCGCTGGCCGATCACGACGGGCGGCGCGAGTGAGGCCGGCCGGCCGTCGTCGCCGCTGAGGATCGTGGTCACCGTCGTCAGCTCGGAAAGCCCGTCGTAGGGTGCTTCATGGACCCGCACGACCCTTCCCTCGGCGGGCAGTTCGAGCACCAGGGGGCTGCCCACGGCGGGCGGACCGAACACGGCGTCCCGCACCGCGACGTCCCCCGCGAGCCGGAACCGATCGCTCGATGAGCTCGTCGTCAAGCCCTCGGCCGCCCGGAAGTGGAGCCCCCGCCCGTCGGAGTCCGGGCACACCAGCTGACCGGCGGAAAGACGCGGATCGGGGCAGTACCGGGTGTCGGGCGCTCCCGACCCGGTCCCGCCGGAGGGCGCCTCGTACAGGGTCTTCCCCGTGGCCGGGCTCCATGCGGCGAGCCCCTCCTCGCCGTTGACGTAGAGCTGGTCCGGTGCGTACGCGAGGACGCCCTGCCGTTCGGCCTGCCCGCCGACCTTCCCCGCGACGAGCCGGGTCCATCGACGGTGGCCGTCGGCGAGTGCGTACGCGTCGCTGTGGATGCCGTCGGAGTCGGCGCGGTTGACGTAGACGGTGGTGTCCACGCCGAGCAGTCGACCCAACGGGCGTCCGGACAGCGGCTTTTCCCACCGGATCGACCCGTCGGCCGTCGCTCGGGCCCGGAGCCGGCCCTCCTCGGCGGTGACGACCACGCTGCCGGCGAGGACGGGTCCCGTGGCGGCCGCACCGGGTTCGGGGGCCTTCGCCGGCGGGACCCGCCAGGTCCGCGCGCCGTCCTTCAGGCGGATTGCCTGGATGCTGCCGTCCGCGAGCCGGCACACCATGACGGAGTGGTCGGCGGCACAGGCCACGGGGCCCGCGGGGAGATGCACGGTCCAGGGGCGCCAGCCCGCAGGACGCAGCGAGGGCGCGGCGTCGAAGCTCCTGCCCCGGTCGGGGCCGCCGAGTTCGTCCACGTACGACGCCTGTGCGGCGGCCGGAGCGGTGCCGCCCCCGGCCCCGGACGGTGAGGCCGACGGCCCTGGGGGCGCCGGGTCGGGCGGCTGCGGCCACGGCCACCGTCCGGTCGCATAGGTCCCGCCGAGCCCCGCACCGGCCAGAAGCGCCAGGGACGCCACGACGGCCACGGCCGGCCCACGGCGCTGCCGCCGGCCCCCGGTGTCGGCCCGGCGGGGCGCGGTCACGGTCGGCAGGTCGTGCAGGCCGGGTGCGGCGATGTTCCCCAACCGGACGTCCAGCTCTTCCAGTGCGGCTTCGCGCAGGGCGAGGGCGCGGGTCACGTGCGCGGGCCACGGGACGTCCGTCGCTCCCCCGCCGCCGGCGTCCGCGGGATCCTCGTCCGCGAGAAGGCGGGCCAGCTCGGCCGTGTCCGGACGGCTCGACGCGTCCTGCGCCAGACACGGCGCGAGCACCTCGCGCAGCCCGTGCGGAAGCCCCGTCAGGTCGGCCTCGGCCCGGGCGATGCGGAACAGGACCGCGGCAAGGGGGCCGTCGCCGAACGGGCCGCGCCCCGTCGCCGCGTAGCAGAGCAGCGAGGCGAGGCAGAAGACGTCCGAGGCGGCGACGACGTGCTCGCTGCCCGCCACGTGCTCGGGTGACATGAACCCCGGCGACCCGACGATCCTTCCGGTGGCGGTCATGGTGCTCGCGCCGAAGGCACGGGCGATGCCGAAGTCGATGACCTTGGGACCGGCCTTCGTGAGGAGCACGTTCGCGGGCTTCAGATCACGGTGCAGGACCCGCGCGTGATGAATGGAGCGCAGGGCGGCGACGAGACCGCGGCCCAGGGCGCGCACCGCCGGCTCCGGCAGCGGACCGCCGCCGCGGACCGCTTCCTCCAGGTTCGGTCCCGGCACGTACTCGGTGGCCAGCCACGGGGGCGCGCCGTCCGCGTCGCCGTCGAGGAGCCGCGCCGTGTACCGGCCGGACACCGCCCGCCCGGTCTCGATCTCGCGCCGGAAGCGGGAGCGGAAGCCCTCGTCGTCCGCGAGGCCACCGTGCACGGTCTTCACTGCGACGAAGGTCCGCCGCGGCGGCCGCCGTTCGTCCGCCGCGAGGAACACCTCGCCCATGCCGCCCGCTCCGAGCCGGGCGACGATCCGATAGGGACCGACGACCCGGGGCGACGCGTCCCGTAAGCCCCCAAGCACTCCTGCAGCCTCCCCCGCACCTGGCACAAGGCGACCATGACAGCACAGGGGCAGAGGCGGAACAAGGCGTGCGAGAGGGCCCTCCTCCCCGACTGGGGGAGGGCAACGCCGAGTACCTCAGCGTGCGGGCCCGCGTCGAGCGCGCCCTTCGGCCGCCCCACCCCTGCGGCCGGCCACGGGACCCCGCGCCCGGAGTCGCCGCGACCCGTGGCGTGGGGTCAGTCCTCGCTGCGGCCCCTGCCCCGGACGGTTCCCCGGTCCCGTGCCGAGGCCACGTGTGCGGCGGCTGCCACCACGGCCTCGATGAGCGGTTCCGTGCGGTTGTCCCTCAGCCAGGCGAGGCCCGCCGTCGACGGGGGAAGGTCGGTGACCTCGACGTAGCGGATGCCGGGGCGCGGGAAGAGGTCGCGGGCGGCGGCGGGCAGGAAGCACATGCCCTTGCCCTGGGCGACGAGGTGCAGGAGGCCCTCGAGGTCCGAGGCGACGGGGCCGTAGCGGACCGGGGTGCCGTCGGGTCGGGGGTCGGCGGCCCAGAAGTCCCACCAGAGGCGTGGCACCTGCGGGGGAACGTCGATCACCGGGTGGCGGGACAGCTCGGAGAGGGTGATCCGGTCGCGGTGGGCGAGTGGGTCGCCGGCGGAGAGGCAGGCCAACCGCGGTTCCGTGGCGAGGTGTTGCACCTCGATGCCGGGCGGGACCGGTGGGCGGAGGAAGGCAACATCGACGTCGTGGCGGAACAGCGCGTCGAAGTGGTCGGCGAAGTGGAGGCTGCGCACGTCGACCTGGACCAACGGGTGCCGTTCGTGGAGCAGGCGCAGCACGGCGCGCGTATAGGGCATCGCCGCTTCCGCGCCGATGGTGCCGACGAGGAGCCGTCCGGAGAGTCTGCGCGCCTGGGTCGAAGCGCTGCGGCTCAGCCGGTCCATGGCCGCCACGACGCTGCGGGCGTCCGCCAGCAGCACCCGGCCCTGCGGGGTGAGCGTCACGGCCCGGCTCGAACGGTCGAACAGCCGCACCCCGAGGCGTCTTTCCAGGTCTCTGATCTGCTGGCTCAGCGCCGACTGCGTGATGAACAGCCGCGTGGCGGCGCGCGAGAAGTGGAGTTCCTCCGCGAGGGCGACGAACAGCCTGAGTTGATGGGCGCTCGGCGTCCGCGGGTCGGGGCCTGTCGGCACGGCACCCCCGTCGGCTGTTTCGCCAGCAACCATGATGAATCCCTTATCGATCGTCTTTCATGTCGCATGGGCACAAGCGATGACATGAGCAGAGTGCGAGTGGAAGGCTCGGCTCTCAAGCGACGCCCCGTGACGACTCTTCGGTTCCGCGGGGCCGTCCGACCATTGTTTTCTCGACAACGGGGGCCGAATCATGTCTGTGAGACGAGTGGTGGCGATGCTCGCCGCCCTCCTGGCCGTACTGTTCGGCGCCGGCGCCGTTCACGCGTCGTCGCCGCAGGCCGGCGCGACCACCCGCGCGGCGCGGAGCGCGCCGCCTCCGGCCGAGGCCGCGCCCTTCGCGGCCCAGGCGTCGTGCACCGCCCGGAACGTCAGTCACTACGACGCGTACACGGGGCGCACCTGGACACGTGACTGGGTGTGCGGCAATCGCGCCGGCGCCCCGCTGTACGGCTGCGCCAGCTTCATCGCCGCCTGCTCGGCGATCGGCTGGATCGACACGTCGACGAGCTGGTTCGTCTGCTGGGGCAGAGGCGCCGCGCACAGCGGCGGCAACAACATCTGGTACTACACCATGGGTGACCGCATCGCTCCCGGTCGCGACGGCAACCACGGGTGGGGCTTCATCCCCGCCGTCGACGTGTGGACATCGACCGATCCCTGGCCCGGCATGACGGAGTGCAACATCCCGTAGGCCGCCGGGAGCCCTCCGCCCGCCCGCTCCGGCGGAGCCCCTCGCGTCCCGCCAGGGGCTCCGCGCCGCGGTCCCGCCGCCCTCGTCCGCCGCACCGTGCCGAGACCCGGGCAGCCCGCTCTCCCACCAAGCGAGGACCCCTCACACCATGCTCCGCATCGCCAGGCACTCCCCCACCACCGCTCGCCGTACGTCTCGGCGCCTGCTCGCCGCCACCGCGGCCTTCCTCTCCTTCTCCTTCACCGGCGCGGCGCTCCCTCACTCCGTCGCGGCCGCGACGGAACCGACGGGTGGCTCCGCGTCCGTCGCGCCCGCGAGCCCCCAGGTGCCCGCCGGGGTCACGGCGGGCGTGGCCGTGTTCGACCGGCAGACCGGGACGTTCACCGAACAGCTCGCCCCTGCCGCCACGTTCCGCTCCGCGTCGGTCGTCAAGCTCCTGATCGCCCTCGACTTCCTGTGGACCCGCAGCCCCGACACCCTCCCGGCCGCCGACCGCACCAGGCTGGACGTCATGCTCCGCAGCAGTCAGGACGCCGCCGCCAACCACTACTGGTCGACCTACGGCGGGCCGGCGATCGTCGAGCGCATGGTCACGCGGCTCGGGCTCGCCGACACCGCTCCCCCGCCGGCGGGCTTCGAGGGGTACTGGGGCTACACGGCCATGTCGGCCCGCGACGTCGTGAAGACCTACCGGCACATCCTGGAGACCGCTCCCGCGCCGGTGCGTGACTTCGTCATGGAGCGCCTGCACCGGTCGACCCGGTGCGCGTCGGACTCCTTCGACCAGCATTTCGGCATCGCCGGCGCGTTCGACCGTCCGTGGGCCGTGAAGCAGGGCTGGTCGGGGACGTACGCGAAGGGGAACTGCGGCCCCGTCGGCACCACTGCGGCTCGTGGCGCCGATGCCTCGGCCCCCGCGTCCGCCGGGGCGGGTGTCGCGAGCGTCGACCTGAGCCGACCGGCGCTGCACACGACCGGCACCGTCGGGGCCGGTGACCGTTCGATCGTGGCCGTCCTCACGCTCCACCCGGACGGCACGTCGTACGGAAGGGCGTACACCGACCTCGGCCGGCTGACCCGTTCCCTGAACGTTCCCGGCGCAACGGCGCCGAAGGGGAGGTGGTACGGGACCTGGGGTCAGGACGTCGCCGTCCGGACGGAACCGGTCGTGGGGGACAACCTGCTGACCCGGCTCCCGGCCGGCGTGGAGGTGCTGGTGGGCTGCCAGAAGAAGGGGCAGCTCGTCTCCGTCCCGCCGTACACCAACGACTGGTGGGCGTACCTGCCGCAGTACGGGGGCTACGTCACCAACATCTACCTCAGCCATCCGGACAACCAGTTGCCGGACGTACCGCTGTGCACGAGTCGGAAATGAACCCGGGGATTCCCGGAGAAGGAGTGACGATGTCGCGTACCCGGCGTTCCCCCCTCGGTGTGGTCGGTGCTCTCCTGTGGGTACTGGTGACCGTCTTCGCTTCGGTCCCGGCCCAGGCGGCGTCCTCGGGCGGACCTCGCGAGGGCGGTGGCGGCCACATCATGGTCATGCCTCCGGCACCCCGGGCCCAAGTGCCGTCCTCGCGTGCCGTGGCGGCCGTGTCGCCCACGGTCTCGCCCTGGGCGGACTACGTGCACACGTCGTCGGGCAGCCCCGTCACGTGCGCGTCGGGCAATCTCTGCACCGGGGTCTGGGACCCGGTGGTGGGCAAGTACAAGGTCTTCTTCCTCTACCGGTGCCACCAGTACGCGCTGTCCCACTGGAACGGCGTGGGCCAGGTAGTGAACAACCAGGTCGGCGCCGCCGCGTTCTTCTACGGCCAGAACGGCCAGGTCCTAGACGTCGTCCTGCCGGAACCCACGCCCTTCACGTACGACTGGACGCCGGTCTGGTCCATCCGGAACTGCTGAGCGGCGCGCGTCGACACCATTCGGGAACCGGGCGGCTCCGCCCGGTTCCCGAATCCATCGAGGGGCCCGGTCGGCCGCCCGTTCAGCGTCGCGGGAACGCCGGCGCCGCCGGAGCGGGCCCCAGCGTCGTCGTGCCGGGGGCCGACCGGTGGCCCAGCCCCGTACGGTAGGCGTCCAGGGCTGCCTCGGTACGGCCACCGCGGCGCAGAAGGTCGCCCAGCAGGCGGCACAGATCGGCGAGGTCGCCGCTCGCGCCGCTGCGCTCCAGCAGCCCCAGAGCCATGACGTAGTGCTCCTCGGCGGTCTCGCCGTCCCCCCGCTCCTCGGCGATGAGCCCGAGCAGCCGGTGCGCACCCCCCGCGTGCACCGCGCCGTGGCGGTCACCCAGTTCGAGAAACGCCGAGAGCAGATCCGACGCCTCGTCGTGCCGTCCGAGCCGCCGGAGGACATCGGCCAGCTCCACCTCCACCTGCGCGGTGAACAGCGCCGCACGCCTGACGTTCAGCATGTCCCGGGCAGCGCGCAACTCAGCTTCGGCCGAGGCCAGTTCTCCGGTCTGAGCCAGGACGTAGCCACGCATCCAGTGGCAGTGCGCGAGGTCGGTGCGCAGGCTCAGCTGTTGGTAGATCGCCTGCGCCTTGGCCAGTGAGGCGTCCGCTTCGGCGGTGCGACCCTCGGCGAGGAAGGTGCGGGCCACCTGCCGGTGCATGCCGGCCACCAGTGCCGGATCGTCGACCTGTGGAGCCAGCGCCAGCGCGAGCTCGGCAGCGTGGGCGGCCCGCGCGTGGGCGCCCATGTCCATGTACGGACCGATGACGGCGGCGTACAGCACGACCAGCGCTTCGGGGTCGGCCAGGCCGCTCGCTCCGAGCTCGTCGATGGTGGACTCAAGGAGGTAGCAGGCGTACCGCAGCTCGCCGGCCAGGAGGTGCGCGACGGCACGGCCCCGGATCGCGCGTGCGCGGCGCGGCAGCGGCTCATCGGCGAGGAGCCGCTCGGCGGCCTGGAAGTGGTGGCCCGCGTCGACCAACTGACCGGTCTCCAGGGCACAGTCACCGAGTCCGAGCAGCGCCTCGGCCTGCTCGGGCCGGAGATCGAGGTGCTCCGCGTCGGTCAGCAGACACCGGTAGCGCACGGCGGCCTCCTCCGCCGTCCCGGTGGCCAGCTGTCTGCGCGCCTCGACCAGGGCGAGCCGCAGCTCGGTGGCGAGGTGCGCGGGCCTGCCGGTGGCCAGCTCCTCGTACGACGTGCCGAGCCGCTCCGCGAGGTAGCGCAGGGCGGTCTCGGAAGGTCGGACCCGGCCCGACTCCAGCGTCGACACGTACGCGGGGGTGTACGAGGGTTCGGCCAACTGCCTCTGTGTCAGCTTGCGTTCAGCACGCAGTCGCTGCACTCGGCGGCCGATCGTGGCCGGATCGTCCATCAGGACCCCCTGGTTCGTGAACTGCCCAGTATCCAGAAGCAGTAGGCATTGCGCACGCCGTCACCTTCCCCCTAGGTTAAGCGACTTGTTCAGCAGGTTTAATCCTGTTCTTAACTCGCCTGGCAAGGGGCTGATTTCATGCGTTCAGCACGACGAGCGTCCATGACGGTCGGAGTGGCCGTCGCGATCACGGCCGTGCTCGCCGCCGCACCCGGCAGCGCCGCCTCGGAGCCGCCCGCACCTCGCACGGCCGGAGTCGAGGTCGAGATACCGGGGCCTGAGGGCGGGACGTCGGCCGGCTCGGGCCACACGTACGTGCCGGCGGAAGGCCAGAACCGGACGGCCTCCCGCCTGACGTCGACCGAGGTGGCCGCCGACGGCGAGGTGGCCAAGATGGTCGACAACGGCTCCACCGCGGATCGACTCGACATCGTCGTCGTCGGAGACGGCTACACCGCCTCCGAACTGCCCCGCTTCCACGCCGACGCCCAGAAGAAGTGGGAGGAGCTGACGGCCGTCGAGCCGTACACCACCTACCGCAACCTCTTCAACGTCTGGACCGTCGACGCCGTCTCGAACGAGTCCGGAGTCTCGGGCGACCCCTCTCCCGACACCGTCCGCGACACCGCCCTCGGCTCGTACTTCTGGTGCGACCAGATCGAGCGCCTGCTCTGCGTCGACCAGGGCAAGGTCGACGGATACGTCGCCAAGGCGCCGGAGGCCGACCTGGTCCTCGTCCTCTCCAACAGCACCAAGTACGGCGGCGCCGGCTACAACGAGCGCAGCGAGACCCTCGGCTACGAGGGCATATCGACGGCCTCCGCAGGCAACGAGAAGTCCGGCCAGGTCGCGATCCACGAGACCGGCCACTCCCTGGGCAAGCTCGCCGACGAGTACTTCTACGCCGACTACCCCGGCTACGAGCACTACCAGGGCCCCGAGCCCGCCGACTCCAACATCACCACCCTCACCGCCGACGACATGGCCTCCCAGGGCGCCAAGTGGCACCGCTGGCTCGGCGAGCAGTCCCCCGACGGCGGCATCGTCGGCGCGTACGAAGGCGGCGGCTACTACGTCACCGGGCTGCGGCGCCCCACCGAGAACTCCCTGATGCGCTCCCTCGGCAAGCCCTTCAACCTGCCCGGCGTGGAGGCGATGATCGCCGGCTTCTACCGCGAGGCGCGCATCGCCTCCCCCGTCACGTCCACCGACCGCACCCTCCGCACCGGCGACACCGCCAAGGCCCTCGTCCCCCGGCTGGCGGGGGCGGAGGGGCGCCAGCTCACGATCCGCTGGTACCTGGACGGGCGCGAGCTGAAGCCCCTCGCGGGCCGCACCCAGGTACGGGTGTCCGACCTGGCCCCGCGGCTGCGCGACCTCCGGAAGCACACCCTGTCCCTCACCGCCGAGGACCACACTCCTTCGGTGCGCGACCGCGGCATCGCCCGCACGATGAAGTCCACCGTCAGCTGGACGATCCGGCTCTGACCGTTCCGGCGGGCGTCCGTCGCGGTTCACCGCCGACGCGCGGACGCTGCCGGGGAACGTGCCGCATGGACGGTCGTGGCGGCTCCGGAGGCAGTGGACACCGGGATCCGGACCCTTCGCGGCCCGGCACTCCACCGAAGAAGGAGACGGCCGGGAGAACGGATGTCGCCGATCGGCTCGCCCTCGGGGTCGGTCACCAGGAATCCCGGTCGGGCGAATCCGCCCCTTCCGGAGACCAGGTCGACTCCCAGAACCGGGCGCTCGTCGAGGTCGTGGAGTACGTACGCGAAGGGGCCGCGTTCGTGTATGTGCGCCAGGACCGTGCCGTCCTCCGCCACCATGTGCATCTTCGGACCCGTGCGCCGGCGCAGGACCGGATGCCTCGGCTCCGCGAGGATCACCGTGTCGGGGCCGAACAGCCGGTGAACCGGGCTCGCGCCATGCTCCCCGCTCATGCCGCAGCCTCCCGCCCGCGCCGCTCCCGTGGCCCGATTATGGGCGCGCCTAGGCATGAGGGACAGGCGTAGCGCCCTTCCGGTGTGGGGAGCCGACCGGTCGCGGCCGGGGAAGCGCGGGGCGGCAAGCCCCACGGCAGGGGGTGAGCGGAAGGAGTTGTCCACTATGTGAAATGGCGTTTGAGACGACTCCGCCCGGTGCTAGCGTGCACGTCATGCAGCACACCGCCACCCTCGCCATGATGCGAATGATGCCCCCGCCCCCGGAGGCGCTTCGCTAGCGAAGCCGTGTGCGCGCAGGACGCGACGGACCCTCCGGAGACGGAGGGTCCTTTTTTGTGTTCCCGACCCGCCGCCCGGCCTGTGGCTCCCTGCACCTCACACCCCACCCGCCCCGTGTCCTCCCCCGACAGAAGGACGAAGTTCCGCCATGCACCTTCCTCCCGTCGTCTCGCTCACCGACTGCGCGGACCCCAACGCGCTCGCCCGCCAGTCCACCCGGATCGCCACCCTGTTCGGTTCCACGCCGACCGTCCTGCCGCTCGGCGGACCGGACCCGGAGGGCGCCGCGGCCCTCACCCTGCTCGACCTGCTCCGCTCCACGGACCTGATCGGCGGCCCGAGCCGACCGGTCGTGGTCCTGGTCAACATCGCGCCGAGGGACGGGCACTGGCCCAACGGCGTGCCGTTCTGCTCCTTCCGCCACGGGAACCACCTGGTCGTCAGCACACTGAACCACCGGGTCCTGGCTCCGCTGGCGACCTACCTGGGCCTCACGGAGGTCCAGGTCACCGATGTCCGCGAGGTGCTGGAAGCCGCCGCCGACGACTGGGCCGAACTGACACCGGCCGAGATCGAGGAGATGGTGCGGACCCAGTTCCGGAGCCTCTGGTACGCGCCCCTGCTGGCCCGCTGGCTGGTGGACGGCCACCCCGTACCCGCGGAGCCGACGGCGGTGGGCCCAGTCGCCGCCGAGGACGTGCGGATCGCCGTGGTCGACAACTTCGGCAACTGCAAGCTGGACCGCCCGGCCGCCGAACTTCCCGGCTACGCCACCGCCGAGAGCCTCCTCGTACGCAACCGGCTCGACGGCCGGGACATCCGGGTGCGCTGTTACGACCGGCTCCCCGACGTCCCGCTCGGCGAGCCCGGAATCACCGTCGGGAGTTCCGGGGTCGGATTCGCCGAACTCGTGGTCCGTGGAGGTTCTGCGGCGGAGGCGTTCGGCCTTCGGCAAGGCGACCGGGTATTCGATCTCACCAGCTGACATGTTATCAACGCGTTACCCCTGCAACGGCCTTCCCGATTGACGCCGGTCTCCGCGAGCCGGAATGCTGAAATGCATGTCCGGAACTCTCCTGCTGGTACGCCGCCGCCACGTGGACCACGTGCGCTGTGCGGCCGATCTGTGTCGCTGAGCGCACAGCACCGGCCCTCTTTCTCTTACCTTTCCCGGACTTCTCCCTAAGGACCTCCGATGTCCCGTACCCGCACGTCCCTGGCGGCCTCGGCCGCCGCCCTCGTCGCGCTCGCGGCGGCCGGCTGTGCACCGCAGCCGAACAGCACCCCCGAAGCGGCCGGCGCCAAGGGATCCGCCCGGTGCACGACCGACAACCCGAGCCTCCACGAGCGCGGCCGGCTCACCATCGCGACCGACTCCCCGGCCTACGAGCCGTGGTTCGACGGCAACACCCCGTCGAACGGAAAGGGATTCGAAAGCGCCGTCGCCTATGCGGTGGCCGAAAAGCTGGGCTTCGAACGCGGCCAGGTGAAATGGGTGGTCGAGCCCTTCTCCCATTCGTACGCCCCCGGTGCCAAGTCTTTCGACTTCGACATCAACCAGATCTCCATCACGCCGCAGCGCGCGAAAGCCGTGGATTTCTCGACCAGTTACTACACGGCCAGTCAGGCCGTCCTCGCACTCGACGGCTCCCGGTTCGCGAAGGCCACGTCCCTGAGCGCCCTCAAGGACGCCAGGATCGGTGTGCAGGTCGCGACGACCAGCTACCAGGCCGTGCTCGACCAGATCAAGCCTGCGAAGCAGCCGCGCGTCTTCAGCACCACCAAGGACGAGGTGACCGCGCTGCGGAACGGGCAGATCGACGCGATCGTCACCGACCTGCCCACCGTGTTCTACCTGGCCGGGGCCGAGCTGGACAACGGCGAGATCGTCGGCCAGTTCGGCTACGCGGGCGGCACCCCCGAGAAGTTCGGTCTGCTGCTGCCGAAGAACAGCGGGTACACCTCCTGCGTCAACCAGGCCCTCGACGAGCTCAGGACCGACGGCACGCTCGCCCGGCTCACCACGCAATGGCTCTCCGCCTCGGCGGACGTCCCCGAGCTGAAGCGATAACGGGTCGGCTGTGGACATCGGCAAGACGGCCGCGCCGGAACGGTCGGCCACCGTTCCGGAGACGCCCGACACGGACTACCGGCCCAGCGAGCACGAACAGGAGCGGCAGCGGTACCGCCGCTCCCGCAAGCGACGCCACACCTGGGTCTCCACCCTCTGCACGCTGCTCGGCCTGGTGGTCGTGGGCGCGGCCGCGGTGGCCTCACCGGGCTGGGAGCGCGTCGACGCTCTGTTCTTCGACGGCGCCGAGCTGCGCGCCGCCTTCCCCGACCTCCTCCGGGGCTTCTGGCTCAACATCCAGATGTTCCTCGTCGCCGAGGTGCTGATCCTCGTCCTGGGACTGCTGATCGCCCTGGTGCGGGTGACCCGCGCACCGGGTCTCCAGCCGCTGCGGCTCGCCGCCACGGTCTACGTGGACGTCTTCCGCGGCGTACCGACCCTGCTGCTGGTCTTCCTCGTCGGCTTCGGGCTGCCGGCGCTGGAACTGCAGGGCACCCCCTCCGAGCCCTGGATCCTCGGCGTGATCGCGCTCACCCTCTCCTACACCGCGTACGTCGCGGAGGTCTTTCGCGCGGGACTGAACTCGGTCCACCCGGCGCAGCGGAACGCCGCCCGGGCCCTGGGCCTCAACGAGCGGCAGACCCTGCGGCACGTCGTCCTGCCCCAGGCCGTGCGCAACGTGCTGCCGCCCCTGCTCAACGACTTCATCGCCCTGCAGAAGGACACGGCACTGGTAGCCGTCCTCGGTCCGCTCGAAGCGCTGCGGGCCGCGCAGATCAAGGCGGACTACGACTTCAACTACACCCCGTACCTGGGAGCGGCCCTCTTGTTCATCGCGGTGACCATCCCGCTGACCCGCTTCGCCGACCGGCTCCAGCGGCGGGCGGCCCAGCGCACCTGGGCGGGGGCCGTACGATGAGCGAGTCGCTGCTGCGCATCCGCGGCCTCCGCAAGCAGTACGGGGAGCGACTCGTGCTGCGCTCGATCGACCTGGACGTCGCCGAGCACCAGGTCGTCTGCCTGATCGGCGGCTCGGGTTCGGGCAAGTCGACCCTGCTGCGCTGTGTGGATCTGCTGGAGGTCGTCGACGACGGGACGGTCCACCTGAGCGAGACGGAGCTGACCGATCCCCGTCTCGACCCCGACGTCGCCCGCCGCCGGATCGGCATCGTCTTCCAGGCGTACAACCTCTTCCCGCACCTGAGCGTGCTGGACAACATCACGCTCGCGCCCCGCCGGGTCCACGGAGTCCCGCGCAGGAAGGCCGAGTCCTCGGCCCGCGAGCTGCTCGACCGCCTCGGGCTCGCGGACAAGGCGCACGAACACCCCGACCGGCTCTCCGGCGGACAGCAGCAGCGGGCGGCGATCGCCCGCGCCCTGGCGACCGAGCCGGAGCTGCTGCTCTTCGACGAGATCACCTCGGCCCTCGACCCCGAACTCGTCGGCGAGGTCCTGGACGTCGTCGCCGACCTGAAGCGGCGCGGCCTGACCATCCTGATGGCCACCCACGAGATGGACTTCGCCCGGCGGGTCGCGGACCGGGTCTGCTTCCTGGAGGGCGGCGTGATCGTGGAGCAGGGCACCGCGGAGCAGGTGCTCACCGCTCCGCGGGAGCCGGCCACGCGGCGCTTCCTCGCCCGCGCACTCGACCCTTCGTAGCGCCGTCTCCCGCGGATCGCGGAAGCCGGTCCCTCCCCGTGGAACGGGGAGGGACCGGCTTTCTCCGTTCGGCCTTTCCCGGTGCACGGGTAATCGCACGCCCGGCGGCCGTTCTCGGAAGGCATCGGCCTCGCACAGCGACGTGGACACGTGCGGGTGACACGGTCCGACTACGCCGTTCGGAATGCGGCACAACCCCAGAGCAGGCGGTCGACCCGGTCACCCTCCCGCGGGGTGACCGCCGATCGGCCCAGCTGCTGAATCGCTTCCGCAAAAAAGAGTACGTATGCCCATACTCTCGTTCTGCATCTTACGGGATGGCTCTGATTTTCGAATCGTCACGCTGTTTCACCATTCCGCCATTCCGCCATTCGATTGTCCGTGCGAACGAATGGTCGATGTCGTTCCGCTCCCCCTTCCTGGAGAAACACATGCGCGTTGCCGTAACCGGTGGCGGTGGTTTCCTTGGGTCACACCTGTGCGAGGCGCTTCTGCGGCGCGGAGACTCCGTGGTGTGCCTGGACAATTTCTCGACGGGCGACCCCGAGAACATCGCCCCTCTCCTGGCCCACCCGGCATTCGAGTTCCAGCACGTCGACGTGAGCGCGTCCGTGGAGGTCGCCGGCCACGTCGACGCCGTCGCCCATCTGGCGTCCCCGGCCTCCCCGCCCGACTACCTGCGCCATCCCCTGGAGACCCTGGCGGTCGGGAGCCGCGGCACCGAGAACGCCCTTCGCCTGGCCCTGCGGCACCGCGCGCGGTTCATCCTCGCGTCGACGAGCGAGATCTACGGCGACCCGCTGGTCCACCCGCAGGAGGAGACGTACTGGGGCAACGTCAACTCCATCGGTCCGCGCAGCGTCTACGACGAAGCGAAACGATTCGCCGAGGCGGTCTCCGTCGCGTACCACCGCACGCACGGAGTCGACGTCGGCATCGCCCGGATCTTCAACACCTACGGGCCCCGCATGCGCCCGCACGACGGCCGTGTGGTGTCCAGCTTCATCACCCAGGCCCTGACGGGCGAGCCGCTCACCATCTACGGCGACGGCGGGCAGAGCCGCAGCTTCTGCTACGTCGACGACCTGGTCCGAGGTCTGATCGCACTCCTCGACTCGTCCGAACTGGGTCCCTTCAACCTCGGCAACCCGGTCGAGCGGACCGTGTCCGAACTCGCCGGCATCGTGCTGGAGATGACCGGCTCGTCCTCCGACGTGAAGCACCACCCGCTGCCGGTCGACGACCCGGTCCGCCGCCGCCCGGTCATCACCCGCGCCCGCGAGGTGCTGGGCTGGGAGCCCGAGATCGACATCACCGAGGGCCTGCGGCGCACGGTCGCGTACTTCTCCGCCCACGCCGACCGCCTCGCCGCCTCGGCCGCGGCGATCCGCGGCGGCCAGGACGAGACCGTCCCGCTGGCCGCGGCGACGCCCGCGCCCCTCACGCCACAGACGATCCCCGGCCCGGCCGGAGCCGCTGTCGGCGTGGCGTCCTCCGCACCCGGAGCCGCCGTCGCGGGCGGCTGATCCACGCGCCGCGGCGGGTCTCCCCCCTTCCCGCCGCGGCCCCGCACCCGGCGGGCCTCCTCCCCCGGGCCCCTCACCCCCGTCGCACCGCCTGGAGAACCTGCCGCCATGACGTCGTTGGAGCAAGGTCCCGTCCACGGGACCGGCACCGCCCAGGAACCCGCGCTCCTCTCACCGGCTCCCGGCTCGCCGGCCGAGTGGGAGGCGCTGGCCGCGGAGATCCACACCCTGTCGAACGGCGCGGTGGCCTCCATCGGCCCGGACGGCCCGGTCCTGGCGCACGCGGCACGCGGGCTCACCGCCCGCCCGTCCAGCTTCGTCCGGGCGTTCTCCCGCTCCGACCGCCTCCTCGTCGCGCTGCTGTCCCTCGGCTGGGTCGTCTGCCTGGTCTGGTTCTGGGTCTGGTGGTTCGAACCGTCCCACCGCATCGGCTGGACGGGCCTGGTCGTCAACAGCGCCCTCCTGCTGTACCTGACCTATCTGCCGGTGCACTTCCTCGTCGCGCTGCTGCGGATCCGTCGGTTCGACCCGGCCGTTCAGGTACCCGCGCTCCGCACCGCGTTCGTCGTCACCCGGGCCCCGTCCGAGGGCTGGGACATCGCCCGGCGCACCCTGGAGGCGATGATCCACCAGGACTTCCCCCACACCTACGACGTCTGGCTCTGCGACGAGGACCCCAGCGAGGAGATCCTCCTCTGGTGCCGCGACCACGACGTGAACGTCTCCACCCGGCGGGGCCGCGCCGACTACCACCGGGCCGACTGGCCCCGGCGCACACGGTGCAAGGAGGGCAACCTCGCCTTCTTCTACGACCACTGGGGCTACGACCTCTACGACGTGGTCGCCCAGCTCGACTGCGACCACGTCCCCGGGCGCACCTACCTCGCCGAGGTCGTACGACCCTTCGCCGACCCCGCCATCGGCTATGTCGCGGCGCCCAGCGTCTGCGACTCCAACGCCGCCGAGTCCTGGTCGGCCCGCGGACGGCTGCACCGCGAGGCCATGTTCCACGGGCCCGTGCAGCTGGGCCACTCCGCCGGCCTCGCCCCGGTCTGCATCGGGTCGCACTACGCCGTGCGGACAACGGCCCTGCGGGACATCGGCGGCCTGGGCCCCGAGCTCGCCGAGGACTTCTCCACGTCGTTCCTGCTGACCTCGGCCGGCTGGCAGGGAGCCTTCGCCATCGACGCGGACGCGCACGGCGAGGGCCCCCTCACCTTCGGCGCGATGATCACGCAGGAGTTCCAGTGGTCCCGCAGCCTGGCCGTCATGCTCCTGGGCATGCTGCCGCGCCACCTGGGCCGGATGCCCCTGAAGCTCCGGCTGCGCTTCGCCGCGGCGCTGATGTACTACCCGCTGCTCGCCGGCGCCACGGTCATGGGCGTCCTGCTGCCCCCGATCGCCGCCATCACCGGGGCTCCCTGGATCGACGTCAACTACTTCGCCTTCCTGTCCCACTTCTGGAGCATGTCCGTCTGGCTGATCCTGCTGACGCTGCTCTGCCGCCGCCGGGGCCTGCTGCGCCCCAAGGACGCACCCGTCTTCAGCTGGGAGATCTGGCTCTTCGGGCTCTCCCGATGGCCCTACGTGGCCTGGGGCGTGCTCGCCGCGGTGACCCAGAAGCTACGGCCCCGCCAGATCACCTTCAAGGTCACCCCGAAGAGGCGCGACGGCCTGGAGCGACTGCCGCTGCGCGCGGTCGCCCCGTACCTCCTCATCACGGTCTTCCTGTCGGGCTCGGCCCTCGTCGGCCAGTTCACCGGCCCCGCCGTCGGCTACGTCTTCCTCTGCCTCCTCGGCTCGGCCTCGTACACCGCGGTCACGCTCGCGATCGGCGCGCTGCACGTCAAGGAGACGGCGTGGGCCACCGGCGTCCCCGCCGTCCGAGCACTGCGCACGGCCGCCCTGCCGCTCCTCGCGGGCCTGCTCTCGCTGGTCCCGCTGGGGCTCGCGGCCACCGTCTTCCCCACCTACCTCACCGGCTTCTACGCCTGGTGACGGCCCCCGCGGCCGATCGAGAAATGAGGTTCCCGTGCCCCAGACCGTCCTGGTCACCGGCGGCGCCGGTTTCATCGGCAGCCACACCTGCGTCGAGCTCCTCCGGGCCGGCCACGAGGTCGTCGTGCTCGACGACCACTCCAACAGCTCGCCCGAGGTCCTCGAACGGGTCGCGAAGATCGCGGGCCGCCCCATCGCGGCGGCCCACGTCGCGGACGTACGGGACAGGCGGGCCCTCGACACCGTCCTCACGAGCCACCCGATCGACGCGGTCATCCACTTCGCCGCGAAGAAGGCCGTCGGCGAGTCGGTGCGGATCCCCCTCGCGTACTACGACATCAACGTCGGCGGCACGACGGCGCTGGTCTCGGCCATGCACGACCACGGCGTGCACCGGCTGGTCTTCTCGTCCTCCTGCTCGATCTACGGCGACACCACGACCGTCCCGCTGACCGAGGAGTCGCCGGCCGCGCCGACCAACCCGTACGCCACCACCAAGTGGACCTGCGAGCAGATCCTCGCGGACGTCTGCCGGCACGTGCCCGAGCTCAGGGTCCTGGCCCTGCGGTACTTCAACCCGGCCGGCGCCCACCCCACCGGCCTCCTCGGCGAGGACCCCAGCGGCGTGCCGAACAACATCATGCCGTTCCTCGCCCAGGTCGCCGTGGGCCGCCGCGTCGAACTCAACGTCTTCGGCGACGACTTCCCCACTCCCGACGGGACCGGGATCCGCGACTACGTCCACGTCGTGGACGTCGCCGAGGGGCACCGCACCGCCCTGGACCACATCGACGACGAGCCGGGCATGCGGGTCTTCAACCTCGGCACCGGGCGCGGCGCGTCCGTCCTGGAGCTCGTCCGCACCTTCGAGGAGGTGTCCGGGCGGCCGATTCCGCACCGCATCACCGACCGCCGCCCCGGCGACGTCGCCGAACTCGTCGCCGACCCCGCGAAGGTCGCCTCGGCCTGGAACTGGACCGCGCGGCGGGACGTGGCCGCCATGTGCCGTGACGCGTGGAACTTCCAGCAGCAGAACCCGTACGGCTACGCGCCCTGACCCCTCGCCTCCATCCCACCCCCGCGTTCAGACAGGAGAACACCGCATGCGGATGACCGTCATCGGAACGGGCTACCTCGGAGCTGTGCACGCCGCGTGCATGGCCGACATCGGACACGACGTCCTCGGCGTCGACGTCGACGCCGAGAAGATCGCGGCCCTCGCCGAAGGCCGTCCCCCCTTCTACGAACCGGGCTTCGACGACGTCCTCACCCGGGCCCTCGCCTCCGGACGCCTGCGCTTCGGCACGAGTCTGCGCGAGGCGGCGGAGCACGGCGAGGTCCACTTCATCTGCGTGGGCACGCCGCAGCAGGCGGGCTCCCACGCCGCCGACCTGAGGTACGTCGACGCCGTCGTCGACGGCCTCGTGCCGCACCTGCCCGCCTCGTGCCTGGTCGTCGGCAAGTCGACCGTGCCGGTGGGGACCACCGCGCGACTGACCGCGCGCATCGCGGGGCTCCTCCCGGCGGGCGTTCGGGCCGACGTGGCGTGGAACCCCGAGTTCCTGCGTGAGGGCTTCGCCGTCGAGGACACTCTGCGGCCGGACCGGATCGTCGTCGGGACGGTCGGCCGGGAGGCGGACGAGACACTGCGCCGGGTGTACGCCCCGATGCTGGACGCGGGCGTCCCGTACATCGCCACCGATCCGAGCACGGCCGAGCTCGTGAAGGTCGCGGCCAACTCCTTCCTCGCCACGAAGATCTCCTTCATCAACGCGATGGCCGAGGTCTGTGACGCCGCGGGCGCGGACGTCGTCACCCTCGCCGACGCCCTCGGCCACGACACCCGGATCGGCCGGCGGTTCCTCAACGCCGGCCTCGGCTTCGGCGGCGGCTGCCTGCCCAAGGACATCCGGGCGTTCACCGCCCGCGCCCGGGAGCTGGGGGTCGGCCCCGCGGTCGCCTTCCTGGACCAGGTCGACGAGATCAACCAACGGCAGCGGACGCGCACCGTGGAGCTCGCCCGTCAGCTCGCGGGTGGCGACCTGACCGGTCGCCGGGTGACCGTCCTCGGCGCCACCTTCAAGCCGAACAGCGACGACGTACGCGACTCGCCGGCCCTCGCGGTGGCGGCGGCGCTGCACCGGCAGGGGGCCGACATCCGGGTGCACGATCCGGAGGGCGCCCTGAACGCACACCGCGCCCACCCCGAACTGCGCTGCGAGAGCGACCTTCTGGCGGCCTGCCAGGGAGCGGAGATGGTGCTGCACCTCACCGAGTGGAGGCAGTACCGCGAGCTCGATCCGCTGAAGCTGGCCGGGGTCGTCCGCAAGGCGGTCCTCGTCGACGCGCGCAACGCGCTGCCTCACGACGAGTGGCGGGCCGCCGGCTGGACCGTCAAGGCACTCGGCCGCCCCGCTCCGGCGGACCGGCCGCCGGCCGCCCGGGCGGGACAGCCGCTCCGGGCGACGATCGCCTCGCCGATCGTCGAGGCGGACCACACCGCCCTGCTCTCCCCGGCGCTGCCGACCGGCAGGCCCTAGACATCCCCCGCACGCCGACGCCACCCCGCCCGCCCGGTCCTGGACCGGGCGGGCGGGGTGGCGTCGGCCGCGGGGTGGCGTCATGGCTCGTCCGGTCGCCGAGGACGGCACGGGGAACCGTGCCGGGGATGTTCAAGGGAGCCGGTGGGTGCCGGCTCCTCTGGGCATCGCCGTCCGGATCGACGGGCGGTGCCCTACTGCACGGCGCCGGGCCGCAGGACGTCCGGGAGCCGGTTTCCGAAGAAGTCGACGAGGCCCGCGTCCACGCGTGTGGCCTGCGGGCCCATGCTCACGGACGCCTGTCCCTCGCAAGCGGGCACCAGGTTCTCGGCCCCGGCCGGGTCGGTGAGGGGCACGGTCAGCGCGCGCAGGCACGGGTCGTCGCCGGTGCCGGTCGGCTCACCGTCGAGAAGCTCCTGGCCGGAGGCGCTACGCCAGTCGGCGAGACCGGTGAAGCGCCGGCTCCCCCAGCCCAGCGACCAGGGGCCCGTGCTGTGGTAGACGTTGCCCCGCAACTGGTGGGTGTCGGGGAGGTACGACGACTCGGCCTCGATCAGCGGCCCGCCGTCGGTGGCGAGGATGTTGTCGTGGACGCTCACGCCCCGCATGCCGTCGCGCAGCCGCAGGGCCGGGGACCGGTCGCCCGCCGCCTGGCTGGGGGCGAGGTGCGCCGTCCGCATCACGACCGTGTTGTTGTAGATGTCCAGGTTGTTCATCCGGGAGCCGTAGGCGACGATGCCACCGTACTCGGGAAGCTTGCGCGCGTCGTCCCAACTCATGTTGAAGCGGACGACGTTGTCCCGGTGAGCGCCCGTCGCCTTTCCCGAGTAGACGAGGAACCCCGGCCCGTCGTTGCCGTAGGCGAGGTTGTACTGCACGACCGAGTGGGACACGTTGTTGTCGAGGCCGAAACCGCCGCCGTCCACCCGGGATCCGGTCCGGTTCCGGTAGGAGCGGTTGTTCTCCAGGACCACACGGGTGGAGTCGTACACCCAGATGCCCTCGGGACCCTCTTCCGCGTCGGCCGCGGAGCGCGCGCCGTTGTCGTGGGCGACCGAGCGCATCACCTTCGCGTCCCGGACGCTGCCGAGTGCGATGCCGCTTCCGGTGTTGCGTCCGTCGCTGCCCGGGTCGCCGGTGTTGGAGTACGCCGTGACCCGCTCGATCCGCAGCCCGGAGTGCGCGTAGGCCGGGCTGTCGGCCTCGAACTCCGGTCCGTAGAAGACGAGTCCGGCCTCCAGGTTGTGGTGCACGGCGACATCGCTGATGCGCACGTCGCTGTAGCCCGTGACGCCCTCGTCCTCCGTACCGACGCTGATCCCGTTCTGGAAGCCCCGCGCCTCCACGTTCGCGATCCTGACGTGGGCGAGCGCCCGCCCCTCCGGACGGGTGGCGCGGAAGGCGATGCCGACGCCTTCGCGCAGCGCCTTGCGGTCGCCGACCAGCGCGATGTTCCTGATCTCCACCCCCGCGGTGTCGCGCACGGTGATGCCCGAGGTACCGCGCGGCGCGATCGTCGCACGACCCGTGCCGTACGATTCGATCACCACCGGCCGCGCCGCACTGCCCGCTTCGCCCTCCTCCAGCGTGATGGCACCGCGGAACCGCTCGCCGCCCTTGAGCCGCAGCCTGTCACCCGGCCGGAAGTCCGCGGTGTTCGCGTGGTCCAGGGTCCGCCACGCCTTCCCCGGCGACATGCCGTCGTTCCCGTCGTCACCGTCCGGACTCACGTAGAAGGTGAACGGGCCACCGCTCGCCGGACGCGCGGGCTTGTACACCCCCGGTACGTCACACCCCGTGAGCAGCAGGAGCACCCCGGCCGACACTCCCGCCGCGGCCCTCGTCGTCCGACTCCGCTTCACCGCGTTCACGCGCACCCCTGGGGACGTCCTGGTGCCGTTTCAGGCACATGAAGTAGCAGACTGCCAGAAAAGCGACATACGAAACGCCGACGAACACGTGGCATCCGAGTCACGTGCGGCCGCGGGGCCGTCGCGCCGGCGGGGCGGTCGGTCCCGACGGCGACCGCCTCACCGGATGCGGCTCGTGTGAAGGCCGGGGCGACACCCGCGACGACGGCTCGGCGGGGCGCTCGGGGTCAGAGGCCCGTCGGGTCGGTGTCGCAGCTGGCGCGGCGGCGGCCGATGGTGACGAGGGCGTCCCAGAGGGCGTCGGCCTCGCCGCGGCGGATCTCGTGGATCGCTCCGTCGAGGGGTTCGGCGCCCGGGCCGAGGGGCCCGTCCGGCTCCCCGGCGTCCCTGCGGAGGACGATCCCGGTGGGCGGATCCATGGCGCGCAGGTCGCGGACGAGACGGTAGCGGGCGAGGTCGGCCTCGGGGTGAGGGAGGTGGCGGGTGATCACCGCGATGTCGGGCTGCAGCACGCGGGCCTGGGCCAGGGCGATCCGGGGCTCGTAGGCGTGGGCGACGATGCGGAAGTGCGGGCTGGAGTGGACGCGGGCGCGCACCGATTCCAGTTCGGCGCCCTCGGGCAGTCCTGCTATCAGCACGGTCATCATCGAAGCCATTGTCCCTCCGTCCTGCCGTCCGCGCCTCGCCGTGGCCGCGCTGGAGGGCCCCTACGAGGGACCGGGAGACCCTCCCCAGGCCCTCCCGCGGCTCCCGAGGGGCCTCCCTTGCGGCCACGGGCGGGCGGGGGGCTCGGCTTGGGCCGGCTCAGTCCACGAGCACGCCCGGGTTGAGGATGCCGTGGGGGTCGAGGGCGCTCTTGGCGGCGCGCAGGGCGAGGGCGAAGGGCTCCGGGCGCTGGAGGTCGTAGCCCGGTCGGTGGTCGCGGCCGACGGCGTGGTGGTGGGTGATGGTGGCCCGGTGGCGGTGGAGCACCTCGCCGGCCACCGTCTTCAGCTCGTCCCAGAAGGCGACCTCGTCCCCGGGGCGGCCCGCGGCGAGCACGGTGAAGTAGGGCGCGGCGCCGTCGGGATAGACGTGGGTGAGGCGGCAGTTGACGGTGGCGGGGTGGCCCGAGATCTTGAGCGCCGCCTCGTTGACCGTCCTGCGGACGTCCTCGACGAGGGCGGGGAGGCGGTCCCAGGTGGCCGCCGTCTCGAAGGTCTCCGCGACCGCGCCCATCCGCGCCAGGCCGTCGCGGAGGTAGGGCATGCGCAGGAACGCCGACCGCCATGCGTGCACCGCCCCGTCGGCGGGGGCGCCGTCCCCGCCGGCCTCGGACGGCTCGCGTCGGCCCCCGTGGGAGCGGGCGAGGTCGACGGCCTGGGCGAGACGGGCGTCGACCGGGGCGTCGGCGGACTCGAAGCCCAGGACGAGGACGGCGGAGCCGTCCCGCGCGGCACCGGCGAGCGCGGCCTCGCCGGAGTCGAGCAGCCGGCAGTTGGCGGGGGCGAGGTCGGACTGCGCGAGGGCGCGGACCGCCCGGAGTGCGGCGCCGAAGTCGCCGAAGGCGAGGGAGGCGGACGCCTTGTGGACCGGGCGGGCCTGGAGCCGTACCCACGCCTCGGTGATGACGCCGAGAGCGCCCTCCGAGCCGAGGAACATGCGGTCGGGCGAGGGGCCCGCGCCCGAGGCGGGCAGCCGCCAGGACTCCGCGGTGCCGACCGGGGTGACCACCCGCAGCGACTGGACGAAGTCGTCGATGTGGGTGCGGCCGGTGGCGTAGTGGCCGCCGGCCCGGGTCGCGAGCCAGCCGCCGAGGGTGGAGAACTCGAAGCTCTGCGGGAAGTGCCGGAGCGTCAGTCCATGGGGCCGCAGCTGGTTCTCCAGGCTCGGCCCGAGCGTCCCCGCCTGGATGCGGGCGGCCCTGCCCTCGGAGTCGACCTCCAGCACCCGGTCCATCCTGGTGAGGTCGAGGGAGAGCACCGCGCGATGGCGGTCGCCCCGGTACTCGACGCCGCCCACCACCGAGGACCCGCCGCCGAAGGGCACGAGGGCGACCCGGTGAGTGCCGGCCCAGTCCAGGAGGTCGGCCACCTCCCGCTCCTCCGTCGGGAACGCGACCAGGTCGGGTATCCGCCCCGGGCGCCCGCGCAGTGCGCGTGCGATGTCCCGGTACGCCTTGCCCATCGCGTGGGCCGCTCGGTCGGCCGGGTCGGTGCTGATCAGCCGCGCCAGGCTCGCGGGGGGCCTGACGGAGGGTGCCCCGATGCCCAGGTCGGCGATACGGGGTACGGGGAGCGGGCGGGCCAGGGTGCCGGGCAGCAGGGCGCCCATCGCCACGCACTCGGCGTCGTCGGGGTGGGCGCTCTCCCATCCCCACCCCCACCAGGACCGGAGGGGGATGGACGGGGTCGGCTGCGTCGTCGTGCCGGACATGGGCGCTCCAGAGGCCGCGAGTGAATTTACCAAGAGGTAAATTACTTACTGATAATATCCACGTATGGCAACCCCCCGTTCGAAAGCCGGCACCAAGGGCGTCCCCCGGCACCTGCGTCGGCAGCAGATGCTGGAAGCCGCCACGGAGGAGTTCGGGCGCCGCGGCTACGCCGCCGCCTCCCTGGCCGCCGTCGCGGAGCGCGTGGGCGTCACCAAGACGCTGCTGCACCAGTACTTCGGCACCAAGGAAGACCTCTACGTCGCCTGCCTGGTGCCCGTCGGGGACAGCCTGCTCGACACGATCCGCGCGGCGATGGGCGAGGGGGGAACGACCCCCCACACCCCCCTGCGGGTGCTCCGCGGCATCTTCGTCGCGCTGGAGGGACGCAGGGAGAGTTGGTTCGTCCTCTACGACCGCTCCCTGCCGCCCGGCGGCGAGGCCGCCCGGACGGCGGCGACCTACTGGGCGGCCGTCGACGCGCTCGCGGCCGAGGGCACCACCGAGCTGTTGCACGCGGCCGGCTCCACCGACCCGCTGGACGCCGACGCGCTGCGCCACGTCTGGACGGATCTGGTCGGCACCCTCGTCCGCTGGTGGGTCGAACACCCCGAGGAGACACCGGAGGCCATGACCCGGCGCTGCGCCCGCCTCTTCGCCGTCGCCGCCGCGCTCCCGGGCGCCCCCGAACCCCCGAACTGACCGGACGGCCGGTGCCGCACGGAGTCCCGCTCCCTGCGGCACCCGCCCCGGTGGCCGGGTCAGCGAGCCACGAGCAGAACCGCGTCGCCCCAGGCGCCGTACGGGGTGTCCGACGTCCCGCACGTGCCCTGCACCTTCTCGGCGGTCAGCCGCAAGGTGTCCACGCCGGTGAGGTCGATCTCGACGCTCGCCGCAGTCGCCCTGGTGACGCGGACCGTGGTGCGGGGCTTCCCGTCCGTCTCGACCACCATCTCGGCCACGATGCCGTCCGGCGTGTGCGGCCGGAGCCCGGCCTTCGCGACGAGCGCCGTGAACCGGCCGTTCAACGTGTAGGTCATGCCCGCCGGTTCACCCTCACAGCCGACCCAGGCCCCGGTGGACCGCGGGAAGCCCTCGCCCGCCAGGACGGCGTCGACGTGCTGCCCGGAGGAACCGCCCTCCCGGTCGGTGGGCGTGAGGTCGAACAGCGGCATGGCGTCCACCACGGCATCGTGGCGCCACCGCACGGAGAGGTCCACGAGCCCGGCCTCGCGGGTGCCGTCGTTCACCAGGAGGTCGCCGGCCTGGAGGGACCACTCCGCGACGCCCAGGAAGTACAGGAAACGGAGCGCCTTCACCGCCCCCAGCTGCTCCCGCGGCAGCCGCAGGCTGTCGGCGGACTGGTGGACGGCCCGCGACGGGTCCACGCCCCAGGCCCTGACCCCCGTCTCCAGCGACTGCGCCAGGCAGTCGCGCAGTCCGGCGAGTTCGGCGGCGGTGCCCGCCGCGTCGGCATCCGCCGTACGGTCGGCGGCCGCCCACACCGAGGTGGACGTCCGGCCGAGGCAGTCCACACTGGCGAGGCCCAGGCTCCTGCCGCCGCCCACCGGAACGTCACCGCCCGCGGCGAGGAACACCTCCGACGTCAGCCACAGGGCCAGGGCCGCGGTGTCACGCCGGGCCCATCCCTGGATGACACCGGCCTGCCGCGCGGGCCGGTCGAAGACGACGGTGGCCGAGCCGCCGCTGATCAACGGCACACGGTTGCTCGCCCGTACCGCCCCGACCTGCTGGAAGACACCGGAGACCCCGTCCGTCCACACCGAGGACCGGACGGCGGCGTACGGCCGGTCGAAGACGACCGACACCGGATAGCCCCGGTTGTTGACGATCTCCAGGACCAGTCGGTCGCCCTCGCCGTGACCGCACGCGAAGATCTGCGCGTTGTCGTCGGCCACGGTCGTCACGTCCTTGACCCACTCGGGCACCTTCGGCCGACCCGCGCAGTCCGGCCTGGCGGCGCGGGTGCCGAGCAGCCGCCCCGCCTGGTACTCGGCCCAGGAGGCGGCGCCCGCCACGTCGTCGGCGCGGTCGACGATCCAGGTCTTCAAGGAGAAGCCCTCGATCGTCCCCGTCAGGACCCGGGCCTCCGCGTCGGCCTCGGTCGCGACCGGGTACCACCTCTTCGTCTCCGGGTCGTACGTGACGATCCGCGCCCTGGCCCCCTCGGGCACCGCCGCCGGGTCGTACGGCATCGTCAGCGTCACCTCACCGGACGGCGGCACGTCCGCGTGCACGTCCCACACCGGCGCCGAGCGTGCGAGCGTGCCCAACTGCCCCACGGGCGCGCCCTGTTCCTCGGATACGGCCACCCGCATGCCTACGGGCAGCGCTCCGCCCTCCACACGGACGCCGAGCCCACGCGGGCCCTTCAGCGTCAGCCCGTCCGCCGCGACGGTCCCGGACACGGCGGAAGCCGAGGCCGAGGACGCGGCCGGCGCGGACGCGTTCTTGTCGCCCGACGCCCTGCCTCCGTCAACGCCGTTGCCGGGCGAACAGGCCGCCAGGGCCATCAGCAGACCGAGGACGAGAAGCCTGCGGGCCGTCGTCGGCCGCCCCTGCACACCCCGTGTCGCGGCGCGCGTCTTTCCGTACGAGATTCCCGGCAAAACCACTCCTTCTGTCCCGAAGGCATGCACCTTGACACAGAGTGGCCGAGCGGCGGGCGCACTTGGTGGAATCGCAACGCGGCTGGTTCCGGGCGGTGTTGCCCGATCAGCCGCGCAGGGCTTCGGCAGTCGAAGGCCGAGGGATGCGCGCCCTGCGGCGCCGCATCACACCCACCGCCGAACGTGCACGTCACGTACACGTCGGGGAGGGATGAGGACGGGGTGAGCCGGTGCGGTGATGGCGCCACCTCGTGACACCTGCGGGGCACCGGTCAGGAGTAGACGGTCGTCCAGTCGCCGCTCTGCTCGCTGGGGACCCACACGGTCGTGTCGTCGTAATAGGTGGCGAATGAGCAGGAGCTGCTCTTGTAGAAGGTGACGCTGACCTCTCCCTTCCACCACCAGCCGCCGATCCAGGTGTCCTTGCTCGGTGTGTTGAAGCAGCCCGACACCGAAGCGCCGCTCTGGTTGTAGCCCTGGAGGCGGACGGAGTAGACGACGGTGCTGGTGTCGTGGAAGTGGATCTGCTGGCCGTTCGATCCGGCGAACGACTGACCCGCGGAGCCCAGCACCCCGGCGAAGGCCAGGGCGGCGGCCGCGGTGGTGGTGGCAAGCTTCGTGCGCACGCTCATTGTTCCCCCATGTGGGATGGATCCGGGACGCCTCCTCGCAGGAAGGCGAGGGGCGTGGAGACACGCCTCTCACAGGCCGATGCCACGGTCGATGGCATGACGGGCGCCGGGCCGACCGGGTTCTCGACCCGTGGCTCCGTTCACCCTGTGGCGTGATCTCCAGCGGAAAATGTAGGCGCGGTGCGCGCGCGGTGCTGTGCAGGGCGTGCAGGGATTCTGTCCCATGCCTGCCACCCGGCCGCGAGGGAGACGGCGCGGTGTTCGGTGGGACTGGTCCCGAACGCCATGCGGAACGCCGGCTGAACCCGGTCGCACTGGCGAGGCCCCAAAACACCGCGATCGTCTGCACGGGCTGACCGCCGAGTGCCGGCAGTGCGACGCTCGTGTGATCAGCGTCTGCAGGAAGCCGGCGCCCCCGACCCCACGACCGCGGCCAGACTCCGCGAGGAGGCGGTCCACCCGGTCAGGACTCCAGCGGCGAAACGACCGGCGCGCGGGGCCGCCGGGACCGGGTAACGTCTTTGTCATGTCCTTCCAGACCTTCCAGACACCGATCGACGAGTGAGCGCGTGACGGGCTCCCGCTGACGACCGTCGACGTCGCCGCACCCGTCCCCCACCGACGCATCCGCAGATCGCTTCCCCTCACCACCGGGAGAACCCGTGACCGACAGCAAGAACATCAACAACCCCGTGGGCCAGGGCGGCGGCCAGCGCAAGAAGTTGTCCCGCGCCGAGCGGCAGAACAACGGCCCCCACCGCAACCTCGACCGCAAGGGTGCCGCCGACCAGAAGGCCGAGCTGGTACGCAAGATGCGCGAGAAGGTGCACGGTGACGAGGCCACCACACAGGCGAGCGACGACACCGCCCAGAGCTGACGCACCGCCGCCGCAGGGCGGCATCCCCCGGGGCAGGGCCAGGAGGGGCACGGGCCCGTCCTGGCCCTGCCCCGTATTCGGGCTCCGCTTCCGTCCCGGGCGCGCTCACGAGAGCCGCACCGACCGCGCCCGCCCGAGCGGCCCGCACCCGATCCACGGGGTACCCCGAGCGGAAGGCAGGGCATGAGCGAGGAGCGGACCGGTGGGCCCGGCGGCAGGGTCACCCTGGACACCGTCGCCGTGGAGGCGGGGGTCTCCGCCTCCACGGTCTCCAAGGTCCTCAACGGGGGCGCAGACGTGTCGGCCGTCACCAGGCGACGGGTCGAGGCGGTCATGGACTCCCTCGGTTACCGGCGCCGGGCCGCTCGCCTTCGGGCCGGCTTCGTGGACCTCGTGCTCGATGAACTCGACAGTCTGCGGTCCGTCGAGATCGTCCGGGGAGTGGCTGAGACCCTGCACGCGGCCGGCGTCCGCATGGTGCTGTCCGCCGTCCACGGCCGCGACGACGGTGCCGACGTCGGCACCGGCTCCGGCTCCGGCTCCGGCTCCGGCTCCGGCGGGTGGATCGACCGGCTCGCCGCGCGCCGCAGCAGCGGTGCCGTCCTCGTCGTGTCGGAGCTGACCTCGAAGCAGCGCCGCAGGCTCACGGCGATGGACGTCCCGGTCGTACGCGTCGACCCCGCCGGGCACGTCCGACACGTCGGGCACGTCGAAGCGCTCGTCCCCACCTTCGGCGCCACCAACTGGGAAGGCGCGGTCAGCGCCACCGAGCACCTGATAGGGCTCGGACACACCCGCATCGCCCATCTGGCCGGGCCCCGGCAGCTGTTGTGCAGCAGGGCCCGCGCCGACGGCTACCGGGCCGCCATGGAGCGGGCCGGTCTTCGCGTACCGGAGGGCTTCACCCCGCACGGGGAGCCCGACGACACGTCGGGACGGCGTGAGGCGGCCCGGCTGCTCGACGCCCTCGCCGCGGCGGGCGAGCAGCCGCCGACCGCGATCTTCGCCGCCAGCGACCTGCAGGCGCTCGGCGCCCTGGAGGAACTGCGGGCCCGGGGCCGCCGCATCCCCGAGGACGTCAGCGTCGTCGGCTTCGACGACCTGCCCGTCGCGCGCCGCACCCATCCGCCGCTCACCACCGTGCGCCAGCCGCTCTTCGACATGGCCGCCATGGCGGCCCGCACCCTGCTCCGGATCATCGACGGCGAGCCCGTCCCGAACCACCGCCTCGAACTCGCCACCCGCCTCGTGGTCAGGGGCAGCACCGCGCCGCCCACCTGACCGGAGCCCGCACCCGCCCGTTGCACCGGGCCCTTCGCGGCGCCGCCCAGCACGCACCCGGTTCTCTCCGTGCTCTCGCTGATCGCTCGCTCGGCGCGCACCCGCGTGTGGCTCGAAAAGGCCGCGTCCGTCTACCGGCAGAAGCGTCGAAAAACCGTGCATCCGTGCGCGCGGCTTCCCAGGGCACGGTTTGGCATGCAACCGTCACGAATGGGAGCGCTCCCATCCACCACTCCCTGTAGCTCTCCCCCTCCGTGGAGGGACACGCGCTCGCACCCCCGACCCGATCGCCGTACGAAAGGGAACCCGCGTGAACCTGTTCACCAGAGGCCGGAGCCTCGCGATCCGCGCCGTGGGCGTGGCGAGTGTGATGGCCGTGGCCGTCGCCTCCGGCGGGCTCGCGGCGCACGCCGCCGGCCCACCGTCCTCCGCACGCGCGTCCTCCGCACGCGCGTCCACCGTGGCGGAGGTGTCCGCCACCGGCTTCGGGACCGCCGCCGCGGGCGGCGACTGGCTGCACACCCAGGGCAACAAGATCGTCGACGAGAACGGCGACGAGGTCTGGCTGACGGGCACCAACTGGTTCGGCTTCAACGCCACCGAGCGCGTCTTCCACGGCCTGTGGTCCGGCAACATCACGGGCATCACCAAGTCCATGGCCGACCGCGGCATCAACATCGTCCGGGTGCCCGTCTCGACGCAGCTGCTCCTGGAGTGGAAGAACGGCCAGGCCGCCGTCCCCAGCGGCGTCAACACCTACGCCAACCCGGAGCTCAAGGACCTCACCACGCTCCAGGTCTTCGACTACTGGCTGGCCCTGTGCGAGCAGTACGGCATCAAGGTCCTGCTCGACGTGCACAGCGCGGAGGCCGACAACTCCGGCCACATCTACCCGGTGTGGTGGAAGGGGCCCGTCACGAGCGAGCAGTTCTACTCGGCCTGGGAGTGGGTGACGGCCCGCTACAAGGACGACGACACCATCGTCGCGATGGACGTCAAGAACGAACCGCACGGCAAGCAGACCGAGAGTCCCCGCGCCAAGTGGGACGGCTCCACCGACCAGGACAACTTCAAGTACGCCTGCGAGACCGCCGGAAAGCGCATCCTGGCAGTCAACCCCAAGGTCCTGGTGCTGTGCGAGGGCATCGAGATATACCCCCGGGCCGGAAAGTCCTGGTCCTCGCAGACCGAGACCGACTACCACTTCAACTGGTGGGGCGGGAACCTGCGCGGTGTCCGCGACCATCCGGTCGACCTCGGCGCGGGAAACTCCCAGCTCGTCTACTCCCCTCACGACTACGGGCCGCTCGTCTTCCAGCAGCCGTGGTTCAAGGGCGACTGGAACCGCACCACCCTGGAGCGTGACGTCTGGGACCCCAACTGGCTCTACCTGCACAAGGAGAACACCGCTCCGCTGCTCATCGGGGAGTGGGGCGGGTTCCTCGACAACGGCCCCAACCAGAAGTGGATGACGGCCCTGCGCGACCTCGTCGCGGAGAACCGGATCCACCAGACGTTCTGGTGCCTCAACCCCAACTCAGGTGACACCGGTGGCCTGTTGCTCAACGACTGGGTCACCTGGGACGAGGCCAAGTACGCCCTGCTCAAGCCCGCGTTGTGGCAGAGCGGCGGCAAGTTCGTCGGCCTCGACCACCAGGTGAGGCTCGGCGGCGCGGGCAGCACCACCGGCATCAGCCTCGCCGACCTGTACGGCGGCGGCACCCCGGGCGGAGACACCCGGGCTCCCACCGTCCCCGCCGCCCTCACCTCACCGGCGAAGACGTCCACGAGCGTGAGCCTGTCCTGGACGGCCTCGACCGACGACACGGGCGTCACCGGGTACGACGTCTACCGGGGCACCACCAAGGTCGGTACCTCCACCAGCACCGCCTACACCGACGCGGGTCTGACGGCCGGTACGGCGTACACCTACACCGTCCGCGCCCGCGACGCCGCGGGCAACACCTCGGCCGCCTCCCCTCCCCTCACCGTCACCACCTCGACGGGCGGCGGCTCCGACACCACCGCGCCGACGGTGCCGGGCAACCCGCGCAGCACCGGGCGGACCACCACGGGCCTCACGCTCGCCTGGGACGCGTCCACCGACGACACCGGAGTCAGCACCTACCTGGTGTCCCGCAACGGCACCCAGGTCGCCTCCGTCACCGGCACCGCCTACACCGACGCGGGCCTGACCCCGTCCACCGCCTACACGTACACCGTGCGAGCGCGCGACGCGGCCGGCAACACCTCCGCCGCCTCCGTCCCGCTCCAGGTCTCCACCGCGGACGAGACCGGCGGCGGCACCCTCCTCTCGCAGGGCAGGTACGCCTGGGCGTCGTCCACCGAAGCGGGCAACAACCCCGACCGGGCGGTCGACGGCAGCGCCTCCACCCGCTGGGGGAGCACCTTCCAGGACAACCAGTGGATCAACGTCGACCTCGGCGCGAGCCGGAGCATCAGCCGCGTGGTCCTCGACTGGGAGGCGGCGTACGCCCGGGGCTACCGCGTGCAGGTGTCGAACGACCCGAACTTCTCCACCTGGACCGACCTGTTCGCCACGACGACGGGTGACGGGGGCACCGACACCCTCACCGTGAACGGCACCGGGCGCTACGTCCGCGTACTGGGCCAGAGCAGGGCCACCCCCTACGGAATCTCGCTGTACGAGTTCCGCGTCTACGGCGGCTGACCGCGCCGCATCGCCCGGGCGGTGGCCGCACCCCGCACACCGGCGGCCACCGCCCGGGCCTCCTTCCGGCCCCCAGGCGCGGACCCTGCCACCCCCTCCACCCCCTCCACCCCCACGAAAGGTGACCCGCATGCCGGCCCAGACACCGATCCCCTCGCGCCGCCCGCCCCTGTGGGCGGCCGTGTTCGCGCTCCTCGCGGCGCTCCTCGGCTCGCTCGTGACGGTCGCGCCGCAGGCCGCGGCCGCTCCCGTCCTCTGTGACCAGTACGCCTCCGCGACGATCCAGGGAGGCCGGTACGTCGTCCAGAACAACCGCTGGGGTGCCGCCACCCGCCAGTGCGTCGACGTCCGCGAGCGCGGCTTCGCCGTCACGGTCGCCGAGCACGACAACCCCACGAACAACGTGCCCGCCGGATACCCCTCGGTCTACGCCGGCTGCCACTACGGCAACTGCACCACCGGCAGCGGACTCCCCCGCCGGGTCTCCGAGTCCGGCGGCGCCCGCAGCTCCGTGGCCATGACCCGGCCCGGCTCAGGCGAGTGGAACGCCTCGTACGACATCTGGTTCGATCCGACGCCCCGCACCGACGGGCAGAACACCGGTGCCGAGCTGATGATCTGGCTCGACCACCGCGGCCGTCCGCAGCCCATCGGCTCCCGCGTCGCCACGGCCGCCATCGAGGGCGCCACGTGGGACGTGTGGATCGGCAACATCGGCTGGAACGTCATCTCCTACGTCCGCACCGGCGGTACCGGCTCCCTCGACTTCGCGATCCGTTCCTTCACCGACGACGCGGTCTCCCGGGGCCAGATCCAGTCCGCCTGGTACATGACGAGCGTCCAGGCGGGCTTCGAGCCGTGGGTGGGCGGCGCCGGCCTGGCCGTGGACGGGTTCTCCTTCACCGCCGACGGCGGCTCGGCCGGCCCGCGCACCCTCGTGGGACGCCAGAGCAAGCGCTGCCTGGACGTCGTCGACGGCAACCCGGCCAACGGCACCCCCGTGATCCTGTGGGACTGCTGGGGCGGCGCGCCTCAGCAGTGGACCTTCGCCGCCGACGGGACGGTCCGCGCACTCGGCAAGTGCCTGGAGGTGACGGGCGGTGCCGGGGCCACGGGCAACGGCAGCGCCGTCGGCATCTGGGACTGCTGGGGCGGTGCCAACCAGAAGTGGGTGCTGAACGCCGACGGCACCCTGCGCAACCCCCACTCCGGCCGCTGCCTGGAGGCGGCGGGCCAGAACACCGGCAACCGCACCCGCATCCAGCTCTGGGACTGCTGGGGCGGCGAGAACATGAAGTGGGACCTGCGATGAGGCCCCGCAGGCTCCCCGCAGGCCGGGGCGCCCTGCTCGCCGCGGCCGTGCTCGCCCTCGGGGTCGCGACACCGGGGCCCCTGCCGCGCGCAGTCGAGGCGGCCCCGGCCGCCGCCCCCGAGGTCATCACGGTCGACACCGGCCGGCAGTCCGGCACCCTGAAGAAGGCCGGGCTCGGCACCCTCTTCGGCGTCACGACCACCCCGGACACCCCCGTCTCCCTGACCGACGGCTCCCAGGTGCTGCTGGCCCAGCACCAGAGCCTCGACGGGGACAGGAACTACCCCAGCTCGACCGAGTCCGTCGCGGCCAAGCTGCGCGGCACCGGCGTGAGGATGGTGGGGCGCTACAACGACCTGATGGGCGGCTGGCCCTACGTCTGGAAGGGGGTCGACGACTGGATGGGCAAGGTGGACAGCGCCACCCGTTCGATCCAGAAGTACAAGGACGTCCTCCACTCGGTGGCCCCGCTGAACGAACCGGACAACAAGCTCGGTCCGCATGCCGACAGCCCGTTCATGACCGATCCCCGGGTACCGGGCGCCACCTACGACGCCAAGGTCGAATGGCTGTGGACCGAGACCGTCCGGCGCATCCGCGCACTCGACCCCACGGTACGGATCATGGGCCCCAACTACGAGCACTACAACCCCTGGGAGGCCCCCGACCGTCAGCCCCGGATGCGGAGCTTCCTGGTCAACGCCAGGAACACCGGGACCCTCCCGGACGTCATCGGCTGGCACAGCCTCGGCCCCAGCCCCGGTGACGTCCCCGAGACGCTCACGCGCTACTACCGGCCCCTCGAACGGGAACTCGGCGTCTCGCCCCGGCCGGTCATGATCGAGGAGTACGGGCCGGGCAACGGCGAGTTCGAAGGCGTGCCGGGCACCGTGGTCAAGCACTGGGCCGAGTTCGCCCGCTACGACGTGGACTCCGCCGCCATGGGCATCTACACCAACCCCGGACTGCTCGGGAACACCCTGCGGCGCACCGCCGAGGGCCTGAAGCCCAACGCGGGCTGGTACTTCGCCGGCTGGTACCGGCAGCTCCAGGGCACCCGGCTCGACGTCAGCCGCTGGGACACCCGGCACTACCAGGGCTCGGACGGCGTCGCGTCCTGGGACCCGGCCGCCCGCAGCGTGACCCTGCTCGCCGGAGGCGACGAGGGTGACATCGACGTCCGGTTCCTCGGCCTGGCCGCACGCGGCCTCGGGCCGCAGGTCCGGGTCCGCGTCGACTACGCCGACTGGACCACCGACCCGCTCGCCACCGACCGCAGGGCCGAACGCGCGGGCGACCCGCAGACCGGCCCGTACAACGTGTACGACAAGGTCCTCACCCTGGACGCTGACGGCCACCTCACCGTCCCGGTCCGGCGGATGGAGCGGCTCGACGGCTACCGGATCACCGTCCAGCCGGCCGGCGCCCCGGCCGCCTACCCGACCAAGTACGAGGCGGAGGAGGCCCGGCAGAACCGGACGGTGCCCCACCTCGGCTCCGACACCGCCCTCGCCTCCGGACGCGGCTACGTCGGCGGCATCGACGCCGCCGACAGCTCCGTCTCCTTCACCGTGAACGCGGCCGGGGCCGGCGTCCACGTGATGACCGTGCGGTACGCCAACGGCACCGGCACCGACGCGCGGCACACCGTCCGGGTCGGCACCGAACTCCAGGGGGAGGTGGTCTACCCGCCCACCGGCGGCTGGGCGAACACCGCGATGCGCACGGTGACGAAGCGGATCGCCCTCGCGGCCGGCGCGAACACCGTCACCCTGGGGAAGGCCGCGGGGTACGCCGAACTGGACTACGTCGACGTCCGGCCCGACACCCACCGCTACGAGGCCGAACTCGCCGCCCTCGCCGACGCCGGCCTCCGGCACTACCGGTGGAACGAGTTCCCCGACTACGTCGGCGGCATCGACCGGGCCGGCAGCTCGGTCGAGTTCGCCGTCGACGCACCGCGGGCCGGCTCGTACCTGCTCGACGTGGGCTACGCCAACGGCACCCCCGACCCGGCCGACCACGTCGTGACCGTCGACGGCGCCGCCGCCGGCCGTATCGCGATGCCCTCCACCGGGGCCTGGCTGGACACCGAGCGCCAGGACGCGGTGGCCCGCACGGCGACCCTCCGGGTCACCCTGCGCGAGGGCGTGAACCGCGTCCGCCTCGCCAAGGGCACCGGCTACGCCGAACTCGACTGGCTCGCCCTGCGACTCGGCTGAGGTCCGTCCCGGGCCACGGCGATCGTCTCCACGACCGCCGGGGCCCGGCACGGCGCCTCACATCCGGGGCGCCACGCCCGGTGTGTCGGCCGGGCGTGTCAGCCGGGCGCAGGCGGCCACCACCTCCGCCCTGTGCCGCGACTCCGTGCCGGCCAGGGCCGCCTCCACCCGGCGCGTGTACTCCCGCTCGCGCTCCCGCTCCCGCCGCTCCTCCGTCCGGTGGCGCACCCACCAGCGCGCCACCCCGGCGAGCACGATCAGCGCGAACGCCGCCGTCAGCCACCCGTACTCCCCGGACGATCCCAGCTCCGCGAGCACCGTTCCGAGCATCGCGTCCTCCCCATCTCGTCGTCACGACCGCCGCGGCGGACCGGGAGCCACCGCTGTCGGGCTCGCCGGTGCGGCCAACTCTTCGCGCCGTCACGGGTTTCCCTCTAGCGTGGGGAAATCCAGGGGAAAGATCGTCGGACGAAGGGGCCGGAACTCGTGGGCAGCGGAAGGCCCGTCACCACGGGCGGCGAGCAGCAGCCCGAACTCAGTGACCTGGCGGACTGGTTCCAGGAAAGGCTGCGGGCCGCCGGGTACGCCAACCCGAACGCCTTCCTCACCGAGGCGGCGCGTCGCCCCGGCGTCCGGCGGGTGCCGCCGCCGCACAAGAACGCCGTGTACGAGATCCTCGGCGCCCGCAGACTGCACGAGGCCGCCGTCTGCGAGCAGTTCGCCGCCTCCCTCGGCCTGCCCCGGGAGTCCGTCACCGAGGTGTGGCGGCGGGCGCGCTTCGCGCTGGACCGTCGGGAGATGGCCGCCCGCGGGGCGGCCCCCGGCCCGGCGCCGGCGTCATGGGCCGGGTTCCCGCAGCCCGACCCCTGGCTGGAGGACCTGCTGACCGGGCAGGCGGAGGCCGCCGAGCAGTTCCCCTACGACCTCCTCGGCGTGCGCAAGCCGGCGTTGTCGCACATCCACGTCGAGCAGGACCTCCAGCCACTCGCGGGCAACGCGGCCGGTCACGTGCCGCGGGCGGCGTTCCCCGTTCCCACACTCGCCACCGCGCTCTCCACGCACGACCACCTCTTCGTCACCGGCGGGCCCGGCGCGGGGAAGACCACCCTCGGCCGCCACCTGGTCCGGCAGATCGCCCGGTACTGGCTGCGCGAGGAGGGAGCCGAGGAGCCGTGGTGCGCGGAGGCGGTCGTGGCGCTGCGGGTCACCGCGCCGGACCTGCGGACCGGGCGGGCGTTCCACCAGCAGCTCAGCGACGCGGCGGGACGGACGGGGACCCTGCGCAGCGGCGTGCCCGCCGACCGGTTCGCCGTGCGCCCGCACGGTGTGCGGTGGCTCGTCGTCGTCGACGGTCTCGACGAGGTCGCCGCGCCCGCGGACCGGCAGCTCATCCTGAAGAACCTGGCCCGGGAGATCCGCCCGCACGGCTCCTTCCGGCTCCTCATCACCTCCCGGCCCCTGCCCCAGGACGAACTGGCTCCCTTCCGCGGTCTGTCGTCCGTCGGCTTCTACACGCTCAAGGGCTTCGACACCGCCCGGCAACGCGGCTTCGCGGAGCGCTGGTTCGCCGCGCAGGGAGTCCACGACCCGGCGGCCGAGGCCGCCGCGTTCCTGGAGGAGGTGGGGCACGCGGGGCTGGGCGAGGTGCTCCAGGTGCCGTTGCTGACCACCATCGCGGCCGCCCACCGCAGCCGGAACCCCGGGGCCCCGCTGCCGCGCGGCCGGGTCGCCCTCTACGAGCAGTTCCTCGCCGACCTCGCCACGGCGCGCGAGGGAGGCGACGAGGTCGGCAAGGGCTTCCGGGCGCGCTGGGAGCGGCGCGGGCAGGGGCGGCTCGCGGCGTGGCTGCTGGACCACCGGGACGCCTTGGTCACGCATCTGGCGCAGGTCCGCACCTCGGGCCGCCGGGCGGCCTCCGTCTCGCTGCTCGACGCCGCCGTCGACCGGCTGGGCGACACGCTTCCGGCGGACCTGGCGTGGCCGTCCGGCGCCCGGGACGAACTCGGTCAGTTCCTCGCGCAGAGCGGCGTACTCGTCCACGACCAGGGCGAGGTCTCCTTCCTCCACCTGTCGTTCGCGGAGTTCCTGGCGGCGCGGGACGAGGCGGCACGGATTCCGGCGCACTTCCCGGGGCTCGACGACCGGGCCGAGGCGATCCGCAGCCCCAGCTCGCGGAACCGTGTGCTCTTCACGTTCGCCCTGTGGGCCCGGCGCCCCGGCCACGACGTGACCCCGGTCGTGCGCCACCTGCTGGCCGGGGACCTCGACCACCGCATCATGGCGCTCCGGCTGATCACCTCCGGGGTGCGGCTCGGGGAGGCGCTGGAGGACGCCGTCCTGGAGCGGGTGGTGGACCTCGGGCACGGAGCGGACCCCGGCGACCCGTACGGCAATCGGGGACAGCAGGTGCTCCGGGAGCTCTGTCAGCTCCGGGGGAACCGGCGGCTCGCGGCCGTCCTGCGGCGGATCGTGGCGGCCGAGGGCCTCGACGTCTCCCTGCGGGTCGGCGCGGCCGCCGCCTTCGCCGAGGTCGCCTCCCTCTCCGCAGGGGTGGAGCTGCTCCGGGCGATCGGCCGGGATGCCTCCGCCACGGGTGCCCTGGAGTGCTGCCGGGCGCTCGCCACTCTCGACCCGGGCGACAGCGGCTTCCGGATCGGGCTGCTCCGGAAGGTGCTCGACTCGCCCGCCGCGAGCGCCTGGAACCGTCTCACGGCCGCCGAGGAGCTCGCCGCCCTCGGCAGCACCGGGGGTCTGGCGGAGTTCGCCCGCTCGGTCCTCGCGGGGAGCGAGGAGAACGGAGGCGCGCTCAAGCGGGCCGGGGAACTCTGGTACGAGCTGGAGGGGGTCGACGCGGCGCCGCGCGTCGTCGAGGCCGTGGCCGCCCGTGCCCGTACCCGGGGTTGGGCGAAGTCCGCCCTGGCGCACGTCCTCTTCCTCTTCGGCCGCGTCGACGAGGCTCTCCCCCTGGTCAGGTACACCCTCGACAACTCCACCTCCGACGAGGAGATCGACGACGTCGTCCACGGCTGGCTCGGCGCGCAGGGCGAGCGGGCCGCCGACGGTCTCGTCGCGCTGCTCAGGGGCTACCGGGTCTGGAACACGGACGACCGTCCGGGCATCGCCATGGATCTCGCCGGGGCCGGATTCCGGCGTCAGGCCGCTGAGTTGATCCGGCTCGCGCTCGACGACCCCGACCCCGACCTGCGGCACCACCTCGGCCTGGAGACGATGGCCCTCGTCCGCGCGGAGGGACCGCGGTGCGCCGAAGAGGTGCTGGGCATGCTGGACCGGCACGAGGCGACCGCCGACTCCTACGCGACGGCCCTGCGTGACCTGACGGAGGCGGGGGCCGGTCCCGCGGAGCTGCTGCCGCTGGCGCGCCGCCTTCTGCGTCATCCCGGCAGCGGACACGGCGGGTTCACCGCCGCCGCCGGCGCGCTCTTCCGCTGTGTGCCCGCCGACGCCTGCGCCGAGGTGCTCGCCGCGATGCGCGACCGCCCCTACGGGGGCCCGGCTCTGCGGGCGGCCCTCCTTCCCCTGCTCGCCGAGCACGGCGAGGCCGCGGCCGTACGTGCCCTGGGGCGGGAGCTGCTCGCGGATCCCGGTCTCGTCGACGACGAGCTGACCGCCGTGCTCCACGCCCATCTGACCGTCGAGGGGCGGGCCGCGGCGGCGGGAATCGTCGAACGGCTGCGGTCGTCGGTGTCCCTGACCGCCGGTCAGTGCGCCACTCTCGCGGACGCCCTCGCCGCGAAGGGGCTGACGGAGGCGGCCGCACCGCTGTGGTGCCAGGTCGCCACCGCCTCCGACGCGAGCGCCGAGACCCGCTGGGAGGCCGTACGCAAGCTGCTCGCCGCCGACGCGGAGCCCGCCGTCGAGCGGGCCCTGCGCAGCGCACTGCGCGCCGCGCCCTGCCCTGAGGAGGATCTGACGCTGCGCCGTCTCCTGGCCTGGGTCCGGCCACCCACCGCTGCCGTCGACTGAGGCGGGCCGACGGGGGCGACGCGGTGGGCGCCGCCCCCTGGGGGTGTCAAGGCGAGCGGGTCGCCGAGGCAGCGGTCGCGTCCTCGCGGAGGGGCGGGGCCGTGGCGGCGCGGACGGCCTCGGCGTCGGCGCCGGTGTGTCGCTCCGCCCATGTCTCCAGCGCGGCGCGGCAGGCGTGGTCGAGGTGGTGGACGCCCGAGAGGTCCAGGGTGACCCTCCGGTCGCTCGGAAGGGCCTCCAGGCTGTCGAGTATCTGGGGCAGACGGAGGAAGGTGACGGTTCCCTGGAGGCGGACGCGGACCGTGTCGCGTCCGTCGTCGGTGTGGTCGATCCGCAGCTGCGAGGACTCCCACGCGGCCTTCCCGACCGACAGGACGAGGCCGATCAGGACCCCTTCGAACATGCCGACGGCGACGATCGACGCCGCCGTCGCGACGAGGACGAGCGCCTCGCCCCGGTGACGTCGCCACAGCGTCAGGACGCCCTTGAAGGGGATGAGCTTCCAGCCGGCGTGCACGAGGATCCCGGCCAGCGCGGCCAGGGGGACGTACGCGAGGACGGCGGGCAGCAGGGCGACGAAGAGCAGCAGCCAGGCGCCGTGCAGGACGCGGGACGCCTTCGTGCGGGCGCCTGCCTCGACGTTGGCCGAGCTGCGCACGATGACCGCGGTGAGCGGCAGGGCTCCGAGCAGGCCGCACAGCGTGTTGCCCGCGCCCTGGGCGACGAGTTCCCTGTCGTACTGCGTGCGGGGACCCGAGTGGAGCCGGTCGACGGCCGCCGCGCTGAACAGCGATTCGGCGGAGGCGATCAGCGCGAAGGCGAGGACCGTGCCGAGGAGTGCCGGGTCGGCGAGTGACGAGAGGGCCTCCGGGCCCGGAAGGTGCACGGCCTCCAGCACTCCGCTGACCCGCACGGTCTCCACGGGGAGGCCGAACACGGCCGTCGCGAGGGACGCGAGGAGCACCGCCACCAGCGCGCCGGGAACGGCCCGGGCGCGGCTCGGCATCCTTCGCCAGCCGAGGATGACGAGGACGGTGCCGGTGCCGACGGCGAGGGACACGAGGGCGGTGCGACTGCCCAGCGCCTCGACGAGGGCGCCCGGCAGACCGGTGAGCTTGTCGACACCGGAGTCCGGGGCGGGCACGCCCGCCGCGGAGTAGAGCTGCCCGGCGATGATGACGAGGCCGATGCCCGCGAGCATGCCCTCGACGACGGAGAGGGAGATCGCACGGAACCAGCGGCCCCAGCGCAGGAGGCCCATGGCGATCTGCAGCAGGCCGGCCGCCAGCACGATCACTCCGAGCGCGGCGAGGCCGAAGGAGCGGACGGCTTCGAGGACGAGGACGGTGAGGCCGGCGGCCGGACCGGAGACCTGGAGGCTGCTGCCCCGCATCAGACCGGTGACGAGGCCGCCGACGATGCCGGTGATGAGGCCCAGCTCGGCGGGGACGCCCGAGGCGACGGCGACCCCGATGCAGAGAGGCAGGGCGACGAGGAAGACGACGAGCGAGGCGGCGAGGTCCTGCCGCAGGAAGGGGAGGGAGCGCGGCATGCGGACGTCCTTCCTCACAGCGCCTCGAAGGAGTCGGTCCCGGAGCGGTACTCCAGGACGGCACCGGTGTGGACCTCGTAGTACCAGCCGCGCAGCCGCAGCCGGCCGTCCGACAGCCGACGTTCCACGCACGGATAGGAGCGCAGGCGGAGCAGTTGGGCGAGGACGTGGCCGTGGACGGCGTCGGTGACCGCCGGATCGTCGGCGCGCCCCGGAGCACCGTCGGGTGCGGCGTGGGCGAGCCAGTCCCGTACGGCCGGTACGGCGCTCAGGTCGTCGCCGCGGACGAGGGAGCCCACCGCACCGCAGTGGGAGTGGCCGCAGACGACGATGTCCTGGACGCCGAGGACCTCGACGGCGTACTCGACGGTGGCGGCCTCCCCGCTGGGGCTGCCCGAACCGTACGGGGGCACGATGCCGCCCGCCGTGCGCAGCTCGAAGAGCTGGCCGGGGCGGGCGCCCGTGATCAGGGCGGGTACGACCCTGGAGTCGGAGCAGGTGACGAAGAGGACGCCCGGGGACTGGCCCGCGGCGTGCGCGGCGAACTCCTCAGGGTGCCGTCCGAAACGGCGGGCGTTGTCGATGAGGGGCTGCATGAATGATTCCTCCTGGCGCGCCGTGGGGGCGCGTCGGGCTGACAGGTCGGCGCGGGTGGGCACCGGTGGTCAGCAGCGGAACACCTGCAGGGCGGAGGAGTCGTGGGGTGCGAGGGGTCTCGGCCGGGCGTCCGCGCCACGGGGGCGGCCCACCGGCGTCTCCGCGAGCGGGGCGGCGCGTGTGACGAGCGGCGGACGGGGAGGGACCGAGGTCGAGGTGGGGGGTCGCCTCCGGTCGCGGTGGAGGACGTTGCCGCCGGGGGCCTCGGCCTCGCCGCCGCCCGCCTGCGCGGACTCGAACTCGGCGGCCGTCGCGACGTTCTGGGCGCAGGGTCGGTGCAGCTGGGTCGCGGACCCGGCGGGGGTGAGGTGGAGGCCGGCGCAGACGAGGGCGAGAACGAGGAGGAAGGCCGCACGCAGTGCCGCGGCCACGCGGACGGACGACATCTCGGCGCTCCTCCCTCCGGTCGCACCATGATCGGACTTCGCCAAAGCAAGCCCAAGGGCAAGTCAAAGAAGAGTAATACGCCCCCGTGGACAGCATCCCGCAACGCCCAGGTCGGACCAAGGTTTTCGAATGGAATCAGCCGGATGTTGACGCGAACGGCGGCATGCGACGCGGGCGGGCCCCACGAACGAAGCGGCCCACCGGATGCTCCGGTGGGCCGCTTCGTTCGTGAGGAGCCCGGGTCTCCCCTCGGGGGTACCCGCCGGGTCTCTCCGCCGGTCAGTCGCAGCAGTCGCAGCAGCACTTGCAGGGGTTGCAGCAGCCCCCGCCACAGCCGTCACAGGAGTCCCCGCCTGAACCGCTCGAACTTCCGCCGGAGTGCCCTCCGCCCGAACCGCCGGACGAGCCGCCCGAGTTGCCGCCGCCGTGCCCGCCGGACCAGCCGCCGCCCCCGGATCCGTCCCTGCCGGAACCGCCGCCCCCGAAACCGTCCCGCCCGGAGGAGTCCCGGCCCGAACCGCCGCCACCACCGCCGTTGCCCTCGCCGAACTGCCAGGACTCTCCGTCGCCCGAGTCCGCGTCGCCGTCGTCGCAGCGGCAGCAGTTGTAGCAGAGCCTGCAGTCGCCGCACAGCCGTCGGATCTCACGGCACCGCCGGCACTCCCCCTCCGGCGGCCGGCCCGACGCCGTCGGCACGCCCGCCGGGGCCGCACCGGTCAGCGCCCCGACCCCGCAGGCCGCTCCCGTGGACGTTCCGGACACCGAGGGCCCTGCCGAAGGCCCCTCCGTCGCCGTGCGACGGCCCAGCCAGGGCAGCATCTGCAGGCCCCGCGCCTGGCGGCCGTGCCGGTGGTGGCGGTGCCGCGGGTCGAAGACCCGGTCGACGGCGCGCTCCAACTCGCCGCCCAGAAGCGCCTGCACCAGGCGCCCGTCGACGAACTCGGCGTCGGACAGGGAGAGCCGGATCCCGTGGACGGCGTCGTCGCAGAGCCTGCGCACCTCGGCGCGGTCCGCCCCGGTCACGGCGATCGGGTTCCACGCACCCGACGCCTCGTCCGCGTCCAGGTCCTCCACGGCGTCCAGCAGATGCGCCAGTCGGCCGAAGAGCCGGCCGGCCTCCGCCAGCGGCTCCGCGTTGCCCGGCCGGTCGGTCAGCACGGCGGTGTACGCGAAGGCGGCGGCGGTCGCCGTCTCCGTGGGCTCCGTGACGGTGAGCAGCGAGCCGCCCCGGCCGGTCGACCGTTCGATCTCCGGCTGGCGCTCGACCGCCTCGATCAGCACCGAGGTGTCGAACCCGAGCCGTTCGCCGCCCGCGGCGCCCGCACGGTCCCAGCCGTGGGCGATCCTGCGCGCGGCCAGCGCCACCGGACGCCGGCGCAACAGGCCGTCGCCGTCGGCCACATGGTCACGAATCTTCGCGGCGGCGAGCACCAGCGACACCGTCGCCGCCAGCCGCGCGCCCTCGCCCTGCGCCACGTCCGCCGACCGCATCCCGCGCAGCGGGCAGGGACCGGCTCCCCGCCGCCAGTCGCCGCTCCGCTCCGACTGCGCCTCGGTCAGCACCGAGACGATCAGCCCGTCGTAGTTGGTGGCCACCCTCGCGAACTGCCCGTACTCGCCGCGCAGTGTGAGGCACAGCCCGCACAGGTGCGCCATCCACTCGGTACGCAGGCCCTCGCCCAGCCGATGACGGCATGGCCTGATGATTCCGAACACCGAAAAACTCCCCCGTCCCCCGTAGAACAGCTACCCGGACGTATCCGGTCGGGCGGCTCACGGACCGAGGTCCGCGCGACGCGCACGACCTCGTGCGACGTCCACCGCCTGCGCCCTCGCGGCGCGGTCGACATCCTAGAGGGGTCTTTCCGGGAGGTGTCCGTGGAGGGCCGCCCCGGGCCCGCGGTCGGCGGGGCGGTCCCGGATCGCTGCGGCCGAAGCGGTCCCGGACCGCGGCGACCGGGGCGCGAAACGAGTGGGGTGCCGGCGTCCAGTACGCCGGCACCCCTCCTTCGCCCGAGCCCCTTGGCCGCCAGGCCGTCCTAGCCGGGCGTGGGGGCGGTCTTGTCCGTCGTGGTGCCGTCCTCGTCCTGGGCCTCCGGCGCGACCGGCATCTCCGGCATCGGAGGTGTACGGACCAGCAGGGCGACCAGCACCGCGAGCGTCCCGAGTGCCGCGCCGACACCGAATCCCCACCGGATGCCCGTACCGAGGGCGTCCGTCGGGTCGGCGCCGTCGCCGAGAGCCGTCGCGGCGCGTCCCGACATGACGCTGATGATCAGGGCGGTGCCGGCCGCGGCCGCGACCTGCTGGAGCGAGCCAAGGATCGCGGAGCCGTGCGGGTAGAGGTGCGGCGGGAGGACCGACAGGCCGGAGGTGAACACCGGGGTGAAGACGAAGGCCATGCCGGCGCTCAGCGCCACGTGCAGGACGAGCACCAGCCACGGTGAGGTCTGTTCGCTCGTGAACGCGAACAGCGCGAGGCAGAGCGCCGTCAGGGCGGCTCCCGGGACGACCAGCCGCGGTGCGCCGAGCTTGTCGTAGAGCTTTCCGACCTGCGGTCCGAGCAGGCCCATGGTCAGGCCGCCGGGGATGAGGAGCAGCCCGGTCTGCAGCGAGGACAGGCCGCACACCTCCTGCAGGTAGATCGGCAGCAGGATGAACGCGCCCATCAGCGCCATGAAGGACACGCACATCAGGCCGAGTGCCACGGAGAAGTGGCGGAACGTCAGTGCGCGCAGGTCGAGCAGGGGCGTGGACGAACGCTGGAGCGCCAGCTGACGCCAGACGAACAGGCCGACCAGCACGGCGCCGACCACGGTCGTCGCCTCGGGGGGCAGGACCGTCGAGGCGCCGTCGCCGGCGCCGAGGCCGCTCAGGCCGTACACCAGCGCGCCGAACCCGGCGGCCGCCAGGGGGACGGAGAGCCAGTCGATCGGGCCGGCCTGCGGCTCGCCGATGTTGACCAGCTTGCGCTGCCCGACGATCGCCATGGCTCCGGCGATGGGCAGGACCGCCAGGAACAGCAGGCGCCAGGTCCCCAGCTGCAGCAGCACACCGGAGACGGCGGGGCCGAGAGCGGGTGCGACGGAGATGACCAGGGTGATGTTGCCCATCACACGGCCGCGGTCGTGCGGGGGCACGAGCGTCATCAGCGTCGTCATGAGCAGCGGCATCATCACGGCGGTGCCGCCGGCCTGGATGACACGGGCCACCAGGAGCACGGAGAAGGCGGGCGCGGCCGCGGCCAGCGCCGTACCCGCGAGGAACAGCGCCATGGCCAGGCCGAAGGCGGTCCGGGTCGACACGCGCTGGAGGAACCACCCGGTCACCGGGATGACGACGGCCATGGTGAGCATGAAGGCCGTGGACAGCCACCCCGCGGCCGCGGCGGTGACCTCGAACTCGCGCATGAGCCGCGGAATCGCGTTGACCATGATCGTCTCGTTGAGGAGCACGACGAAGGTGGACAGCACGAGGATCCGCAGCACCGCGCTGACACGGTCGGGTGAGACGGTGGGTGTTGCGTGGGGTGCGAGCATGGTGCCTTCCGTCATGTGAGTGTCCTCCGCACGTAGCAGGTCACACCGGAAGACCGCAGCGCCGTGAAGAACTCATCGGTGTCCCCCGATCCTGTCGGCGCCGCCTCCCCCGCTCAAACCATTTTTCCGCCCCCGCACGGCCGAGGCACGGCTTTTCGAGCAGTCCGGCGACGCCGTCACGGGCCATGAGGGGGCTCTGAGCAGGGCGGCACGGGACGCCGTGCGGCCGAGCGGCCTCCGCTGCGGCTCGGAGGACCTCCGGCGACGGACCCCGAGTTCGTCAACTCATGCCGGTCCGGAGGTGTTCGGGGTGAGGATCAGGAGTTCGGGGTGAGGATCAGGAGGGTGACGTCGTCCTGGATCTTGGGCGCGAAGCGGCTCAGGTCGGCCCAGATCTCGTCGGGCAGCCGGTCCAGGCCGACGTCGGTCATGCCGGCGAGACGGTCGGCGAAGGGGTAGAAGGCGCCGGAGGTGTCCCGTGCCTCCAGGACGCCGTCGGAGGCCAGGAGCAGCCGGTCGCCGGGCCGCAGCGACACCGTGGCGGCGGTTCCGGGCATGACGTCGGCCAGGCCGAGTCCGAGGGGCGGGCCGGGGTCGAGTTCCAGGGTGCTGACGGTTCCGCCGCGCAGCAGGACGGGGGCCGGGTGGCCGCAGGCCAGGACGCGGACCTGCGGCCCGTGGCGTGCGAAGTCCAGGAGGACGGCCGTGGCGAAGAGTTCCGCGTGCTCCGTCTGCGACGAGTCGGTCACGAGTCTGCGGTCCAGCCGGGCCGCGATCGCCTCGGCGTCCGCGTCGTCGAGGACGGCCTCGCGGAAGGCGCCCAGGACGGAGGCGACCGTCGCGACGGCCGACAGGCCGTGCCCCTGTACGTCGCCGAGGACCGCCCGCACCCCGTAGGGGCCGGCCCGGACGTCGAAGAAGTCTCCTCCCACCAGGGTGCCGCGCTCGGCCGCGCGGTACAGGCTGGCGCAGCGCACAGGACCGACCGTGCGCTGCACGTCCGGGACGATGGCGCGCTGGGCCGTCTCGGCCACGGTGCGTTCCAGGTCGAGCTGCTCGTCCCTTCGTCCGCGGACGAAGGAGACGAAGACGCTCAGGGTCGCGACGAAGCCGAGGGTGAAGAGGTCCGTGTTGCCCGGCCGGTTCAGATGGAAGAACGGGACGGTCAGGAGCACGATCGTCGAGGCGCCGAGGAGGGCCGTGGCCAGCGGTCCGTAGGCGAGGACGGCCAGTGGGGGAACCGCGCCGAGCAGGAAGCCGATGTCCAGCGGCACCGAGTCGGTGAGGGAGGCCACCCCGACCCCGACGAGCAGCAGCACCGGCAGGACCCGCACCCAGCGGGGCGGTGGGGCCCCGCGCAGCCAGCTCCTCCGGTTCGCGCCGTTCGCCGCCTTCCTTGGCTTCACCACACCACCAGGCTCCTATGCCGGAGTGCGCGGCGCACTCCACGGCGGCGGAGGGCGCCCCCGGGCGGACCTCAGGCGGACACCGGGCGGACCCGGGCGGACCGGGCCGCCTGGCACGATGGCGCCATGGTCATCGGCATGTCCCCCACCGTTCCCGGCCCCACCGGCCCCACCGGCGCAGCCGCGCACGCCCGCGCCCTGCACGACCGCCCCGACGCCCACCTGGGCGCCCCTGCCGCGCTCGTCGCCACGTACCCGCCCGGGTGCGGCCGCGCCGCCCGGCGCGAGGCGCTGCGGCCGGTGTACGAGGCGGTGGTGGCCGAGCTGGGCGAGCCCACGCTGTACGGCGGTTCGGCGGCCGGCCCCAGCGTGCGCTGGCACACCGGGTCGCACGTCGTGCTGCTGGCGGGCGGACCGCAGGGCGCCACGCTCTCGGTGCACACCGCGTCGGACCTGCACGGACGGGAGTACACCGCGGTCGAGTCGGGTTCGGTCGGCTGGCGGCCGGAGCAGCCGCACGGCTTCGACGCGCTCCCCTACCTCTGGCTGCTGCACCGGGGGCAGGAGCGCTCCTGGCCGGGCTTCCGCTGGGACGGTCACCACACGGCCGCGTCCTGGGAGCACCTGGAGTCCTCGCTGGAGCTGCTCCTGGACTCGTGGATGGAGCAGCTGCCGTTGCAGGTGCCGGGTGACTGGGCCTCCTTCGTCGTGGGGTGCTCGCGGGACTGGCCGCGGCACCTGCGGGTGGCGTACGTCCAGGACCCCGGGCACCTGTCGCTCATGGTGGACCACCGCACCACGGCCGAGGAGCCCGGCTGGGAGGACACCATGCGGGAGCGAGGCTGGCAGGTGCTCGACAAGGGCTGGTGGCGGGCGGAGTTCGCCGACACCGACCCCGCGGCGGCGCGGTCCGCGGCCCGCCTGCTGGTCGCCGACGTCCGCGCCCGTGGCTCGGTCTGCCCGGACGAGCTGGTCGCCTGGGAACTGACCGTCAACGACCGCGGCCGGCTGTGGCTGCCGGGCATCGGCATGCCCGTGAACTGACCGGGCGGGCCGCGGGACGGCGGTTCCGCCGGGCCAGGCGGGCGCGGGTCGCCGGGCTCGCTAGACATCGCGTCGGCGCAGGACGACGCCTCCGGCGAGGAGGGCCGCCCCCGTCCACGCCGTGAGGACGCCGAGACCTTCCCACGGGCCGATCGGCAGGCGGTCCGGATCGGTGGTGGACTGGACGGCCAGGCCGGCGGACATGGGTGAGAGCTGCTGGAGGAGGCGCTGCAGATCGGGGTCGTGGACCACCTGTCCCACGACGGGGAACAGGTAGAGCAGCCCCAGGACGATGCCGATCGCGGTCGCCCCCTCCCGGACGGTGGTCGCCACTCCGAGGCTCAGCAGGGCGATGAGCGTCAGGTAGAGCACCGATCCCACCGCGGCGCGGAGTGTCGGTCCGTCTCCCAGGGAGAGCGGTGCGTAGCCGTTCTCCGCCGTGAAGCCGTTGCCGGGCAGGACGTACCGCCCGGCGAGCAGCGAGGCGAGGACGGCGAGCGTCGCCGCTGCCTGCACCGCGGCGGTGAGGACCGCCGCCTTGGCCGTGAAGGCCGTCAGGCGGCGCGGCACGGCCGTGAAGGTGGTGTGGATCATCCCGGTGGCGTACTCGCCGGTGACCGTCAGTACGGCGGCGACGGCGACGACGGCCTGCCCCACGACGATGCCGGTGAGGGAGAGCCGGACGTCGTCCTCGCCGCATCCGGGGGCGGGACAGCGCACGGCGGCGGCCGTGCCGGCGCTCACGGCCGCGGTGAGCACCACGGCGAGGAGGAGCAGCGGGACCATGCCCCCGCCGGCCCGCAGCTTCGTCCACTCGGCGTGCAGCGCGTTCCTCATGCGTCGCTCCGACGCAGCCGGGTCAGGGCCAGGCCGAAGGCGAGCGCGGTGTAGCCGCACAGCACGGCGAAGCCCTCCCAGGGTGTCAGCGGGTGGTAGCCGGTCGAGGGCTCGTACACGCTGACGACCTGCGCGTACCGGGGGAGTGTCTGCTGGACGGCGAAGCCCGCGGCCGGGGTGACGCGCAGGAGCCATTCCGACGCCCCCGCGGGCAGGACGGCGGAGGTGGCGAGCAGGTACGGCAGGACCGTCGAGGCGACGACCACCGCGACGGCTGCCGCGCCGCGGCGCAGCAGGGCGCCGAGCGCGAGGGCGAGGACCGCTGTGGCGGCGAACAGCAGGGCCGTTCCGACCGTGACGCGCCATTCGGTCGCGGTGTCCACGGGGAAGACGCGGAATCCCCTGCTCTCCGCTCCCTGTTCCCCGAGCGGGAGGACGACGGACGCGGCCGCGAGGCCGGCGGCGAACGCCGTGGCGCCCACGGTGACGGCCTTGGCCGTGAGGACCCGGCCGCGCCCCGGGTGGGCGGTCAGGGTCGTGCGGATCAGTCCGCGCCGGTACTCGGCGGTGACGAAGACCGTGCCCACGGCGGTCACCACGACGAGCCCGGCGAAGGCTCCGACGAGGAAGTTCTCCGGGGAGTACGCGGGTCCCATGGCAGGGCCGCCCACCACGGGCGCGATGTCCCCGGCTCCGGTCACCGTGAAGGTGCCGTCCGGCTCCTCCGTGAAGCCGGCCTTCATGGTGGTCGAGTAGCTGCCGGACGTGCCGGCGTCGCCGCCCACCTGGGTGCCCTTCCACCGGGGGTCCGGCCAGGTGCCCTGGAGGGCGGGGCGGCCGAAGGCACCCGTGGCCACGGCGGGGCCGAAGCCCACCCCGACCGCGGTGGACTGCCGGGCCTGCGGGGAAGCCGCGAAAAGGCCGGCCTGCACCGTGCCGGTCAGCCCGGGGAGGCGGGCGGTGCCGACCTGGCTCCAGTGCGTGCCGTCGGAGGAGACGAAACCGGTGAGGGTGTCGCCGGCGCGGACGAGGCGCAGCCACCGCGGGGACCGTCCGTCGGCGGCGACGGGCGCGGCGCGGTCCTGGGTGTAGTCGTACTGCATGCGTACGCCGTGGCCGCCGGTGAGCATGACCGCGGCGTAGGGGGATCCCTGGACGAGGTCCTTCTTGACGATGATTCCCGCCTTGGCCCACGGCTGGGCGGGGCCCCCGGTGTTCCGTCCGTGCCCGTCGTCGGCGAGCCCGGTCAGCGAGAGCGCGGGCACGGTGATGCTCCCGTCCCCGTGGAGGGTCCGGTGGACGAAGTAGAAGCTGTCGTTGACGGGCTCCCCGCCCGGGCCGGTGGGGAAGCCGGTGGCGGATCCCGGCGGGCCCTCCCCTCCTGGCGCGGACGTGCCCAGCAGCCCGACGACCACCGTGGCGAGCGCCGCGGCGACGGTGCCCAGCACCCAGCCGCGTACGGTGCGGAATTTGGTCCATTCGGCGTGGATCAGCCGCGCGAAGGTCTTCGTACGGTTCATCGCGCGCCGTCCTCGGCCGGCGCCCCGCGGTACTCGACGGTGTCGCGGGTGAGTTCCCTGTAGGCGTGCTCGAGGGTCGTGCGGTCGGCGGACACCGCGGAGAACGGCACCGCGCCGGCGCCGAGGGCGGCCACCACCTGCTCGTCGGCCAGTCCCGACACCGCGAGGGTGTCGTGGCCCGTGGCCGCCACGGTCGCCCCGGCGCGCCGCAGGACGGTCGCGGCGCGTGCGGCGGCGGAGGTCCTCACGGTGATCCGGCCGTGGGAGTGGGTGGCGAGCAGGTCCCGCACGGTGGTGTCGGCGACGACCTTCCCCCGGCCGACGACCACGAGGTGATCGGCCGTGTCCTCCAGTTCGGCCATCAGGTGGGTGGAGACCAGCACGGCCCGGCCCTCGGAGGCCAGCGAGCCGAGCAGGCCGCGCATCCACGCGATGCCGTCGGGGTCCAGGCCGTTGAACGGCTCGTCGAGCATGAGCACGGGCGGGTCTCCGAGCAGGGTCGCGGCGATCCCCAGCCGCTGTCGCATGCCGAGGGAGAAGCCGCCCGCCGTGCGCCGGGCGGCCCGGCTCAGGCCCGCCTGCTCGATGACCTCGTCGACTCGACGCGCGGGAATGCCCTGGGAGCGGGCCAGCCACAGCAGATGGCCGCGCGCGGTGCGGCTCGGCTGCAGGGCGGAGGCGTCGAGCAGCGCCCCCAGGTGCCGGAGCGGTTCGCGCAGGGTCCGGTAGGGGCGACCGCCGACCAGAGCGCTGCCGGCGTCGGCGGCGTCCAGGCCGAGGATCACGCGCATCGTCGTGGACTTTCCGGCGCCGTTGGGGCCGACGAAGCCGGTGACACGGCCTGCCCGGACCGTGAACGTCATTCCGTCCAGGGCCACTTGTCGGCCGAACTGCTTGTGGAGGCCGACGACCTCGATCGTCGTGCCGATGTCGGGATTCATGGGCCCAACCTGCGCCCCGGCGGATGTCAGGAGCCGAACAGCCGCTGTCATGCCCCTGTTAGGCGCCTCCGCATAGCCTGGGGACCCCGTCGGACGAGAGGACCCGGAATGAAGCTTCCAGGCACCGTGCGCACCCGCTTCACGGTCCTGTACACGAGCCTGTTCCTGGCCTCCGGCGCGCTCCTGCTCGCCCTCGCCGCGGCCTTCGCCTCCGGCAGCAGGATCGCCGAGGCGGTTCCCGGTTCCGTGCCCGAGCGGACCGAGGCAGGACCCGCCCAGGAGCGGATCGACGATCTGGAAAGGCGCTTGGCCCAGGCGGACGAGGACCAGGCGCGGCAGATCCTCAAGGGATCGGCATGGGCGCTGGCCGTGATGGGCGTCGCGTCGATCGGGCTGGGCCGGCTCGTGGCCGGGCGGGTGCTGCGCCCCCTGCGCACGATGACCGTGACCACCCGGCGCATCTCGGCCGACAACCTGCACGAGCGACTGGCCGTCACCGGTCCCGCCGACGAGGTCAAGGACCTCGCGGACACCGTGGACGACCTGCTGGAGAGGCTGGAGGGCGCCTTCGCGAGCCAGCGCCGCTTCGTGGCGAACGCCTCGCACGAACTCCGCACCCCGCTCACGACCATGCGGGCGGCGCTGGACGTCACCGCGGCCAAGCCCGGCCCCGTACCCGAGCGGACGCGCGTCCTGGTGGGCCGTCTGCGCACCGAACTCGACCGCGTGGACCACCTCCTCGACGGTCTCCTCGTACTCGCCCGCACGCAGCACGGCGCGTTCGGCGACGCCGCGCGCGTCCGGCTCGACCTCCTGCTGTCCGAGGCCCTCGCCGTACGGGCCGAGGAGACCGCGGCGAAGGGACTCACCGTGCTGCGCGACAGGGAGAACGGGCCCGCGGACGTGTGGGGCAGCGCGAGCCTGCTGGGCCGGGTCGTCGAGAACCTCGTCGACAACGCGGTCCGGCACAACGTCCACGGCGGCCGGCTCCGCGCGGACGTGTGCGCCGAGGGCGACGCGGTCCGTCTGGTCGTCGAGAGCGGCGGCCCGGTCCTCGACGAGGAGCAGGTCGCCGGGCTCGGCCGGCCGTTCTCCCGGCTGGGTGCGGACCGGACCGGAGGCGAGCGCGGCTCCGGGCTCGGCCTGTCCATCGTCGCGGCCATCACGGCGGCGCACGACGGCGTGATGGAGATGCGGCCCGGTTCCGAAGGAGGGCTGCGGGTCACGGTGGTCCTGCCCCGGGCCCCGGGGGCGTCGGCATGAGGGTGCTCGTCGTCGAGGACGCCAGGCCCCTCGCCGAGATCCTCGCGGAGGGACTGCGCGATCAGGGGATGGCGGTGGACGTCGTCCACGACGGCATCGAGGCCGCGGTGAGGCTCGACGCCCACGCCTACGACGTGGTGGTCCTCGACCGTGACCTGCCCGGCATCCACGGCGACGCCCTCTGCCGGATGATCGCCGCCGGGGAGGACCGGGTCATGGTGCTGATGCTGACGGCGGCCGGCACGCCGGGCGACCGGGTGAGCGGTCTCGTGCTGGGCGCCGACGACTACCTCGCCAAGCCGTTCCACTTTCCCGAACTCGTGCTGCGCATCCGGTCGTTGGCGCGACGTCGGCCCCGCGCTCCGGCCCGCACCCTGCGTGCCGCCGGCATCGAACTCGACCCGATGCGGCGCTCCGCCACGCGGGACGGGGCCCCCCTCGGCCTCTCGGTCAAGGAGTGCGCCGTGCTGGAAGCGCTGCTGGACGCCAGCCCCGGCTTCATGAGCGCGGAGGACCTGCTGGAGCGGGTGTGGGACGAGAACGCCGACCCCTTCACCAACACCGTGGCGGTGACCATCAGCCGCCTCCGCCGCAAACTCGGCGACCCCGCGGTCATCACGACCGTGCCGGGCGTGGGCTACCGCATTGCCACCTGAGGCCCCTGGAGTCCCTACTCCGTCCCCGTCAGGGTCGCGTAGACCACCGTGTTGGCACGGTAGCCGGTGTCGGTCGACCAGTCGCCGCCGCAGGTGATCAGGCGCAGTTCGGGGCGGGCGGAGGTGCCGTAGACCTTGGCGTCGGGGAAGCGGTTCTTGGGGTGGAGCGCGACGGCGTCGACGGCGAAGAGGGCGGTGCGGCCGTCTTCGCGGTCGATCTCGATGGCGGCGCCGCGGGAGAGGGCGTCGAGGCGGTGGAAGACGGCGGGGCCGAGGGGGGTGTCCAGGTGCCCGGTCACGACGGCCGTGCCCGGGGCGCCGGGGGTGGTGCCGTCGGCGTACCAGCCGGCCACGGTGGGGACCGTCGCGGACGGGGGGCGCAGGGCTCCGGTGCCGTCGAGTTCGAGGGGGACGAGGGAGGTGTCGATCCCGAGGGCGGGGATCCTGATCCGCGTCGGGTCGGAGGCGGGCAGCGGCCGCCCGGCGGGGCGGTCGCGGTCGGCTCCGGCGGCGGGGCGGGCCGGCGGCTGGGCGGCCCGCTCCGCCGCCGGGGGCCGGGAGGTGGCGCCGTCGGGGGCGTGGGCGAGCAGCAGGACGCCGAGGAGCGCGGTCCAGAGCAGTGCGCCGGCCGAGGGGCCGCGCCGGGAGGGTGCCGTGCCCGGGGGCGGGCCGAAGCGGTTCTTCATGGGGTGCGTGCCTCCGCACGCGGGCGGGCCCCTGCACTCCTGACGGAGTCGGGGCCCGCACGTGGGGCGTGGGCTCAGGCGGAGTCGCGGGCGGCGGTGGCGCGGCGGCGCATCCGGATGAGGACGCCGGCGGCGGCGCCGCCGAGGAGCAGGGCGCCGAGGGCGTACGGGTTGCCGTCGTCGCCCTCGTCCGCTCCCGCGGCCCAGCCGAAGCCCGCCTCCACGGCACCGACCGGGCGGCCGGAGATCTGGTAGGTGACGGTCTGCTTGATGCGGGGCGGGCACTTGAGGGTGACGGTGTCCGTGCCGGAGACGGCGTCCCGCGGGAGGGTGAACTCGCCGACCAGGACGCCCGGCCGGTCGCCCGGAAGGAGGTGGAACTTCCCGCCCGCCTCCGACTCGCCCTTGCCGTACGTCTCCTTGCCACAGGCGGTGGTGCTGACGGTGACGGTGGTGCCGGGGGACGCCTTGCCCGGGTTGATCTTGACGTCACCGGAGGGTGCCGCGACGGCGGAGGGTGCGGACAGGGCGAGGGCTCCCAGGACCAGGGCGAGCTGGGTACCCGTACGTGCGAGACGCATGCTTCTTCTCTCCTTCGGCGGAGCTTTCCTGGCCGGCTGTGCCGCGCGGCTCCTGTGCTGTGCTCCGTGCACGAGCAGCAGATCCCCGCCCGGTGACCACCGCAACGGGAAGATCGCGTGCGATGTCCCCCGGTCGGGCTCTTGATCTTCCGCGTCGATGATCACCGTCGCAGGTCACAGCGGCCCGTGCGGTGCCCGGAAAGAAACGGCGGCCCGCGGGCGAACGGGTGAGAGGGCCGGACCGGGAGGCGTCGGGGAACCGGATCTCCCTACCGCGGAACGGGCTTGACGGGTCGTCACTCCGACGATCCGTCAGGGTGTGGTGTGCACCGACGGCGACGGGCACGTCAGGGGGCCCTGGGGGCTCCCTGACATGCCCGCGACGAGGAGACCGGTCAGCCTCGGCCGAGGATCGCCGTGAGGGCCTGCCTCAGGGCGGCCTCGGGGTCCGAGGACACGCCCTCGGACCGCCAGGCGACGAAGCCGTCGGGGCGGACCAGGACCGCGCCGTCCGGGGTGACGCCGTGGGCCTCCGCCCAGTCCGTGTCGCTCGCCGGGGAGAGCTCCGCGTCGGGCCCGTCGCCGATCCGGTACGCGTCGAGCGGCACGGACAGCTCCTGCCCGACGCCGGCCGCCGCAGCGTGCCAGCCGCCGGCGCCGTCCTCGGCGCTCAGGAGCACCAGGGACCGCTGGTACAGGTCGAGGGTGGAGACGCGGGTGCCGTCGCGGTCGAGCCACACGTGCGGGGCGCGGCTGCCGGTCTCACCCGTCAGGCGCAGCCCGTCGGTCACGACCGGCATCGTGGGGTCGGCGCCCAGGACGGCGCCCCGCGGGTAGCGGTAGCCGAGCACCTCGTTGAGGATGCCGCCCTTCCTGCCCTGGGGGCCGCCCGCTCCGGGTCCGGGGGTGTAGCCGGGGTGGCTGTGCTCGACCGACCGCGCCGAGGCGCGGGCGCTGGTCGTCTCCGCGACCGGGCGACGCTCCGCGTCGTAGGTGGCCAGCAGGTCGGGTCCGGCCCAGCCGTCCAGGACGGCGGCGAGCTTCCAGGCGAGGTTGTGGGCGTCCTGGATGCCGGTGTTGGAGCCGAACGCCCCGGTGGGCGGCATCTCGTGGGCGGAGTCGCCGGCGAGGAACACCCGTCCGTCCGCGTACCGTTCGGCGATCCGCTCGGCCGCGTGCCAGGGAGCACGGCCCGTGATCTCCACGTCGAGGTCCGGCACTCCCACGGCCCGGCGGATGTGTTCCCGGCAGCGCTCGTCGGTGAACTCCTCCAGCGTCTCGCCGTGTTCGGGGTGCCAGGGGGCGTGGAACACCCAGCGCTCCCGGTTGTCGACCGGCAGCAGCGCGCCGTCGGCCTCCGGGTTCGTCAGGTAGCAGACGATGAAGTGCCGGTCGCCGACGACGTCGGCGAGGCCGCGGGAGACGAAGGTGATGCTCACGTTGTGGAACAGGTCGCCCTGACCGCTCTGGCCGATGCCGAGCCCCTCGCGGATCGGGCTGCGCGGGCCGTCCGCCGCCACGAGGTAGTCGGCGCGGATGGTGGTGTGCTCGCCGGTCTCGCGGCTCTTGACCTGCGCGGTCACTCCGTCGGCGTCCTGCTCGAAGGACATCAGCTCCGTCCCGAACCGCAGGTCTCCGCCCAGCTCGCCGGCGCGCTTGAGCAGAACCGGTTCGAGGTCGTTCTGGCTGCACAGGCACCATCCGGTGGGGCTGAAGCGGGCGACGCCGCCACCGGGGTCGATCTCCCTGAACAGCCACTCACCGGCGTCGCCCACCAGGCTCGGCGTCTGCAGGATGCCGTTGTTGCGCGCCAGGACCGACGCGGCCTCCTTGACCTGCGGCTCGACGCCGGCGCTGCGGAACACCTCCATCGTGCGGACGTTGTTCCCGCGGCCGCGCGGGTGGATCGAGGTGCCCGCATGGCGCTCGACCAGGGTGTGCGGCACGCCGAGCCGGCCCAGGAACAGCGAAGTGGACAGGCCCACCAGCGAGCCGCCGACGATGAGTACGGACGTGCGGTGACCGGGTTCCTCGTCGGCCACGTCGAATCGGTTCATTGTTGGTCTCCGGCGTCACCTGCGACGCGAGTCGGGGTTGGGATGCAGATTCATTCCCTTCGGCGACGGGTCCGCGTGTCGGGGGCACCCGGATGACACGCGGTTCACTCGTCCGCTTCACGGGACTCGCGCGGTGTCGGCGCTCCTGTCAACGATCAACACATGACGGTCCCGGCGTGTCGGTCACCCGGGTCGTTCCCCCCTCCCCCACCGAGAAGAGAAGAGGTGTGCCGGATGGCCCCCTCGGGACGCATCTCGCAGTCCGTGTTCGACGGCTCCAGGCTGCGGGTGATCCTCCTGCTCGACCTGTACGAGGGTGCGCAGCAGCAGTTCCTGGACGCGTACGAAGTCATGCACAAGCAGGTCGCCTCCATCCCCGGTCACATCAGTGACCAGCTCTGCCAGTCCATCGAGAACCCCTCGCAGTGGCTCATCACCAGCGAGTGGGAGAGCGCGCCCCCCTTCCTCGCCTGGGTGAACAGCGAGGAGCACGTCGAGATCGTCAAGCCGATGCACAGCTGCGTCCGGGACACCCGTTCGATGCGCTACAGCGTCCTCCGGGAGACCAGCCTCGGTCAGCCGGCCGCGCGGGCCCAGGCGTCGACCGACCTGCAGGTGGAGGCCCGCGTCGGAGACGGCGTGGCCCGCCACGCGCTCACCTTCACGGTGAAGCCCGGTGCGGAGTCGAAGGTGGCGGAGATCCTCGCCGGGTACCAGTCGCCCCAGGCCCAGGTCGACGAGACCACCCGGCTGCGCCGCACCTCCCTCTTCATGCACGGCAACCGCGTCGTGCGCGCCGTGGAGGTGGAGGGCGATCTGCTCGCGGCACTGCGGCACGTCGCCCGCCAGCCCGAGGTGCGCGCGGTCGAGGAGGCCATCAACCCGTACCTGGAGCAGGACCGGGACCTCACCGACCCGGAGTCGGCCCGCGTGTTCTTCACCCGGGCGGCCCTGCCGGCCGTCCACCACGTGGTGGCCGACCGGCCGACGCCGGCCGGTCTGCGCCGGCACGCGCTGTACTACCCGGCCAAGGAAGGCCGCGGGATGGACCTCGCCCGGCTGCTCGCCCACCAGGACCGGGCCGCTGCGGACGATCCCGACAACCCGGTGCACAGCAGCACCGTGTTCCAGCGCGACGACATCGTGGTGCGCCTCATCGACGCCGCGGGCGAGCTCGACCTGGACCCCGTCGCCTCCCTCGGGCTCCGCGGCGACGGGAAGGCCACGGAACTGGAACGCCTCCTCGACGGCGCCGCGATCGGCGTCGAGGGCTCCCTGGAGACGGAGCGCAACGTCAACCGGCTCCTGTCGCACGCCGACATGCTGCCCGTCACGGACCGCTCGGCCAACTCCTGACGGGCCGGTCGCGGCTCCCACCGCGGTCGCTCCCCAGCACGTCACTGCCACATCTGGAGGTATCAACCATGCTCAAGCCACGCATCGTGACCCTGAGCGAGACGGAACCCAACCGCAGGCGCGGGGGTGACCTGCGGGCCATGCTCACGCCGGCCACCGTGGGTTCCACGAGCGGCTTCATGGGTCTGGCCATCGTCCAGCCGGGCGAGCGCATCGGCGAGCACTACCACCCGTACTCCGAGGAGTTCGTGTACGTCGTCTCGGGTGCGCTGGAAGTGGACCTGGACGGCGAGACCTACGCGCTCCAGCACGATCAGGGCCTCCTGATCCCGATCGACGTGCGGCACCGCTTCCGCAACGTGGGCGACGTGGAGGCCCGCATGGTCTTCCACCTGGGCCCGCTGGCCCCCCGGCCGAGCCTCGGCCACGTCGACACCGAGGTCACCGACGAGGCCGAGCTCGCCGCCGCGGGGCCGCACCTGAGCGTGCACGCCCCGGGGCCGGTGTCCGAGCGAAGCGGGGCCATCGAGTGACCCGGCGAGTGGCCGTCACCGGCATCGGTGTGGTCGCTCCGGGCGGCACCGGAGCGAACGCGTTCTGGGACCTGCTCTCCGCCGGCCGTACCGCTACCCGCGGCATCACCCTGTTCGACCCGGCCGGGCTGCGCTCCCGCATCGCGGCCGAGTGCGACTTCGACCCGCTGGACCACGGGCTGGACCCGGAGCTGAGCAGTCACGCGGACCGGTACATCCAGTTCGCCGTCGTCGCCGCCGGGGAGGCCGTCCGCGACTCCGGGCTCGACACCGACGCCGAGGACCCCTGGCGCGTCGCGGTCTCCCTGGGCAGCGCCGTCGGCGGCACCACCCGGCTGGAGCACGACTACGTGCTGGTCAGCGCGGGCGGGCAGCGGTGGGACGTGGACCACCGCGCGGCCGATCCCAAGCTGCACATGGCGTTCTCGCCGAGCACGCTCGCCTCCGTCGTGGCCGAGCGGTTCGGCGCCCGCGGCCCGGTGCAGACCGTCTCCACGGGCTGCACCTCCGGCCTCGACGCCGTGGGCTACGCCTTCCACACCATCGAGGAGGGCCGGGCCGACGTCTGCATCGCGGGCGCCTCGGACTCCCCCATCTCCCCCATCACCATGGCCTGCTTCGACGCCATCAAGGCCACGTCGCCCGACAACGACGACCCGGAGCACGCCTCCCGCCCCTTCGACAACAACCGCAACGGTTTCGTCATGGGCGAGGGAGCGGCCGTCCTCGTGCTGGAGGAGTACGAGCACGCCCGGGCGCGCGGTGCGCACATCTACTGCGAGATCGGCGGCTACGCCACCTTCGGCAACGCGTACCACATGACCGGTCTGACCGGCGAGGGACTCGAGATGTCCCGGGCGATCGACTCCACGCTCGACCAGGCCCGGCTCGACCCCACGCTGATCGACTACGTGAACGCGCACGGCTCGGGCACCCGGCAGAACGACCGGCACGAGACCGCCGCCGTGAAGCGGTCCCTCGGCGCGCACGCCTACGACACACCCATGAGCTCCATCAAATCCATGGTGGGGCACTCGCTCGGGGCGATCGGGGCGATAGAGGTGGCCGCCTGCGTGCTCGCGCTGAAGCACCAGGTGGTACCTCCGACAGCGAACTACGAGACCCCCGACCCCGAGTGCGACCTGGACTACGTGCCGCGCACCGCCCGCCCCCGGAAGCTCAGGAACGTGCTCTCCGTCGGCAGCGGATTCGGCGGCTTCCAGTCCGCGGTGCTCCTGACGGGCCCGGGCGGGAGGACACGATGAGCACTGAGCGCCCACGGCGCGCGGTCGTCACCGGCATCGGTGTGATCGCCCCCAACGGATTGCGTGCCGACGCGTACTGGAAGTCCGTCCGCGAAGGTCTGGGCGTCCTGGACCGGATCACCCGTGAGGGGTGCGAGGACCTGCCGCTCAAGGTCGCGGGCGAGGTCCGCGGCTTCGACGCCTCCGCCCTGATCGAGGAGCCCTTCCTCGTCCAGACCGACCGCTTCAGCCACTACGCGATGGCCGCGGCCCAGCTCGCCCTCGACGACGCCGGCCTCGCCCACGACGGTCCGGAGGAGCCCTACTCCATCGGCGTCGTCACCGCGGCCGGCTCGGGCGGCGGCGAGTTCGGCCAGCGGGAGCTCCAGAAGCTCTGGTCGCGGGGATCCAAGTTCGTCGGCCCGTACCAGTCCATCGCCTGGTTCTACGCCGCGAGCACCGGCCAGATCTCCATCCGCGGCGGGTTCAAGGGCCCCTGCGGTGTGGTCGCGAGCGACGAGGCGGGCGGCCTGGACGGTCTCGCGCACGCCGCCCGGGCCGTACGGCGCGGGACCGGCGCGGTGGTCGTCGGCGCGGCGGAGGCGCCGCTCGCGCCGTACTCGATGGTCTGCCAGCTCGGATACCCCGAGCTCAGCACCGTCGAGGACCCGGACCGCGCCTACCGGCCCTTCACCTCGGCCGCCTGCGGTTTCGTCCCCGCGGAGGGCGGCGCGATGCTCGTCGTGGAGGACGAGGACCGTGCCCGCGACCGGGGGGCGGCCGTCCGGGCCGTCGTCGCCGGCCACGGTGCCACGTTCACCGGCGCCTCCCGGTGGGAGGAGTCCCGGGAGGGACTGGCCCGCGCCGTCCGCGTCGCCCTCGACGAGGCCGGCTGCGCGCCCGAGGAGGTCGACGTCGTCTTTGCCGACGCCCTGGGCGTCCCGGAGGCGGACCGGGCGGAGGCGCTGGCGATCGCCGACGCCCTCGGGGCGCACGCCGCCCGCGTCCCCGTCACGGCCCCCAAGACGGGCATCGGCCGCGCCTACTGCGGCGCGCCCGTCCTGGACACCGCCGCCGCGGTCTTCGCGATGGAGCACGGTGTGGTCCCGCCCACGCCCAACGTGTTCGACATCTGCCACGACCTCGATCTGGTGACGTCCCGCGCTCGCCCCGCCGAGCTGCGCACCGCCCTCGTCCTCAGCCGGGGACTCATGGGATCCAACGCGGCGCTGGTCGTGCGCCGCGGCGACGACTCCGCCCGGTAGGACCGGGCGGGAAGGAGAGCAGAGATGATCACCACCACACTGACCTTCGACGAACTCGCCACGCTGATGAAGCAGGCGGCCGGGGTCACCGTCGACGCCCGCGAGCTCGAGAAGGAACCGGACGCTCCGTTCACCACCCTCGGGCTCGACTCGCTCGGCCTGCTCGGGATCGTCGGCGAGCTGGAGAACCGGTACAGCGTGGCCCTGCCCACCGACGCCGAGCGCTGCAAGACCCCCGTCGAGTTCCTCGGCCTGGTCAACAGCACCCTGAAGACGGGAGCCTGACGTGTCCGGTCACACCGACAACAGCGTCACCATCGACGCGCCGCTCGACCTCGTCTGGGAGATCACCAACGACATCGAGAACTGGCCGGACCTCTTCAGCGAGTACGCCTCGCTGGAGGTGCTCTCCCGTGAGGGCGACTCCACCACCTTCCGCCTGACCATGCACCCGGACGAGTCCGGGAAGGTCTGGAGCTGGGTGTCGGAGCGGACCGTCGACCGTCGCGGCCGGACCGTCCGCGCCCGTCGCGTCGAGACCGGCCCGTTCGACCACATGAACATCCGGTGGGAGTACGAGGAGACCCCGGCCGGCGTGCACATGCGCTGGGTGCAGGACTTCGCGATGAAGCCCGACGCCCCGGTCGACGACGCCTGGATGACCGACAACATCAACCGCAACTCCCGCACGCAGATGGCCCTCATCCGGGACCGCATCGAGCAGGTCGCCCGCGACCGCCGGAGCGCCCCGGTCCTGCCCGGCTGACCGAACCCCGCCGCGGAGACCCGTACACCCTCTCGTCCCACCTGGAAGGACGCTCGATGCACCACGCTCTGATCGTCGCCCGCATGGCGCCCGGTTCGGCTCCGGCGATCGCCGACGTGTTCGCCGCCTCGGACCGCGGGGAGCTCCCGCACCTGGTCGGCGTCACCCGGCGCCGCCTGTTCCAGTTCGGCGACGTGTACCTGCACCTCATCGAGTCGGAGCAGGACCCGTCACCGGCCATCGCGAAGCTGACCGGACACCCCGAGTTCCGGGACGCCAGCGAGAAGCTGTCGGCGTACGTCAGCGCGTACGACCCGGAGACCTGGCGGAGCCCCAAGGACGCCATGGCGCAGTGCTTCTACCAGTGGGAGCGCGACGCCCGTTCCTGATCCCCGGGAACACGGCAGGGAAACCCGAGGCCGCCCGCCCCGCGAACGACGCGGAGCGGGCGGCCTCGGGTTTCCCTCGTCCCGTCAGGCGGGCACGGTGCACTCGAACGCGTGGAGGTAGGCGTTGACCGGGCGGATCTCGCCGATGACGAGTCCCGCGTCGGTCAGCCGGTCGACCATGCTCTGCCGCGTGTGCTTCGCACCGCCGACGTTGAGGAGCAGCAGCAGGTCCATGGCGGTGGTGAACCTCATCGAGGGCGTGTCGTCGACGAGGTTCTCGATCACGACGACGCGGGCGCCGGGGCGCGCCGCCTTGCGGACGTTGGCGAGCGCCCTGCGGGTGCTGTCGTCGTCCCACTCCAGGATGTTCTTGATGATGTACACGTCCGCCTGGATCGGGATGTCCTCGCGGCAGTCGCCGGCGACCACCCGGACCCGGGAGCTCAGCGCGCCGCCGTCCCGCAGGCGCGGGTCGGCGTTCCCCACCACGCCCGGCAGGTCGAGCAGCGCGCCGTTCAGGGACGGGTGCTTCTCCAGCAGGCTGGCCAGGACGTGTCCCTGTCCGCCGCCGATGTCGGCGACGGAGGAGACGTCCCCGAGGTCGAGGAGGTCAGCGACGTCCTGCGCCGACTGCCTGCTCGACGTCGTCATGGCCCGGTTGAAGACGTGGGCCGACTCGGGCGCGTCCTCGTTGAGGTACGCGAAGAACTCCCTCTCGTACACGTCCTCGAAGACGTTCCGTCCGGAGCGCACGGCCTCGTCGAGCTTCGGCCAGACGTCCCACGTCCACGGTTCGGTGCACCACAGCGCGATGTAGCGCAGGCTGTGCGGGTCGTCCTCGCGCAGCAGGCGGGACATCTCCGTGTGGGCGAAGGTGCCGTCGGGCTGCTCGGCGAAGACCCCCTGGCAGGAGAGCGCGCGCAGCAGCCTGCGCAGGGTCCGCGGCTGGGTCTTCACGGCGGCCGCGAGGTCCTCCGCGGTCATGGGCGTGTCGCCCAGGGCGTCGGCCACGCCCAGGCGGGCGGCCGCGCGTACGGCGGCGGCGCAGGCCGCCCCGAAGACGAGTTCCCTGAGCCGCATCGGCGGGGCGGGAGCGGGAGCGGGGTCAACCGTTGTCATCTGTTCGCCTTGTCCTTGCTGTCGGGCCGTGGGGGTGTCGGGGAACCGGTGGGTCAGCACATTCCGGCGGGTTCCGAGAGCGTGCAGGTGTTGCGGGTGAAGGTGTTGCCCTTGCCGGTGTCCCGGTCGGCCAGGTCGGCGGGGCTGTTGCGCATCACCACGTTGTCGCGGACGGCGTTCTGCTCGTTCGGGACGCCCACGAAGCTCTTGAACAGCACGATGCCGCCCGAGAGCGGCGAGGCGCCCACGTTGCCGACGACCCTGTTCTGCTCGACCACCGTCTCCTCGGCGCCGGTGAGGACGATGCCCGAGCCCTGCAGGAAGGGCAGCCGGGGGGTCTTCGGGCAGTACTTGTTGTTGGCGTGGATGTCGTTGCGGCGCAGGGTCATCGCCCCCGCGCGCGGTGTGGACTCGTCGCCCACCACGAACACGGCGGCGCAGTTGCCGGTCGCCTCGTTGCGGTCGACGGTCACGTTCCGCAGGCGCCGGACCGTGAGGCCGATCCGGTTGCCGGACAGGCTGTTGCGGGAGACCAGCGTGCCCCCGGCGTCCGTGGCGCCGGCCTCCGTGTCGGTGGTGTTGGCCAGGAACAGTCCGGCGTCGGCGTTGTCGCGGGCGGTGTTCTGGCTGAAGACGCCCCGTGTCGACCTCTCCTGGGCGATGCCCCACTTGCCGTTCTTCTCGGCGAGCACCTTGCGGACCGTCAGCCGGTCGGTCCGGGAGGCCCACAGGCCGTTGGCGGCGAAGCCCCGGAGCGCGAGCGAGCGTACGGTGACGCCCTCGACGGGGTGGCCGTCCGTCCCGGTCACGCAGACGCCGTGACCGGCCTTGCCGCACGTGTCGTCGGCGGCGGGGGTGCCGGGCACGAGGACGGTGGAGGCGGAGCCCGAGCCGCGCAGCGTCAGGCGCGGGGTGGTGATGCGGACGCTCTCGCGGTAGGTGCCGGGTGACAGGACGATGGTGTCCCCCGGCTTCGCGGCGTCCACGGCCTTCTGGATCGATGCGCCGGGCTTCACCAGGTGAGCCGTACGGCTCACGGCGCCGGGCGCGGCCGCGCCCAGCCCCGAGGCCGTGAGGGCCACGGTGCAGGCCAGCAGGGCGATCTGTCGTTTGGTCATGCGCCGAAGCTAAGAGCGCGCCGTGCGGCCTGCCACCGGTGATCCCCCAGGCGGACCTAGGCATACCCCCCTGCGGTCCACGCTCGGGCGTGGCGCGCGGGTCCTCGCGGGAATGGCCGCTCCCCCGTGGATCATGAGGGGCCGCCGGGGGCACGTCTCCGGTGCGGCGGGCGGCGAAGGGGTTCGGATGCGCAAGTGGTGGCCCTTGGCCGCGATCTGTCTGGGCACGTTCATGCTCCTGCTGGACGTCACGATCGTGACGGTGGCGCTGCCCGCCATGGCGACCGACCTCGGCACCTCGCTCTCCGAGCTGGAGTGGGTGGTCGACACGTACGCGCTGGCGCTGGCGGCGCTGCTGCTCGGCGTCGGTTCCCGCGCCGACCGGATCGGCCGCAGGAAGGTGTACCTGGTCGGGCTCGTCGTCTTCACCGCGGCGTCGGTGGCGTGCGCGGTCGCCCCGACCGCGGGTGTGCTGATCGGCGCCCGCGCGGTGCAGGGGATCGGCGCCGCGGGGATGTTCGGTACGACGATCGCACTGCTCGGCATGCACTACGGCGGCCGGGACCGGGGCGTTGCCTTCGCCGTGTGGGGCGCCACCAACTCGGTGGCCGCCGCGGCCGGGCCCCTGGTCGGCGGACTCCTCACCCAGTACCTGGACTGGCGGTGGATCTTCTTCGTCAACCTGCCGGTCTGCCTGGCCGCCGTCGCGATGACGCTCCTGTCCGTCCGCGAGTCCAGGGGGCAGGGCCGGCAGCGGGCGGACGTCCTCGGCACCGTCGCCTTCACGGTGGCGAGCGGGGCCCTCACCTTCGGGCTGATCCGCGCCCACTCCGACGGCTGGACGACCCCCTTCACCCTCGGTCTGTTCGGCACGGCGGCCGTCGCCCTGGCCCTGTTCGTCGTGGCGGAGACGCGGCACGAGCACCCGGTCCTCGACCTGTCGCTGTTCCGCAGGCCGTCGTTCACCGGCATCATGACCGCCGCGCTGTTCCTGCAGGGCGCCGCGTTCGCCTACCTGTTGTACGAGTCCCTGTGGATGCAGTCCGTCCTGGGGTACGAGCCCGTCGAGGCGGGTCTGTACCTCCTGCCCATGTGCGCCTCCGCGTTCGTCGTCTCCGCGCTGGCGGGCCGCTTCGGCCCCTGGCTCCCGCGGGCGACGATCGGAGGAGGGCTGGCACTGATCGCCCTGGGCTCCGCGATGCAGGCGGGCCTCGACGCGGGGTCCTCGGGCGGCAGCCTCGTGGCGGGGCTCGTCGTCGCCGGTCTGGGGGTCGGGCTCGTGACGCCCAGTCTGTCGGCGGCCGCCCTGGCCACGGTGCCTCCGGAGCGCGGCGGCATGGTGGGCGGCGCGGTCAACACCTTCCGCCAACTGGGGTTCGCCCTCGGCATCGCCGTGTTCGGCGTGATCTTCCAGTCGCGGATCGAGAGCGTCCTGCGGGCCGGCGGCGGGGTCCCGGACCCGCACGGTGCGGCCGTGGCGCTGAGCGGCGGACAGGCGCGGTCGGTCGTCGCCGGCCTGCCCGAGGGCGACCGCGACGCGATGGCCCACCTGGTGCGTGAGGCGTTCGCCTCCGGCCTGAACGCGGTGCTGGTCGTCGCGGCGGCGCTGGGGGCCGTGGCCTCCCTGGTCGTCGTCGCGACGGTACGGGTCCCGGCGGGCGGCACCGAGCAGCGTCGACCGGCCCTTCCCGGGCCGGCGGCGGACGCCGCCCTGGAGACGGGCAAGAGCGGCTGACCTCCGCCCGGGCCCGTCAGGCGCCCCGTCTCACCACGGCGTCATGCTCATGCCCTGGTCGACCCAGTCCGCGAAGGTGACGGGCCGGCCGCCCAGCCTCAGCGGGAGGATCCGGTCGCAACTGGCCCTGCCGTCGAACCACATCTCGCCGCGGTGCGGGCCCGTGACGACGAGGAGGGTGGAGAAGCCGCAGCCGCCCTCCTGGATGAACACCGCGCCGGCCGTCACGCGCTCGTGGAACACCCCGCCCTCGGAGTCCCACGCCTCCCACGCCGCCGTGTCCTCCCGGGGCGGTTCGCGCGCGTCGTGCTCCTCGTCGTAGGCACGGTACGAGTCGGGGTGCGGGAACGGCTCCGTCAGCAGGTCGTAGTTGGTGTCGACGTCGCCGTACCAACCCCAGCCCCGCGGACCGCGCCACAGCTGCCTGAAGCGACGTCCGACGTCACCGAACCGCAGCAGGTGCGCGCGGTACTCGGAGGGGAACGTGATCCCGAGATCCTGCTCCGCCTCGCGCACGTCCGCCTCCGTCAGGCGCCGCTCCAGCGGATTCCCCTCCCGCCGCACGACCTCGGGGTCCAGCCGCTCGTGGCGGTGGCCCCGCGTCAGGCGCAGGTACTCCGCGGTCCAGTCGATCTCCATGACCCGAGGGTAGCCAGGCCGTGCCGGAGCGGGACCGCGGGGACCGCCCCTGCGGTGTCAGTGCGGCGAAGTATCCTTCCCGGCACCGCACACCGACCCGTGAGGACCGAGAGAATTGACCGGCCTGTCTGCCTTCCCGCTGCCCTTCCAAGCCGCGCGTTCCCTGGCGTTCGCCACACCCCGGACGCTCCGCGAGCTTCAGATGACGGAGTGCAGCGCGCACCTTCGGGCGAAGGCGGGGTGGTTCGACAAGATGCACGACCCCGGCATCGTCGCCCGGTGGACGCGTGAGGCGGTGGAGCAGGGCCTCACCGAGGCTCAGGTGCGGTACGTGCTGGCCGAGCTCGCGCACTACGCGACCCTGCGGGACGCGCGCACCGGCATCGAGGTGTCCGCCGTCGACGGCGTGTGGCAGTCGGACACGCTGATCGACGACAAGCTCGCGACCCGGCTGCGCGAGGCGGTCCGGGTCCTGGAGGACGTCCCCGAGACGGAGCTGGACTGGCACCCCGGATCCGACGGCCAGGTGCTGGACCTGGTGCACCCCTCCCTGTTCTGCCTGGTGCGCGAGGCGAGTGGCGCTCCCGAGCGTGCGTGGCAGAACCCGACGAACCAGTTCTCGAAGCACGAGTTCTCGGAGGTGTTCCAGTGGCTGCCCACGGACGTCGACGTCAGTGACGGCGGCGAGGCGGCGTTCCGCTCCTACGTCAACAACGTCCACCCCGAGACGCACCGCGAACTCGCCGCCGTCCTGCCGGACCTGTTCGCCCGCATGCTGCCGCTCTGGGAGAACGTCCTCACCGATCTGCGCCACCCGCGGCCCCCTCGCATCGCGGCCGACCCGTACGGGTGGTACGACTCGGAGCCCGCCTATCCGGTCAGGGCCTCCTTCGGGGACGACGCGACCTACGCGGAAGCCCGTCGCGTGTGGGCGGACGCCCACGAGGAGTGGTGGGAGAACCGCCGCCCGGTCGTCCCGGACGCCCCCGCCTTCACCGCGCCCGAGGTGCCCGACGCCGCCTCCCGCGTCGACCTGCGCGGCCGCCGCCTCCAGGTCATCGCCAAGCTCGCCACCATCCACCTGACCCCGGAGAAGCCGGAGTACGCCGGCGGCTCCTGGCACGTCGAGGGGATGCTCAACGAACGGATCGTGTCGACCGGCATCTACTACTGGGACAGCGAGAACATCACCGAGAGCCGGCTGAGCTTCCGGGCCGCCCTCGACGACCCCGAGTACGAGCAGAACGACGACAACGGTCTCCGCGAGGTCTTCGGCCTGGAGGACGAGGACGCGCTCAACCAGCTCCTGGGTTCGTCCTCCACCCCGGCCGGCCGCTGCCTGGCCTTCCCCAACGTCTACCAGCACCGCGTCGGTTCGTTCCGCCTCGCCGACCCCACCCGCCCGGGACACCGCAAGATCCTCGCGTTCTTCCTCGTCGACCCCTCGGAGACCCTCGTCTCCACCTCCGACGTGCCCCCGCAGCAGCCGTGGTCCGCCACCTCCACCATGACCCTCGACCAGGCCAGGGCCTACCGCGAACAGCTCATGCAGGAACGCAAGTTCTTCGTCGACGAGCACAACGAACAGCTCTACGAACGCGAGTTCTCCCTCTGCGAGCACTGAGCCCCGCGCTCCGGGCCGCCCCCCCCCGGTCGGCGTCCTCTGACGCCGACCGGGGGGCAGAGCCGATCGCGGATCTAGCTTCCGGGATCGGGCTCGGCAGCCGCGTCGCTCGCCGTCATCCGCTGCCGGACCTCCTCCGCCAGCGGGTTGCCGAGGGAGTCCAGGATCGCGACCGCCTCGGCCAGGAGCGTCCGCGCCTCCACGGCCCGGCCCGCCCCACCCAGCTGCACGGCAAGGCCGTCCAGAGAACGGGCCAGTCCGAGCAGGTCTCCTATGCGACGCCGTACCTCCACGGCCTGTCCGTACCACCCGATCGCGTCGTCGGTCCGGCCGACGGTCCGGCACACATCGCCCAGCCCGTGCAGCGACTTGGCCTCCGTCGGCAGGTCCGCCGTGGCCCGGGAGCCGGCCAGCGCCCTCTCGTACTCCTCGAAGGCAGCGGTCGGGCGGCCGAGGGCGAGACTCAGGGCGCCGATCTCCGTCCGCGTGATGGACTCGCCGCGGCGGTCTCCGTTGCTCAGGTGGATCGGCAGGGCTTCCCGCTGCCGTTCCAGTGCTTCCTCGTGCCTCCCCATGAGACGGAGGGTCCAGGCGATGTTGTAGATGCTGGTCGCCTGCCAATGGCGATCGCCGGTCGCCTGACTGATCGTCAAGGCTTCGGTGAAGTGACGCATGGCGTCCTCGTGCAGGCCCATGTCCGACTCCGCGCCGGCGACGCAGATGAGGCTCCACGTCTCGGCCCACCTGTCGTGCAGGCGACGGGACGCCCGCACGGCCGTGTCCGACAGGGCACGCCGGTGGATGTCGTGCCGGCGCAGCCGCAGGAAGTACACCAGCGCCACCGGCAGCTTCCAGGCCACGTCGTCCAGGCCGAGCTCGACCGCCTGGTCCACGGCGGGCACCAGACTCGGCAGTTCCGCGTCGCACCACGCGAGGGCCGCCTCAGGCCCGGGAAACGAGACGGCCTCGCCGTCGGCGGCGCGCTCCAGGGGCACATGCTGACGCTCGGGGACCAGGACGCGGTCCGCGGCGTCCGCCATGCGCAGATAGTGGGAGAGTTCCCGGCCCAGCGCCTCCTCCCTCGCGCCCTGGGGCTCCTCGCTCACGACCCGCTCCCGCGCGTAGTCCCGCAGCAGGTCGTGGTACGCGTACCGTCTCGGTCCCGTCGCCTCCAGCATGTTGACGGCGACGAGCCCGCGCAGGGCCCGCAGGGTCTCTCGTTCGGGCAGACCGATCAGGGCCGCGGCCGTCGAGACGGAGAAGTCCGGCCCGGCGTGCAGCGCCAGCAGCCGGAACGCCTTGGCGTCCGCGGGGGCGAGTTGCTGATAGGACCAAGAGAACACCGTGCGTACTCCCCTTCGCTCGTCCGGCGTGGACAGCGAGTCCAGCCGGCGGCCGTCTGCTTCGAGTTCCTCGATGAGTTCGCCCAGACTGGTTCCGGAGCCCGCTTGTTGTGCCGCGATCCGGACCGTGAGCGGGAGACGGCCGCAGCGCCGAACGAGCCGGGCGGCCCCCTCCCCGTCGTCATCACCCGACAACGCAAGGAACAGCTCCACGGCGTGCCGCGTGTCCAGCGGATCGATCTGCACGGGCGTGGCGCCGTCGAAGGCGGTCAGGTCCCCGAGCCGGTTCCTGCTCGTGACGATCGTGAAGCAGCCGGGCGCGGAGGGGAGCAACGGCCTTATCTGGTCGGCGTCGCCCGCGTTGTCCGCGACCAACAGGACCCGCTTCCCGTCGAGCAGGGAGCGGAAGAGTGCGGACATGGCGTCGAGCGAGCCCGGTATCCGATCCGGTGGCGCACCCAGGGCCGTGAGGAAACCGTGGAGGACCTCCTCGGGCGCGAGGGGTGCGAGCCGGTCGTAGCCCCTCAGGTTCACATAGAGCTGGCCGTCCGGGTAGCGCTCCCTCGACTGGTGTCCCCAGTGGACCGCCAGGGCGCTCTTGCCCACGCCCGCCGGCCCGGAGACGGTGACCACCCCGTTCGTCGTGGTGGCGACAGCACTCAGCGCGGCCAGGTTGTCCGTCCTGTCGGTGAAGCAGGTCACGGCCCGGGGCAGCTGTCTCGGCACCGGCAGGGTCGGTGCAGGCGGGGCTTCGCCGCGGGTGTGGACGCCTCCGTAGATGATCCCGGCCTGCACCACTTGCCCGGCACGGCCGGTGAACGCGTTGCCCCCGCTGTCGGTGCTCATGCGGACACCTCCGCCCCTCTCACTCCGGTCGCGCGGCGCAGAGCCCCCGGAGCGGGGGCTGCCGACAGACGGTCGACCGCGGTACGAAGCCCGGTGACGAACCGCACGCCGGCCGGGGCGAGGCCGGCTTCGCCGGCGAGCGTGTCCACGGCGGTGTCGGCCCGTGCCACACAGCCGCGAAAAGCCGCGGCGGCCCGCGCCCGCCGATGCCGCTCCCGTACGAGGAACCTGTCGCGCGACACCACGCCGCCCCACGACAGCGGGTGAGGCGGCCCGAGTGCCCGCGCCCGCCAGAGTTCCGCCAGGGCGACCTGCGCGTAGGCGTCACGGAGCAGTTCCTCCACCGGCACGGGATCGTCCCGCCCCGGCATCCGCAGGGTGGAGGGGCCTGCGGTGTCGAAGAAGTCGTACGCGTCCGTCAGCGCGTCGAGTTTGGCGCACTGGAATTCCCGGAGCAGCGCGGAGGCCAGGTCGGCGGTTCCTCTGTGCATCGCAAGCCGCACCGCGCCGAACGGTGCCCTGAGGAGCTGTACCGGCGACGCGGGCCGGTCCACCGGCAGCACACGCACGGGGACCACGACCCGGAAGACCGCACGCAGGGGCGTGGCGTAGTCCGGAACCGACCGGGTCAGCTCGTGCCCCGCACGGCTGAGCGCGACCTGCCAGGTGGCCCACTGCCGTGGGGAGAGACGGTCGAGGGCGACGACGTCGGCACGGCGGACGGCGCGGTACGGGTCGAGGTCGTCGAGGGCTACCGGCAGCCAGGGAGCGGTCAGTCGTCTGACGCCGAGCCAGCCGGGGGGCGTCCCGCCCGACCCGTCGACAGTCATGTCCGCCGTCGGTCCCGCAGGGTCCACCCGTACCGCGCCCAGACCAGGCAGGTGCGCGAGCCCCTGCCGCACGGGGAGGGGAAGTCGCGTGATGACGCCGGCGCGCCACGCGGCGGCCGCGGCGACACAGGCGACGTGCGCCCGGTCGCGTCCGAAGGCGTCCGGCTCTTCCGGCGGCCCTGCTTCCCCGCCCGCGGTGGCCGCACGGCGGAGGCGCTCCCGGGCCCATGTCTGGACGAACGGATGGCGCAGTACTTCGGCCGTCTCCGTGGGGTGGCTGCCGTCCAGTTCCAGGAGGAGCCGCCGCCCGAGGGACTCCGCCACGGCCAGCTCCGAATCGGGACCGTCGAGGGGGTCGAGTCCCGCGACGAGGGCTCTGGTCAGCGAGGTCTGCATGCTGACGAGGGCCTGCGCGCCGTGGAGGGTCCCCGCGCCCGCGGCGAAGGCGTCGAAGGCTCCGTCCGGCAGGCGGTGGACGGAGGGCGCGGCGGGTCCGGGGCCTGCGTGGCGCCTGACCCCGATGCCACGCATGCGTGCCGCCGGGATCTCCGACGCCATGCGTTTCAGGTCGGCGCAGTACACGGAGGGGTTGTCGAATCCGTTGCCGGGCCGGTATCGGTGGGCGTAGAGCCCTCCCCCGCAGACGCGGACCACCGGGCAGGCGAGGCAGGTGGCGCACAGGTCCGCGTATCCCTCGTTGCGAGCCGTGACCCCGGGATGGCCGGCGAGGTCGTCCACGCTGTGGGTGAAGACGGACATGCCGGTCGCGGGGGCTCCGTCGTAGGCCGTCTTCAGGGAGTCCGCCTGCTCCCACGATCCGTCGGTGTCCACGACGGCGAGGGCGACGGGCTGGAGCCCCACGGCCTCGCTGCCACTCGCGCCGCCCCACGCGGCGGCCGCGAGACCGTCGAACAGGCGGATCGGAACGGGCCGGCCGTCGGCGATCCAGCGTGCGTGGACACGCCCCAGCCAGTCGGCGTAGGGGGCTGGTGTCCCGCGCGGTCGGGGTGGCGGGTGCTCCCAGGTGGCGTGGGGCAGAAGGAAGTCGAGACGGGGCGGTTCCTGTTCCAGCAGGGCCTCGTACACGGCGATCGGGTCGTTCTCGACGTCCACGGTGCAGAGGATCCCGCCGTAGACGTCGCGGAACTCCGGGCGGCGCAGGAGCTCCAGGCCGCGCAGGACCGCGGCGTGACTGCTGCGGCCGTTCGCGTACCGGCGGTGCCGGTCGTTCGCGGTCCGGTCTCCGTCGAGCGAGACACCGACCTGCACGCCGGACGCGGCGAACAACTCCAGGAACGCCGGGTCGAGGGTCACTGCGTTGGTGTGGACGTTCAACCCGAGCCGTTCGACGTCTCCGAGGGCACTGCGGAGGGCCTGGATCAGCGCACGCAGGCGCTCCACGCCGAGCAGGAGCGGTTCGCCGCCATGGAGGGTGATGCGCACGGTGGGGATCGCATGCCTCGCCACGTGGTCCGCGATGCGTCGCGCGACGCGTTCCGCGACGGCCGGACTCATGGTCCGGGCCTTGCTCCGCCAGCTCTGGTCCGCGTGCTCGTACACGTAGCAGTGGTCACAGGCGAGATCGCAGGAGCCGTGGACCTTCAGGACGTACTGGTCGATGAAGGGAAGCACCCGTCCCCACCGATCTCGGAGTTGAAGGCCGCCGTCCGCGCGGGCAGGCCCGGGATCACGACGCTGGTGCGGAACTCCGCGACCAGACCGGCGCGGTCCGCTACGAGCGTTGCCAGCGAGACGCTCCCGAGGTCGGGGAGGGGACGCCCGAGGGGTTCGTTGTCGGTCATGGTCACCTTTTCCGCTGAGGGTGGAGATGATGGCCGATCGAGGTGCTCGTATCTGCGAAGAGTGGAGCGGGAGAAGAGAGCGGTGAGGAACGAACTGTTCACGAGGCGGGTCGACGGGCGGAAGCGGGCGCATAGCCACCTGCCTCCAGGCTAGCAGCGGCGCGCTCGGCTGTCCCTGCCCTCTTCCCTCTGCACCGTGGCACTGTCGTACACTCGGCCGCGTGCGCAGGGGACATGATCGGGTGTCACAGCTCGTCCTTCGGAGCGTCGTCGCCGACGACGAGCCGCAATTCCTCGAACTGGCTCGCAAGAGCGCCGAGTTTCATCACCCCTGGGTCGAACTGCCGCGCACTCCTCAGGTCTTCGCCTCCTATCTGGCCCGATCCGACCAGGTGAGCGCCGCCTGCATGGTCCTGACCCATCGGGATCAGGGCGACCTCGTGGGAATGATCAACATCAACGGCATCGTGCGCGGCCCCTACCAGCGCGGCCTTCTCGGCTACGCCGCCTTCCTGCCCTATGCGGGCCAGGGATATATGTCCGCCGGGGTGGCCTTGGCCGTCCACCACGCGTTCGAGGTCATGGGACTGAACCGCCTGGAGGCCGACGTCCAGCCGGGAAACGCCGCTTCCCGTGCGCTGGTCCGGCTGCTCGGGTTCCGGAGGGAGGGACTGTCGCCGGGCTTCATCAGGATCGGCGGCGTGTGGCGCGACCACGAGCGCTGGGCCATCACCGCGGACATGCCTCTGCCGTTGGCGCGAGAGGACGAGGGACTCGATTGACTCCGGGCCCGCCCTCGTAAGGAGCGGGCCCTGGTCGATGACACGCCGCCGCACGACGAACGGTCACTGCATCGTCAGGCCGCCGTTGACCTCGTGGGTCTGGACGACGTTCTTGGCCTCGCCGTGGAAGGTGTTGGTGACGGTGCCGGTGGAGGCGCGGTTCCAGAGGTCCTCGCACTCCTGGCGGAAGGAGGGGTCGCGGGTGAACTCCTCGTGGAGGGCGGTGGCGATCTCGGCCTCGGTGGCGGGGGTGGGGGTGCGGCCGGAGAAGCGCTCGCGGATGCGGCGCCAGAGGGTGGGGAGGGCGGCGGTGGCGGACTCGCTCACCGCCGTGGCGGCTCCGGCCACGAGGGCCCCGGCGATGGCGAGGGACAAGGGATCCATGGACGACCTCCACTCGACGGGTGTGCTCCGTCCATCATGGAGGCACGGGCGGGCGGGTCACAGCCCTTCGCCGGAGCCGGAGTTCAGGGGCGGTCGGTGCGGCTCCTGGCGGCCGCGAGGGCGGCCTTGACCTCGCGGGCCACGCGGGCGGCGTCGTCGGGGCGGTTGACGACGTCGGTGTGGTTCATGTCGATGACGAGGACCTCGCTGGCGGAGTAGTGGCGGTGCACCCACTCGTCGTAACCGGACCAGAGGGTGCGGTAGTACTCCACGAGGGCCTCGTCCTGCTCGAAGTCGCGGCCGCGGAGGCCGATGCGCTGCAGGACGGTGGAGAAGTCGGCCTTGAGGTAGACCATGAGGTCGGGGGCCTTGCGGTACGGGAGGCCGTCGATCTCGCGCATCATCTCGTCGAGGAGGCCCTCGTACACCTGCATCTCGAGGGAGCTGATGCGGCCCAGGTCGTGGTTGACCTTCGCGAAGTACCAGTCCTCGTAGATCGAGCGGTCGAGGACGTTGTCGCCCTGCTTGTACGCCTCCTTGATGGCGGCGAACCGCGTCTGGAGGAAGTAGAGCTGGAGGAGGAAGGGGTAGCGCTTGGCCTGGATCTCCTCGGGGCTCGCCGTGTAGAAGAGCGGCAGGATCGGGTTGTCGTCCACGCTCTCGTAGAAGACGTCGCTGCCGAGCTCCTTGGCGAGCAGCTCGGCGACGCTCGTCTTGCCGATCCCGATCATGCCTCCGACGCAGATCACCGACATACCTCACTTCTCCCTGGGGACTTCTGTGCGCGGGCGGGAGTCGGGCCGCCCACGGCACCGGGACATGTGGCGGCGGTCACTCGATTCCCCGGGATCTGCAAGATCGGTCTCACGTGGCCCCCCGCCCGGGCCTGGGCCCCGACGCGGGCCGCGTCCTCGGCGGGCCCCACCGGCCGCTGCGCGAGTGCCGCCCAGGGGAACGAACCATCGCCTCGCGGCCGCTCTGAAGCATAGAGGACGACGCGCCCCGGGTCGGCCCCGCGAGGGGGGTCGACGGGGCGGTCTCCGGCGCCCGTGCGGCCTGCGGCGCGGGCGAGTGACGTACGGCACTTCGGCGGACCGCGGCGGCTGAGCCGGGGCCCGCGGCGCGGGGAGCTCCTCAGTGGATCGTGGACGAGGTGACGACGAGGATGGGTTCGTCGACGAAGTCGTGGGAGAGCGAGACGGTCCGGACGCCGGAGGCCGTCGTCACGGTCAGGAGGACCGTGCTGTCGAGACCGGTGACGGCGGAGTCCACGGGCAGCGAGACGTGCACGAAGTCGACGGTGTGGGACGGGCTGAGGGTCAGCGCGGGCACCGGGTCGCCCGGGTCGGCGAGGAGTGCGATCTCCGCCGTGAGGGTGCTGACGCCCTCGGCCGCGAAGTTCAGCCCGGCGGCGTTGACGGTGAGGGGGTGCTGCACCTCCTGCACGGTGTGGGTGTGGAAGGCGAGGAACCGCAGCATCGCGGCCTTCGGCAGCGGGAGGGGGACCTCCAGGGTGCGCGAGACCTCCACGGCCGTACCGGCGCCGAGGCCCTGGAGGGTGGTCGACCGTCCGCCTTCGAGCACCATGCCGCCGAGGGGCACGCCGGGTCCCGGGGCCTGGCCGTTCCTGACGTCGGCGCCATGGAGGAGCCTGAGGTCGAGCGGCCCGCGGTTCGTCGCCTGGGCGGTGGGGGGTGATCCGGACAGGGGCGTCGTCGTCAGGTCGCCGCCATGGGCGGTACGGCGCAGGTTGAGGAGCAGCTGGGTGCGCACGGGCTGGGGGAAGACGTCGTCGAGCCGGACGGCGATCGTGCCGAAGAGGGGCGCCGGCCCGGGCGACGCGAGCTGCTGGAGGAAGAGGTTGACGAGGGTCGTGGCCGGGGTGGGCCGGTCGTCGGAGATGTCGACGCTCACCTGGACGGCGTTGCCGTCTCCGTCGGCGAAGGCGGCCCGTCCTGCCGGGAACCCCTGGAGACCGGACGGGGTGCGGGGGTCGAGCCCGCCGGGCAGGGCGACGCGCAGGGTGCGGCCGACGGCCTCCGGGGTGGCGAGGACGTCGGCCCGCAGGCGTGCGAGGTCGATGGGGTCGGCCATCGGGGCGACCGTGAAGGTGAAGTGGAACCGGCAGCCGCTGAGGGTGGCGGGCGACTCGTCGACGACGGAGTCGAGGGCCGCGAGGGCTCCCTGCGCGGTGACGAGGATCCCGTAGGCGTCGGGGACGGCGATCACCGTGCCGCTGACCTGGCCGAAGAAGACCCGCTGGAGCGAGGGGTAGGTCGAGGAGACGTCGCCGAGCGTGGTCAGTTCGCGGAACTCCGAACGCGGTCCCGCGAAGTCGTTGAGGTCGTTGCCGTCGATGATCGGCCGGGTCATGCCCTCGGCGGTGATGGTGAACCGGCTGCGGTGGGCGTCGGTGTGGAAGTGGAGGCCGAGCGCCAGGCTGCGGCGGAACCGGGCGGTGCACGGGAAGAACACGTACGCGCCGACCCGGTCGAGGAGGGACGGCATGAAGGGGGCGTCACCGGTGTTGCCGCCGTCGCCGAAGACCTCGAACTGGAGGCCCTGGAAGACCGGACCGTGGACGGGGAAGCCGACGTCCGGCGCCGTCACGAGGGCCGTCTGGTAGCCGGAGTAGGTCGGCTCGTACTCGACACGCAGCTCGCCGCTCCTGGTGAGGTGCACGTAGGCGGCCTCGACCAGCGAGCCCGACAGTTCGAAGGTGGCCGTGAAGGTGGTCCCGCTGATCCTGGCCGTGGTGCCCGGCACCCGGTGGACGACGACCGTGTCGTCGGCCTCGGTGATCGGCACGGCCAGCATCACGACGGGCCGCAGCTCCGGCACGGGGTGCAGCTGGCCCGAGACGACGGAGGTGAGGACGCTCTGCGAGAGGTCCTCCTTCAGTGTCAGGGTGAGGGTGGCGCGGTTGAACGGTCCCCCGTCGGTGGCGACGTCACCGGGACGCTGGACGACGTCGAAGGCGAACTTGGGGTCCCGGGCGGGCAGGACGTACTCGGGGAGGAACCAGGTCGCGTCGGGGAAGGGGCCGAACGCGAGGACGTCGGGGGCGGAGCTGCTCTCCAGGCGCGGGAGCAGGGGTGCCTCCGCGGGGAGTCCGGGTCTCCCGCCCTCGTCGATCACCGACTCGACGTGGTCCCCCGTGCGTCCCACGAGCCAGTGCTTGGGCTGCGCGACGAGGAACTCGTCGAACGCCTGCTCCATGTGTCCCATGGCGTCTCCCCGTCGGGTGTCCTCCACGCGTCCCGTTCGGGCGGCTCGGGCCCGCACACACGGGGGCGGGGTCCACGGGAGCCGCACGGTGACGTCGACGGCCGCGTGACGTACCGGTCGTCGGGTCGCGATCCGGCCCGCGGGCGCCTTTTTCGACAGTAGTTCCGACTCCCCCGGGGTCGCCACCCGGCCGCGCGCGCCGCACCGTGTCCTGCCGGGTCGACCGTCCTCCTCACAGGGACGAGCATTGCCTTCGATGCCAACCATTGCAACGGATCGTTGCATTCAACGGCAGCGTCATTGCATCAATACACTTCACCTCACCAGCCATAACATCGAAAGTTCATTGACGACTTACTGAATGCAACGTAGCTTTCAGGGAACTTCGAACATGTCGTACCGCGAGATGAGGACGGACCATGAGCGACTCCCTGCACACCGTCACGGCGCTGCCGACGGAACGCCGCGCAGGCTGCCCCTTCGACCCGCCGGCCGAGCTGATCGACGCCCGGCGGCACGGCCCCCTCAGCGCCTACACGCATCCCGGCGGAAAGCCCGGCTGGCTGATCACCGGCTACGACATGGTGCGGTCGGTCCTGGCCGACCCCCGGTTCAGCTCGCGCAAGGACCTCATGAACGTGGTCGACTTCGCGCTCCCGCCGGCGCCGCCCGGCGAGTTCCTCCTCATGGACGAACCGGAGCACAGCCGCTACCGGAAGCCCCTGGTCGGCAAGTTCACCGTGCGGCGCATGCGGATGCTGAGCGAGCGGATCGAGCAGATCACCGCCGACTGCCTGGACGCCATGGAGGCGGCCGGGCCCCCGACCGACCTGGTGACGGCGTTCGCCAAGCCGATCCCCACCATCGTGATCTGCGAGATCCTGGGCGTCCCCTACGAGGACCGGGCGTCGTTCCAGGAGCAGATCGACACGTTCATGGGCGGGGAGGTCGGCGACGAGGAGCTGATCGCGGCCTACACCGCGACGCAGGAGTACCTGGCGCGGCTGGTGGCCGCCAAGCGCGCGCACCCCACCGACGACATCCTCAGCGAGCTGACGGACAGCGACCTGACGGACGAGGAGCTGCGGGGCATCAGCCTCATCCTCCTCGCGGCCGGGTTCGACACCACCGCGAACATGCTGTCGCTCGGCACGTTCGCACTCCTGCGGAACCCCGCCCAACTCGCCGCGCTGCGCGCCGATCCCACCCTCACCGACGGCGCCGTGGAGGAGCTGCTGCGGTATCTGAGCGTCGCCAAGACGTTCCACCGCACGGCCCTGGAGGACGTCGAGCTGGACGGCCGGACCATCAAGGCCGGCACCACCGTCGTCCTCTCGTACCACACCGCCAACCACGACCCCGACCGCTTCCCCGACCCCCACACCCTCGACCTCGGCCGCCAGTCCGCCGGGCACCTGGCCTTCAGCCACGGCATCCACCAGTGTCTGGGGCAGCAACTGGCGCGCGTGGAGATGCGGGTGGCGTTCCGGGCACTGGTCGACCGCTTCCCCACCCTGCGCCTCGCCGTTCCCGCCGAGGAGGTCGTCCTGCGCCCGGAGACCGCGGACATCTTCGGGGTGAAGAGCCTCCCCGTCACCTGGGACGCTCCGTGAGCGCGCCGCGCCTGAGCGCCGACCGCGGACGCTGCATCGGCGCCGGCATGTGCGCCATGACCGCCCCCGACGTCTTCGACCAGGACCCGGACGACGGGCTCGTGCTCGTCCTGCACGCCGAACCGCCCGCGGCCCACCGCGCGGCCGCCCGCATGGCCGTCGGCGTCTGCCCGTCCGGGGCGATCACCCTCCACGAGCCGACGACGTAGGGAGTGTCCGGAAGGCGGGCCTGTTCTCCGGCGCCGACACGGCCACGACGGCGACGACGAGCAGGAGCGCTACAGGCCGATGTCCCGGAGTCGGAGGTCCGCCAGGGTCTCCCGCCGGACGAGCACGCGGGCCAGACCGTCGCGTACGGCGACCACCGGCGGACGGCCGACGAGGTTGTACGAGGACGCCATCGACAGGTGGTACGCGCCCGCCACGGGAACCGCGAGCAGATCGCCGGGGTGGGTGTCGGCGGGCATCGGCACGTCCTCGGCGAGGATGTCGCCGGCCTCGCAGTGGCGGCCGACCACCGTCGCGCGCTCGTCCTCGGCCGCCGGGTGGCGGCCGATCAGGCGGGGCGCGTACCGCACTCCGTACAGCGCGGGGCGCGGGTTGTCGCTCATTCCGCCGTCCACCGCCACGAAGGTCCGCGTCGGCCCGCGTTTCACCGCGAGGACCCGGTAGACGGCGACACCGGCGGGGCCCGTGACCGCGCGGCCCGGCTCGATGATCAGCCGGGGGACGGGAAGTGCGGCGGCGGCGCAGCTCCGGGCGAGTTCGGCGCGGAGCCTCGCCGCCAGCCTCCCGGGGTCGAGCGACGGCTCTCCGGGGCGGTAGGCGATGCCGTGACCGCCCCCGAGGTCGAGCTCCGGCAGGGCGATCCCGTGGGTGTCGCGGACCCTGGCCATGAGGCCGACGAGCCTGCGCACGGCCACGAGGTACGGCTTGACGTCGGTGATCTGCGAGCCCAGGTGGCAGTGGAGTCCGGTGAGTTCGAGCCTGGGCTGGTCGAGGACGCGGGCGAGGGCGTGCTGGGCGTGGCCGTCGCGCAGGGAGAGGCCGAACTTCTGGTCGTCGGAGCCGGTGCGGATCTTCGAGTGGCCGCCGGCGCCGATGCCCGGCGTGACGCGGACCATGACCTTCTGGCGGGCCCCGGTGCCGACCGCGGCGGCGATGCGGGCGATCTCGGCGGAGGTGTCGATGACGATCCGGCCCACGCCGATGCGGAGGGCGGTCGCCAGGTCCTGCGGCGACTTGGCGTTGCCGTGGAGGAGGATCCGGTCGGCCGGGAATCCGGTGGTGACGGCGAGCTCCAGCTCTCCGGCCGAGCAGACGTCCAGGCCGAGCCCCTCCTCCTCCATCCAGCGGGCGACGGCGCGGCACAGGAACGCCTTGGCCGCGTAGTGGATCCGGGCCTCGGGAAAGGCGCCGCGGTAGGCGCGGCAGCGGTCGCGGACCTCGGCCTCGTCCAGGACGTAGACGGGGGTGCCGTGGCTCTCGGCGATCCCGGCGAGGGACACGCCTCCGACGTGGAGGTCGCCGTGCGGACGCTCGGTGGTGGTCGCGGGCCAGATCCGGTGGAGATCGGCGGGTTCCGTGTCCGTGGGGGTACGGGGGCCGGGAGCCGGGCCGGTCGGGGCGGCGTGCAGGGGGAGCGTGCTCATCGCCACTGCTCCCTTCACCGTGTGACGGCGGTGAGCGGGCGGACGGGCGTCGCCTGCGCCGGGCGGACAGGCGTCGCCTGCCCCGGGCCGACAGGCGTCGCCTGCCCCGGGCGGACGGGCGTCGCCTGCGCCGGGCGGACGGGCGCGGCGGACCTCGTCGGCTGCGCCGGGCGGGCAGGCGCGGCGGTCGGCACCCGGTCGCCCGGGGCGGCGGGGGCCGGGGCGGTGAGGACGGGGTCGATCCGGAGCGTGCGGACGCCCAGGGGCACCATGAGCGCGCGCAGGGCCGGTTCGGCGAGGACGATCCACGGCTGGCCGACGCCCAGGACGGCCCGCAGCCGGGCCGGGGCGGTGAAGGCGACGGCGGTCCGACCGCCGACGGGGGTACGGAAGAGGCGGGTCACACACCCGCCGGAGCCCGGCCGGACGGGGACGCAGAGCCGTCCGGCCGGGAGCTGTTCCTCGGGTTCGGGCTCGTCTCCGTACAGGGCAGCTGACATGGGTTCCTCCGCGGAAGAGAACGGACCCCGGGCGTGGTCGCGGCGGGGTGTCCCCGACGCTATGCCCGGGCCCCGCCGGTCCGGGCGCCGTCCTGACGCTCCCCTGACGGCGTCGACCGGGACGCATACGCCGCGCCTACGCCTCGCGCCGCTCCCTCGGGCGGGCCGGCCGCCCGAGGGCCTCCCGGCCCGCCGGGACCGCCAGACCTGACACGGTCCGGCAGCCGTGCGACGGTGGATACAGGGCCGGGCCACGGGCGCGTGTGCGCCGCCGCACCGGGTGTCCGCCGTGCCCGGGATGACCAGCCCTGGAGGCGTCATGCGGGCGAGCGACAGAGCACCGGGCGGGCCTCGGGGCGACCGCGTGACACGGCCCGGAGCGGCGGGGCCGGGCGGTGCGCCCGGCCGCAGGGCCGCCCGGAGGGGCGCGCGGCGGGCCCGGCTGGCGACGGAGTGGGGCCGGGCCAAGTACGCCGGTTCGTGGGCCGAGTACCTGTGGCGGCGGCTCGACGCGTTCGACTTCCTCAACCAGGCGATCCTGCTGGCCGCCACGCTGCTGCTGTGCGCGGTCCCGTTCCTGATCGTCACGTCCGCCCTCGCGGGGCGGTCGGCGGTGTCGGGGATGACGCGGCGGCTGGGGCTGAGCCGGGAGGCGGCGGCCGACATGGGCGACCTGTTCGCCTCCACGACGGCCACGTCCACGGCGGTCACCGGCCTGTCGTGGGTGTTCTTCGTGCTGGCCGGTCTCGCCTCGGCCGGCTCGCTCCAGAAGCTGTACCAGCAGATGTTCCGGCTGCCCCCGCGGCGGCTGCGGGACGGGCTGCGGGCCCTGGTCTGGCTGGCCGTGACCGTGGGGTGCACCGCGCTGGGCGCGTTCGCGGGGCGCGGGTTCTACGACCGCGCGCCGATCCTGTGGTGGATCGTCAACGTCCCGGCGTTCGTGGCGTTCTGGTGGTTCACGATGTGGTTCCTGCTGGCGGGGCGCATCCACTGGCGCAAGCTGGCGCCGTGCGCCGTCGCCACCGGGGTGCTCTGGTTCGGGATGCTGGTCGTCTTCCACTTCGTCTTCTCCGGCATGGTCACCGGCTACGAGGACAAGTACGGGCCCATCGGCGTGGTGTTCGCCCTGATGTCGTTCTTCATCGCGATCGGCGTGGTCATCACGCTGGGAGCGGCCGTCGGCATGATGTGGCAGGACCGGCACATGTCCTTCAGGGCCGCGGTCTCCAAGCTGAGGCGGCCGTCGTGACGGCCGGCGGCGGCCCCTCGTCGGGCCGGCGGCGTCCCTCCGCACCGTCGACGTTCGTCGACCACGTGCGCCGGGACGGTGTCGTGGTGCGCTGGGAGTCACGCCGCCACCGCAAGCACCAGCGGCCCGCCGCCGGCTCCACGTGGTGGGCGCCCGCGGCCCGCGGCTGGTGGATCGCGGTGCTCTTCGCCGTCGGTTCGCTGCTGTTCGCCGTGGGATCCGTGCCCGGCTACACCGAGGCGGTCGGTGTGCGCGGGGACACGGTAACCTACTTCGTCGGGTCGCTGTTCTTCACCTCGGCGGCGTTCCTCTGCTACCGCGAGTCGGTCGACGCCGCCCCGCCGCCGTCCGCACCCCCGCGCCGGCGCTTCCTCGTCCCGCGGCACCGGCGCATCGACTGGTGGGCCACCGCGATCCAGCTGGTCGGCACCGTGTACTTCAACGTCAGCACGGGCGTCGCCATGGGGAGCAGCCTCTCCGCGACCACCGCCCACGCGCATGTGTGGCGCCCCGACGCGATCGGCTCGGTGTGCTTCCTGGTCGCAAGTCTCCTCGCCTGGTACGAGACCTGTCACGGCTGGGCGGCCTGGCGGCCGTCGTCGTGGTCCTGGTGGATCACGCTGGCCAACCTCGTCGGGTCCGTCGCCTTCGGCGTCTCCGCCGTCGCCGGGTACGTCGACCCGGTGACCGGCGAGGTGCTCGATGCGACGGGAGCCGACACCACGACGCTGATCGGCGCCGTCTGCTTCCTCGTGGGCTCGGTCCTGCTCCTGCCCGAGCGGACCGAGCGGACCCGCGAGGCGGCCTCGTCGTCCGCGGCCGGCACACCGGCTCCGTAGACGGCGCTCGCGCGCCTCGCGCGCACCTTTGCCCGCGCCCGGCGGACCGTCGGCGCCCGCCGCCCGACCCGGTCGGGGGTGCGGACGCGGATCCCGGGCAGCGTGACCGGTCGTGGCGGAGGGTCCGGGACGCCGCCGGAAGCGCGGCGGTGATCGACCCCGTCTCCTCGTCATGTCCCGTGGGCGATCGGATCCGAGGATCCGGCCGCCCACGTGTGGATCTCGTGCGGATCGGCGGCAGGTCCTGCGCCGAACACCCGCCCCGCGGTCAGCCGGATGCCACTCCCCCCGCGGACCCGTCCCCTTTTGCGTACGGCGCGATGCGGCTTTTTCGCTATCAATCGCCGTTCATCCAAGCAGTTCTGTTGGTCCGTCAGTGACGGTTGCGCTTCGCTCGGGCGTTCTGGAAATCTCCGTTCGACTTGTCCGACCCGCGAGCAACGGAGCAACCTTCCATGCCCTCACGGCGAATACGTCACGCCTGGCTCACGGCGGCCGCCGCGGCCTCGCTGGCGTTCACCGGCCTGGCGGCGCCCGCCCAGGCCGAGGACGTCCCGCGGGGAGCCTCGGACCCGACGGTCCAGGAGCCCCGGACGGCCGAGACCACCCTCTCGCCGCTCGCGGCGCGTGCGTGGACCTCGCCGGGCGGTGCGGCCTCGCCGGGCGATTTCACCTTGTCCCCCGGCGCGCTGAACTCCGAGACGACCACGCGGGTGAGCCGTCTGGACTCGGTGCTGCCCAAGTCCGGTGTGCAGAACCTGCTCGCGGGGGCGAACCGGACGGTGGACCCGTGGTGCTCCCGGGACCCCTTCGGCACCGCCGCGGACCCGGACGTCAAGTACTGCCTCCAGAGCGACGACTCGGTCTCGCGCGAGTGGGTCCCCCAGGGGTTCACCGGCGTCTCCGACGCCAAGGACGACGAACTGTGGGGCGCGGCGGGGAACATCCAGCTGTTCGCCTCGTACGACGGCTGGGACCCGGGCCGGGAGAACGACCCGAACCCGGCGGCGGGCGACTGCACCACGGCCGAGCTGGAGGCCGACGACGCCTGCAACCAGAAGGGCGTCCGGATCACCTTCGTGCAGAGCCGCACCAATCCGGCGACCGGCACGCCGGAGGTCAAGTACCGTCATGTGCTGCTGGGCTGGACGTACGTCAACTCGGCCGACCACGTCTCCTTCGACGGGCTGCACGCCTCCGAGTACCCGATCCAGAAGGGCGTCCACGCCGGCGGGATCGTCTGGTACGGCAACTACCTCTACGTCGCCGACACCCGCAACGGCCTGCGCGTCTTCGACATGCGGTACATCATGGACCTGGACCCCGACGGCGCCCCCTCCACGCACGACGCGATGGGCGCGGACACCGACGGCGTGAAGACCACGGCCGATGTGCAGGACAAGACGAAGGTCGGCCGGCACGACAACGTCTGGTACAGCTTCGGCTACCGCTACGTGATGCCGCAGGTCGCCGCGTGGAAGTTCAAGGCCGACCTGGGGAACCCCTCGGGTTCCTACACGTGCGTGGCGACCGGCGCCCCGAAGGCGTCGTACATCTCGCTGGACCGCAGCACCAACCCCGACCGTCTGCTCATGGGCGAGTACTGCCGTCCGGAGACCGACCACCCCTCCACCGGCCGCATCGCCTCCTACCCGGTCGCGGCGCTGGAGGGGCGCTCCGCCGACGTGACCGCGGAAGGCTGGGCCAACTACCTGCCGTTGGCCAACGGCGGCGCGCAGGGCGCGGCCGCGAACGGCGGCACGCTGTACGTGAACGAGTCGAAGGGCACGGACGAGCCGGGCAACCTCTGGCGCTACGAGTGGAGCGGCGGCGCACTGGTCGCGAAGGGGCAGGCGATCAAGACCGCCCGGGGCGCCGAGGACCTCTACGTCGAGCGCGGCACGGGCCGGCTGTGGTCCCTCTCCGAGCACCGCCCCGGCTCCGCGACCGACTGCACGGCGAACCGGGACGCGGCGGACCCGGCGGGCACGGACTACTGCCAGCGGGTGCTCTACGGCCACAAGCTGAGCTGGGTCGACGGCCGGCCGTAGGCACGGTGCGGCGTCCCGCCGCACCCGAGTGGGCCCCGCACCGCCTGGGCCCCGGACCTTCGGGCCGTGTGCTCACCACGATCCGGGTGAGCGCACGGCCCTCCGGCCCTCAGGGCGTGGTGCCTCGGCCGCCGAGCGTGCGGACGGCCTCCACGATCAGGTCCCAGAACCCCTCCGTGTCGACCTCCATGCCGACCTCGACGTCGGCGGGCCGGCCCGTCACCCCGTGCAGGTCCACCAGGGTCGCGCCCCGCGTGTGCGTGCCGTTCAGCTCCACCGCCACCGCCGCCCGTACGACGGTGACCAGCGAGGGGTCGATCAGGTGGGCGACGGTGAGCGGGTCGTGGAGCGGGGGCGCGTCGAAGCCGAAGACCTCGCGGTAGGTCGTCGCGAAATAGGTGAGCAGGTCGACGCAGAGTGCGCTCAGGGGCGTGCCCAGCTCCGCGATCCGGGCCACGACCTCGGGGGTGGCCCGCGCCTGGTGGGTCGCGTTGAGGCCGAACATGGTCACCGGCACGCCGCTGCGGAAGACGATGTCCGCCGCCTCCGGGTCGCACAGGATGTTGAACTCGGCCGCGGGTGTGGTGTTGCCGCGGTCGGTGGAGCCGCCCATGAGGACGATCCGCTCGATCCGCCCGGCGAGTTCGGGGTGGGCGAGCAGGAGGACGGCGATGTTCGTGAGCGGCCCGGTCGGCACGAGCGTGACCGGCTCCGGCCGGGCGAGCAGGACGTCCCGGACCAGGGTGACGGCGTCGCGCGGGTCCAGTGGCACGTCCGGCTCGCCCTGCGCGAAACCGGGGCCGTCCAGGCCGGAGTCGCCGTGGATGTCCTCGGCGATCCGGCGCGGTCCGTGCAGCGGACGGTCGCGGCCCGCGGCGATCGGCACGCCCCGGACACCGGCCGCGGCACAGACCCGGCGGGCGTTGAGCGTGGTCTTCTCCAGCGTCTGGTTGCCCGCGACGGTGGTGATCGCGAGCAGGTCGATCGCGGGGTGCGCGGCGGCCAGCAGGATGTTGAAGGCGTCGTCGTGACCGGGATCGCAGTCGAGAATCACAGGGACCGGCATGGGCTCACCGTCCCACATGCGACCCGGTGGGCGCCCGCGGCTACGCCGGTGTCCCGCCGTCCGTGAGGGCCGGGCGGCGGGCGTAGGTGAAGAGGTGGTCCTCGGGGGCCGCGCGGTCGTCGTCCGGGGCGAAGACCGACAGGGCGTGGTGGAGCACGTCGAGGCCGCACTCCTCCCGCTGGAGGCGCAGGTACTCGTCCACGGAGAAGCTGGAGACCCTGACCGTCCGCTCCATCCAGACGATCTCGACGTCCTCCACGTCCGCGGGCACGGTCGCCGTCACCAGGAAGCCTCCCGGAGCGAGCCAGCCGGCCATGCGCCGGAGGGTGGCGGCCGCCTCCGCCCGGCTCATCATCATCAGTGGGAAGAAGGCGCAGACCGCGTCGAAGCCGCCCTCGGGCGCGTCGAAGGCGCGTACGTCGCACTGGACGAAGCGGGCTTCGGGCACCCGGGCGCTCGCGAGGGCGACCATCTCGCCGGAGACGTCGATGCCGGTCACGTCGCAGCCGGCGCCCGCCAGGAGCTCGGCCACCGGGCGTCCGGTGCCGCTGCCGACGTCGAGGACCCGGGCCCCGGGGGCCAGTCGGGCGGTGAGCCACTCGACCGCCGCGAGCTGGGCCGGCAGCCGGACGAAGGCGTGCTCGTACTCGATGCCCAGACCGTCGAAGAGTTCCGCCGCCGACATCGACCGCCCCGCGGTGCCGTCGTGTTCCATTCCGTGTCCCTTCCGTCGTCGGGTGCGTACGTGGGGTTCGTACCACGGGCGCACCGGGCCGGCGGGGACTTTCCGGCAACGCGTGACGGGCCGCGGGTGCCACCGGGAGCGGCGCGCCGCCGGCCGCGGGTCAGGACAGGGTGGCGAGCAGGCCGATCTCCGGGGCCAGTACGCCGGGTTGGGCGAGCGCGCGGAAGTCCGGCTCGACCGCGGCGAGGCCGAGGGCCCCGGACCGGACGGCGTGGTAGCGGACCATCGTCCAGACGAAGACGTCGAGGCTGTCGAACCGCGTGTGCGCTTCCAGGACCTCCTCCTCGTGGAACCACACCGCGACCTGGCCGTCGGTGAGCACGACGAAGTAGTTGCCCCCGCCGTCGGCGCCGACGGACCACACGTCGTCGTCCGAGAGCTCCGTCTCGTAGTCGGAGTGGAGGACGCGGCACCCGTTGGCGGCGAAGTCGAAGGCGTACGACCAGTCCTCGATGCCGAGGAGCGCCGGCAAGGTTCCCGCGCGGACGCGGCGGTCGAAGGCGGCCAGCGCGACCGCGGCGTCCTTCGGGAGACGGGCCAGGAAGGGGTCGACCGGGCGGACGTCGTCCGGGATGCCGGCCCTCGGCGCGTCGGGGAACCAGCGCGCCACGTCGGCGTCCAGGTCGCGCTCCACGTACCCGTCCAGCTGATCAGCGGTGAGTGCCATGCGGCGAGGCTAGCGGAGGCCGTACGGACGGGCCGCGGCGGAGGCGGCGTCGGTTCCCGCCGTGCTCCGGGGCGCGCCGGCCGGAACTCCCGAAGGCTCCTCGACGGAACACGGTGACGGCGTTTCGACGCAATACCTGGCGTCTTTCTCTTTTCCCGCGGGAAAACCGTCGGCCCGTCCTTCGATGCGCGGGTGAATCCACGACGACTCGTCCCGGTGATATCCCGGGATTGCGCGGGTCCCGGATATCGGCCTGGTGATTCCCGGCGCGCCGGACTCTCCGGCACCCATCCCCCTCCGGGCGATCCCTCGCACGTTTGTCCGCGGTGCGCCGTGGAAGAAGTGAATCCGACGACCGGCCGGGGCGCGGCCGGGGCGGCACGGCCTTCGCGGCACCACGACCCGAACAGGAGCCCCTCGTTGCGCTTCTACGCCCAGACCTCCGCACGGCGGAACCTCCAGGTGCTCGTGGACCTGATCGCCGTGGCCCTGATCGCCGCCATCGTGTGGGCGGCGCTCCTCGTGCACGAGACGATCATGCTGCTGGCCGAACCGGGGCGGAAGGTGGAGAGCGCCGGCGACAGCCTCGCCGAGGAGCTGGGCAACGCGGGCGACGCCGCGTCGGACGTGCCGCTCGTCGGCGGGGTCCTGAAGAAGCCGCTGGAGGCCGCGGCCGACGCCGGCTCCGGGTTCGCCGACGCGGGGGTGTCGCTCCAGGAGACCGTCAGCCAGGTCGCGAACGTGACCACGGCCGTCCTCATCGTCGTCCCGGTCCTCTTCGTCCTGCTGCTGTGGCTGCCGCCACGCCTGCTCTGGATCCGCCGCAGCGCGACCCTGCGCCGTCTCGCCGAGGCCCCGGGAGGCGCCGACCTGCTCGCCCTGCGCGCCCTCACCGGCCCTCCGCGCGCGCTGGCGGGACTGGCGGCGCCGCCCGGCGGATGGGCCGACGCCTGGCGTCGGGGAGAGCCGCGGGCGATCGCCGACCTCAGCGCGCTCGCGCTCAGACGCGCCGGCCTGCGCCCCTGAGGCGCACGGGACCCCGGACCCGTGCGCGGTCCGGGCCGCGGGCTGGACGGGCGTCGTAGCCTGGGGGGAACCGCCGCCGTATTCCTCGGCGCGGCAGGGACACCTGGAGGGGAGGACCGCATGGACAAGGAGATCTGGCTCACCGTGGCCGTCGTACTCGTGGTCGCGGTGGCGGTCTGTGCGGCCGTTCTGCTGGTGCGGGTCTTCCGTGCGCGCAAGCTGCTGGTCGACGCGGGCATCCCCTTGCAGTCCAAGGCCCTGTTCTGGGCGGCGGTGGTCTACACGGTCTCGCCGATCGACCTGATCCCCGACCCGGTCTACCTGGACGACGTGGGCGTCCTGCTGATCGCCCTGCGCGTGCTGCACTCCGCGGCCGCCGGGCGGGCGACGCGGCCCGAGAGGCTTCCCGAGGGCCCGGACGCCTGACCGCGCGGTCCGGCGCGGGTGCCGCCCTCCGGGTGAGCGTGCGGACGGCCGACGTCCATGCTCCGTTCCGTAGTCGTCATGGACGGCGTGGAGAGTTCTACGCGTGTGGAGCTCTCGACTTCTCCAGCGGAACGCACCATCGGGAATGGCCGCGGTTGGATCTATGCCCACACCTTTTCGCGAAGGGGCGAAATACCCACGGACCCGGGAGAGAATTCCGGACGCACTGTCCGAAATAATCATGAGGAATGCTCCGTGCGACCAAGACTCTCCGGTATATCCGCCTCCGTGGCCGCATGCGGACTGCTCGGCTCACTCGTCACCGCCTGCGGTGCGCCCGACGAGGGCGGAACGACACTGCGCCTGGTCGCCCCCGAGTACGGCAGCGGCCCGGCGACCGGCTCCAAGGCGTACTGGGACAAGCTGACGGCGGCCTTCACGGCCGCGCACCCCGGCACGAAGGTCGAGGTGACCCTCTACCCGTGGGCCGACGTCGACCGCGAGGTCACCCGCATGGTCGGGGAGGACGACGCCCCCGACGTCGCCCTGATGGGGGCCTACTCCGACTTCGCCGCGCAGGGCCGCCTCTACTCCGCCGACGAGCTCCTGTCGGTCAGGGCCGAGGCGAACTTCCTGCCGCCGCTCGTGAAGGCAGGCTCGGTGGACAACGCCCTGTACGGCCTGCCCTTCGTGGCCAGCAGCCGGCTGCTCTTCTACAACCAGGAGCTGTTCGACAAGGCCGGGGCGAAGCCGCCGAAGACCTGGTCGGAGCTGAAGGAGGCGGCCGAGGCCCTGAAGAAGGAGGGGGTGCTCTACCCCTACGCCCTGCCGCTCGGCCCCGAGGAGGCCCACGCCGAGGCCCTCATCTGGGAGCTCAGCAACGGCGGCGGGTACACCGACATCAGCGGCAACTACAGCATCGCGTCGGAGCAGAACACCCGCACCTTCCGCTGGATCCGGGACAACCTGGTCGCCCCGGCCCTCACCGGCCCGGTCCCGCCCGCCGAGCTCGACCGCCAGGACGCCTTCGCCGCCTTCCTGCGCGGCGACGTCGGCATGGTCAACGGCTACCCCTCGCTCCTCCACGAGGCGCGGGCGAAGGGCATGAAGGTCGGCACCCTGAGCATGCCCGTGTCGGACACCCTCGGCGACGGCAGGAACACGCCCTCCGCAGGCGTCGCCGACTGGATGATGGCCTTCAGGCACGACGGAAACCGCGAACCCGTCGGCGAATTCCTGGACTTCGTCTACCAGGACAAGAACCTCAACGAGTTCGCGGGCCGCTACCACCTGCTGCCCTCGACGGTCTCCGCCACCATGGCCTCCCGCACCTCCGCGGTCGACCCGAGCACCGAGCAGTTCCTCACCGCCCTGCGCGGCGCCGAGCTCTACCCGGTCAACGAGCCCTCGTGGCTCCAGGTCAGCAACACCATCAAGCGCAACATCGGCAAGGCCGTCGCCCCCTCCGCCGACCCGAAGGCCGTGCTGGAGGACATCGCCGAGCAGGCGCGCAACGCGCAGCGCGAGTAACCGGCGGCGGCGACGCCGACCCGACCGGGGAAGGGGAGCCCCGGTCAGTCGCGCAGGGAGAGCTCGGCGACGACGTGGGTGCCGCCGGGCAGGACGTGGACGGTGCAGCGGAGCGCGTACGCCTCGACGATGTCCAGGCCGCGGCCGCCGCAGGCGAACTCGCCGCGGCCGCGGGGGCGGGGAAGCCAGCGCCCGTTGTCCTTGACCTCGACGGCCAGTGTCGACACGTCGACCGAGAGCAGCAGGGCGACGTCCATGCCGCCGCTGTGCCGGACGGCGTTGCCGACGAGCTCGCTGACGACGAGCCGCAGGGTGTCGTCGATACCGGTGGGCAGGTCCCAGCGGGCCGCCACTCCGCGGGCGAACCGCCGCAGGGCCGGCACCGAGGCGGCGGTCGCGGCCGTCAGGCATCCTGCGGTCCGCCGCTCGGTGCCCGGCGGGCCCGGTCGCTCCCAGGGAGCGCCGGGCCGGTCCTCGGCGAGGAGGACCGGTCGGAGGTGCGGGACGGTGGTCGGCATCGGGTCTCCCGAGACGGCGGGTGGTTTCCCCCGCTCTCCACGATCGGCGCCGGGCCCCCGGGAAACAATCCGGGTCGGCCGCTTTAGGGGTACCCAAGCCGGGGTCGTCGCCCCGGGGGCCGTCCGGAGGACAGGGCCCCGCCCCGTGGCCCGGACACCTCTAGGTGTCGGACTCCCCCAGGGCCTCGGCGACGGCCTTGCGGGTGGTGCGCAGCTTGCGCAGGACGCTGGCGACGTGGTTCTCGACGGTCCGTGTCGAGAGGTACAGGGTGTCCGCGATGGCCTGGTTGGTGGCGCCGTCCGCGAGGAGCTCCGCCACCTGCCGTTCACGGGGCGAGAGCCGGTCCCCGTAGCCGCGGCGGCCCGGGGTGGCGGGGCGTCCGAGGCCCAGGTCCCGGGTGAGCCGCCCGCAGCGGGAGACGTCGGCCTGTGCGCCGAGGGCGGTGTACGTGCCCACTGCCGCGGCCACGAGCGCCGCGGCCTCGTCGGGGGTGCCGGCGAGGGCCAGGGCGCCGCCCTGGCGTTCGGCGGCGCGGGCCGCCTCGTAGGGACGCCCGATGTCCAGCCAGCCGCGCCGGGCGGCCGCGAAGTCCTCCGCCGCGCCGGCGGGGTCGGCGTCGAGGGCGAGCAGACCGCGGGCGACACGGAGCTCAGCCCCCGCGGCCGGTGCCTCCCGGCCGAGGAGTCCTGCGTGCGCCTCCTCGACGAGCTGCCGGGCCGAGGCGCGGTCCTCGCGGGCGAGCGCGGTCTCGACGGCCAGCGGGACCAGTCCGGTGGCCTTGGTCCACGCCCGGGCGCGGCGCAGGACGGCGAGCGCGGGTTCGGCCGCGGCCCATGCCTCCTGGGTGGCGCCCTGGGCGAGGAGGACGGACATGAGGCCGGCGGTGCCGCGCAGCTGGGTGCTGATGGCGATCTGGCGCGCGCCGTGCCGGACGGCCTCGGCGAAGCGGTCGCGTGCCAGGTCGCCCCGGCCTCGTGCGGCCGCGATCGTGCCGACGGCGAGCAGACGCTCCGTGAGGGGCACGCCGATGTCCGGGTAGGCGCTGACCAGGGCGTCGAAGCGGCCCTCCAGGCCGTCCCAGCGGCCGCCGAGGGTGTCCAGGGCCAGGGCGAGGACGCGTCCGTAGCACTCGACGACCACCGCTCCGGCGCGGCGGCCCTGCTCGCGGCTCTCGGCGACGAGGGTGGCGGCGCGGGTGTCCTGCCCGAGGGCGATGGCCGCCTCGGCGACGTTGTGGAGGGCGCGGGCGGTCTGCCAGGTGGCGGCCGGGGAGTCGGCCTCGCGGGGCAGCCGGTCGACGAGGTCCCAGACACCGCCGTCGCCCTGCCAGCTGAGCAGGGTCAGCCGCGTGGCCTCGTAGGCGGCCCGGAGCGCCTCGTCCCCGCTGCCGTCGAGGGTCTGCCGGGCGCGGTCCATCCAGCGTGCCGACCGGTCGGGTCCGGCACGCTCGTCGAGGGCGAGGGCGAGCATGGCCCGGCCGGCCGTGACGGGGCGCTCGGAGAGCTCGTCGACGGCGCGTTCGAGCTCGTGCACCCAGGACGGGGAGTCGGCCTCGTTGAGCAGGAGCAGGCCGAGTCCGAGGCGGATCTCGCCGCGGAGCGCCGTCGGCAGGTGGGGGTCCTCGACCAGGCGGCGCAGCAGCCGTGCGCCGGCGGCGAAGTCGACCCCGTTGTACGCGATCCGCGCGAGTGCGGTGGCCGCCCGGGAGCGCCGTTCCGTGTCGAGTGCGGGCTCGTCGAGGATCCGGTGGAGCAGCACGGCGGCGGTGCCCCGGTCCCCGACGGCGGCGGCCTGGTCGGCGGCCTCCTCGGCCCGTCGGAGCCATGCGGCGCGGTCGCCGAGCGCCAGGGTGTGGTGGGCGATCTGCACGAGCGGGGCGGGCGTCAGGTCCTGGAGGGCGGCGACGGCCGACCGGTGCAGCCGGGTGCGCCGGGGCGCGGGGACGTGGCGGTAGGCGACCTGCTGGGCCAGTACGTGCCGGAAGGCGTACCGGTGGTCCTCCGTCTCGTGCAGGAGCGAGCTGCGGAGGGCCTCGACCAGGCCGTCGGTGCCGGCCTCGGGGTCCAGGCCGGCGACCGCGGCGAGCAGCGCCTCGTCGGAGGGGACGGCGAGCACGGCCGCGGCGTCGACGATCGCGGCGCCGGCGGGCGAGAGGCCGGCCAGCCGTTCGGTGACCGCCTCGCGCAGTCCCTTCGGGACGTCGGTGTCCCGGAGGCGGTGGACGGCTTCCCGCTGGTCGGCCGTGCCGCCCTGTTCGGCGAGGGTGAGCAGGTCCTCCTCGGCGACCAGCGGCAGGCCCTCGCTGCGTGCGTACAGGGCGCTGGCGAGCGCGGGCGTGGCGTCCGGGCCGAGGGCGGCGGCGGCCAGTTCGCCGACCTCGTCCGCCGTGAGGGGGCCGAGTCGGATGACCGCGCCGCCGGCGCCTGCCGGGTGGCGGTAGGCGGCGCCGAGCACGGAGGTGTCCGGGCGCAGGTCCTCGGCGCGGTAGGTGAGGACGAGGGTGAGGCCGTCCGGCGGGTCGCGGGCGAGCAGGAGGAGCAGGTCGCGGGTGGCCTCGTCGACCCAGTGGAGGTCCTCGACGATCAGGACGGTGGGGCCGAGGGCGGCGAGGAGCGCGCGGACGCCGTGCAGGAGCCGGAGCCGTTCGGCCTGCTCTCCGCCGGTCTCCTCGGGGGCCGGCGGGAGCCGGTCGGCGAGGCCCGGCAGGAGTCTGGCCAGGGCGCCGGCGGCGTCGGGCAGGCCGTCCTCCGGCAGCCAGGGTCCCGCCTTGGTCAGCGCGTCGGACACCGGTCCGTAGGGAAAGGGCTCCCGCAGGGGCTGGCAGAAGCCGGTGAGCACGGGCCGGTGCTCGGCGCGCAGCGCGGCGGTGACCTCGCCGACGAGGCGGGACTTGCCGATCCCGGCCTCGCCCTCGATGAGCACCACGGCGGGCGGCTGTCGTACGGCGGTCATGAGCAGGGCCAGCTCGCGGTGGCGCCCCACGTAACGGAACGTGCCCACCGGTGTGGCCGCTCCACGGCCCAGTGACCCCGCCACGTGCTCACCCACCTCGCCGCCGGAAGCCCCGGCTCTTCCAGCCTAAGCGGGGGCGTTCCGGCGGACGACCGGACGCGGTCCGGTCAGGCCAGCACCCGCAGGGCGGAGGGCCGGACGCGGAGGGTCACCGGCAGGGCCGCGTCGACCTCGCCGTCGGCGCCGTACGGCAGGGACCGGTCGGCCTCGATGCGGATCTCCTTGCCGCGCAGGATCTCGACCTGGGGACGGGCCAGGTGGGCGCCCGTCTTCAGCTCGTTCATCATGGCGAAGAAGAGCCGCTTGGGCGCTTCGTTGATGACCACGACGTCGAGCAGTCCGTCGTCGACGCGGGCGTCCGGGGCGACCTTCCTGCCGAATCCGTAGAAGCCTGAGTTGGCCGCGACGACCGTGTAGCCGGTGCGTTCGTGCGTCTCCCCGTCGATCGTGATCCGGTACGCGGCCGGCTTCCAGGCGAGGACCGCCCGGAGGCCGCCGGCGTAGTAGGAGGCGGCGCCCCGCAGCAGCCGGGTGGTGTTGGCGTGGTGGTTGGCCACCGCGTCGACGCCGGCGTACACACTGCCCAGGACGCACACGCGTGCGTGGACGGCCGACTCCACCTCGATGGTGTCGACAGCCCGGGGTGCGCCGTCGAGGAGGATCGGGGCGAGCCGGGCCGCGTCGGTGGGGAGCCCCAGGGCGCGCGCGAAGTCGTTGCCGCGGCCCGCGGGGACCAGGCCCAGCACCGTGTCCGTACCGCTGAGGGCGCCGCCGACGCAGCCGGCCATGCCGTCGCCGCCGACGGCGAGCACGACGCGCCCCTCCTCCCCGGCCGCCCGCGCGAGCTCGCGGGCGTGCTCCAGGCTGCGGCTGTAGACGGTGTCGAGGCCGGCGCCGGCCTCCCGCAGCAGCCGGGCCAGCGGGAGCAGGCCCGCCGTACCGCTGGAACCCCCAGCGGTGGGGTTGACGACGGCGGTGAACTGTCGCATGGGTCTGGCCTCCGGGCGGCAGAAGGGGTTCAGCGGACGGGGATGAGGACTCCGGGGCTGAGCACGCCGGACGGGTCGACCTCGGCCTTGACGGCCTGCAGCATACGGATGCCGAGGGGGCCGATCTCGCGGGCGTACCAGTCGCGGTGGTCGGTGCCGACTCCGTGGTGGTGGCTGATGGTGCCGCCGGCCGCCAGGATCGCGTCGTTGGCCGCCCGCTTCACCGGCTCCCAGTGGGCGACGGCGTCCTCGCCCTGCGCGGAGACGACGGTGAAGTAGAGCGAGGCACCGTTCTCGTACGTGTGGGAGATGTGGCACATGACGAGGGGCGGGGTGCCGGCCTCGGTGAGGGTGGTCGTGAGCGCGTCGCGCACCGCCGCGTAGAGCCCGGGGATCGCGGACCAGAAGGCGGCCGTCTCCAGCGTCTCGGCGAAGGCGCCGGCGTCGAGGAGGGCGTCGCGCAGGTAGGGGGCGTTGTACCGGCCGTGCTCCCAGCGGTCGCCGGGCTCCTCGCCGATGTACTCGCCGTCGCAGGCCAGGAGGACCTCGCGGGCGGCGGCGCGGCGGGCGGCCGTGTCGTCCTCGGTGCCCTCGAACCCGACGATCGCCATGCAGCCGGGGTTCTGCGGGACCTCGGCGCTGCCGATGGCGTCCGGCTGCGCGAGGCCGATGAAGGTCTCCGACTCGTCGGACAGCCGCAGCACCGTGGGGCGCGGGCCGTCCTGGGCGAGGCGGCGCAGCGCCGCGGTGCCCGCCTCGAAGGAGGCGAAGCGCCACCCCTCGTAGATCCGCCGGGTCGGCAGCGGACGGATGCGCACGGTCACGGCCGTGATCACGCCGAGGGCACCCTCGGAGCCCAGGACGAGCTGGCGCAGGTCGGGGCCGGCCGCCGAGCGGGGGGCCCGGCCGGTCTCCAGGGTGCCTTCGGGGGTGGCGACGGTCAGGCCGAGGACCATCTCGTCGAAGCGGCCGTATCCGGCGGACGCCTGGCCGCTGGAGCGGGCCGCGGCGAAGCCTCCGACGGACGCCCACTCGAAGGACTGGGGGAAGTGCCCCAGGGTGTAGCCCCGTTCGTTGAGCAGTGCCTCGCACTGCGGGCCGCGCAGTCCGGGCTGGAGGGTCGCGGTGCGCGAGACCTCGTCGACGGCCAGGAGTCCGTCGAGGCGGCGCAGGTCGAGGGCGACGAACGGCCTCTTCGTGGTGGGCGCGAGGCCGCCGACGACGGAGGTGCCGCCGCCGAAGGGGACGGCGGTGACGCCGTGGTCGGCGCAGGCGCGCAGGACGGCGAGGACCTCGTCGTGGCCGCCGGGGAGCACGACGGCGGCCGGGATGTCGTCGACCTCGCCGGCGCGGATGCGCAGGAGGTCGGGGGTCGACTTGCCCCGGGTGTGCCGGACGCGGCTCTCGGCGTCGTCGCGCAGGCCGTCGGGTGCGGCGACGGCGGCGGCGAGCGCGGCGCGGGCCTCGTCGGTGAGTCCCGGGGCGGGGAGTTCGATGTCCGCGAGTGCGGCGGGGCCGCTCTCGCGGGGGGTGACGCCGAGCAGGTCCCGCAGCAGGCCGGTGACCGAGTCGGGCAGCGGTGCCGCCTTGGCCGGGTCGCCCCAGCCGCTCCACAACATGTCCACTTCGAAAGGGTTCCTCACGGTCTGTTTCACGGACGCGCTGCCACTGGGCCCGCGCTGGCATTACACTGTGACAGATGACGCCCATTCGTCACAACCATGCGGACACAGATCCCGTCCTCGACGCCGCCCGCGACTGCGTGCTCGCCGTCGGCGTACGGCGCACCACCCTCACCGACGTCGCCCGGCGCGCCGGCGTGTCCCGGATGACGCTGTACCGGCGCTGGCCCGACGTGCGCAGCCTCGTCGGCGACCTGATGACCCGCGAGTGGATCGCCGTCGCCGCCGGCGCCATGCCGCCCGGCGACGACGACCGCCCCGAACGGGAACGGATCGTCGAGGGACTCGTCTCCGGAGCGGCGGCGTTCCGCGCCCACCCGCTCTTCCACAAGATCCTCGACGTGGACCCCGAGCTGCTGCTGCCGTACGTCCTCGACCGCCGGGGCGCCAGCCAGGACGCCCTGCTCGGACTCCTCCACTCGGCGCTCGAGGACGGCCACGAGGACGGCTCCGTACGCCGGGTACGGCCGGACCTCCAGGCCCGGTCCCTGCTGCTCGTCGTCCAGTCCTTCACGCTCTCGCTGCGCACCATGACCGACGAGACCGATCCCGAACTGAGCGAAGCCGCCTTCCTCGGCGAGCTGCGCACCCTGCTGGAGAGGACGCTCACGCCATGACCCCCACGAGCAGCACCGCCCTGCCCGGCTCCTCACTCGACGCCGAGCGGCGCCGACGCGAACTCGGCCGGCTCGCCGACGGCGAGACCGTCGACGTCCTCGTCGTCGGGCTCGGCGCCACCGGGGCCGGAGCCGCGCTCGACGCGGCCACCCGCGGGCTCACCGTCGCCGCGATCGACGCCCACGACCTCGCGTTCGGCACCTCCCGCTGGAGCTCCAAGCTCATCCACGGCGGACTGCGCTACCTCGCCTCCGGACAGCTCGACGTCGCCCACGAGAGCGCCGTCGAACGCGGCATCCTGATGGAGCGCACCGCCCCGCACCTCGTGCGCGCCCAGCCCTTCGTCCTCCCCCTCACCCCGCTCGTCAGCCGCGGCCAGGCCGCGCTGGCCCGCTCCGGCTTCCTCGCCGGCGACCTGCTGCGCGTCTCCGCCCGCACCTCGCGCCGCACCCTCCCCCGGCCCCGCACCCTCTCCGCCGTCGAGACCCGGCACCTCGCCCCGGCCCTGCGCCCCACCGGACTGCGCGGCGGACTCCTCTCCTGGGACGGCCAGCTCTCCGACGACGCCCGCCTGGTGACCGCGATCGCCCGCACCGCCGCCGCCCACGGCGCCCGTGTCCTCACCCGCACCCGCGCCGTCGCGCTGCACCGCGACGGCGCGACGGTCCGCGACGAGACCACCGGCGAGGAACTGCGCGTCCACGCCCGCACCGTGATCAACGCGACCGGTGTCTGGGCCGGCGGCCTCGTCGACGACATCCGTCTGCGGCCCTCGCGCGGCACCCACCTCGTCCTGCGCTCCGAGGACCTCGGCCGCCTCTCCGCCGGGCTGCACATCCCGATCCCCGGCGAGACCAACCGCTTCGTCCTCGTCCTGCCCCAGGGCGACGGACGCGTGTACGTGGGCCTCACCGACGAGCCCGTCGACGGCGACGTCCCCGACGTGCCGGACGTCCCCGAGACCGACATCGGGTTCCTCCTCGACGTCCTCGGCTCGGCGCTCGACGTCACCCTCCACCGGACCGACGTGGTCGGGGCCTTCGCCGGGCTCCGCCCCCTGCTGGACACCCGGGGCCCGGAGGACCGCACCGCCGACATCTCGCGCAGGCACGCGGTGCTCACCTCCCCCGACGGCGTCGTCACCGTCGTCGGCGGGAAGCTGACGACCTACCGCCGCATGGCCCAGGACGCCGTCGACGCCGCCGTGGCCGCGAGCGGCCTGACCGCCGGCCCGTGCCGCACCGCGTCCGTCCCCCTCGTCGGGGCCGCCCCCGCCCGGACCCTCGCCGGTCTCGACGTGCCGCCCCGCCTCGTCCACCGCTACGGGGCGGAGGCACCGGCCGTCCACGCCCTCGGGCTCGCGGACCCCGCCCTCGCCGAGCCCGTCGTCCCCGGCCATCCCGTCACCGGCGCCGAACTGCTGTGGGCCGTACGCCACGAGGGCGCGCTCGACACCTCCGACCTCCTCGACCGCCGCACCCGCATCGGGCTGGTCCCCGAGGACCGCACCGTCGCCGAGGAGGCCGCCCGGGAGGCCCTCGCGGCGGGTTGACACCGAATGGCGGGTCCTGCCGGGTCCTGGGATGATTTCCCCCGAACCCGGAGGACAGCCATGACTCCTGACCAGCACGAACCTCCGTCGGATGGCTCCCCGGAGCGCGAGGGTCCGGGGGCCGGGGACGCCTCGCCGGCCTCGCGGGATTCCCGCACCGGCGGGGGCGGGGAAGCCGATCCGCCCACTGCCGAGGACGGGGAAGCCGATCCGGCCGCCGCCAAGGACCGGGAAGCCGATCCGGCCGCCGCCGGGTCCGCCAAGCGCCGGTGGCACCTCCGCCTCACGCTTCCCGGGTGCTGGGGCGCGCTCCTCCTCGCCTGCCTCTCCTTCACCCCCTCCCTGCTGCCCCGGGGCGGCGTCCTCCAGGGGCTGATCTGCGGCATCAGCGCGGCCATCGGCTACGGCCTCGGCGTGGTCGCCGCCTTCGTGTGGCGCGCGTTCGCGGACCGTGACGCGCGGACCCCGTCGCACGGGTCGTGGCGGGTCCTGATCGTCTGCGCGATCGTGCTCTTCGGCCTGTCCTTCGGCTTCGGCCAGTACTGGCAGCACGAGATCCGCCGGCTCATGGGGGTCACCGACTACAACGTCGTCACCGCCGTCGCCTGCCCGTTCGTGGCCGCCCTGGTCTTCTGGCTCCTGTTGTCGGCGGGCCGGGGACTCCGGCGCCTGTACCACTGGTTCTCCCGGATCCTGCAACGCTGGATCGGCCCTCGCGCGGCACGCGTGGTCGGCTGGGTCGCGGTGGTGGCCCTCGCCTGGTCCGTGGTCAGCGGCGTGCTCCTGGCCGGCTTCGTGAACGCGACCAACGAGGCGTTCTCGCTGCGGGACAACGAGACCCCGGAGGGCGTGCACCAGCCCACGACCACCCTGCGCTCCGGCGGGCCCGGCTCGCTGGTGCCGTGGGACACCCTCGGCTACCAGGGCCGGGCCTTCACCGGCAGCGGCCCCACGGCCCGGGACATCGGCGCGTTCACCCACCGCCCGGCGCAGGAACCCGTCCGCGCCTACGCCGGACTCCAGACCGCCGACGACGCGGAGGCCCGCGCCGACCGGGCCGTCGCCGACCTCCGACGCGCCGGCGGCTTCGAGCGCGAGAACCTGCTCGTGATCACCACGACCGGAAGCGGCTGGGTCGACCCCGCCGCCGTGGACTCCTTCGAGTACCTCGGCGACGGCGACTCCGCCACCGTGGCGATGCAGTACTCCTACCTGCCGTCCTGGCTCTCCTACCTCGTCGACCAGTCCAAGGCCCGCGAGGCGGGCCGCGAGCTCTTCGACGCGGTCTACGACGTCTGGTCCAAGCTCCCCCAGGACCAGCGGCCGCGGCTCTTCGTCGCCGGCGAGAGCCTGGGGTCCTTCGGCGGCGAGACCGCCTTCAGCGGCGAGTACGACCTGCGCAACCGCACCGCCGGCACCCTGTTCGCCGGGCCGCCGAACTTCAACACCCTGTTCCGCGAGTTCAGCGACCACCGCGAGCCGGGCAGCCCGGAGATCGAACCCGTCTACCGCGACGGCCGGACCGTCCGCTTCACCGACGACCCGGCCGACGGGATCCCGCCGGCCGACCGGCCGTGGGACGGCACGCGGGTGCTGTACCTCATGCACCCCTCCGACCCGATCGTCTGGTGGAGCCCGTCGCTGGCGCTCTCCGAGCCCGACTGGATCGGCGAGGCACCCGGCAGCGACGTGCTGGAGGAGATGGTCTGGATCCCCTTCGTGACCTTCTGGCAGGTCACCGCCGACCTGCCGTTCTCCACCGGCGTGCCGGACGGCCACGGGCACACCTACAAGGCCGCCTACGTCGACGGCTGGAACGCCGTCATGCGGCCGTCGGGCTTCACCCCGCAGGATCTGGACCGGCTGCGGGACGTCATCCAGCCGGAGCAGTGAGGCCGGGCACTGTTCAGCGGAGCAGGAAGCCGGCGACGTAGCCGAGCGCGTTGACCGCCCAGTGCAGCCCCATCGGCGCGAGCAGGCTGTCGCTGCGGCGGCGCAGTTCGCAGAAGAGGACACCGGACGCCGCCGTGAAGAGCACGGCGCCCGCGACCGCGAGGAACGTGCCGAGCGCGGAGTCGCCGACGACCGAGCCCATGGCCGGCTTCGCCGTGGCCAGGTGCAGGGACGGCAGGACGTGCCACAGGCCGAACAGCACGCTGGACACCGCCGTCGCCCAGACCGTCCCCCGGGCCCTGCGCACCAGCCCGTACAGCACCCCGCGGAACGCGATCTCCTCCACCAGGACGGTGCCGACGGGCACCGCCACGAGGACGCGCAGCGCCAACTCTCCCCCGGTCATCCCGTCGTAGCGCCGGTCCTCGAACAGCGGCCGGGTGGCCGGCAGCAGCGCTCCGGCGAGGTAGACGAGGGCGACCAGCCCGATCAGGACCAGCGCCCAGCGGGTACCGCGGGCGAGCGTCCCCCGTGCCAGTCCCGCGTCCGCGAGGGTGCCGCCGGCCCAGCGGAGCACGGCGAGCAGCAGGGCGCCGACGGCGACGGCGGCCACCGGCCGGAGCACACCGTCCGCCCGTGCCAGGAGCACGTTGGCCCCGGCGAGGACGCCGACGACGAGGCCCACGGCCGGCCACGTGCCGATCGGCCGCCGCAACCGGCCCGGCGACGGGCCGTCGGCACGGCGTCGTCCCCTTACCGGGGGTCCGTCGCCGTCCGCCGGACAGGCCGGCCCGGCCGCGTCCGGGGTGCGGCGTCCGGCGTCCTCGGAGTCCCGGTGCATCGGTGTGTCATGAACGGTCGTTCTTGAACGAGTCCTTGATGCCCTCGGCGCGGTGGCGGATGCTCTGCACCTTCTGCCGGATCTTCACCTTCGCCTGGTCCGTCTTCCCCTCGGACTCCATGCGCTCGTGGCCGGTGAGCTTTCCGGTGATCTCCTTGAGCCTGGCCTTGGCCATGTCCAGGGTGTGGTTCCTGTCCATCGATCCTCCGCGGGGTCGGTCCCCCAGCTCCAAGGTAAGCGAGGCGGAAGCCGGGCGGCGGGCGCGGGAGGCGGTGGCCGGGCGATGGGCGCAGACTGATGTGGAAGTAACCGGCCGCCCGCATGCTCCCGCGCTCCGCGGGGGCGACCGGGAGGAGGAGAAATGGCCCCGTCACACGGCCCCACACCCCACGCCGCCCCGGCGTCCGAGCCCTACGGTTCCGACCCCGCTTCCCCGGCCGACCCCGCCGATCAGCTGGCCCGTCTCGGACGGTCGTGGGTCTGGCTCCTGTGCGCGGCGCTGGCGACGCTCGTCCCGGGCGTCCTGGCCCTGGTCTGGCCGGACGTGACCCTGCACGTCCTGGCGGTCCTCATCGGGCTGTACCTGCTGGTGACCGGCGCTTTCCGGTTCGTCGCGGTGTTCGGTCGCCGTGAGGCCGGGGAGCGGGTGCCCGGTCTGATCGTGGCCGTCCTGTGCGTCCTGGGCGGAGTGCTGTGTCTGCGGAACCCGCTGCAGACGATCGCCGCGCTCTCCCTCATCGTCGGCGCCGTCTGGCTGGTGTCCGGCATCTTCACCCTCTACACGGCCATCGCCACCAAGGACATGCCGCACCGCGGCATCGTGATGGCGGTCGCCGCGCTCGGCATCGTCGCGGGCATCGTCGTCCTGGCCCTGCCGACCGAGTCGGCCCGGACCCTGACCAGGCTGCTGGGCCTGTGGCTCATCCTCCTGGGTCTGGCGGAGACGGCGGTCGCCCTGGCGTGGCGGTCGGCCCTGCGCCGGGCGGGCATCACGGGCGGCGAGGCGTCCGGCCCGCCCGCCTGACGCCGCCACGCGGGCGCGTGAGGAACGCGCGACGCGCCCGGTCCCCCGCAGAACGGAGAAGACATGTACCTGGCCTACGACTATCCGCTGCTCGGCGCCTTCTGGACCATGTTCTGGTTCTTCCTGTGGGTGCTGTGGTTCATCCTGCTCTTCCGGATCATCACCGACATCTTCCGCGACAAGGAGATGAACGGATGGGGCAAGGCCGGATGGCTGGTCTTCGTCATCCTCCTGCCCTTCCTCGGCGTCCTCGTGTACGTGATCGCCCGGGGCAAGAACATGGGTCGCCGCGAGATCGCCCAGGCCCGTGAGCAGCAGCGGGAGTTCGACGCCTACATCCGCGAGACGGCGTCGGGCGACACCCGGCGCAGCCACGCCGAGGAGCTGACGAAGCTCTCCGAGCTCCGCTCCCGCGGGGAGATCACCGACGAGGAGTTCGCCCGGGCGAAGGCGCTGATCCTGAACGACGACCCGCCCTCGACGAGCTCCGGGCCCACCGGCACCACACCGCCGACCGCTGACCGCTGACCGCCGACCCCCGACCGTTCCCCACCACCCCCGGGCGCCGTCGGCGCCCGCCGATCCGAACGCAAAGCGAGGCATCGTCATGGCCGCCACGCACACCCCCCGTCCCGCGGACACCTCCAGACAGGCATGGGCCGGCGGACTCACCGTCTTCGCCGCCGTCATGCTCGGCATCACCGGCCTCGTCGGTATCTTCCGGGGCATCATGGCGATCGCCGAGGACGAGGTCTTCGTCTCGACGCCGAACTACGTCTTCAAGTTCGACCTGACCTCGTGGGGCTGGATCCACCTGGCCCTCGGTCTCGTCGCCGTCATCGTCAGCTTCGGTCTGTACCGCACGGCGACCTGGGCGCGGGTGGCGGGCGTGGTCATCGCCGCGGTCGTCATCATCGCGAACTTCCTGTCCATGCCGTACTACCCGGCCTGGTCGATCGTGATGATCGCCATGTCCGGATTCGTGATCTGGGCGCTGTGCGTGGTGCGGCGCGACGACGGCGCCCTCGCGTAGACCGTGCGGGGCGGGACGGGTCCGCCCGGACCGCCCGCACCGGGTGCAGCGCACGGCGTCCGGTGTTGGAATGACAAGGGGGTCCGGTTCCCTACTGCCAGAGGTGACGCTGTGAGCGAGGAATTCGCCGAGATGGGCCCCATCGACTACGTGGTCGTGGAGTTCACCGGCAACCGCATGACGGGCGAGGCTTTTCCGCTGCTGGTCGACCTGGTGGACCGGGGCATCATCCGGATCCTCGACCTCGTGTTCATCAGGAAGGACGAGGACGGCACGGTCTCCGGCCTGGAGATCACCGACTTCGACGGCGACGGCGAACTGGATCTCGCCGTCTTCGAGGGCGCGCGCTCCGGTCTGCTCGGGCAGGACGACATCGACGAGGCCGCCGTGGCCGTGGAGCCCGGCAACGCCGCCGGTCTGCTCGTCTACGAGAACGTGTGGGCCGGCCCGTTCGCGGCCGCCCTGCGACGCGGCGGCGCACAGCTGGTCGCCTCCGGCCGACTGCCCGTCCAGGCCGTGCTCGCCTCGCTCGAAGCGGTCGAGGCCGCGTCCTGACCGGTCGCCGGCCGAGCCGGCCGACCGGCCGCCCCCGTGTCGAACCCGTCCGCCGACCGCGTCGGTCTCCGGGCGGAGCACGAGAAAGGAACACCCGATGCCAGGTCTTCTCCGCGGAGTGGCCCGCACGGCCGTGGTCGCCGGCACGGCGACCGCCGTGTCCAACCGCGTGTCACGGCGCCAGGCAGGCCGCTGGGCCAACCAGCAGGCGGCCCAGGAGCCCGAGCCGCAGTACGCCCCGCCGCCTCCCGCACCCGCGGCCGCGCCGGCCGCGGACAGCATGGACAACAAGCTCGAACAGCTCAGGCAGCTGGGGGAGCTCAAGACCCAGGGCGTCTTGACCGACGCCGAGTTCGAGGAGCAGAAGCGCCGGCTGCTGGCCTGAGGCAGGTCCCGGCAGGACGGCGCGGGGCGCCGGTCCCGGTGCGGCGGTCGTCGCACCGGGACCGGCGCCCTTCCGGTGCGGTCAGCGCTTCCGGACGTGCAGGACGTGCGCGTCGAGGGGCAGCGGGCGGTGCCCGACGAGGACGAGGCCGGCCGTGTCGAACAGCGCCGCGTAGGCGCCGGCCCGGCGCTCGCGCCCGCCCGTGTTGCAGAGCATGTGCAGGTCCCACGCGGTCGCCAGGGACGGGGCGGCGTCGTCGGGCAGCAGCCGTTCGACGACGAGGAGGTCGGCGTGCGCGGGCATCGCGTCCGCGAGGTGCGCCAGGATCTCCCGGCACCGCTCGTCGTCCCAGTCGTGCAGCACGCGGGAGAGCAGGTACACGTCCCCGGCCCCGGGGACGTCGGCGAAGTCGCCGACCCGGTAGGAGCACCGCGCGCCGACCTCGGTGGCGGCGAGCCGGTCCCGGGCGGCGGCGACGACGTGCGGCCGTTCCAGGAGGACGCCGCGCAGCGCGGGGTGGGCGGCCAGGACGCGTTCGAGGAGTTCGCCGGTGCCGCCGGCGACGTCGACGACCGTGCGGGGGCCGGGTCCCGCCGCGGCCGCGGCGAGGACGGGATGGGCGGGCACGGGGTCGAACATCCGGGCGCCGGCCGCCATCGACCGGTCGAACGTCGCGGCCAGCGCGGGGTCGCGGGCGAAGTGGTCGAAGTGGTTCTCGCCGTGGAGGTGCTCGAAGCCGGGCTCGCCGGTCCGCACGGCGTGGGCCAGGTGGGCGAAGGAACGGTAGAACGGGCCTCCGTACATCAGTGCCAGGGGCCGCATCGAGCCGGCGGCGTCCTCGCGCAGCAGCAGCCCGGCGGGGGTGAGCCGGAAGCCGTCCCGGTCCTCGGTGACCACGTCCAGCATGGCGAGGTAGCGCAGCAGCGTCTCCAGCGCGTCCGGGCGCGCCCCGACCTCGGTCGCCAGCTGCCGGGCGGTGCGGGGCGTGTCCGGTCGGAGGGCCTCCGGCAGCCGCAGTTCGGCGCAGGTGGCGAGGGCCTGGGTGGTCCAGGCACCGGTGAGCAGCCGCAGGAGCGTTTCCGCGGCGAGGGCGTCCGAGGCCGCGCCGACCGCCGCGCCCGCGTCTGCTTCTGCGGTGGCGGTACCGTCGCGTCCGTCCTCCGCCGCGCGGTGGCCGGACGGCCGCTCGGCCAGGTGCTCGGCGAGCAGGTCCCGGTGGTCCCCGCTCGCGTACAGCTCCATGCGGCGGTACTCGGTCTTCGTCCCGGCGGGCGTGGCGAAGTAGAACACGGTGCCGTCCTCGTGCGGGTTGTACCCGCCGCCGTCGGCGACCGCCCCGTGCCGGGCGAGGCTCGCCCGCAGTCCCCGCAGGACCAGGGCGTCGGGCCGGTCCACGTCGAAGGCGAGGTGCGCCTCGTGCCCGTGCTCCCGCTCGTGCACGGCGAGCGCGGACAGCGGCGAGGCTGGCGGCACGGCGAGCGCGAACACCTCCACCGTGCGGTGCTCCCCGTCGGGACCCCGGACGGCGGGCCGGAGAATCCTTACGTCAAGATCGGCGGCGTCGAGTCCGTGGCGCGCGGCCAGCCGGTCGCGCACCACGACGCTCGGCCGGGACCCGGTGTCGTCGGGGAGCCCGCAGGCGGCGAGTGCGGACCGCGTCCCCGGCCGGTCGGCCGGGAAGACCAGCAGCGCGGCGTGGGAGAAGCGGCACCGGTCGGCCACCGCCCGCAGCTCGGGGCCGTCGAGGCCGGGGAGCACGCGGGACAGCAGGAGGGACGTCTCCTGCTCGCGGACGAACGCGGCCGTCGCGCGCAGGCGCCGGACGTCGTCGGGCGCGAGGCAGGTCGCCGCCGGTGCAGGGGTACTCATCAGGGGGATTCCTCGGGGAAAGGGCGGAAGGAGCGGGCTCCGGGCCGACGGGCCGGGACCTCGGACCGCGTGGGGCGGTGGGGTGGGGTTCAGATGCCGACGTACTGCTCGGCGAACCAGTCCTGATGGGCACGGGACGTCCGCAGCGACTCCATGCGGGACCGGCGCATGCCCTCCTGGAACGGGGGCGCGCCGTGGAGGAGGCCGATCATCCAGTGCGAGAACTCCTGCGCACGCCAGATGTGCGTGAGGCACCGGTCGGAGTAGCGGGCGAGCGGTTCGGGGTCGTCCCGGTGGAGGTCGGCGGCGAGGGCCTCGGCGAGGAGTTCGGCCTCCAGCACGGCGAGGTTGGCGCCCTTCGCCGCGGAGGGGCTGATGAGACCGGCGGCGTCGCCGGCGAGGAGGAGCGAGCCGTACCGGAGGGTGTCGAGCACGTCGGACTCCAGGTCGACGACGGCGCGCTGGACGATGCGTCCGCGCCGCAGCGGGCCGTACTGGTCGCTGCGCATCCGCAGGTCCAGTTCGTCCCAGATCCGCTCCTCGGTCCACTCCTCGGCCGGGGTGCCGCGGTCGCACTGGAGGTAGTAGCGGGTGATGTCGGCGGACCGGGCCATGTGTCCGGCGAAGCCCCGCGGATGGGTCGCGTACCCGACGGCGTCGAGGCTGGGCGGTGCCTCGGCGAGGAGTCCGAGCCAGGAGACGCCGTGGTCGCGGTGGTGTCGTACGGCTCCCTCGGGCAGCGAGCGGCGTCCGGCGCCGTGCCGGCCGTCGCAGGCGGCGACGTACCGGGCCCGCCACCGCACGGTCCGGCCGTCGGGCTCCCGCGCGGCCACCCACGGGCGGTCGCCGTCGGCGTCGCCGACCTCCAGCGCCTCGGTGTCGAAGCGGATGCGGCCGCCGGCGCCGAGGTAGGCGGCGAGGAGGTCGGCCACCAGCTCGTGCTGGGGGTAGACCGTGTGGGGTTCGCCGGTGCCGAGCGTCCTGTAGTCCAGCCGGAAGCGCCCGTCCTCGGTGCGGAACTCGCACACGCCGTGCTCCCGTCCCCGTCGCCGCAGCCCCTCGTCCAGGCCGTGGCGCCGCAGTACGTGTGCGGTGTGCGCGGCGAGGAACCCGGCCCGGGCGCGGTTCAGGACGTGGTCGCGTCCGGTGCGTTCGAGGACGACGCAGTCGATCCCGCTCCGCAGCAGGAGGTTGCCCAGGACGAGCCCGGCGGGACCGGCCCCGAGGATGACGACGTCGGCCGACTCCCGTTTCTTTTCTGCATGTTGACTCTCTGTCACGGAAGTGGATCTTAAGCAGGGGAACGCGCGCCGCTGCTCCAACATCACTCGAATGCCACATTCCACGAGAAAAGGATTCTTCATGGGCGTCCACGCACGCGGGCCCCGCCGTGACGGCGGGGCCCGCGTGCGTGGTCGGATCAGGTCGTGCGCCAGCGCGTCAGAGGACGTTGACCCCGGTCCAGGCCGCAGCCACGGTGGCGTACTCGGCGCTCGTGGCGCCGTACAGGTCCTTCGCCGCGCTCAGGGTCGCCGCGCGGGCTCCCTTGTAGTCCGTGGTGGAGGTCATGTAGACGGTCAGCGCCCGGTACCAGACGGCGGCGGCCTTCTGGTTGCCGATGCCCGTCACGGTCGTGCCCTTGTACGTCGCACTCGTGTAGGTGACGCCGTTGATCGTCTTGGTGCCGCTGCCCTCGCTCGCGAGGTAGAACCAGTGGTTGCCGACGCCCGAGGAGTTGTGCACGTCGAGCCGGCCGACGGACTTCGACCAGAAGTCGGCGGAGCGGCCGTCGAGAGAGGGCTTGTCGAAGCGCCGCAGCCACGGCGGGGTGGACTGGTCGCTGAAGAGGTAGTCGGGGGTGTCGACGGCGTTGGCGGCGTACCACTCGACCATGGTGCCGAGGATGTCGCTGGTGGCCTCGTTCAGACCGCCGGACTCGCCGCTGTAGCGCAGGTTGGCGGTGGCCGAGGTGACGCCGTGGGTCATCTCGTGGCCCATGGTGTCGAGGTCGACCTGCTCGGGGTCGACGCTGCCGTCTCCGTCGCCGGTCATCATGCAGAAGCAGGAGTCCGACCACTGGGCGTTGTCCCAGTTCGTGCCGACGTGGACGAAGACCGTGGCCCCGCGGCCGTCGTTCTTGATGCCGCTGCGGCCGAAGGTGCTCTTGTAGTAGTCGAAGGTCTTCGCGGTGTTGGCGTGGGCGTCGACGGCGGCGGTGGAGCGGTCGGCGGAGAACTTCCGGCCGTCGCCCCAGACGTTGTCGGCGTCGGTGAACAGGGTGCCGGAGGAGCTGTTCAGGGACGAGGACGAGACGTTGCGGGCGTCCTTGGTGACGTGGCCGCGCACCGGGTCGATCAGCGCGTAGGTGCCGTTCGCCTGGAGGGTGGTGTCGAGGGTGAGGTCGCCGGTGTACTCGGAGTGCCCGGTGCCGGCCGCCTCGCGCTCGGTGTCGTAGTTCTCGATCGCCGCGCCGGTGGCGGCGTCGGTGACGAAGACCTCGCCGTGCGGCTGCCCCTTGTCGCCCAGGCCCTGCACGGTCGTGCGCCAGGCCAGCCGGGGAGCGCCGTCCGCCGCCCAGACGATCAGCTCGGGGGTGGATCTGGCCTCGCTCACCAGCCCGTTCGAGCGCTTGAGGGCGCCGGCCGCGGTTCCCTTGGCGTCGACCGCGGGGGTGACGGAGGCGAGCGCCACCTTGCGGGCCCTGGCGTGGGTGGACCCCTTGAGCGAGCCGTCTGCCTTCTGGTGGACGACGAAGTCGCCGCCGACGACGGGGAGGCCGCGGTAGCTCCGCTCGAAGCGGACGTGCTGGGTGCCGTCGGCGTCGATCACGACGTCCTTGACGCGGAGCGCCTGGCCCGCCCCGTATCCGAAGGTGTCGGCGTGCCGGGCCACGTTCGACTCGGCCCGGGATATCGCCGTGTCGCGGACGGAGCCTCCGCCGGCCGCGTCGGGCCGGGCGTGGGCGGGTACGGCCGTCACCCCCGCGGTGACGACTGCGGCGGCGACCATCGTGGAGAGGGCAAGGAGGGAACGGGGCATGACGGGGTGTTTCCTTCGCTCGTCGTGGGGGGTGACGACGTCCTGGGACGTTGACGCGAAGTGTTCACCAGGTGACATGTTCCTGACGTGATCCCATATGGGATACAACCCCGGAGTTATACGTGCGCTGCGCGGCGCCCCGAGCGCGCGGTCAGCGGTCCGCGCCGAGCGCGAACCCCTCCCCGCCGTCCTCCCACCACGCCAGGTACTCCGGCCGCTGCCGCACCAGCGCCAGGTACTCCGCCAGCAGCCGGTCCCCCACCGCGCCGGCCAGCTCCGCCGGCACCGACGCCGTGTTCCAGGCCAGCTGGAGCCGCCGGTGGAACGGGACGTCGACCAGCGGCCTCAGCACGGTCCCCCGCGCCGGGACGTCCGCGCTCGGCCACACCCCGCAGACGGCCCGCCGGCCGGCGACCAGCATCTGCGCCACCGACAGGTCCGGCGTCACGTGCGCCACCTTCGGCGTGAACCCCGCCGCCCGGCAGGTGAGATGCAGGTACGCGTGCACCCCGCTCTCGTCGGCCTCCGGCATCACCCACTCCTCGTCCGCCAGCTCGTGCAGCGCGACCCGCTCCCGGCGCGCCAGCGGATGGTCCTCGGCGAGCAGGACGAAGACCGGCTCGCGCAGCAGCGTGCGCGCCGCCACCGACTCCCCGACGGGCAGGGGGAACCCCGGGAACTCGCCGAACACCGCGATGTCGCACTTCGACAGCCCCAGCGCCTTCACCAGCGCGTGCACGGACCGCCGGGCGTCCACGGTCACCCCGTTTCCCGGCACGAGCTCGAACAGGGCCGACATCAGCAGCGACACGAGCGGTCCCGCCGTTCCGCCCGCCCGCAGCGGAAGGGCCGCCCCGCTGTCCGCCTCGCCCGCCCCCCGCGCGTACTCCCTCAACCGGTCGAAGCCGACGACGAGGTCCCGTGCGCACCGCAGCACGTACTGCCCGTTCTCGTTCGGCTTCACCCCCTCGGCGCTCCGCACGAACAGCGGGCCGCCCAACTCGCCCTCGATCCGCTTCAGCTGCGCGCTCGTGGCCGGCTGCGACAGCTGGAGCCGCGCTGCCGCTTTGCGGATGCTCCCGGCCTCCGCGACGGTGAGCAGCACCCGCAGGTGCCGGAACTCCAGCTGCATGAACCTTCCCCGCTCAGGGCGAAGGGGCCCTCGGCACCCCCCGTGACCAGCAACACCCCTGCCCGAGGGCATGGTCACCCACACTCCGGCGCCCCCGCCCGGCCAGCAACCACGGGACGGCAAAATCTCCGCGCCCGCACCGCCCCCTTTGCACGGGCACCGCCCCGCCGCCCGAACGGGCGGCGGGGCGGCGGGACGGCCGGGGAAGGTCCGGCGTCGTCAGTGGCGCAGGAGGGCGCAGACGAAGTCCTCCTGCACGGCCCGGACCTTGGCGAGCAGTTCGGGCTTGGCGGTCTTGCTGGTCTGGGTGGTGATCGAGAAGGTGAGGGAACGACGGCCGTCGGCGGTGGCGGCGGCGAACTGGGTGTAGCCGGGGAAGTTGCCCGTGTGGCCGTAGACCGTGCCGCAGCGGGTCTGGTACCGGAAGACGGCCAGTCCGCCGGAGTTCACGCCGGGGCCCGCGGGCTCGGAGGCGGCGCCGGGGATGAAGGTCCGCTGCTCGCGGCGGGTCCGCTCGGACAGGAAGTGCGGTCCGCCGGCCCAGGCGCGGACGAAGGCGTTGAGGTCCTTGGGGGTGGAGACGATGCCGCCGGAGGCCCAGACGCCGGAGGCCCCGATGGCCTCGCTGATGTCCTCCGGCGGGGCGGGCGGGATCACGTCGTAGCCGTGCAGATAGGGACGGGGGAGACGGTAGCCCTGGGGAAGGCTCGTCCGGCGGAGGTCGAGCGGCCGGTACACGAGCCGGTCGAGGAGCCGCTCGTACGGGCGCCCCGTGACGGCCTCGGCCATCAGGGCCACGGCGATGTTGTCGGAGTTCGAGTAGACGTACTTCGATCCCGGCGGGAAGTCCAGGGGCTTGTCGGCGACGTAGTCGAGCAGCCGGCGGGAGTCGAAGTGGTGGCGGGGGTCCGCCTGCAGGACCTCCAGGAACGCCGGGGCCTGGGAGAAGTCGGGGAGTCCGCTGGTGTGGTTGAGCAGCTGGCGGAGCGTCACCTTGTGCCACGCCACGGGCTGCGACGGAAGGATCTCGCCGATCGTGTCGTCGAGGTCCAGCTGGTGCCGGTCCACCAGGCGCAGGGCGACCGCCCCGCTGAACGCCTTGGCGACGCTGGCGATCCGCATGTGGTCGGTCGCGCGCGGCGGACGGCCGGTCTCCGTGTCGGCGACGCCGGCCCGGAGGACGGTGGTGCGCTCGCCCCGCTGCAGCACCGAGATCACTCCGGGCGGCCCTCCGGCCGTGCGGACGAGGTCGTCCAGCTGCTTCTGAAGGGACGCGTCGGGAGGTGTCGGCGTGCCCGTGGCCTGGGCGGGCTGGACGAGGCCGGCGAGCGCCGCCGACGCGGCCAGGCCGGCGACGGTCAGCCGCAGACGGGCGCGCGAGCGGGACCGGACATGAGATCGTGCCGACACAGGGGCTCCTTCACGGTGATGCCGGGCGGCGGGCGGTCACCCGGTTCGGGCTGGTCCGCCTCAGCATCGGACGCCGTGCCGTGGCCTGCCCGCCCCGGTGCTCCATCCGGCCCAGACACGCCCGCGGTCCGGCGCGAGCGGGGCGGCGCCTCCGGAGGGCCTTCACGGCCGGTGCCGGAAGCCGGCCGCGGAGTGCGGGGGCGTGGGTGCCGGGGCGCGCGGAGTGGGTCATCCTGGGGGTATGGGTGCCACGCGGGACAGGTCCTTTCCTCCGGGGGCGTCGGGGCGCCGGAGTCCCCTGCGGACGCCGGCCGCGGTCGTCGCCGCCCTCGTGCTGGGCGTCGCCGCGTCGTCCGGCTGCGCGGGCGCCGCGGGTACGGCCACGGGGGCGCACGGTCCGTCGTCGGAGGTCTCCGTCCGCTCGGCCGCACCGACACCGCCCCCGGCACCGCCCTCCACGTCCCCCGCGACCGCCGTCGCCGCGGCGGCCCCGTCCCCCACGGCCACGCCGCCCTCGCCCCGTGCGCATCTCCCCGCCGAGCTCTCCATACCGTCGATAGGGGTCGAGGACCTGGCGGTGGTGCCGTACGAGGGCACGACCGACGACCGCGCGGGGACCCGCATACAGGACCGCGGGGTCGCGGCGAGTCCGTACGGCGAACGGGGCGGCGTGGGGCCGGGGGAGGTCGGCAACTACCTGGTGACGGCCCACCGGCTCTCGGCCGGCGGACCGTTGCGCGAGCTGCCCGCGGTCGAGGTGGGCGACCGGGTGCACGTGACGGCCGGAGGGACGGTGTACACCTACGAGATCACCGAGACGCGCAGCACGTCCTTCCGTTCGGCCCGTTCGCTCGCCGAGCAGCGGGCCGCGGTGCCGGGAGATCCGGGCGAGCGGCCCACCCGGGCGATGATCACGCTCTCCACCTGCGCGACGCCGGAGGACGACGCGGCGGGGAACCGCTGGCGGGACGCCCTGCACAACCCCGAGCACCGGATCGACAAGATCGGTGTGCTGACGTCGACGCGGCCGGCCTAAAGGGTGTTGCAGAAGGCTCAGTTCTGGGCATTTTCCCTGTATGGGTGGGGTGTTGCGGGCTGAGCCGGTGTGGGTGGAGACGTTCACGGGC